>NZ_JAHLEB010000067.1 GCF_018861735.1 Clostridium lacusfryxellense | reverse complement strand
ATTTTTCAAGTTAAATATCAATGAGACAATGGCATATTTCTAATCAATGTAGGTAGTTAATATAGTATTTTCAATGGTGCATGACCATCAACCGATTATTACCGTATATAATAGCTAATTGTACAATGATTTTAAATACATATATTTATGGTATACTAGAAAATATGTAAAATAATATAGGGGGTAGTTTTTTATGAACCAGACAAAAGAATTAGGAACAGAAAGTATAGGGAAACTACTTTTTAAGTTTTCGGTGCCTGCTATAACTGCAATGATTGTAAATGCTTTATATAATGTTGTAGACCGAATATACATAGGTCATATTAAAGGGGTAGGATCATATGCACTTTCGGGTCTTGCTATAACATTTCCAATATCAGTTATTATAATGGCTTTTGCAATGCTTGTTGGAATAGGTGCTAGTGCAGTTATATCAATAAGACTTGGGGAGAAAAATCTCAAAGCCGCTGATGATATTTTAGGAAACGCTATTGTACTTATAACTATAATTTCATTGGTACTTAGTATAGTTGGAATTTTATTTTTAGACAAGATTTTAATATTATTTGGGGCAAGTGGAAATAGCATTATTTATGCTAAAGAATATATAGAAATCATAATTATGGGTGCCGTTTTTCAGAATATAGGGTTCGGAATTAATAATATAATTAGAGCAGAGGGTAATCCTAAAATAGCAATGTTAACAATGGTTTTTGGCGCAATTATTAATATTATATTAGATCCAATATTCATATTCGTTTTAAATATGGGAATTCGAGGTGCTGCCATAGCAACTATAATTTCACAAATTGTTAATACCATATTAGTAGTTAAATATTTTACATCTAAAAATAGTAATAGTGTGCTTAAAATAAAGAAAATGAATTTAAAACTTGATAAAAAAATTATAAAAGATATTTTTGCTATTGGCGTGGCTCCGTTTTCCATGCAAATTGCATCAAGTCTAGTAGCTATATTATATAATAAAGGTCTTTACACTTATGGAGGGGATCTTGCAATAGCATCAATGGGAATACTGAATAGTATATCCATGATTATATTTATGCCTATAGTAGGGATAAGCCAAGGCATCCAACCTATAATAGGATATAATTATGGTGCTAAATTATACCCTAGAGTACTTAAGGTTCTAAAGCTGGCCATAACTTTCGGAACTTTACTTGCTATAATTGGCTTTATAGGTGTACAACTATTTGCAAAGCAGCTTATAGGGGCGTTTTCTTATAATAATCCTGCTTTAATAAATCTAGGGGCACGTGGGCTTAGAATTGATTTAATATTTTTACCTATTTTAGGGTTTCAACTTTTAGGAGCAAGCTATTTTCAAGCGATAAATGAGGCGAAGACATCAATGCTTTTAAGCATATTAAGGCAGGTAATAGTACTAATACCACTTATTCTTATACTTCCATTGTTCTACAAACTGGATGGATTATGGTTTTCACAACCGTGTGCAGACATTATTGCAACAGCGTTAACCGCAGTTTTTTTATTTAAAAGTGTGAAAACATTAAAAATAAAAGAAAGTATAAATAAATTAACAGATTAATAAATTAAACAGAATAATCAGTTTTAGATAATATATTTTTAAAAACAGCTTGACAATAAATGAATGGTCGTTTATTATAGAATTAATAGAGGTGGATAAATGAGAAAAAAAGATGATGAAAAAGAGAAAAGTATAAAAGAAGCAGTTGTTAAATTAATACTTGAATTAGGTTTTCATGGTACTTCTATTTCTAAGATTGCTAAAGAGGCAGGGGTTTCTCCAGCCACAGTTTATATTTATTATGAGAATAAGGAGATTATGTTACAAGATATATATCACGAGTATTCAGAAGAGATTTTTGATTATTTGCTTAGTAGGATTTATAAGGACATGGATGGGCATCAACTTATTGAAATGCTTGCTAGAGGTTATTACAACTACATTCAAGAAAATGGAGAAATATTTCATTTTGTAGATCAATTTTCAAGTTGTCCAGCTTTAGCTAGTCATTGCTTAGAGCGGAAAGGTATAAAAAATCTAAATGATTTGCTACAGGAAATGAAAGATAAGAAGGTGCTTAAAGATTTTCAAAACGATAATTTAGTAGCAATACTTTTTTATCCAGTAAAATCAATTGCAATTAAGCAGTGTACAAGTGATGTTGAACAAGATAATTTACTAGAAGAAATGATTATGATTATACAGGACGCATTGTTACTATAATTATTAAAGATTTGGAGTAAACTGATTTATTAAATAAAAACGAGAGAATTTTGTGAAAAGATAATTGCAAAGGTGTCTCGCTATTATTTGAAAAATTGATAAATGAACGTTCACTTATAAAATTGTAAAAGAAAGGATGATTATAATGATGAACTTAGATAAGAAAATTAGAGAGGGAATAGCAATTCCTGTTTCAAATATAGTTTTACTAGAAGGAACTAACTATACATTAAAATTAGATAACATTAGTGAAGAAGAACTTCAAAGATTAGCAAAGGAAGATCAAACTAGTATTGCATTATATTTAAAACAAAACTTTAACCAGAGCCAGTTAAAACAAGAAGATTTTTATTTAGTTGGAGTTTCATTCAAGGTAGAAGGAATTGAAAAAACAGATAAAGGATATCAAGTGAAAATTAAAGTGGCAGAAAGAGTAGAAATTAAGTCAATTGATGTTACAAATGATCTTATCCAAGTAGAATTTGAGGTAGCGTCAGATGATGTTGATCTTACAAAACAAAGCCAAGAAGAAATGCTAGAATATGTGAAAAACGTTACTCGCGAAGTTAGCGAAAAATTCCAAGGTTCAGACCAATTTATGAAGATGATCGAGGAACAAAAAGATATAAATAAGCTAATAGCACACCTTACTCAATTTATGCCACTATCAAATGATGAAAAATATGTTCTAGTTGAAACTCAATCTTTAAAGGCAAGAATTCTAAAGTTTATGGATTATCTTTTAAAACAAAAGGAAGCTTTAAAACTTCAATTTGAGATGGCAGAAAAATTTACTGAAAAAGCTAATAAAAATTACAGGCAATCAGTACTCAGAGAGCAATTAAAGGCTATTCAAAGTGAATTAAATGAAGGTAAAAACGAAGGCACTGGTAAAGATAAAAGTTATTTAGATAAGATTGAAGATGCTCAAATGCCAGACGACATAAAAACTGCTGCTTTGGATGAACTTGAAAAGTTAGAAAGACAAAGTGAATCTAGTGCTGAATATAATGTTATACGTAATTATTTAGATCTATTAGTTAAACTTCCTTGGAAAAAGTCTGAACCTGAAGTTATAAATTTAGGAGAAGCAAGAAGAATACTAGATGATCAACATTATGGACTTGATAAGGTTAAGGATAGGATTATTCAACATTTAGCTGTTATGCAACTTAAAAAGGATAAAAAAGGTTCTATTTTATTACTAGTTGGACCTCCTGGTACAGGGAAAACAAGTTTAGGTAAAAGCATTGCTCAGGCATTAGGAAGAGAATATATTAGACTTAGTTTAGGTGGAATACGTGACGAAGCTGAAATAAGGGGACATAGAAGAACTTATATTGGTGCAATGCCAGGAAGAATTATTCAAAGTATTAAAAAAGCAGGAGTAATAAACCCAGTAATGGTTTTAGATGAAGTAGACAAGCTAATGACTGGTTATAATGGAGATCCAGCAAGTGCATTACTTGAAGTATTAGATCCAGAGCAAAATAATAGCTTTACTGATCATTATTTAGATTTACCTTATGATTTGTCAGAAGTATTCTTTGTAGCAACTGCTAACTCACTAGAGAGTATTCCAAGGCCATTACTTGATAGGATGGAGGTTATTCAAATATCTAGTTATACAATGAATGAAAAATTCCATATTGGAAAAGAACATTTAATTCCTGAGATACTTGAAGAACATGGATTAAATAGTGAGCAGTTAGTTATCGAAGATGAGGCTCTTAGAAAAATAATTAGTGAATATACAGTTGAAGCTGGGGTTCGTGGTCTTAAAAAACAATTAGCAACACTTGCAAGAATTACCTCGGAAAAGATTGTGTCACATAAGGGAGAGTTACCTTTTGTTGTTTCTGTAGAAGCGTTAGATGATCTACTTGGAAGAAAAGTTTCAAGTCATGATAGGGCTCAAAAAGATAACCCACCAGGAGTTGTAACAGGACTTGCATGGACTTCGGTAGGTGGAGAAATCCTCTTTATTGAAGCTACTGACATGATAGGAAATGGACAAGTTATACTAACTGGGCAACTAGGAGATGTTATGAAAGAATCTGCAAAGATCTCTTTAAGTCTTCTTAAGTCAAGGTTACCTATGAATTCAATTAATTTTAAGGAAAGAGATCTTCATATTCATGTTCCATCAGGATCTGTTCCTAAAGATGGTCCATCAGCAGGAATTACATTATTTACAGCACTTGCATCCCTAGTTACTGGCAAAAAAGTGGATCCTAAACTTGCAATGACAGGAGAAATTACATTAAGAGGAGCAGTGCTACCGATAGGTGGACTTAAGGAAAAACTTATAGGAGCTCAAAGGGCTGGGATTACAAGGATATTAATTCCAAAAGAGAATTTAGTTGATTTAAAGGATGTCCCAGAAGAAGTTAAAAGTCAACTAACAATAAAAGCAGTAGAAACAGTAGAAGATGTACTTAGAGAGACTTTAGGAATATCATTACCTAGAATTGAACATGTATATAATTCTAATATATCTACGCAAGGAACATTTGACGCTAATCAAATAATCTAATAACTTGAATTTTGATGTATTTAGCAACAAAAACTGAAATAGTTTTTGTTGCTATTTATTTTTTGGTTTATTTAAAATATATTCACTGTAAACGATCAATAATACTTGCAGGTACTTTTGATACATTGTATCCATCAAATATTCATGTTTTAATGGAACTTGCTATAAGTGTTGTAACTGGATTATTATTACTCAGTATGGTTTTACTTCCTATAGTTACACCTGCACTAATTTCTTTGCAGGAAAAATTAAATGAGAGATCAAAAATAAGATTTACTAAATCATCATTAAATGAGGGAGTGTCTGATTAATAAAAATAACCAATGATATATAATATAGAAATAAATCAAAAAAATTAAGCAGAGAGAAATCTCTGCTTAATTTTTATTATAATAAAGTTTAATAGTCTGTTATATAGGTTATTATAGTAGATAGATAAGTATAATTTCGATTTACACGTATATAATTCAATTATTTAGAATTATAGTGGTATATTTAAAAAATGAAAATTTATGAATAAATTCAGGGGGAAAATAAAATGAAAAATATAAGAACTAGTGATAAGGTTTTTGATAAAATACAGGAAAAGATATTTAGTGGGGAATGGAAAGCTGGTTGCAAAATCATGTCAGAACTTCAGATGGTGGATGAGTTTAAGGTAAGTCGAGTATCTGTTAGAGAAGCTATTGAAAAATTAGCAACATTAAACATAGTCAGTAAAAAACATGGTGGAGGAACTTATGTAAGTGAATTAAAGGTTGATCTTTTCTTGAATAATTTAATACCTATGATTAGCCTTGATACAGACAGTTACATGAATGTCTTAGAATTTAGACAGATAATGGAAGCTGAAACGGCTGGGTTATGTGCTAAAAGGTGTACGCCATCTCTATTAAGCGAAATTGAACTATGTTACGAGAAGATGGTTGAATCTCAGGAGGATATGGAAAAATTTACTGAAATGGATTTAGAATTTCACATGAAAGTAGCAGAAGGTGCAGGAAATATATTGATTATAAAAGTAGAAGAGGTATTTAGGAATATTTTAAAATATCATCAAAAGGAATCGTATAAAAATTTAGGACCATCTGGTGGAATAAGAGAACATAAACTTATATTAGATGCTATAAAAAGTAATGACTCAGAACTTGCTAGTTTATATTCGAGGAGACATATAGAAAGAACAATAAAAGATTTATTAGCAAGAGAGTAACCTATCGCGAATAAAGAATAAAGAATAAAGAATAAAGAATAACGATTACAATTTTTAATTGAAAACGTATTGACTATTACGTGATTAGTTGTTAATATATAATTAGTTGTCATACAATAACGGTTAAAACGAAGAAATGCAAGCTTGTTTTCTGTTAAACTAAGCAAAGTGTCATACAACTAATTATATATGAGGTGATTAATAATGTTAGAAAGTCAAGAATTAAGAAACAAAGCACCTGAAATAGATTCATTAAGGCTTGGAGCAGGATGGAAGCTTGAAGACCTAGAAAAACCACAAATTATTGTAGAAAGTAGTTTTGGGCATAGTCACCCAGGAAGTGCACATTTAGATACTTTGGTTGAAGAGGCGTGCAAGGGAGTATACGAAGAGGGTGGAAGACCAGCTAAGTTTTTTGTTACAGATATTTGTGACGGTGAAGCGCAAGGGCATGATGGAATAAATTATTCTTTAGTATCTAGAGAAATTATGGCAGATATGATTGAAATACATGTTGAGGCAACGCCTTATGATGCAGGAGTATTTATTACAAGTTGTGATAAATCAGTGCCAGCACATCTTATGGCGATTGCAAGACTTGATATGCCAGCAGTATTTGTTCCAGGAGGAATAATGAATGCCGGCCCAGATATGTTAACCCTTGAGCAAATTGGTACATATAGTGCCCAATTTGAAAGAGGAGAAATAACACAGGAAAAATTCAATTATTATAAACATAATGCATGTCCAAGTTGTGGCGCCTGCTCGTTTATGGGAACAGCTTCTACAATGCAAATAATGGCGGAAGCATTAGGAATGGCATTACCTGGAACAGCTTTAGTTCCTGCTACATCAAATGAACTTAAATCTATTGCCAAATTAGCTGGGCAGCATGCACTTAAGCTAGTTGAAATGAACATTAAACCATCTCAAATTATGACAATTAAAGCTTTTGAAAATGCAATAATGATACATGCGGCTATCGCAGGTTCTAGTAATACACTACTTCATATCCCTGCAATTGCACATGAGCTTGGTTTAGAAATAAAACCTGAAATGTTTGATGAAATACATAGAAGGATACCATTTTTATTAAATATTAGACCAAGTGGATTCTACCCTGGATCATATTTCTGGTATGCTGGTGGAGTACCTGCAGTAATGGAAGAAATTAAAGAATATTTAAATTTAGATGTACTAACTGTTACTGGAAAGACACTAGGGGAAAATCTTGAGGATTTAAAGAAAAATGGATTTTATGAGAAATGTAATGAGTTTCTTAAAATATTAGAAGTGAAAAAAGAAGATATTATAAGAACCAAAGAAAATCCAATTCAAGCACAAGGAGCTATTGCAATTTTAAAAGGTAATTTAGCACCAGAAGGTGCAGTTGTTAAACATTCAGCAATATCTAAAAAGCTACTACAAGTGGTCTTAAAAGCAAGAGTTTTTGATTGTGAAGAGGATGCAATTAAAGCAGTTCTAACTAAAAAAATTAAGCCAGGTGATGCAGTATTTATAAGGTATGAAGGCCCTAGGGGTTCAGGAATGCCTGAGATGTTCTATACTACGGAAGCCATTGCATCAGACCTTGAATTAGTTGAGTCTATAGCACTGATAACAGATGGTAGATTTTCAGGAGCTACAAGAGGACCAGCTATTGGACATGTATCACCAGAAGCAAGTGAAGGTGGACCTATAGCACTTGTTGAAGAAGGCGATCTTATTAAAATTGATATCCCAGCAAGATCAATTAATATTATCGGAGTTAAGGGACAAGAGAAAAACTTAAGTGAAATTGATAAAATATTAATAGATAGAAAAGGAAGATGGGTAAAACCAGTATCGAAGCATACAAAGGGTGTACTAAGAATTTATACTAAATATGCTGTGTCCCCTATGAAGGGCGGATATATGGAGTAGTATCTTGATAAAAAATAATATAATTTAAATTAATGCTTATAGTGTGAATAGATTAAGAGAATATAATTTTTTAATTCTCTTAATTCACATTGTAGCTTATTTACTGAGCAATTAAATAAACGATTACAACTTTAAAATATATATTCTAGGGGGAATTTTTATGTTAACAGGTCCATTATTAATTGTAGTATTTTTACTGTCGGTAGTTGTTTTATTAGTAACAATTCTTAAATTTAAGCTAAATGCATTCGTAGCATTATTGCTTACAGCTATAGCTACTGCTGTATTTGTTCGTATGCCGGTGAGTGACATTGGGAGCACAGTATCAGCAGGATTTGGTTCAACTCTTGCAGGAATAGGGATAGTCACAGGTCTTGGTGTTATGCTTGGATCATTTATGTTCGAATCTGGCGGCATTGAAGTAATGGCTAACACAATATTAAAAAAATTCGGAGAAAAAAGAACTCCAGAGGCTGTTGCTTTGTCCGGTTTCATTACAGGTATTCCTGTATTCGGTGACGTAGTTTACATAATGTTTGCACCAATGCTTAGAGTTCTTTCTAAAAAGACTGGTGTTTCTATGGTAGCATATGCATGTAGTATATCTATAGCAACCACAGCTACATATGCTATGGTTATTCCAACTCCTGCACCACTTGCAGTGTCTGAATCATTAAAAATTGACGTAGGTGTTTTCTTTATTTACTCGTTAGTTTGTGCATTTATTGCAACAATGGTTGCTGGAGTTTGGTATGCGAAACATTTAGACAAGGTAGATCATAAAAATAACCACACTTACTCATTTGATGATTTAGAAGTTGAAGATAAAAAGATAGAATCAGATCCTAATAAAAAAAGACCAAGTTTCATAAAATCGCTTTCTTTACTCCTTGTTCCAATTCTACTTATTTTATTGGGAAGCTTTGGTACAATGATTCTCGGTGAAAATCATCCAATAACACCTTTTCTTAAGTTTTTCGGGGACAAAAATGTTGCTATGCTCGTTGGAGTTATCTATGCTGCAATAGTTTCCAAACCTTATATTAGCAGAAGTGTTTCAGATGTAATGACTACTGCAGCAGACCAAGTAGGTCTTATTCTCTTAATTACTGGTGCAGGTGGAGCATATGGTAAAGTGCTTCAAGCTACAGGAATTGCAGATTATATTGCAAAAACTCTATCAGGGTATAGTATTCCAGTTTTAGTCCTTTGTTTTATGATTTCTCAAATCATTCGTTGTGCACAAGGGTCTACAACAGTAGCACTTATAACAACATCATCAATACTTGCGACAACAATTGCAACATCGGGGGTTTCTCCAATATTATGTGCAATTGCTATTTGTGGTGGAGGTATGGGATTATCACTTCCAAATGATTCTGGATTTTGGGCTATTAGCAGATTCTTTAAAATATCAGTTGGTGATACCATTAGAGCGTGGACTATTCCAGGATTTATATCTGGTATTACTGTGCTCATAGTAGCATCGATTTTATCATTATTCCAAAATATATTACCAGGACTCATGTAAGATTTACTTTGAAAATGTATGATAAAATTTTAAATCAATTTTAAATTTAATTATAAATGTTGATATTAGTTAATAAAACTGTTATTATACTATTAATAACTTACAACTAAATAGTTCGGATGATTGTAGCAGAAGAGTATAGAGTAAATCTATACACCAAAAAAATATTTTATTTTTAGGTATCGCATAGATATGACTGTTACAGGACGAGCCCTTGGAGAGACTCTAATTGAGCACCGAAGGAGAAAGTAAGTTTTCGCTAATTGAATTAGTGAAAACTTATGAAACTCTCAGGTAAAAAGGACAGGGGATAATATTGATTTCAAGGGTCGAGTATTATCTATTCGGCTTTTTTTTGTGATTAAAAAACGGAGGGGAATAAAATGAAGGCTGTGTTAACTGTAATTGGAAAAGATAAAGCGGGTATTATTGCAAATGTATCAACCCTATTATTTGAAAAAAATGCTAATATTTTAGACATTAATCAAACTATTATGAATGAATTTTTTACAATGGTAATGCTTGTAGATTTATCTTGTATTAATATTTCTTTAAAGGAATTAAATGAAATATTAACAGAAAAAGGTAAGATTTTAAATGTTTCAATAAAAATTCAACATGAAGATGTATTTAATTCAATGCATCTTGTTTAGGAGGTAAAAAGTGAATATTAATCAAATAATGGAAACGGTAAAAATGTTAGATCATGAAAAATTAGATATTAGAACACTTACTATGGGAATATCTTTGCTTGATTGTTGTGACTTTGATGGCAAAAGGTCAAGAGCGAGAATTTACGAAAAGATTATGAGACTTGCTGGAAATTTAGTTAAGGTAGGAGAAGATTTAGCACTAGAATATGGAGTTCCAATAATTAATAAAAGAATTTCAGTTACTCCTATTTCTCTAATAGCGGGAGCTTCTCAGGATGAAAACTATGTAGAATATGCTATAATGCTGGATAAAATTGCAAATGAACTCGGAGTAAACTTTATTGGAGGATTTTCTGCATTAATTCATAAAGGATATACTACTGGTGATCATAGACTGATATCATCTATACCTGAGGCTATGAGGGTTACTGAGAGAGTATGCTCATCTGTAAGTGTTGCAAGTTCTAAGGTTGGAATTAATATGGATGGAGTTCGCCAAATGGGACAAATTATTAAGGAAGCTGCGAGGCTCACTGCAGATAGAGATGGACTTGGCTGCGCAAAGATCGTAGTATTCGCAAATGCCGTAGATGATAATCCTTTTATGGCAGGTGCTTTTCATGGAGTTGGAGAAGCTGAGTGTACATTAAATGTAGGAATAAGTGGACCAGGTACAGTAAAAGTTGCCCTTGAAAAAGTAAGAGGTGCTGATTTTGGAGTTGTAGCTGAAGAAATAAAGAAAACAGCATTTAAGATAACAAGAATGGGTCAATTAGTTGGAATTGAAGCTGCAAAAAGGTTAGATGTACCTTTTGGTATAGTAGATTTATCATTAGCACCAACACCTGCTGTAGGGGATAGTGTTGCTAGAATTCTAGAGGAAATGGGACTTGAAGTATGCGGAACTCATGGAACGACTTGTGCACTAGCAATGCTAAATGACGCAGTTAAAAAGGGTGGAATAATGGCTTCAGGATCTGTTGGGGGGCTCAGTGGAGCATTTATACCTGTAAGTGAAGATGAAGGAATGATTGAAGCCGTAGAAAAAGGTGCTCTAAACATAGAGAAACTTGAGGCTATGACATGTGTATGTTCAGTTGGTTTAGATATGATTGCAATTCCAGGAGACACACCTGCAGAAACTATTTCAGCAATTATTGCTGATGAGTGTGCAATTGGAATGATTAATAATAAAACTACTGCAACGAGGCTTATACCTGCACCGGGTAAAAAGGTTGGGGACTCAGTAGAATTTGGAGGACTTCTTGGACGCGCACCTGTTATGAAGGTAAGCGAATTCTCAAGTGCCGACTTTATTAATCGCGGTGGTAGAATTCCGGCACCTATACATAGCTTTAAGAATTAGAAAATGATAGGTTATATTAATAATAGATAATATATGATTATTAAAGGAAAAGATAGGGTGGCTATATAAAAATGATTTCTAAAATTATTTTAATATATCCACCTTTAGTGTTTTTTGAACTATCATAAACACAATTTAAGTATAATATTTTATATATTGAGAATGCTAATAATGGTGATGTAAAATGGTTGAAAATAATAACACAAATGTAAACCTATATAATGAGTATGAAAAGAATTTTACCATAATGGATGACACATTAAAAGATTGTCCTGATATTGTAAGGCGAAAAGTTATATTGAATTCTGGGAAAGAAGGTTGTTTCTTTTTTGTTCAAGGTTTATGTGATATAGATCTTTTTCAAAGAGATTTTATGACACCTTTACTTAATTTAAAAAAGTTAGATATGGATGAGATAAAATATCTTCCGAATAAACTCCCAGTAGCAGGATTAACATTCCCATTAGTAATTGATAACCTAATACAAGATATATTAGCTGGTAATGCTGTTTTTATATGCGATGGATTAAATTGTGGAATTTCATGTACACTAAAAAAATATGAGAAAAGAAGTATACGCGAGCCAGAAGGCGAAAAAAGCGTAAGAGGAGACCATGATGGTTTTATTGAAGACATGGCTACTAATATAGCTACTATTAGAAGGAAATTAAAAACACCCAATCTAAAATTCAAGGATTTTACTATTGGAAGTTTGTCACACCAAACAATTTCTGTAGCGTATCTTGATAATATAGCTAATCCTAACTTATTACAAATTATATCTGACAAAATCAATCAAATTGATACTGACAGTTTAATAGCAATTGGGTATTTAGAACAGATTATTGCAGACCATCCCAATTCTATTTTTCCCCAATACCTTTCCACAGAAAGACCGGATAAAGCAATAGCTGGATTACTAGAAGGTAAATTTGTTATAATGCTTCAAGAAACATCATTTGTAATGATCGCCCCCGTAACTTTCCATGCATTTACTCAAACTCCCGAAGATTATACAACCCATTGGCTTGGAGCAACTTACTTACGGTTACTACGTACTATGGCAATATTAATAGCTTTATTTCTTCCAGGCATATATATTGCATTACTTACTTATCATTATTACATGATACCGTTACCTTTACTTGTCTCACTTGCACAATCTAGAACAAAGGTGCCTTTTCCACCTGTTATTGAAGCGTTTTTGATAGAATTTATGATTGAGACCGTAAGGGAAGCCTCGATTAGGCTTCCATCTTTTATAACTGCCTCTGTGAGTATTGTTGGAGGACTCGTAATAGGGCAAACAGCGATACAAGCAGGTGTTGCAAGTGATCTTATGGTAATAATAGTTGCTGCTTCTGCCATCGCAGGTTTTACTACTCCAACTTATGATTTGGGAATTTCTATTAGACTTATTAAATATATCGTTATGATATGCTCAGCAATATTTGGTATTTTAGGAGTAGTAGTTCCTATGGTAACATTACTTGCTCATTTGTTAGTATTAGATTCTCTTGGAGAACCTTATTTTCAACCTATATTACCTTTTAAGTTTGGTGATTTAAAAGATACCTATATAAGGGCACCAATTAGATTCTTAAAGAAAAGGCCTGATATAGCAAAACCACTAGATAAGGAAAGAGGTAAGAAAAATGGATAGTCGCCAAAATCAGATTACCTCTGGTCAATTAATGGGGTTTATTGTATCAATTCAAATTGGTACAGGGGCTCTTAGTTTATCCGCTTATTTAGCTAGGACTTGCGGTCATGATGGCTGGATTTCAATACTTGTATATGGCATACTAGTAATTGCTGTAATTTCAATAATTATAAGGCTTTTGAATAGGTATAATAATAAATCAATATACGAAATTAACAAGTTTTTATACGGAAAGTACCTAGGGGGGGTGTTAAATTTACTAATAGTTTTATATTTATGGTACAGTACATGCGTAAATTTAAGAAGTTATACAAATGTAATACATGTTCATCTATTGAGGTCAACTCCGACATTTATACTATGTGTTTTTTCATTAATACCTACCTGCTATTTAGTTTGGTATGGATTAAAATATGTAGCCAGATTTTCACTTACGATATATCTTTCCCTAAGTTTTAGTTGCCTTTTGTTTTTTCTTGTATTTAAAGACCTGAGATTTAATTTTTTACTACCAATTGGTCAAAGCGGAATTGAAGGAATAAAAGCAAGTTTTAGTCCCTGTGTTTTCGCATTCCTAGGGTATGAGGTAATTTCAGTTATATATCCAGAGATTACTAATAAAAAAAAGGCTATGAAATATGCTATAGGTTCAAATATAATTACCATTATTTTTTGTATATTACTCCTTTTAGTTACTACATCTTTTTTTGGAGAAGAAATGCTGAAAAAGACTTTGTATCCGTTAATTAGCCTAGCTAGATCATATAGAGCTCCAATAATCGAAAGAATGGATATATTATTTATAGCTATGTGGCTACCAGTAATGGCAATGACAACTAGGGGATACTTTTGTATAACCTATTATAGTATAAATAAGCTATTAAATCTAAATAAAAAAGCTAGGTATCTATTTGTATTTACTGCATTAACTATATTGTTAAGTGATGTACCCAAAAGTATCTCTAGTATTGAAAAATATAGCAATATCATGATGATATCAGGAGCTTTATTTTCTGCGTTTTTAGTTATATGCTATTTATTTTCATTTATACGTAAAAAAGGAGTGAAGCCTCATGTATAGAAGGAGAAAAAAAATATTTGTTTTATTGTTGATTATTCCATTTATATTATGCGGTTGCTGGGACCAAGTATTAGTAGAGAAAACTGGATTTATGACAATAGTAGGTATAGAAACAGCTGCTCAAGGAAATTTGAAACTTACCTATGCTATGCCAGTGGTTGATTCAGATGTTACTACTGCTAAAGGTGAAATATTTGATACTGAAGCAAATTTAACAAGGATAGCTAGGGACAATGTAAATAGAAGGTCAGGAAAGAATATGTTAGCAGGCAAAATCCAAATAGTTTTATTTTCTCAAGAACTTGCTGGACAAGGACGTATATTTGATATTAATTCGATATTTGAAAGGGATCCCTCAGATGCAATTCTTGCCTGGGTTGTGGTTGTTGAGGGTAGTCCTAGAAGTTTAATGCATCAGGCAGAAGAAAATTTTACGGATAAACCTAGACCATCTATATATATAAATGCACTTCTTGAACGTTCGGTTAGCACGGCAAGCACCAATGAAACAAGAATTTTTAGTTATGATTTGATAAGTATGGCCCCAGGTATTGATAATATTGTTCCATTAATAAAAATCAATGAAAAATCTATTGAGGTTAAGGGGTCAGCCTTATTTTCTAATAAAAAAATGGTTGGAACAATAAATGCACAAGATAATGGACTCTTAATGTCAATGATGAAAACATTAAAACATAAAAAATATACATACAATGCGAGTATTCCAACTGAAACTGGAGAAAATAATAGTGAAAAACAAAGTTCAGCGATTCAACTCAATCAAAATAGTAAAAAAGTAAAGATTTCAATTCAGAAGAACAAACCTGTAGTAGATATTTATTTGGATTTTTCAGGGTATGCAGATGAATATAAATGGGATAATTTAAACGATGAAAAAGAAATTAAAAAGTTAAATGAGCATGTACAGCAACAACTTCAACAAGATTGTCAGAAACTGATCGGTTACATGCAAAAGATAGGAAGTGATCCTATTGGTATAGGTGATATGATAAGAGGTAAGAATAACAGCTACTTTAAAAGTGTAGATTGGCATACAGCATATAAGGAATCAACAATAAAAGCCCATGTTAAATTTAATTTGGTAGAATACGGAGATATACAATAGATTAATTTGTGGTAATGATGTAAAATTGTAATTTCATCTTTATAATGATATAATAAACTCATTGGTAAAAATATAAAAAGATTTTTTCGTTATGTATAATTTCTTTTAATTTAGTGAATGAGGTGAAGTCTGTGTTAACTTATAATGATAGAATTTCTATAATAGAAAAGCATATGATTAATATAAGATCACGTAGATTTACTAACGTTAAAATTAATATGGAATTAAATTATAATTTAATTAAAAACACCTGGAATCGTTAGAATTCTAGGTGTTTTATTTTTTTTATATTTAGAGAATAATTAGTAGATATCTGAGGTTTATTTAAAAAAATATATACAGTAAAAGGAGAATTCAATTATGAATAAAAGTGAGATTATAATTAAGGGGTTACCTGTCAAAACAAATAGGTTAGAGAATGGAGATGTTAAGTTATTATTTAAAGTAGGGACTTATGATGATAAAGAATCAGTTTATAGAGTAATTGTAAAAAAAGATTATTGGAGAGATGCAGTAGTAGGTATGAAGGATGTAAATTATTTTGTAATTAAAGGTGAACTTAAAGCATGTGTAAATAGTAAAGGAACACCTTTTATTTCAGTAGAGGCAACTTCAATAAAAATATTTCATTTGTTAAAAGACGAGAATGGACAAATAGATCTAAATATTGAAATGCCAACTGGAACTGATGAAATAATGGATATTTCAAAATTAGTAAATGAAAATGAAGACTTATCAATAAAACGTTCAAAAAATAAAGCAATAAATTTCATGAAAAATAATAATAAGTTTAACAAACCTATTGTTGTTAAAAGAGGTAGCCTTGTAATTGTGTCAGGTTATGATGAATATGCAGCCGCTTTAGAACTTGGAATAAATAATGTACCAGTTTCTTATGAAGACAATTAATTTAAATAGCAATTATTAAAATACTGGGTGTTATCACTCAGTATTTTTTTTGCTGTGTTTAAAATATAAAAATTAGAACGATTTATAATTTAAATCATAATATATTACATAAAGCTTATAATGAAAAGGAGCTGCTATGTATAATTATTATAATAGAGCTAATATGATAAAACCGAAAATTGTGTCTTATGCTAGAGGTGATGTAGACGGTGATGGTGTACTTGATAATGCATATTTAACTGGGATAAAGACGCAAGATAGCCCGTTTGTTCAAGATATCACTCTTCTAATTCAGGATGGAGTCACGGGTAGGGTTACGAGTATATCACTAAGTGAAAATGCAGGATACGACCCTTCGTTATTTTTGGGAGATTTTACAGGGGAACGTGTAGATGATATATTGATAGGAATAAATTCAGGTGGTAGTGGTGCAATTATGTACTACTATATATATTCCTTTATTAATAAGAAGGTAAAGTTATTATTTGACTTTAATTTATATAATGAAAAATATAAATATGATGTTACGTATAAGGATAACTACAAGGTGGAGGTTATAAGCCACGAAAATAATAATAAATACATTATTGATATATCTAATAGGGATTCTGATTATTTAAATGAAATATATGATTCCAATGGGAAACTAAAAAATCCTATTAATGGATTTGTAAATCCGTTAAGTGGGTTGTATCCCGTAGATTTCGATTCAAATAAAGTATATGAACTATTGGCATATCAAAAAATAGCTGGAAGATATAATGCAGATTCATTAGGGTATGTAATGAATACTATGAAATGGAAAGATAATGTATTTATTTTGGATAATCAGTATGTGGCTATTTTTGGATCGCCAGTTTAAACTTTAAATTTCCTTGAAATATAAAGAAAAAAATGTAAACAATAAGGAAGTGCAGCATAATATAATTTAATTATAACTTTTAAGGAGTAATATTTATGTTAAATAAATATAATAGAAGGTCGGCTGTGAATTATGCTGTAAAATATGCAGTTGATCCAAATGAAAATTATAAATATTTTAAATTCATTAATGGAAACGGTGGGGACTGTACTAACTTTGTTTCTCAATGCTTAAAGGCGGGAGGAGCTCCCATGGATAAAAACAATATTAGGCCTTGGTGGTATCAGAGTGGTAAAGCTTCAATTTGCTGGGGTGTAGCTCACTCCTTATATTGGTATTTAAAAATGAATCAAAGTACAAAGAGGAATGCAATTAAAGGGCAAGAAGTACAAGATGTAAATGAACTTGAAATTGGAGATGTAATATTTTATGAAAATTATCGAAATATAATATTCCATGCTGCAATAATAACTTCATTGATAGACATAGAGGGGAATAAGGAACCACGTATATCACAACATTCAAATAATCAACTTAATGAGACTTATAAAAAAAACTATGATTATAAAAAAGAACATTTTCTTAAAATAATATTATAATAAAATAATATGGTTTAATAAAATAATATGGTTTAATAAAATAGTAGGGTTTAATAAAAGAGTAGATTGTAAAAAAATTAATTGCAATCTCTTTTTTTTATAAGTAATATTTTATAATAATCTAACTAAAGAGTTATTTAATTTAATTTTATTAATATAATATATGAATAATTAATTATTTTATTAGTCATTATATAACAAGAAGTGGAATAAAAAGCATTTCAAAAGGGCAAAATCTTAATAAACATAAAGAAATCTGAGTAGAAAAGCAATAAATTAGAAAAGTTTACAAAATAGAATCAAATAATTGCAAGAAAAATTTTAAAAAAAATCTTAAAAATCTGAAATATTAACGAAATAGTATTGATATGCATCTAATTATGTGATATTATTAATAAAAATTAAGAAATATGAATTATGAATTAATTATACATTCATAAAATATTGTTGGTTTACAATTAGTTCATATAATTTTACTTATTAAAAGGTTTAAATCAGTATACTTTAGGGGGGTCTATCAAATGTTTAAAAAGAAAATGTCATTATTATTATGTATGGCTATGACGGCAGGTATATTTGCAGGTTGCGCAGCTAAGAAATCAGATACTGAAGGCGATATCAAAATTGGGGTTGTATTACCACTTACTGGTCCCGTTTCATCTTTTGGAAAGTCTGGTCAAAACGGTATAAAGTTATTAGAAGATCAAGTTAACAAAGATGGCGGAATCAACGGACGTAAAATTAAATTTCTTTTCGAAGATGATGAAGGTAAACCTGATACTGCAACAACTGTTGGAACAAAACTTATAAGTAATGACAATGTAGTTGCAATAGTTGGACCATTAACTAGTGGATCTTGTATAGCACTTGGACCAATAGCTACTCAAAGTAAAGTGCCAATGATAACTGGATCAGGAACAAACCCTGATGTTACTACAAAAGGCGGAGAATATGTTTACAGAGCTTGTTTTATAGATCCTTTTCAAGGAACAGTAATAGCCAAATTTGCATCAGGAGATTTAAAGGCTAAGACAGCTGCTATTTTGTATGATAATGGAAATGATTATTCTAAAGGTTTAGCTGAATTCTTCGAAAAAGGATTTGTTGCTGCAGGAGGGAAAATTGTTGCGAAAGAAACTTATGCTACCAATGATAAGGACTTTAAAGCACAACTTACAAAAATAAAACCAACAAAACCAGATGTAATATTACTTCCAGATTATTATTCAACAGTTGGTAATATAGCAAAACAAGCAAGAGCTATTGATATAAAAGTTCCACTACTAGGTGGAGATGGTTGGGATTCTGCTGAATTATTTAAGGTTGGCGGAGATGCAGTTAATGGATGTTATTTATCAGATCATTATTCAGCAGACGACACAGCACCACTCGTAGTTGAATTCCAAAAGGAATATAAAGCTAAATATAACTTAAATGCAGATGCTATGGCAGTTTTAAATTATGATGCTGCAAAAATTATGGTTGAAGCTATAAAAACTGCTGGTAAAACAGATGGACCTAGTATTAAAGAAGCACTTTCAAAAACTAATCTTGAAGTAGTGTCTGGTAAAGTATCTTTTGATAAAAATAGAGATGCGATTAAAGGGGCAGTAATATTAAAGGTTGATGCAGGCAAGTTTAATTTTGTAAAGAAACTAGTACCTTAATAAAGTAAATGATAGGTATACTTCGCTAGTACATATGGTGAAGTATACCTACATATATTCTAAAGAATGATAAATGGAGGAAGGTAAATGGAATTTTTACAACAGACGATCAATGGACTATCACTTGGTTTTGTGTATGCATTAATTGCAATAGGGTACACAATGGTATATGGAATTATTGGACTTATAAATTTTGCTCATGGTGATGTTTTCATGGTTGGAGCATATTTTGGATTTTTTGCTGCAACCCATCTACACCTTAGTTTTATTCCTACATTATTAATAGCCATGGGCGGAGCAGCATTAGCAGGTGTAATTGTAGAAAAGATAGCGTACAAGCCTCTAAGAAACTCACCAAAGTTATCTATATTAATAACAGCAATTGCTATGTCGGTACTTCTTGAAAATTTAGTTAGATTAAAAATGACTACTGATCCACAGACGTATCCAGAGACTCTTTTACCACAAAAGGTAATTCATTTTGCTGGTTTAAGCATTGATAATCGTCAAATTATAATTATAGCAATATCGATTTTGCTAGTAGTAATACTTCAATTTATAGTTTTCAAAACTAAAACAGGAAAAGCAATGAGAGCGGCTTCCTTTGATAAGGATGCAGCAGCGCTTATGGGTATTAATGTTAATTCTATTATATCTATAACATTTGCTATTGGTTCAGCACTAGCAGGAGCTGCAGGTGTGCTTGTTGGGATTTTATATTCAAGTATAGATCCATATATGGGTATAATGCCAGGTCTAAAAGCTTTTGTTGCAGCAGTACTCGGCGGAATTGGTATAATACCAGGTGCCTTATGGGGTGGACTAATAATGGGTCTAGTTGAAACCTTTAGTAAGGTTTATATATCTTCTAGTTACTCAGATGCTATTGCATTTTCAATTCTTATCATTATTTTAATTGTAAAGCCTTCTGGACTTTTAGGTAAGAAAACCAGAGAGAAAGTGTAGGTGTAGATATGAAAAAGGAATTTAGAAATACTATCATTTTACTTGTGGCTTCTATTATATTATTTTTTATTTTAAGTTTTCTAATGGATACAGAAATTTTGAACAGATACTATTCAAGAATACTAATTTTAATTTGTATTAATGTAATCCTAGCAGTAAGTTTAAATCTAATTATTGGTGTTACAGGGCAACTCACTTTAGGACATGCAGGATTTATGTCTATAGGAGCATATGGAGCATCGATGCTATCAATAAATACTAGTATGCCGTTCCCTATTGCATTACTCCTTGGTGGGATAATTGCTGGAGTAATTGGGCTCTTAATTGGGCTACCTACTTTAAGGCTCAAGGGAGATTATCTTGCCATTACAACTTTAGGTTTTGGAGAGATAATTAGAGTTGTAATTACAAATATAGATTCGCTTGGAGGCGGTAGAGGACTTTCTGGAATACCACCTAAAACGAATTTTGCTTGGGTATTTTTTATAATGGTATTTACCATTTTAATAATTTACAATATAGGACGTTCTTCGCAAGGAAGAGCTATGATGTCTGTTCGTGAAGACGAAATCGCAGCAGAAGCTATGGGTATTAATACTACAAAGTATAAAATAATGGCGTTTGTTATTGGTTCGTTCTTTGCAGGTATTGCAGGCGGACTATTCGCTCATTATCTGATGTATATAAAACCAGAACAATTTAACTTCTTAAAATCAGTAGATTTTGTAACTTATGTAGTTATGGGTGGAATGGGAAGTCTTACAGGTAGTGTATTATCAACGGGTATACTTACAATTCTACCAGAAGGTCTAAGATTCTTAAATGATTATAGAATGATTATATATCCATTAGCGCTTATACTTATTATGAGATTTAGACCACAAGGCTTAATGGGAACAAAAGAATTATCCATGAGCGTATTTGATAAATTTTCAAAAGGAAGTGGTAAATGATGCAGCTACTAAAAGCAAATAAACTTACAATAAAGTTCGGTGGGCTTACAGCTGTTTCTGATTTTTCACTAAACCTTGAAGAACATGATCTTGTTGGCTTAATCGGACCGAATGGAGCAGGGAAAACTACGATTTTTAATATGTTAACAGGAGTCTATGCTCCAACATCAGGTACTATTGAATTTAATGGAGAGTTTATACAAGGCATAAAACCTTATGAAATTACTAAAAAAAGAATTGCTAGAACTTTCCAGAATATAAGGCTTTTTAAAAACTTAACAGTTTTAGATAATGTTAAAATATCATTTAATTATAACGTTAAATATAATTTGTTCCATTCTATATTTAGGCTTCCAAAGTTTAATAAGGAGGAAGCTGAAATTGAAGAAAAGGCGCTTAAAATTCTAAAAGTGTTTAATCTTGATGGGAAAAGAGCTGAGCTTGCATGTAATTTGCCATATGGTGAACAACGAAGGCTTGAAATAGCAAGGGCACTTGCTGCAGAGCCCAAATTATTATTACTAGATGAACCTGCAGCTGGTATGAATCCTCAGGAGACTCATGAATTAATGGAGCTCATAAATTGGGTAAGGGATGAATTTAAGATAGCAATTCTATTAATTGAGCATGATATGAAACTTGTAATGGGCGTTTGCGAGCGAATAATAGTTGTAGATTATGGTAAAGTAATTGCAGAAGGAACACCTGATGAAATAAAGAATAACCCTAAGGTAATTGAGGCGTACCTTGGAGAGGAGGTAGTCGATGCTTAAAATAGAGGGGTTAAATGTAAGTTATGGTGCAATACATGCATTGCATGATATTAGTATAAATGTAAATGCTGGAGAAATAGTTACACTTATAGGTGCTAATGGAGCTGGGAAAACTTCGATATTAAGAGCTATATCAGGCCTAATACCTATAAAATCTGGTGAAGTAATATTTGAAGGTAAACCAATTCATACTACTCCTGCTTATAAACTTTCACAGTTAGGCATAGCACATGTTCCAGAGGGAAGAAGGATATTTGCAAATATGTCTGTTATGGAAAATCTTGAGCTTGGAGCTTATATTAGAAAAGATAAAAGCAATATAGCAAAAGACTATGAGATGGTTTTTGACAAATTTCCTAGACTTAAAGAAAGAATAAAACAAATGGCAGGAACATTAAGTGGTGGAGAACAGCAAATGCTCGCTATGGGAAGAGCTCTTATGGTAAGGCCTAGAATAATACTATTAGACGAACCATCTATGGGACTTGCACCACTCGTAGTAAGAAATATTTTTTCTATAATACAAGAAATAAATAAGTCAGGTACTACAGTTTTACTAGTAGAACAAAATGCACATATGGCGCTTTCAATTGCAAATAAGGCATATGTTTTAGAAACTGGTAAAATAGTTCTAGAAGGTAATGCTGCGGAATTATTATCTAACGATTCCGTAAGAAGTGCATATCTTGGTGAATAAAATATTGGCAAAAAACTCACTTCAAAATTGAAGTGAGTTTTTTTTATGCTAAAAATAGAATTAATGAATAAATATTCAAGTTAGTGGAAAAGAAGACGATATATATATGGGATAAAGATAAAAAGTAGATTGATTTAAACTTATTTGAGGAGGGGTTAAAGTTATGGGAGAGTTTCTTAAAGTGTTAATATGTGATGATTCTATGTTAATTAGGAAAAAACTTAAAGAGGTATTAAAAAGTTGTGGGTGTAATGATATTTTAGAAGCTGACAATGGACAAACGGCAATAGATGTATATAAAGAAAATAAACCGGATTTGGTATTTATGGATATCATTATGCCTTTTAAAAATGGAATTGAAGCTGTTAAAGAAATAATTGAATTTGATAATGAGGCAAAAGTTGTAATGGCATCGTCCGCTGGTACAAAAGAACATGTAAAAGAGGCAATAAAGGCAGGGGCATTTGAATTTGTACAAAAACCTTGGGAAAAAGAGCAAATCAATAAAATTATTCATAATTTGAAATAAGTAAGGAGGTAGACCTATGTTTAGTCAATACTTTGGTCAATTTTTATTAAGTGAAAAATATTTAACTAATTCCCAACTAAATGTGGCATTAGAGTATCAACAATCAGCTCACTTAAAATTAGGCGTTTTAGCGATAAATGCAGGATATATGAATGCGCAGCAGGCTAATTTAATACATCAAATGCAAACAAAACTTGATAAACGTTTTGGAGAACTTGCTGTAGATGAAGGCTATTTAAAGGATGAGCAATTACAGGAATTGCTTCTCTCTGAAAAATTCGGACATCTATTATTAGCTCAATCTTTAATAGATAATAATTATATGTCTCTAGAAAAATTTGAACAAGCAATTAATGAGTATAAGGTTAAACATAATATTTCTGAGAGTCAATTTGATCTTTTGCAAAAGGATAATGTTGAAGAAATCATAAATGTATGTGTGGATTTAAAAGGAGAAAAATATGGTGTTCAAATAAAACATTATATTTCTCTATTTATGAGAAATATAATTCGCTTTATTGATTCAGATGTATATACAAATGAAATCAGGAGAGTTGATGAATATAAAACGGAATGTGCAGTAACACAAAGAATAAAAAACTCAATTAATCTCCAAACTTATATTGTTAAACGTCAAATTATAACTAAGTGAAACGTCATTTTATTTCTATTATTAGTAGGTAATCTACGTCAGATTATCTCTGCAAAATCACTTTATAAATAAGGAAAAAGCA
>NZ_JAHLEB010000066.1 GCF_018861735.1 Clostridium lacusfryxellense | reverse complement strand
GCTTTTTCCTTATTTATAAAGTGATTTTGCAGAGATAATCTGACGTAGATTACCTACTAATAATAGAAATAAAATGACGTTTCACTTAGTTATAATTTGACGTTTAACACTCTTATATCCTGCTTTAAAACTTTTGTATAGTCTAAAGATGGTTGTAATAGACGTTCACATTCTTTATAGTCTAACTGCAAAGTATTAAGTAATTGGTAGTGACTTTGAACATATTTTCCTTTAAAATAATGTGTAGGCTTATCATATTTTACTATTCCAAATATTGACTCTAACCTACTTAAATAGTCCATTATATTATTGTTAAACTTCAAATATTTAATTGATGATTTTGTGGTTATAAGCTTAATCTGACTAATATCTGTTGCAATATATTTACCATTTAGTTGTGATAACTTCGTTATATTATTATTTGAAAAGAATTTTGCAATATTAGTTGAAAAACAGGCTGATTTAAAAAATCTTTGTCTGAGCAAAAGCATACTTTTATCATGGTATTTTCCTTTTACCCAAATTGTTTTATCATCAGGTGCCTTCCCCATCAAACTACTGCAAATTAAACTTTGCCCATCCCAAATATTATTAGTTATTTCTACATCTTCTTCTCTTTTAGTTACCAGTCTATCAATACCATTTATTTTTTCTATTCTTGTAGCCATTACTGTATCTTTAAATGGGCTTAAAAAATCATCAATAAGTAATATGTTTTCTGGTTTAATTTGTATTGTGTCTATAATAGAACTTGTTGTAAGACTAATATATGCTTCCATTGATGCCAGATCTAGGTTACATTTTTCTGAATATTTCATTAAATCCATATATGCCCATACCATCATTTTTTTATATAGATATTTTTTAATAAACATACAATTTCCCTCTCTTGAACTCCCACTCGATCTTTTGTATCTGATATATTCTTCTGTTTTTTTCTTATCTTCAAATTGAATTTTAAACCCATTTTCATAAAAACTTTCTCTTAAACTTTTAGTGGTAATAATAGTTTTATTGCCCTCTTTTACTGAATAATTAAATTTTACTGATATAATTGTATCTGTATATTGTTTTTCGTTTTTTATATAGAACATGTTTTTCTTAGGAAATAATTCTTCTAATTTTAAAGATTCTAAACTATAATCTAATGTAGCTTTATATTTTTTGCCTTTCTTTATTAAAAATCCATCTTCCCCACCTTTTATAATATCTTTAGCCTCTAATTGTAATATGTAACTATTTTCATTTTTCATTATTAATTAACCACCTTTTTCATATAATTATTTTCTAATTATTTTAATTTTTCATTTCCGCTGCAATGTTATTGCTATGTACTTTTTCTTTTCATTTCCTCGACAATCATCAACGTTTCTATAATTTAATTTTTTATTAGTATAATTGTATTACCTAACATTTTCATCGCTTAAAATTAGTACTACATATGTTATTTAATATTTATTTATTATTTCCCCTTGTGTTGCAAGTTTTTATGTGTTAATATCTATTTAAAGAGATTTTACACTATAGAATATTACTTTTACACATTAGAATGTATATTCCTGAATGTTGTGGATATAATATAATTCATATACAGATAATCATTGGATAGTTATCATCTTCTTTCAATTTTATAGTTAAGAAAATAGAGGATTACGGATCCCCTAAATTTGTTATGTTATGTTAAATATTTCATGTCTCTTAGAATTATATCATGCTTTTTCTGTATGTCAAGCAAAAAACTGTTTGTCTCTATTTTGCGTTGTACGGATCATGGGTTGCTACTCATTCTTCACTACGAGGTCTTTCCATTTTGGTAACTTTCCTACTAGGTGTATTACCTTATTAACAAGCAATTATTACAAACATAATTTTAAAGCCATCTTTTTTCATCAATAAGTAATCATCAAATTTAATACCAATTATCTGCTCTAGTTACATGTAACCATTCTTTTTTACCGTAGATTTCATAGTCAAATCGTAAATACTTTTCAGACCTCTCCTTAACAAATCTAATTTCTAGTGGTTTAATAGTTTCTCTCGCCTCCAATCCCCATGAATTAATAAAATTCTTTAAAAAACTTTCAAACATTCCTGCATTTACGGTAAGTTTAGTATATCCTTTAACTTTGGAAATGTCTTCTAAATTAAACATTATATTACCTCCAATTACTGTTTTTATAGTTGCTGAGTCCCTTCACATTTGGAATTATGTTGTTTACCTTACAATAAATAATGTATGATTCTAAAATGTATATGGACATTTGTTTACCTCCTAATCAATTATTTGTTTGCCATGTATATAATATACTACGAATTTCGTATCGTGTCAACACTCTATTCGTAGTCTAATGAAATTATTTTCGTTTCATATATTTACGAATAGTGTTATATAATATATAATATGAATTAGAGGTGATGACATATATGATTAAAATGAAGTTACATATTAAATTAGCAGAATTCAGAATTACACAAAAGCAATTAAGTGAAATTACTGGCATTAGATTACCGACTATATCAGCTTATTGTGTAGATTCTTTTAAAATGATTCCCAGAGATCATATTGATATATTTTGTAAATATTTTAAATGCAGGGTTGAAGACATTATAGAATATGTAGAAGAGTAACTTAATTGTTGCTCTTTCCATTTCCAACAATGGGGCTATTGCTCATCCATATTTTCTAAAAAGTGAATAAAATAATGATTTTAATTACTGTCAAATACTGTATGCTAATTAAATCATATCGACAAAATATTAAATAAAAAAAGATTAAGCTTAATTGCCTAATCCCCTACTTATTTAAATCCAAGATATTTGGAAGGTGGTTTATATTTTTTATTTGTTTTTGTGTCGACCTTATATATTATAGATTTAGTTAACTCTATATATTCTTTATAACTTAAAATTTTATCTTCTAAAAAACTAATAGTTTCAACAATCTTAGATATGTATACCAGTTGTGGTTCAACATATCTCATATTGTACATTTCTACATACGGGTATCTTGTATTATATATCTTATCCGTATAAGCCACATCTAAATATATATAATTATCTCTATTAATATACATTTTTACAATATAATTATTCATGAACGAATACCTTATAGTATGAAAATCTTCATTAATTTGACTCCATTGTTCTAAATCTAACATATGCCAATTGTTTATATCACTAAAATACATTTTTAATAGAAATGATATTCTATATTCATCTAAAGCGTACGTTGGTTTTATTTTTTTAGATTTATCTATTTTTAGGCTATTTATGTTATCTAATTCATCAAAATAAATAATTTCAATATTACAAATGCACTCCTTTATCAATTCCCTAGCATTCTTACTTATTTCCTTTGCTACAAAAACTATTTTTATACCCTTATTTAAACACTTAAAATTACTAAAGCACTTAATATATTTATTGATATGTTGTGATGTAACTACTCCTGTTTTAATTTCTATTAGATAAAATAACTTTTCATCAGCTCCAAGTAAATCTAATTTTAATACTTCTACTTGTCCATTATTTTTTTTATTCATATAACACAATTTTTCTTTTCCTATTATTTTAAATGGAAAAAGTCTCTCACAATTATTTATAAGATAATTTTCAATTTTACTATGATCTGTTTTCATTATTTGTCCACCATCCTTAGTTATTTAGACACACGCTAATTATAGCATATAATTAGTCTTCTAGTTAAAATAACTCTACATAACTTCTTTATGCTCTGTTTTCCATTTAACATTTATTTATTACTCATTAATTTATAATTAAGTTTTATTAGGAAGTCCATCATGTATACAATTTTTTATTGATAATGCTATATTCCTGTAGTTTTAAAACTTATTAAAATCATACTAGCACCCTAAATTTAATCGAAAAGGCTTTTGCCTTCCTACACTTTTAAAAACATTGTCATATTTCACATTTCTTATGTTAAATATTCAATAATATAATCATTAAAACTGTATTCATTTAATATTTGTTTTAGATGGTTTGCATATAAAAAAGTAGATACCTTTTATTGATATCTACTTCATAATTCTTATTATTTAATTTTATTATTTTCCTGCTTTCCAATGATACCCACATTTTAAACAAGTTATTATTATCTTTTTATTTCCTATAAAACCACCTAACAGACCAACTGTGCCAGCTAGTGCAAGTCCCCCGACTGCTTTTCCCACACTAAAATCTCTACTATTTGATGTCAATTGTGTGCATTTACATTTAGGGCATTTTATTGGAGCATTTGCACTTGTTATTTTGTCTTGTATTTTTCTTTTAGAATCTTCTTCATATTCATCAAATGCTTTTAATACTTTTCCATAATCAACAATATGAAAATCTTCTTGATTACAGTCTGGGCATTTTACTTTTTTATTAAGCTCATATCCCTCACTAGTTACAAAACAATCTTCTATTTTTACAGTAAATTCTTTATCACATACCATACATTTTATATATAATAAATTACCTTCTTTTTTAATTAATTTCAATTTTCCCACCCCTAATTAATTATTATCTTAATTTATGTAACACTTAATATCTCCAATGTTTATGGCATTTAGGTATCTACTTTACAGCTTCCATAATTGTGTATCCACTTTTACCGTTATTATCTTCAATCTCAAATGACGCAGATTTAGCACCTATTATATTAATCTTTGTTCCTTTAGAAAACTCAAACGCTTCACCACTACTTAACATCCCATCTAACCCTTCTGAATTCTTCTCAGATATAAACGATAATGCTTTATCTAAGTTGTCCTTAGAAGTACCACATAGGACATTATCCGATAATATTATGTTTTCTCCTATTGATGGAATAGAACTATCTGAGTTAGAATTACTACAAGCAGCTAAAAATATTACACATATGCCTACTAATAAAATACTTATTACCTTTTTATTTTTAAACATTATAAACCCTCCAGAATTTATTTTATAATTATATCTTTTATTTAATTCTTATATCCTTTAACATCTTCAACACTGTATTTTGCAAAATCAACAGAAGTATTACATTTAAACTTCCATTGTTCTCCACTGCCTAAATTTTGAATATTATCAATTGCATTTCCAACAATATTATCATCTTTGTCGTATAAATTAATAGTTACATATGCAGATGTATAATCTGAACCACTATTATTTTTTATTGTGCCAGTAATGTACATAGAGCCATTTTCGTATTCATCTGTCTTGTCTAAAACTTCTAAATCAGGCAAAGTTTCTGTTGATGCTACTACTTGTGCATCCGTTGAAATTGTATTACCTAATTCTTTTGCTCTTTTTTCGTAAAAACTAACAAAATTAGTACCATAATCCCCAAGAATTTTACCACTTCCCATACTATAATTTGATATCATAATCATATCTACAGGTATCATTGATCTTTCTTTAAAGTCTTCTATTTTATCACTTGGTATTGATTTTTCTTCATAGTGTAAAAAGATATTATTTAATTTATCCACGTCTTTTTCATATATATTATTCAAATCCATATTTGTAGTATTTGTTGATAAAGATAATTTACATTGAGTATAGAAATCTGTTGATATTCTATCAAATTCAGAATTAAATTCTGTTACCTTATTATTGTATTCTGTTTCATTTAGTTGTGGCTTGTAATTTAATAAGAATATTGACGCAAACACTACGATAGATAAAATAATACTGATTAATATGGTTTTTTTATTAGGTTTTTTCATAGTCCCCCACTCCCTTGATTTAAAATTCAAATTATAAGTTGCTCAGCTTTTATTCTCAATTATTATTTTGTTAGTACCATGTAAATTTTAGATGAATACTTTTTTAACATCATTTATCAATTGTGGATTTTCAGCTAACTCTTCTGTAATAATAAATTCATAGCCCGACAATTTAATCTTGTATTGTTGTTACAATTCCATCTTTAACATATACAAATCTATAATCAGAATAGCAATACTGTTTAGATACTCCATAAGTTGTAGTAGTTGTATTAATATCTTCTGGTCTTCCCCATAAACATAACAACAAGTTTTTTTCTGTCATTCCGATATATGGTTCTTTCTTTCGTATATTCAAATCTTCCTTTTCTACATTAGTATCTTCACTTTTTATACTAATATCTTTTTTAGTTATAACTTTATCCCGTTTTGCGATATTAAGCTTAGCATACAAGTCATCTATTGATTTTATTTTAGTTTCAGTATCGTTTTTAAAAGTTTGAAAGTATTTACTTTCTTTAATATCTAAAATTTCATTACATCTAATCAACGTTTGCTCATACTCATGAATTGGGGCTAGTTTTGCAGTCTGAACAAGATTAATATCATTAGTAATACCTTTTATTTTTACTAAATCATTTATATTCCTTTGTACTGTAGCATCATTCTCAAGTCCTTCAATTTTTCTATACATTGCTAAGGCATTATCAATATCTCCATCATTTAGATACTTATCTGATTGTACCTTTAGTGCGTCTATGTTAGCTTGTCTGTTAGCTTTCGCTATGTTGTTGTTTTTATTTTGATTTATAAGAAATGGTATAATCGCAATAATAACAAGTAGTAGAATTGTAGCAACTATAGTTTTAGATTTTCTTTTTAGCTTCATTAAACTCTTTCCCCCTTAATTTAAATTAAATTATAAGATTATCTTACTATATTATTAAATAATTAACAATATATCAAATATATTTCTTTTCCTTTAACAGTCGCATTCATTCGGATTTAATTGTCACAATGCTCCAATAATAAAAAATAACGCCACACATACTTTTTTATTGACTTTTACAAATGTGCAATCTAGGTCGTTTACATATTTACTATATTACTTATCTATAGTTTAGTGTTTACTATTCTACTATAAGACTAATATACTATAGTTGTTGACTATGGAATTTTCTCGATCCTACAAACATGGCGGCAGTTATTTATTGTATTCTTATACTACTTCATTGTAAATTTTATTTGTTGGTATCACTATGTTTGGAAGATGTAAAGTGCTTAACCATGATAAGTCACGTTTTACTGTTTGAAATACTATTATATTTACTATATTTATTTATTCACTTGACTTTACGAACTTGAACTTCTAATATTTGGGACTGTTAAGCAAGACGTAGTTACCCTAAAAATCTAGGATAACATTGATATTTGGTTGGAAGTTGAAGTTTCCGAAAATCTGTTTGTTATAATACCTTTATATACGCTCTACTTCCACGTATACTCAAAAACAAATTGTTTATGATTATATTACACCCTTATGTCTTGCGACCAGTAGCTACCACCCTAGCTAATATTTAAACATGTCAGCCACACCATGCTAAGGTCGAAATGCACAAACAGATTTAAATACAATAACTCCCCATTAATTTTATAGCATCGGCTTAATGTCACCTACTAGAATTTATTTAGAGTTGTTCTAGTGCATACCCAACTAACCTACGCCCTTAATTTCGGGTATAGGAAATATACCCTTGCAGTCCTTATTTTTTTGATTTATAATAAGGTATGAGTTATTGCAAAAGATTTATTAATCAATATTCAATTATTTAAAGGCTTCGTAACTACAATTACAGAGCCTTATTTTATTTTTTTGGTTTAAATATACTTTTCTTTCCTGTTAGTGTTGGTGCTATGAAGTCTATAACATTTACCATATCTATGGTTTTTGCATTGTAATATCTATTTAATTCTTTCATGGTACTATGACCAGTTATTTTCTGTAGTATTAATGGACTAACATTTTGATTTACTGCATTTGTAATAAATGTGTGTCTAAATAAATGTAGTGAACACTTCTCTATACCTCTCTCGTTGCAATAATTCTTTATGCATTTTTGTAGTGAAGATTGTGCTAATATATCTCCATACACAGTGGGGAATAAATAACCTTCAGCCTCACCATTTCTAATTTCTAAATACTCCAGTAATACTTGAGATAGTGAATTACTAATGGGTAAATATCTTGCTTTCTTATTTTTAGTAATATTGACAGTAATAGTTCGGTTTAACATATCTACATTCTTTACTCTAAGTTCCCTTAATTCCGTTGCTCTTAATCCTGTTGAAGCAAAAGTCCAAATCATACCCCATGTTCTAATATTTATAAAATCACTTTTTTTAGGTTTTGCTAATAATTCTGCTAATTCTTCGGGTGTGTAGATTTCTTTGAATGTTTCTTGATATTTTACTTGTGGCATCTCAAAATCTTTCAAATATCCTTTTTTAACTGCATATTTAATTGTTGGACTTACATTACGTAAATAACTATTTAATGTTATTCCATTTATTAAACCTTTCTCTTCTTGCATGTATAAAATATAATCCTCGAAAGTCTTTTGCGTTATAGTACTAATCAAAGTATCTTCTCCAATAAATTCCATAAAGTATTTATTATGATAGTAATAACTTTTTAGTGTATACTTGCTTCTGCCTTTAATTTTTACAGATAAAATAAATTCTTCAAATACTTCTTTTAAAGTTTTTTTACATACTTGTCTTTGTCTAAATAATTGTGTACCTTTGACTTCTCCATATCTCACCTTTAAGCTACCTCCTATTTCAGTATCAAAAAAACGCAAAAAGTGTTTATAATCTACTCATATTATTAAGTAAATCATAAACACTAATTTTGTATTTAAACCGTTGATTTATCTAAGGCTGTTTATTCCCACTCAATAGTGGAAGGTGGCTTACTGGTTATATCGTAAACAATTCTGTTTACTCCCTTAACTTCATTAACTATCCTTCTAGACACCTTATCGAGCACCTCATAAGGTATTCTAGACCAGTCTGATGTCATTCCATCTGAACTAGTTACAGCTCTTAGAGCAACTGTATGGCAGTATGTTCTCTCATCTCCCATTACTCCAACTGATTGGATGTTTGGAAGGCATGCGAAGTATTGCCATATTTCACTCTCAAGTCCTGCTTTAGCAACTTCATCTCTAAAGATTGCATCTGCTTCGCTAGTTATAAATAATTTCTCAGGTGTTATTTCTCCAAGTACTCTTATAGCAAGACCTGGTCCTGGAAATGGTTGTCTCCATACTAAGTAATGAGGAATTCCAATTTCTTCTCCAACTGCTCTAACTTCATCTTTAAATAATTCTCTTAAAGGCTCTATTAGCTTAAAGTGCATATCTTCTGGAAGTCCTCCAACATTATGGTGACTTTTTATAGTAGCGGAAGTTGCGGTACCACTTTCAACTACATCTGGATATATTGTTCCTTGCACAAGGAAATCTAATTGTCCAAGTTTATTAGATTCTTCTTCAAAAACTCTTATAAATTCTTCTCCAATTATCTTTCTCTTTTGCTCTGGATCACTTATTCCTTTAAGTTTACCTAAGAATCTATCCTGAACATTAACTCTTATTATGTTCATTTTAAATTCGCCCTTGAACATTTTTTCAACTTGGTCTCCTTCATCTTTTCTAAGTAGGCCATGATCTACAAATACACAAGTTAATTGATCTCCAATTGCTTTATGTACAAGTACTGCAGCAACTGATGAATCTACACCACCAGAAAGAGCACAAAGAACTTTTTTGTCCCCAACTTGTTCACGTATAGCTTTGATTTTTTCCTGCGCAAATGATGACATTGACCAATCGCCATTAACCTCACATACATCATATAGGAACTTTCTAAGCATTTCTTCTCCGAAAAGAGTATGTTTTACTTCTGGATGAAATTGTACTCCATAAAGTTTCTTAGAAACGTTCGCCATAGCTGCTACAGGACAATCTTTAGTAGTTGCAATTATCTCAAATTCTTTTGGCACTTTAGAAATATGGTCTGTATGACTCATCCAACATTGATTTTCTTTTAATCCTTTGAAAATAACAACATCTTTATTTAAATCAACTTCTATTTTTCCATATTCGCGAATATCAGATGTTATAACTTTTCCACCGAAAGCTTGCGCCATCAGTTGAGCACCATAACATATTCCTAAAATAGGTACACCTAACTCAAATATTTCTTTTTCAACTTGCGGAGCACCCTCTGCATACACACTATTAGGTCCACCTGTAAATATTATTCCCTTTGGATTCATACTTTTTATTTTTTCAACAGAATATGTATATGGTATTATTTCACAATAAACATTATTCTCTCGAACTCTTCTTGCAATAAGTTGGTTATATTGACCACCAAAATCAACTACTAAAACTAATTCTCTTTTAATCAAAGTTCTTCCTCCTGTACATTTAAAATTTATGCTCATTTATCCTAGCTATTCTCATCTATACTAGCTGTTCCCATCTATTCTAGCTGTTCACGCTATAATTTGGTGCTTCTTTTGTAATTGATACATCATGTGGATGACTTTCTCTGAGTCCTGCTGAACTTTGAACAACAAATGTTGAAGTCTCAAACAATTGAACAAGTGTTGCTGAACCTAAATAACCCATTCCTGAACGTATACCACCTATTAATTGATATATAGTGTCTATAACGCTTCCCTTAAAAGGTAATCTTCCTTCTACACCTTCTGGAACTAACTTTTTGTTTCCTTCTTGGAAATATCTATCCTTACTACCAGATGCCATAGCACTTAGTGAACCCATGCCTCTATATACCTTATAGCTTCTTCCTTGATATATTTCCATTTCACCTGGCGCTTCCTCACAACCAGCGAACATAGAACCCATCATAACAACGTTTGCTCCTGCTGCTAAGGCCTTAACTATGTCTCCTGAGTACTTTATACCACCATCTGCGATTACAGGTATTCCGTGCTTATTTGCTTCTTCAACGCAATCCATAACTGCTGTAAGTTGTGGAACTCCTACTCCTGCTACAATTCGTGTAGTACAAATAGATCCAGGACCTATTCCTACTTTTACACAATCTGCTCCTGCTTCAATTAAATCACGAGTTGCCTCAGCAGTTGCAATATTTCCTGCAATTAATTGAAGTTCTGGGAAAGCAGATTTAATTTTGCGAACTGCTTCCATTACTCCAAACGAATGACCATGAGCTGTATCTATAGTTATTACATCTACTCCAACTTTTACAAGTGCTGCTACTCGATCCATAACATCTGCTGTTACACCAACAGTTGCACCACATAATAGTCTTCCTCTAGAGTCTTTTGCAGCATCCGGAAATTTTAGGGTTTTCTCTATATCTTTTATAGTTATAAGCCCTCTTAAATAATTATTACTGTCTACTAAAGGTAACTTCTCTATTTTATGTTTTTTAAGAAGTTCCTTTGCTTCCTGCATGCTTGTTCCTTCTGGTGCTGTAATTAAGTTTTTACTAGTCATTATATCTTTTATTACCTTACTATAATCAGTTTCAAAAACTATATCTCTGTTAGTAATTATTCCAACTAATTTACCATCTGTTGTAATTGGAACTCCTGATATTCTATATTTACTCATTAGTGCTAAAGCATCTTCTAGAAGATTATCAGGTGATAAGAAAAATGGATCTGTAATTACACCATTTTCTTGCCTTTTAACTCTATCTACTTCAGTAGCTTGGTTTTCAATGCTCATGTTCTTATGTATAATTCCTATTCCACCCTCTCTAGCCATGGCAATAGCCATCCTAGATTCAGTAACAGTATCCATAGCTGCACTCATTAAAGGTATATTAAGTTTAATTGTTTTTGTAAGATTAGTAACTAAACTAACATCCCTAGGTAATACTTCTGATTTATTCGGAACTAGCAATACATCGTCAAAGGTATATGCTCTTTTTAGTATCTTTGCCATTTAATCAACACCCTTTCACAATTCTATTTAGGTACATGAAATAAATACTACATCTAAGATGAAAGTACTTTATTAAAATGCACCTTGTACTTATCTTTATAATTAGCATAAAAATGTTTGTATATACACTTTTTAAAATATTTAGAACGTATAAAAAGGCATACTAATCGTACTTTAACAAAAGTAAAATTAGCATACCCAAAATAAATCCATGCTAAGATTACCCATAGTGGTCAATTTTCGGCTGACCGTAGATACTCCTTGCCATATTCAAGGGATATATGAGTGGCGTAGTTGTTTTTTAAAAGTTATTATTATAATAATAAATAATCTTTAAGGTTTTGTCAATGAATACTTCTTATTTAGACAATTTAAGATAAAAAAATTAACTAGGAAAGCCCTAGTTAATTTTTTTAATTTATATATATTTATAAGTCTTATTTTATCTAAAATAATTAATGTTTTAAACTACTTTTAGTACATTCCGTCCATTCCACCCATTCCTGGTCCGCCCATTGGTGCTGGGTTCTTTTCTGGAATATCCGCAACTGCAACTTCAGTTGTTAAGAATGTTGCTGCAACAGATGCTGCATTTTGAAGTGCTGATCTTACAACTTTTGTTGGATCAACAATCCCAGCTTTTATCATGTTAACTAATTCTCCATGAAGTGCATCGTATCCTATTTCTCCAGCGCTCGCTCTTACTTTTTCTATTATAACTGAAGGTTCTGCGCCAGCATTTGTAACTATTTGTCTTAGTGGTTCTTCTAATGCTCTTTTAATTATGTTAATGCCTACTTGAACATCTGGTACATCTGAAGTCAATTTGGCAATCTCAACAATAGCATTAATATAAACTGTTCCACCACCAGGAACGATTCCCTCTTCAACTGCTGCTTTTGTAGCTGCAAGAGCATCTTCTATTCTAAGTTTCTTTTCTTTAAGCTCAGTTTCAGTAGCAGCTCCAACTTTAATTACAGCTACTCCTCCTGCAAGTTTAGCAAGTCTTTCTTGTAATTTTTCTTTATCGAAATCTGAAGTAGTTTCTTCAATTTGTCTCTTAATTTGAGAAACTCTATCATGTATTGCTTTTTTATCACCTTTACCATTTACTATTGTAGTGTTTTCTTTAGATATTTTAACACTCTCAGCTTTTCCAAGCATTTCAACAGTAACATCTTTAAGTTCTTTTCCTAATTCTTCAGTTATAACTTCTCCACCAGTTAGAGTTGCTATATCTTGAAGCATTTCTTTTCTTCTGTCACCAAATCCTGGAGCTTTGACTCCTACACAAGTAAAAGTACCTCTTAATTTATTAACAATTAATGTGTTCAAAGCTTCCCCTTCAATGTCTTCAGCAACTATTAACAACTTTTTACCTTGTTGAACAATTTGCTCAAGTATTGGAAGTATGTCCTGTATGTTAGTAATCTTCTTATCAGTTACTAAAATGTATGGATCTTCTAAATTTGCTTCCATTTTTTCTGTATCCGTAACCATATAAGCACTTAAATATCCTCTATCAAACTGCATTCCTTCAACTATATCTAATTCAGTTTCCATAGTTTTTGATTCTTCTACAGTTATAACTCCTTCATTTCCTACTTTTTCCATAGCATCAGCTATTAAAGCTCCAGTTACTTCATCACTAGCAGAAATTGCAGCAACTCTAGCTATATCTTCCTTACCACTAACTGGTTTAGAAGATTTTTTAATTTCTTCAACTGCTTTATCTACAGCCATTTTTATTCCTGTTCTTATTAACATTGGATTAGCTCCAGCTGTTACATTTTTTAAGCCTTCTCTTATTATAGCTTGAGCAAGTAATGTAGCTGTAGTTGTACCGTCTCCTGCAACATCATTAGTTTTAGTAGCAACTTCCTTAACAAGCTGTGCTCCCATATTTTCATACGGATCTTCTAGTTCTATTTCTCTTGCTATAGTAACGCCATCATTTGTTATGAGTGGTGATCCAAATTTCTTATCTAATATAACATTTCTACCTTTTGGTCCTAATGTTATTTTAACGGTATTTGCAAGTTTATCTACACCTCTTTGCATAGCTCTTCTTGCATCTTCTCCAAATAATATACTTTTAGCCATTTTATTACCCTCCTGTTCGTTAACAATCAAATAAAACTAACTAATCTTATTTGATTGTTATAACGTTAATTATTTTTCAATTATAGCTAATAATTCTTCTTGTTTTAATATGATATACTCAGTACCATCATATTTTATTTCACTTCCTGAATACTTAGAAAATAAAACGATATCTCCTGGCTTAACTTCCATAGCAATTAAGTTTCCATCTTCCATTTTTCCTGGTCCTACTGCTACTACTTCAGCCTCTTGTGGTTTTTCTTTTGAAGCTCCTGCAAGAAGTATTCCACTTTTAGTAGTTTCTTCTGCCTCTAATCTTTTTATTAATACTCTATCACTAAGTGGTCTAATGTTCATTTTAAACCCCTCCTTTTATATTTTTGTTTTCTTTTGTTAGCACTCAACACATTTGAGTGCTAACATCATCTATACCTTATATAGTAATTTATTATCACTATAATATCAAATTGATATATACCATGTATTCTACCATTTATAGTCAAATAGTCAACTCGCCTTTGTTTATCACTGTATTATATAGTTTTTCTCTTGATTACTCATCTTTATTATTGTAATTATTATACATTTTATTGTGACTAAATTAGATACTATTGAATATATTTTCATTTATTGTTAAAATCACTAATAGAGGTGATCTTATGAATGTTTTACATAGACGAATTAATAACTTTTTTAGGTTTTCATTAAAATCCATTTTTATTTTAAGTTTTATTTTTATCTTCATAACCTTAAGTGTATATTTCACTTTACTGTTTAAACCATTATATTATATTGATATTAATGTATTAAATATTGAGCAGTCTACCAATCTAAATAAAAATGAACTAAAATCCAATTATGATTATGTTATTACATATTTAACTCAAAATAAAACTGAAGAATTTAATCTTCCAACATTACCTTCCTCACAGCATGGCAAAATTCATTTTAAGGAAGTTAAAATAATATTTGATAGACTTAAGGTAATGCTACTATGTTCCGTAATAATTAGTATTATAGGCATAATTATAAACAAAAGATATAAGAAAACAAAATACTTGTTGACCAGCTCAATTTTTCTTATTATTTTACCTGTTTTATTACTTATACCTTTTTTGATTGATTTTGACAAAAGTTTTACTACCTTCCATCATATTTTCTTCAATAATGATTATTGGCTATTTGATGTAGATCTTGATCCTATAATAACAATTTTACCACAGACTTTTTTTTTCCACTGTGCAATACTTGTAATTATTTTAATTTCTATAAGCAGTATAATGTTAAGGTGTATATATAAGTCTTCCTTAAAAAATAACCAGTAAAAAAATAATGATAAAATGAATCAATTTTAATAAGTCTTTTTCTTTTTCTTTTTAACCATATTGTGAATTATAGTGTTGCCTTTAAAAATACCCAATACGAATATAATACTCATGGTAACTCCTATAGTAATTAAACTTGTAAAATCTTGCGCATATATTTGATGACCAAAATATGATGAAATAATAATCCCCGGAATCCTTCCTAGTGTTGAATATATAATAAAATCTTTAAAAGAAATATTAGATATTCCACATATATATGACAAAGCATCCTTAGGTATTCCTGGGATTAAATAAAATATGAATACTACATTCCTTTTACTTCCTACTGTTAGTATTTTTCTAAAAAATTTTACTTTCTTATTCAATATTACTTTTTCAACATATGGTTTGCCATAGCTATTAGATATTAAATATACTATTATACTTCCAAGTGTAATACCCACTAAAGATATTATTCCACCAGGGAAAGCGCCGAAAATAAATCCTCCAGCTATTTGTATAAATTCTCCTGGTATAAAAAATACAACTACTTGTAAAACCTGCATAAGAACGAAAACCAAAATACTGAAATTCCCATAAGACAGAATAACATTTTTTAATATATTAGGATTTTTCACCATATATGAATACTCAAAATAATATTCATATCCAATGTATGAAAATAATACAAGCGTTGCTGCTAGTATTATATATTGTTTTTTTTCTGATAATTTTTTTCTAATAGAATTCCATATATTTTTCATTTGTTTTTATCCTCTTCATTTTATATTATTTAGTGTATGTACTATCACACCTTATTTATTCTGCTTGTTTTTTATTAAATTATTCTATTTTTATGTTATTTTCCCTTGCATAATAAAATAAATATTGTTGTGCAAAACCTGCTAGGTTTTCAAATTTATCTCTAGCGAAAATCCGTATTTTAGGTAAAGATACATCTGGTGCTAAATAAAAAAACTGCATTGCTCTCTTCACCCATACGTCCACTGGAAAAGCAGAATATTTTTGCATCGAAAATAGCATTATACAATCTGAAACCTTTGGACCAATTCCACTAAGTTTTTGTAATTCTTCGTGACAAACATCATCACTTTGCGATTTAATAAATTCCAGATTAACCTCACCAGAATGTACCCTATGTACAGTATCTTTTACATATTTAGATCTAAATCCTAAGCCACAACTTTGAATCTCTTCTAAAGATGCTCTTTCTAAATCGGCCTCTGTTGGAAATGCAAAATATATTTCTCCTTTATATTCTATTGATTTCCCCCACTTTAGACTTAAATTATTTATTGCTCTTTTTATCATAGGAATTCTGTTGTTTGAGGAAATTATAAATGATATGGTAAGTTCGAATGGCTCCTGCTGTAACAATCTAATGCCATAACCAAAGTTTACCGATCTTTTAAGAAGAGGATCCTTCTCAAATTTCTCCTTGATAGTTGTGTAATCCCTTTTCAGGTCAAAGTAGTCACACCAAGTCTTGTTAAACTCATCCTCATCTATATTATATATTTTTACGTCTTTATCTTTTTTTTCTATTTCTATAACCTTACCGTATGCCACTCCTATATAATTACCGTTATCCTGTTTGTTCCACCTAAAACACTGCCCGCATTCAAATATATGATCTAATTCGAAGTTTTCTACATCTTTTATAATAATACCTTCATTAAATGATTCTATATTTTTGTAATCCATAATTTTTCCTTCCTTTGCTCTATTTTTAGCTTTTAATTCACGTTTACGTTTAACTCGCGACATACAATTTCATCTAATATTAACGCTGCGGTTTCTATCATTACTCTACAACCCACATCTTCTTTTTTATATTTTGCTTTAAGCATGCCACAATTATTCGTGCTTAATTTCCCCTCGAATTTTTGGATTAGTTCTTGGCATAGCTTTTTAACTCTATCTCCCTCATGTGCTCTTCTAATAGTAAATAGAATACCTATAACAGCAAGTGATCCCGTTATCGCTCCACATACGCTCTCTATACCCATACCACCGCCAAAGGAGGACATAGTCTTAAATGTTTCACTAGTTAAGTTCATATTGTATTCGTCCGATGCGGCATAGATCATTACTTCCGAGCAATTAAGATCATATTCCTTAGTGTAATACTTATTTATATTATCAATTAACATGGTCGCCCTCCATTATATAATGTATTATACCAAATAGTTGTTAACTGTCCCCAACTTTTTTCCCAACTTTTTTATTTGTTAAAAACAACTCCATAAACTTTTGTTTATGGAGTTGTTTGATTTATTATCTATTGTTTATTATTTTGTTAGCAATTTATCTATAGCCTTTGCAGCTTTTTTGCCTGCTTCCATAGCTAATATAACTGTAGCTGCTCCTGAAACAGCATCTCCACCAGCATATACATTCTTTTTAGATGTTAAACCAGTTTCCTCTTCTGCAACTATACATTTCCATTTATTAATTTCTAAACCCTCTGTTGTTAAAGGAATTAACGGGTTTGGTGATGTTCCTAAAGACATTATAACCGTATTTACGTCCATTACAAATTCCGAGCCTTTAATAGCTATAGGTCTTCTTCTTCCTGAAGCATCTGGTTCTCCTAGCTCCATTCTTATACATTTCATTCCTATAACATTTCCTTTTTCATCACCTAGGATTTCAATTGGATTCACAAGTAAATCCATTATAACTCCCTCTTCTTTTGCATGATGCACTTCTTCAGCTCTTGCAGGAAGTTCTGATTCTGATCTTCTGTATACTATGTGTCCTTCTGCTCCAAGCCTCACTGCTGTACGCACAGAGTCCATAGCAACATTTCCTCCACCTACAACAGCAACCTTTTCACCTGTTCTTATAGGTGTCTGATATCCCTCTTTAAATGCTTTCATCAAATTGCTTCTAGTCAAATATTCATTAGCTGAAAATACCCCATTTAAATTTTCTCCTGGTATTCCCATAAACATTGGAAGGCCTGCACCGGAACCTATAAATACAGCTTTAAAATCTTCCTCTTCCATTAGCTGATTTATTGTTACAGTTCGTCCTACTATTACATTCGTTTCTAATTTAACTCCTAATCTCTTAACATTCTCAACTTCATGTTTAACAACTGAGTCTTTTGGCAATCTAAACTCTGGAATTCCATATACCAAAACTCCACCAGCTTCATGAAGCGCTTCAAAAATAGTTACATCGTATCCAGCCTTAGCTAAATCCCCTGCGCAAGTAAGTCCCGAAGGACCACTTCCGATTACTGCAACCTTAATTCCTTTTTTAGGTTTTGTTTCTGAAAGATCAACATTGTGCTCTCTTGAATAGTCACCAACAAATCTTTCAAGTTTACCAATAGCTATGGCATCCCCCTTTATTCCTAATATACATTTGCTTTCGCATTGAGTTTCTTGTGGGCAAACTCTACCACAGACTGCTGGCAATGAACTATATTTATCTATTACCTTAACAGCCTGCGTAAACTCTCTATTTTTAACGTGTAATATAAACCCAGGAATATCTATCGCTACTGGGCATTTACTAACACACATTGGTTTTTTACAATTTAAACACCTGGTTGCTTCCTCAACTGCCTCATCCTCTGTATATCCTAGACATACCTCTTCAAAATTAGTTGCTCTTATTTTTGGATCTTGTTCTCCTATTGCAACTCTGTTCATATTAGCCATTATTTAGTACCTCCTAATCCGCAACCTGCTTTAATGCCTTCACCACTTGAGCTTTCTTGCGTTTTGTACATTGATTGTCTTCTCATTGCTTCATCAAAATTAACCTTATGTCCATCAAATTCTGGGCCATCAACGCATGCAAATTTAGTCTCACCATCTACAGTAAGTCTACAAGCTCCACACATTCCTGTTCCATCAACCATAATAGGATTCATACTTACAATAGTCGAAATTCCAAGTTCTTCAGTTAATTTGCAAACAAATTTCATCATTATCATTGGTCCAATTGCTACAACCAAATCGTATTTTATGCCATCATTTTCAACTAATTCTTTTAATTTATTTGTTACAAGTCCCTTATATCCGTATGAACCATCATCAGTACATGGATATACATTTCCAGCTACTTCCTTCATTTCTTCTTCCATAATTACATAGTCTTTAGCCTTAGCACCTATTATTACATCTACCTTAACGCCTTGCTCACTGAGCCATTTAACTTGAGGATATACTGGCGCAGTTCCCAGTCCTCCAGCTACAAACACAATTTTCTTTTTCTTTAAATCTTCAATACTTTCACTCATTAATTCAGATGCTTGTCCAAGTGGTCCTACAAAGTCCGAAAACGAGTCACCAATATTATAGTTTTCCATTTCTTTTGTTGAACAACCTATTGTTTGAACTACTATAGTAACTGTACCGCGTGTAGCATCATAATTACTAATTGTTAAAGGTATTCTCTCACCTTTTTCATCCATCTTTATAATTACAAATTGACCTGGTTTTGCTGATTTAGCTACTCTTGGAGCCTCAATATCCATTAAAAATATTTGAGGTGCTAATGCTCTCTTTCCAACGATTTTATACATTTTTCCGCCTCCATATTTTTCTATGATTTTTAGTTTACTTATGTACCCGCATTAAAAATTTTCATTATCCTAAGATATTTATACTAACTTTATTTTACCACAAAAATCGAAAGTATATTAAAACGTTATAATTAATTTTAAATTAATCTCTACTTATATAAAATAAAATATTAAAATAGACAGATAGTAAAAGCATAAAAACACAAATGCTATTTACTACCTGCCTTATTTCTAATTATTTAGCTTGTACATTGATAAAAATTCTACAATTACTTTTTAGCTTTTCTTTTATACTTTATGCTAAAAATTAACTTTTTCGCCTGTGAATGAGCATGTTAATATTTTTTTCATCTCATCTACATTTATTGGTCTTGGATTAGAGCCTGTACATGCATCTTTTAATGCATTCTCAGCAATAAATTCTAATTCTGCATCAAACTCTTCTTTAGTCATACCATTTTCAGAAAAAGATACTGGTATATTTAGAACCTTATTTAAATCCTTTATCATATCAGTTAATGAATTTATTAATTCATCATCTGTATTTCCAGCTAGTTTTAATGTTCTGGCAATAGTAGCATATCTAGCAGCGCAAGATTTTTTATTAAAATCTATAACGTGTGGAAGTAGTATTGCGTTAGCTAAACCATGTGGTACATGGAATACACCGCCTATTTTATGTGCCATGCTATGAGCTATTCCTAGTAATGCATTTGAAAATGCCATTCCTGCTAAACATTGCGCAATGTGCATTTCATTTCTAGCTTCAACATCTCCATTAAATGACTTTACTAAATTTTCTTTGATCATAGTTATAGCTTGCATTGCAAGAGGGTCTGAAAAACTAGAATGACGTCCTGCTACATAAGCCTCAAATGCATGAGTTAATGCATCCATGCCTGTATGTGCCACAAGTTTCGGTGGCATTGTTTGCGCAAGCGCTGGATCAACTATAGCTATGTCTGGAGTTAAGTTAAAATCTGCTAAAGGATATTTTATTTGTGCTTTATAATCAGTAATTACTGAAAATGCAGTTACTTCAGTTGCAGTTCCACTAGTTGATGGTATAGCTATAAATTTTGCTTTTTGTCTTAAGTCAGGAATACCAAATGGTATAACAGCTTGCTCAAAAGTAAATTCTGGATATTCATAGAAAATCCACATAGCCTTTGCTGCATCAATTGGTGAACCTCCACCGACTGATACTATCCAATCTGGCTCAAATTCTCTCATTACTGCTGCACCCTTCATAACTGTTTCTACAGATGGGTCTGGTTCCACTCCAGTAATATGTTTTACTTCAATACCAGCTTCATTTAAATAAGCTTCAACCTTATCTAAAAATCCAAATTTTTTCATTGAACTTCCACCAGTAACTATCACTGCTTTTTTACCTTTTAAAGTTTTTAACACGTCTAATGAATTTTCTCCAAAATAAATATCTCTTGGCAATGTAAATCTATTCATTAATTTCCCCTCCATTTTTAAATATATTAGTTTATGTTCTTACACTTTTATATTCTTAATGTTCATGGCAATCTTGTTATTTATTTACTATATTGTTAATAATATATCATTTGTTGTAGAAAGTCAAACTTATGATAACATAGTTCAATATCAATATTGTTAATAATTGGTAATCATTCATTTAAATCTTTTGCCCTATATATCCTAAAAAATAAAGAATAAAAGCATTTCTAATACTACTCCAAATACTATTGATGAGGCTCCGAACACTTTAAATATAATAATTGAATTAGCAACTACCTTTTTAGATATATTGTTTATGCCCTTATGAACTTTCGTAAATTGTCTTTCACTGTTATCAACATCAGTTTCCTTAGATAAAGCATAAATTTCATTTCCCTCGTATGAATCCGAAAGTAAATTCGATCCTTTTATAGATATCTTTTTAATAAAAAAAGTATATTATTTCTCCAAAAAATTTGTTTCTCATACTCTTTTTAATTACAGGAAAAACAATTCCATAAAGTGTAAATTGAATCACATCTGAATTCTTTTCATTGTTGTTAACATTATTAATCTTTTTAATATCGGTTACTATATTTGATGTATAATTCAATATATAATTAATCGACGAACATAATGTATTAATTGCATTAACCGCACCAAATGACCCGGCGCCAAACAAAAAAATCGGTATCGATAACACAAATAAGCAAACACCAAAAATTGGTGATTTGTAGCTATTAGCAAAATAGACAGACGCAATTATTGATATAACTACAGTAATAAAAATTGGTAACAGTATGTTAAACGCGAATAAAAAAGCATTTGATATATTTTCTTCTAATTCGTCTGCAATTTCATCCGTTGTATATTTTGTCATATCAATATCATATTTCTTTATAAATTCTTTTCTTTGAGATTCAATTTCAAATTTCATACTAAACCCCCTTCACCTATATTTAAATATATCAAAATATAGAGAGCATTATACCTCTCTGTGAGTTATAATGCTCTCTATATTTATTGCTTTTAATCAATGTATTATTTTGAATAATCAAAGATTCCTTTTTTAGTTTTTCTTCCTAATAATCCGCCTCTAACATACTTTCTTAAAAGGCTATGAGCTCTGTACTTAGTATCTCCAGTTTCAGTATATAAAACATCCATGATAGCAAGACAAACATCAAGACCTATAAGATCTCCCAGTGCTAAAGGTCCCATTGGATGATTAGCACCAAGTTTCATTGCAGTATCTATGTCTTCTGCTGATGCAATACCTTCTGCAAGTATTCCTACAGCTTCATTAATCATTGGAATTAATATTCTATTTACAACAAATCCAGGAGCTTCAGCAACTTCTACAGGTTCTTTGCCAATTGCAACTGCAATTTCTTTAACAGCATCAAAAGTCTCAGTTGATGTTCCCATTCCTTTGATTATCTCTACAAGTTTCATCATTGGAGCTGGATTAAAGAAATGTAATCCTATAACTTTATCAGGTCTACTTGTTGCAGCTCCTACTTCAGTTATAGAAAGTGATGATGTATTTGATGATAAGATAGTTTCTGGTTTACAGATTTTATCTAATTCAGCAAAAATCTCTTTCTTAATTTTCATAATTTCTACAGCTGCTTCAACCACTAAATCACAGTCTGCTGCTAGGTTCATATCAGTAGTTCCTGTAATTCTTGAAAGGATTTCTTCCATTTGTTCTACTGTTATTTTTTCTTTTTTAACTGATCTTTCTAAATTCTTTTTAATTGTAGCAAGTCCTCTATCAACGAATTCATCTTTAATATCTCTCATTATTACTTCGCATCCACTTACTGCAAATGTTTGAACGATACCTGCTCCCATAGTTCCAGCGCCAAGTACAAAAATCTTTTTCATAATAACACACTCCTTAAATTTATATTAGTAAAAAATAAAGATAGTAACTATTTTAGAAATTCAATATAAAACTATTTTAAAATTTAACTATAAAACTAGCTTATTTGTTTCTTAATGTATTAATTTGAGCTATCATTTCTGGGATTACTTTTATGAAATCTCCAGCTATAGCAACGTCCGCAGCTTTCATTATAGGTGCTGTTGCATCTTTGTTTATAGCTATTATGAAATCAGAATCTTGCATACCAGCTAAATGCTGAATTGCTCCTGAAATACCACAAGCTATATATACTGTTGGTCTTACAGTTTTTCCTGTTTGACCTACTTGAACTGATTTATCTATCCAACCATTTTCAACTGCAGCTCTTGAAGCTCCAACTACGCCGTCAAGGGTAGCTGCAAGTTTTTCAAGTAACGCGAAGTTTTCTTTACTTCCAACTCCACGACCACCTGATACTATTATATTTGCTTCTCCGATATCAGCTAAAGTTTGTGCAACTTTTACAACTTCTAAACTTTTAGTTCTAATATCTGATTCTTTAAGGTCTACAGTAACTTTTTCAATTGGGCAACTTCTATTAGCATCTTTAGTTAATTTTTCAAAAACTCCTGGTCTAATAGTAGCCATTTGTGGTCTATGATCTCCACAAACTATAGTAGCCATTAAGTTTCCTCCAAATGCTGGTCTTGTCATCATTAAATTGTTGTTTTCAGTATCTATATCCAATGAAGTACAATCTGCAGTAAGACCTGTTGCAAGTCTTGCTGATATTCTAGGTCCTAAATCTCTTCCTAAATAAGTTGCTCCAACAAATATTATTTCTGGTTTTCTCTCGTTTGCAAGATCACATATTACCTTTGCATATGCATCAGTTGTAAAATGACCTAGTAATGGATGACTAGCAACTATTACTTCGTCAGCTCCATATGCTACTAGCTCTTTCACCATATCATCTGTTTTATCTCCAAGTAATACAGCTGTTAATTTTTCTCCTAACTTATCAGCAATTTCGCGTCCCTTACCTAAAAGTTCGAATGAAATTTTTTGAAGTTCTCCATCTCTTTGTTCTGCAAAGACCCATACGCCTTTGTAATCTTCTAAATTCATAACTTAATCCCTCCTACGTCTTAGATATAGTGATTTTCTTTTAATTTTGAAACTACATATAATGCAGCTTCTCCTGCTGGTAATTGTATTAATTCGCCTTTTCCTTTAGGTTCTTTAGTCATTGATTTTTTAACCTTTGTTGGTGAACCTTTAAGTCCAAGAAGAGTTATGTCTGCTCCGATATCTGCTGCACTCCAAACTTTTACTTCTTTAGTTTGGAACATTTCAAAAATGCTCTTTATGTTCATATATCTTGGTTCATTTAATTCTTTAATAGCTGTTAAAAGTACAGGAGTCTTAACTT
>NZ_JAHLEB010000065.1 GCF_018861735.1 Clostridium lacusfryxellense | reverse complement strand
TCGACAGCTTGTAATTTTTGTTCAGCAGGACATTTAGGTTTTGACATTAAAAATACCTCCAAAGTATCAGTTTTTATATTTAAACTGTCTACTTTAGAGGTATCATATCAATTTTATGGTTGAATGCCCTTTGTTATACACTATAATAATTACAATTAAACTATTTATCACAAGTATCTAGAGCATACCAGTGAACTCCATATTTATAACTCGTTATTATGTTATTATTTATTTTGTTATGATGATTGGTATTTGAGGTTGAGTAAACCCCACTTTTAGCTATGGTTCCAATACTTGAGCTAATTGTATTATTTTCAATAGTTATATACTGGGGATCTGCAACTCCAGACCAGTCAAGTAATATTCCATTACCGACCTCCGCAGTACTTATATTGTTTCTTAAATTTGTATTTGCTATGTCATTATTTGATATAATGCAATTCGAGCTTCCGGCGGTTATACTAATACCATTATTTTGTGCAGATAATACTTCGTTTTCAAAGCAAGTTGTTCCACTTGTAGCAAAAAGACATATTGCCCCCATGCTACCGACACCATTGATTGATTCTTCTACTGTATTGTTACTTACAATGTTATTATTAGACTGCCATACTTCTATTTGATTATATCTGTTATTTTTACTTGTATTGTAAATGATAGAATTGTTACTAGAAACTTTATTGCTACCACCATAAATTGTTATACCTTCTTGGCCGTTTCCTTCGCAGTGATTACCGCGCGCTTCGGAGTTGGTTGTACCTTTTCCAGATGCTGAACTGTAACCAAATATTATACCTTGACCACCGCTATTTTTCAAAGTATTATTTGTTACCATTATTCCATCTCCATTTAAACAGTAAATATGTGCACTTATTTGTGCGTCAGCATATCCACCAAAAACCTCTGGATTATCAAAAAAATTGTTTGATATATCAAAATCAGAACTATCTCCATCTATTTTAATTCCATACTTGAGTATATTATTAAAATATGAATTAGTTATAGAGCAATTGATCCCTCTATAAACATTAATCGCTGCGTATTTAATGTTATTTGTAAATCTACAGTCTGTAATACTTACCCCTTTATTGTATGAAGAACTTATAGCTGTAGAGCATTTTTGAAACTCTAGGCCTGTAAAAGTATTATCATTACCTGTAGCAAATAAAGTGTTGTCGTCGTTGCCTTGAATTACAACGTTATTATCTGCAATTAATTTTGTCCCATCTTTTAATCTAACATAGCTTGAGAGTTTATATATACCCTTTGGTAATTTAATTGTACTTCCACTTGGGTACGAATTTATCATATTCTGAAATTGAGTAGAGGTATCTGTAAGCCCAGTTATATCCAAGCTATAGCTTTGCGCATCTATAGGAGTAGCTGTATCTGTTGTATTTACATACTTACCATCTACATATCCAGACTCACATGTCATGCGAACATAGAAATGAAGTCCAATTTTGTAATCATTTATTATGTTATTATCTACTTTGTTATGATGATTGGTATTGGAGGTTGAGTAAATACCACTTTTAGCTATAATTCCATTACTTGAGCTAATTGTATTATTAGCGATTGTTATATACTGAGGATCAGCTACTCCAGACCAGTCAAGTAATATTCCATTACCTTTTTCTGCTGCATTAACATCATTTTTTCTATTTGTATCACTAATAGTATTAGATGATACGTTGCAATTTAAAGAACCTGCAATTATAGAAATACCATTGTTTTGTGAAGATAATATCGTATTACTTGTAACACTTGTTCCTGTTGTATTAAATAAACATATTGCTCCAAAATCTCCAGTACCAGTTGCAGATTCTGCTACCGTATTATTATTTACAACATTATTATCAGACTGCCTTACTTGAATTTGATTTAATCTATTATTTTTACTGGTATTACCTACAATAGAATTAGAGCCGCTAAGCTTATCATTTCCACCATAGATTGTAATGCCGTCCTGACCATTGCCTTCTAATTGATTATTGCTTACTATCGAATTACGGGTACCTTTACCAGTTGTTGAATTATAACCGAAGATTACACCGTGTCCGCCGCTGTTTTTTAAGATATTGTTTGTAACAGAAATATCTGTTCCATTCATGCAATAAATATGACTACCTAGTTGTGGGCTACTAAAGCCATCAAAAACTTTAGCATTTTCAAAATTATTATTATCTATTGTAATATTAGAGCTATCTTTATCAATCAAAACTCCAAATTTGTGTAAATCGTAAAAATTCGAATTTTTAACAGTGCAATTGCGCCCGCCATAAAGATTTATGGCCGCATAAGTGATATTATTTATGAATCTACAACTAATTACATTAAGACCCTCTTTATATAAAACGTTTATTGCAGTTGAGCAATTCTGAAATTCTATACCCTCAAAGGTGTTATCATTACCAGTCCAAAACAAGGTGTTATTGCCAATGCCTTTAATTGTTACATTGTTATTTCCAGCAATTAATTTTATACCGTCTTTTAATGTAACGCTCTTATCGAATTTATAGATACCACTGGGTAGTATAAGTGTACTGCCACTTTGCACAGAGTCCACCATTTTTTGAAATTGAACTGAAGTATCTGATATTCCCGTTATGTCCAAGTTATAATCTCCAGCATCTATTATAATTGAATCGGATGATGTAGAAGATTCAGCAGCGTTAACTTCTAGAATAGAAGATTTTGTTATTGGTACAAAGGGAACAATTATTAAAGAAATTAATATAAATAGCGTTGTTAAACATATTCTAATTTTATTTTTAAAAATGTCAAATCACTCCTTCGTTTTTATTAATTGATTTCATATTAAATAATTCCTATATTTTCATACAGTATAACCCAAAATGCAACAATTTGCATGCGATATAGTGGCATTTATAAATGTTTTAAATAAATAAATCACAAAATATGGTATTATATCAGTATGAACCCATAATAAAGAATTCCCTCAAAGCATGAGGAGAGATGTAATGGAAATAGTAAAATAGAATTAAAGGAGGAGTTGTAATGAAAACAGCATTAAAAGAAAGAAAGGATGTAGATAAGTCGCTTACCTGGGATTTATCTTCACTGTACAAAACAGAGGAATTGTATAATTTAGCTTTACAGGGGTTAGAAGAACTTACCTTAGAAATGGAAAATAAATATAAAGAAAAATTGAATAACGCTAGTACTATAAATGAATGTTTGGATAAAATGAGGGTGGTACTAGAAAGTGAAAGTCTTGTAGAGAATTATGCAAGTCTTAAAGTTTCTACAGATCAATCTAATCAGGAAAATCAAGCTAGATATATGAAGTCTATTAATATATTAGCCAATTTAGATAGTAGACTAAGTTTTGTAGCAAGTGAAATTAATGAAGTAGATGAAAAAATAATAGATGAAGCAATTAAGATGTCTAAAGAAAACAGCCATTATTTAAAAGAGATAAAAAGATTTAAGAAACATTCATTACACCCGGAAGTAGAAAAAGTGTTATCTGCTTTATCAGGAACACTGGATTCATCTTATTCCACATATGATACAACTAAATTAGCGGATATGGACTTTGAAAATTTTATTGTAGATGGAACTGAATATCCTCTTAGTTATGTGCTTTTTGAAGATGGATGGGAGTATGAGACTGATACTAAAATTAGAAGAGCGGCTTTTGAAGCGTTTTCTTCAAAACTCAGAGAATATAAAAATACAGTAGCATCACTCTACCAGACTCATGTTCAAAAGGAAAAAACATTGGCAACACTTAGAGGATTTGATTCTGTTATAGACAGCCTATTATTTCCACAGCAGGTAGAGAGGGAATTATATGATAGACAAATAGATATAATCATGGAGAAGTTAGCACCCCATATGAGAAAATATGCGAAACTTCTTGGGAAAATTCATAAAATTGATGAAATGACCTTTGCAGATTTAAAGCTTGAAGTAGATCCGACTTATGAGCCAAGCATATCTGTTGAGGAATCGAAAAAATATGTTGAGGGAGCATTATCAGTATTAGGTGAAGATTATGTGGAAATGGTAAAAAAAGCTTATGATGAAAAATGGATTGATTTCGCTGTAAATAAAGGAAAATCAACTGGTGCCTTTTGTGCAACTCCATATGGTAGTCATTCATTAATTTTAATATCCTGGTCAGAGAAAATGAAAGAGGTTTTTGTACTTGCCCATGAATTAGGCCATGCAGGTCATTTTAAATTAATTAATGAAAATCAGAATGTTTTTAATGCAGATCCTTCTTTATATTTTGTTGAAGCACCATCTACTATGAATGAAATGCTTATGTCAAATTATCTTATGAAAACAAATGATGAGCCTAGATTTAAGAGATGGGTCTTATCTTCTATGATTAGCCGTACTTATTATCATAACTTTGTTACTCATTTATTAGAGGCCGCATATCAAAGAGAAGTTTATAAAATAATAGATGCTGGTGGAAGTGTTCAAGCCACAAATCTTAATGAAATAAAAAAAGGTGTGCTTGAAAAATTCTGGGGAGATTCTGTGAAAATCGTTGATGGTGCAGAACTTACATGGATGAGGCAGCCACATTATTATATGGGACTTTATCCATATACTTATAGTGCCGGACTTACAATAGCTACTCAGGTAAGTAACAGAATTATAAAAGAAGGAAAGCCGGCAGTGGATGACTGGAGAAAAGTATTAAAAGCAGGAGGAACCAAGACTCCAATAGAACTTGCTAAAATGGCAGGAGTAGATATAACAACAGAAAAACCGCTATTAGAAACTATAGAGCATATAGGAAATATAATTGATGAAATAATAAAAATTACAGAAGATATGGAGTAAGTTTTATTATTAGAAAATTAGATTATAAAATAAAGGAACTGCTGATTAATTATCAGCAGTTTTTTCGTCGACGTGCCGTGTTATAATGTTAGGGTGTATAGTGGAAGGAAGTGCTTTATGGTTAATGAAATATATGATTATATGAAAGAGATAAAAAGTGAACACAATGAAAGAATGCAAAACCTAAAAAGGTATTATCCTTTTTTTAAGATAAGGGAAATATCTCTAGACCTATTTAAGGAAGGCAAATATAATTTTATTGATATGGGTTATATAGTGATAGCAACTTTAAGGTTATTTATAGAAGAGAATAATTTTAATGACATAGGGGTTTCTTTTGAGAAATTATCTGATTTTATTACAGAAATTCTAAAACGCGATTATGATTTGTTTCTGGATGAAAAAGAGAACAGTTTACTTGTAAATTATATTTTTGATAAAATTACAAATGATGGAAAGCCGTTTTCGTATAATTATTTTGACCCTGCCCAAAGGAAACAGATGTCTTCTAGGATCAAGTTAATTGAATCTAAAATAGAAGATAATACGATTTTTTATTACATAACCTCTGAGGGTATTGAGTTTTATCTTGATACAAAGGAAATAAAAGATGAGAGTAAAATAAGCATTCAACAAATACTACTGTCTAAAATGATTGAGTCTAAAAATTTTAAAGGTGGTATTGAAGTTGTAAAAAGAATTAATAATGAAGTTAGTAAACTAATGTTACGAAAAAATGAGATTTTGAACATTTTAAGTTACAATGTTGCCCAGGGTATAAAAGCTTCACAGGAACTTTTTACTAGCAGCATGAAGTGGTTTGATGAGGAACAAGGCCTGTTTGAAAAAAATAAGAAATTAATAGAATTAGCCCTTGTGAGAATTGAGGAAAATGAAGGTCATGATATGCAAGAGGATTTCTTGAAAAACAGGGAATACATATATAATCTAGAAACAGAAATTAAACGGGCTATTTCAAAGCATAGCGCACTACTAAACTCTTCTACTGACCTTAAGATACAATCGGATGAAATTATTAAAAGGGTTACTTTAAATAAACTTAGAATGTCTTTTGATTTTAAAACTGCATTCGATAAAGCACTCCTTTTAGATAATACTGATTTGCTATCTTATCTTATGAATCCATTATTAAAGATAAAGTTTAGTAAGACTTTTAATTTAAAAAATACAGATGAACTTTTAACTTACAGGCCCAATAATGAAGAAGATATAGAAGAAGTTATGGTGGTTGAGGAAACAGAGTATATCTCACCAGATGATATAGAAGATGAAAGAATAGCTGAGAATTTTATAATATTTATGAAGCTCTTAATGAAATTCATTTTGGAGAAGGGACAATTTACACTAAGAGATTTTAATTTGTATTTAGCAGGTAAGTTTAAAGGAGATATCTTAAAAAATGGAGATTATTATTCTTTTATACTCCATATCGCACAAAAAAGTTATTATGATATATCTAAACTTAAGGAGGACGAGAAAACTATCTTTGATAAAATAATTATAGATATATTAACGCCTGAAAATCTAAGTGAGTTTATAGATATTAAGTTTAATGTAATACCAATACCTGAGGATGTAATAGAAATATCATCTTTATTTAAAATCACGAATATAAAATTTGAAAGGGTTGAATAGATTGGATAACTGGAATATGGAGAAAGCTCTGGAGCTGTTTTCAAAGCTGATTACTGGAGAGAATGTAAGTAGCAAAGAAAATAAAGACTTATATGAGGAATATAATTCAAATATGGAAATGTATAATATATTTGGCAGCATGATAGAAAAACTTAATTTAACATTATATCAATATAAGAGTGCTTTATACATTACAGCTGGTGAAAATAATAAGGTTTTTGGATATACTAATGAAGAATTAAGGAAGATGCTAGGCCTTAGGGTTAATAAAGAATTATATATGTGCTATTTTATTATTTATAATATTATTACACTATTTTATAAAGATGCTTCTAGTTATACATTACAAGAATTTATAAAATCGGAGGATGTGCTCAGGAGTGTTGATGGTACGCTTTCAAGTATTATTAATAAATTAGATGTAGTAGTTAAAAATGAACTTGAGGAGAACAGCTTTAATGCCATAGCTCTTTTATGGGATGAACTTCCGTTAACTCATTCAACTGATTTATCGGTAAATGCCAGGGCATATAAAAGTTCAAAGCTTGGGTATATAAAAATTGTTTTTAATTTTCTAAAGGAACAGAATCTTTTTATTGAAGTAGAGGAACGCTATTATGCGAGTGGAAGATTTAAGGCACTTATAGAAAACTATTTTGAAGATTTCAGAGGAAGGCTCTATGAGATAATGTCAGAAGGGGGGCTTAATTAATGCCGCAAATTAACAGGATACGGGTAAATAATGTTAAATATAATAATGGGTCCCAAACATATGATGATTTTAAAATGGAACTTTCTTGTAGCAATACTTTGTATGATCTTGCAAATGGTGGAGGTAAAAGTCTTCTAATGTTATTGCTGCTTCAGAACCTTATACCAAATTGTCATTTAGATGAAAAGCAGCCTATAGAAAAACTCTTTAGGGGTAAAGACTCTAGCACTGTTATTCACTCACTTATTGAATGGCGATTAGATGATGGAGATAAATCTGGTTACAAGTATATGGTCACAGGTTTTTGTGCTAGAAAAGGTATAGAAACTTCTGGAAATAGTGAGAATAAAAAGGATACAGCAGCTTTTGATTATTTTAATTATTGTTTGTTTTATAATTCATATAATGAAAATGATATAAATAATTTATCACTTCAAGACAATATTGAAAGAGTAACTTATAATGGTCTAAAAAAACTATTAAGAGGACTTCAAAATGATAATTCTTTCGTCCTTGTTCCTGATGTCTTTGAGAATAGAAAAGGCGAATATCAAAGGTTTATTAGTGAACATGGTTTATATGAGAGTGAATGGGAAATTATTAGGGGAATAAATAAAACAGAGGGCCATGTAAGAGGTTACTTTGAGCAAAATTATAGGACATCAAGAAAGGTCGTCGAGGATTTACTTATAGAAAAGATTATTCAAAAAGCTTTCATGGCTAAAACCAGTAAGGTAGACGATGAGGAAGAAATGGCGAAAAACCTTTTGGATATTAAGGACAAAATCATAGAGTTATCCAAAAATAAAAGTGAAATTTCAAAATTTGATAGACAGGCAGAGGTTGTTAACGACTTTATTATTAGGACAAATTCACTTGTTAATGTCTATGAAGAAAAGGATATAATAGAAACATCTATTGTAAAAACCTACAATACTCTTGAAAGCAATGTTAAAAAAAGATATGAAGAACTTAATTTAATAGAGGGACAAACAACGAGTATTAAAGAAGAAGATAAGAAAGTAGAAAAAAACATTCAAACTATAAAACTTCAAATCATGAAAAATGAGGAGTGTACTACACAAGGGGAACTTGAAAGTTCACAAACCAAATTTGAAAATGCAAAATTAAATGTTAACATTGTGGATAATGAGATTAACCTAAGACAAGTTAAAAATTATTTTGTGGATTATTTAGGGAATAAAAGCAAACATTCTGAAATAAAAGAGGTAGTTGATAATATTTTTAAAGCCAACGAGACTCTAACAGCGGACTTAAATATATTAGCCTATAATAAAAAAATAAGAAATGAAATTAAACTTAAAGAGTTAAATAATAATTTAAGCATATCTTCAATTAAAGTTAATGAACTTAAAGATAAGGTATCCGAATCTACAATTAAAGAAAGAAATATTGATAATAATATAGCTGTTTGTGAAAGTAACATATTGCAATCAAAAGAGAAACTTAATTTGTTAAACAAAAGGGTTAAACTTCTTAGAAATCAGCTGAATATAATGATTATAGGAGATATAGATGTTGATATTAATAGGTTCCAAGCGGATAGATTGGAAAACTTAGAAAAAATAAAAGTTAATAAATATATAGTAGATTCTTTAACGGAGAAAAATAGCAATTATAAAATTAATATTGCCAAAGCGGAAGTTGCGATAAATTCAATTCAAGCGAAAATAGTAGAATATAATGATTTTACAGAGCAATATGATATAGATAGAATTAAGTCTAATAAATTATTAGAGGTTTATGAAGCTGGAGATGTTTTAACCTTAAGTAAGAGCCTAGAAATTAAATATAAAGAGCTTTTGGGATTAATACTAGCTCAGGAGAGAGAATTACAACAATCATTAGATTATTTTACTCAGTTAGATCAGGATAAACCTATGATTACAACCAAAGAGATATTAAAAGTAAAAGAATATATCAATAAAAATTATAATGAAGATGGAATTTTGGGTATAGAATATCTTCAAGGGCGCTCAATGCAGGAAAAAGAAGCCCTTTTAAAAAAGATACCTTTTTTACCATACAGCGTTATAGTGACATATAATTTTAACAAACTTATTGTGGATGATAAATTTAAAGATAGTGATTTTGGTAATTATGTTATTCCAATTATTTGCTTAGAAACTATTAAAAACGGACTAGATTTTAATATCAGTGGTTTAGATTTTGCTGTAAAAGATAGGTCTAAATTTATAAATATAGAAAAAATAAAAGAGGAAAAAGATAAAATAGAAAAACAAATATCAGATATAAGAAATAATCTTGATCTTCTTAAAAGAAACGAAGAAACACTAAAAATAGATAATACATATATTAGGCAGTTTAAGTTTATTTATGACAATAAAATAGATGATGTAATTGAGCAACGGTCTATTTTAAGTCTTGAAAAAACATCCTTAGAAAATGAAAGGATAGCCAGCAGTAAAGCTATAGATGGAGTTAATATCCAGATGAAAAGTATCAATTTAGAAAACTCAGAACTAGAAGAAAAGATAACTATTTTGGATGGAGACTTAATAGTTATAAGAGAATTGAAGATTAATTTAGAAAACTTAGATTTAGAAGAAAAAACACTTCAAGATTTCGTAGAAAGTTTAAAATCTTTAAATTCTAAATATATGGAAATTGAAAACCAAATAACTGAGTTTCAAAAGAGTCAAGACAATGAACTTGAGGTAAAAGGCGGATTAAAGCAAGAAATAGATTTAATAAATGATGAGTGGAATCGAATGTATAAAACATATTATAAGGAAGATAAATATGAGGAGTTAAGTATATCCGACGATGATTTAGAAGCAAAATTCAGAGGAAGCAAAATAGCATTAGAAGAAAAAAATTCGGATATAAATGACAAAGATCAACTTTTACAAAATTATCAAATCAGTATGGATAAATGCAAGGAAGAGATTAATAATAGAGAATATTCTTTAGATAAGCTTTATGAACTTAAAAATAAAAATGAGATTTCTGTAACAAATCAGGAAGAATTAAGTAAGTTAAAAGAAAAACTCAAAACCTTGAAAAGCCAGCTTGAAGAAATTAATAAAGTTATGCAAAAGTACATTTTAGCTAAAAGCAAAATTGCCGGAAAGATTGAATTATTAGAAGTTAGTTTCTCTGAGCATTTTGGTGAATATGTTGCTATTGAAATAGAAGTGTTTAAATTTAAACAATTTGAAGAGGACAATATTAACAAAAGAAAAAAACTTGATTTGAAAAAACAAGAAAATTTAAAATTACAAAGCAATATTAATAAATCAATTGAGAAATTAAAAGCTATTATAGTTAATGTAGAAGTAGTTTTAAGGTCTAGTAATATTTCTAAAGACAAAACAAATGATATGCTTAACGATATTAATGATATTAATGATACTAAAGCTATAAAAAGCTATTATGAAAATTTAGAAAAAGACTTTGATAAAGTTTGCACTAAAGAAATAAATAGTAAAATGAATTTCGACATTAATAAAGAAAAAAACATAAAAACTCTTAAAGAAATGGGAGCTTTTGAGCTAGCAGAAGAATTTTCAAGAAGCATAAATGCTCCAGAGTTAATTACGCAGTGCAAGGTACTTGTAGAAAATCTAGAAAATATAAAAGAGCTTATATCTCTTCAAAAAGGAAAAATAGAAAATGATATTAAAGACATGGAGCAAATCAAAGAAAATTTTCAAAATCAATGCCTCCAACGGTGTAGAGATGTGAAAACAGAGCTTGATAGGCTGCCTAGGTTATCAAGATTAAATCTAAATAATGAGATAATACAAATGGTTAGTTTGCAATTACCTTATGTTAAGGAGGAACAACAAAAGTTCCAAATGTCATTATACATAGAAGAGACAATAAAAAATGTTGATAATATGGATGATGCGATAGAGAAAATTAAATATATTAAAAATCAATTAGCACTTAAAAGGCTATTTTCTGTTATTGTAACAGATATGAATAAAATAGTTCTAAAGCTTTATAAAAGAGAGCAGATAGCGCAGCAGAGCAAGACACTGGAATATGAGCAGGCGGTTGGTAGTACTGGTCAGTCACAAGGAATATATATTCAATTTTTAATATCCATAATAAATTATATTAAAAATATAAATTCGTTTAATGCTGATAATAATAAATTAAGGAAAACAATATTTATAGATAATCCTTTTGGTGCAGCCAAAGACATATATATTTGGGAACCTATATTTGAGTTCTTAAAAATAAATAATGTTCAACTAATTGTTCCAGCTCGTGGTGCTACACCTGCTATATCTGGAAGATTTGATGTGAATTATATATTAGGTCAAAAACTTATTGGTGACAAGCAACAGACAGTAGTGATGGAAGTAAGAAGTCAGGTGTTATCAGAGCAATTAGAATTTAAGAAGATAGAACATGAGCAGCTAGGATTTAAATTATCATAAAATAGAAAAGGAAAATCAGAAACTAAAAGCAGGAGAGCTATGAATAAAAAAGCGTTTTTAGATAAAAGTAATAACTCATATAAGCAGTTAGGTATAAGTAAAGAACCTGCGATATGGGAAGATGGAATGAGGACTAGTGGTGGTAGGGGTACATACGAATGGTGGTATTTTGATGCCCAGTATTCTGATGGTACTAGTGTAATTGTTATATTTTATACTAAGAATGGATTTGATGTAAGAGGCATTTCAAATCCAACTGCATCACTTGATATAACTTTTCCAAATGGAAAAAACATAGTAAAATATATTTATGAAGGCCGAGGACAAACCATTCGTGCTTCAAGGGATAAATGTGATGTAAATATTGCACAAAGTAGTATCAAATATTCAAATGGAAATTATTTAATACATTTCACAGATGGTGATGTTGAATATACTTGTGTAATGAAACCCAAATTACCAATGTGGCGTCCTGGAACAGGACATTGGTGTTTTGGGAAAAATAATGAATATTATTTTGCATGGATTGTTGCATTACCATCTGCTGATATTAGTGCAACTTTAAAAGTGTGCGGAGAAACCTTTGAGTTAAATGGCAATGGATATCATGACCACAACTGGGGTAATGTCCATATAAGAAAACTCATGAATCATTGGTATTGGTGCCGCGCTAATATTGGTCCTTATACAATAATTGCATGTGATATTATTACGCAGAAGAAATATGGATATACTAGATTACCAGTTATAATGTTAGCTAAAGATGGAGTTATATTAGATGACAATGAAGAAAAAACAGAAATTAAAAGATTAGAAACTCAGCATCATCCAATAACTAAAAAATTTATTGATAATAATTTGACCTTTATTCAGCAAGTGGATAATGAAGTCAAATACCAAATAGAATTTAATAGAGAACATGATATTTTAGCTTTTAATATGCTTGATATAAACGGAACTTCACAAAATAAGACCTCTATCGCTAAAGCTATGGGGATCAATCCTACTTATATAAGATGCACTGGAAAAGTTAAGTTAACAGTTGTAGAAAAGGGAAACAAGGAAACTTTTGAAAAAGAAGGATTATGGGAGCAGATGTTTTTTGGAAGTAATAAGGATGCTATAATTAAAAATTAGAAAAAGAATGGGTTTTATACTAAACCCATTCTTTTTTCCTAAAACGTATAAAGCCAATTAAGTGAAATAGTATAGAAAGGAAAGCACCAACAAAAATGAATTTACTTACCCCAGTTGATAGTGATGGAACTACAAAAGGATAACTCAAGGGATTATATACCCATAGATGTTCTGATTGTGATGATAAAAATCCAGATAGTAACATGACAATTCCTATACCCAAATAAACTATTAATGGTATATTTTCTAATGAGAAAATATAAAAAAAGGATATTATTGCAAAGGTGCATAAAAATGATAACAATAAATCTAATAAAATACTTTCAAAAGCAATTGGAAAATTGTTTGAAACAACCTTAACTAACAATATTCCCATTAAGTAACCTAAGTAATGTATCAATACCATTAGCGTCAAAGTAAACATCTTAGTGAAGTATATCTTACTTTTTTTAAGTGGCATACTCATCAAAAGTGTCCAGTTATTATTTTTATGCTCCATTTCTCCAACAATCCTACAAGTTATAATAATGTATAAGGGAACCATAATAGTATAAAAAAAATTACGGGAAAAAACATATATTAACAATCCCTTATCGGAAGTATTTGAATAATTTAATGTAGGTGCTAAATATATCATACATACTACCAAAATAATTGGCATAATTAAGGTTATACTAAACAAATGATTTTTTAAATATTTATACAATTCAGCTCTTAGCATAGTTTTCCCCTTTCACTATCTATAGATGTTCTTCCTGTTAAATATTAAAGTAGAAATTAATAGTCCAACAATAATAAATGAACATGAAATAGCCAGTATAGACAAAGTTTGATTCCAATTTGCTCTAAAACTATAATCAGCAAATGAATAAGGATTAAAATTGCCAAATATAGAATTTAAATATGTATCTTGTGATAGTACTCCAAGGAAAAAAGCTATAAATAAGCTTATCCATTTTGATGAAAATATTTCTAACACAATCATTTGGATTGCTGCCGTTGCCATTGCTGAACTCAACAATATCAAAATCTTTCCCGAAGATTTCTATACTTCCATTGTCTGGGTAAATTAAACCAAGTAGCATACGAATAGTTGTAGTTTTACCAACTCCATTTGGGCCCAAAAGTCCAAATATACAGCCTTTAGGTATCCTTAAACATAAATTCTCAACCACTATTTTTTTATTGAAGCTTTTTTGTAAGTTATTCGTATTCACAACTATATCGCTCATTAATTATCTCCTTTTAAAGGATTACATATTACGTCAAATATTACTCTAAAAAACATATGGATTGTTATTTGTAATCTTATACATATTATAGCATATAGGGGGTAGCGTACACAAAAATGATATTTTGTTATTCCATATATTAAAGCCATCCAGTAAATTCAAGAATAGAGGCTTTCGCTGATTGATACTCAGATTGTAACATTCGCGTGCACCATGCTCTTGGTGACTCGCCTATAAGCTTTGCGAAGCATCTATTGAAGCTTGAAATGGAATGAAAACCTACTTGTTCAGAGATAGAAAGAATTGAATCTTCTGTGCTTCTTAGCAACTTGCAAGCTTCTTCAATTCGAGTACTGTTTATAAACTCTAGAGGGGATGCGCCCATGATTTCATGAAATATTCTTCTAAAATGAGTTGTGCTTAAATGACAAAGGTCAGCTAAAAAATCTATGGTAATAGACGACATATAGTTTTTATAGATGTACTCTAAAACCTCAGAGATGACAAAAGTGCCTTCCTGGCTCTGATATGCCATTTGATATGCCAATTTCTCATTCTTTGAGTAGATTCTAAGAAGCTCTATATAAAGGGACAATAATAAACCTCGAGCACTTTCTCGAAAAAAAGGATTTCTCTGATTTAACTCATCTACAATAATCGATACAAGGTTATAAACCTTTGGATACTTTTCCTTGCTTAGAATATAGTTTGAGATTTTCATATTAGGCATTGGCCTCTCAAAACTATTATCAGGACTCCTAAATAAATTTTTAAAGAGTTCATTTGGTGAAAAAAAGATATAGGACCAAAGGCTGGCTGAACCTTGCGAACTGTATGTGGTATGGGGAAGAAATCTAGGCACACAGGTAACATCACCTGCTTTAAAGGGTACAGAATTTCCTTCAATTTCCATGAAACCACTATGAGAATGACATATACCAATTTCTAAGCAGTCATGGAAATGGAGATGTTCACTTTTAATGTCAGATATTTTCCAACGATCACCACTTAATAGTAAAACAGGGAAGTTTATTGGCAAACTATAGTGGCGATATTCGATGATGATCTTTTTTTTCCTGGACATATGTGGCACCCCTTGTAGTTTTATTTGAGCTCATTATATATGAAGTAAATGCGAAATTAAACCAATAAATGGTCGAAATTGCATAGTTTTATAATGAATGTGATTAGATTTAAAGTCTATTGTTGCTTATAATAGAACTACTAGAAGAAATATAAATGTAAACCAATACAATTGAAGCGCTTTTGCGAACTTAGTAAATATTAAAAGGGGTGAAATATGTTAAAGCTAAATTATGACAAAGAAGAAATATTAAAAGTAATCGACAAAGTCGTTAGAAAAACAATGACAATGGATTTGACATGGGATTGGCCATGCGGGGTTGCTTATTATGGTGTATGCAGGGCTTATAAAATAACAGGAAATAAAGAGTATTTAGATATGCTTATAAAATGGACTGACGAATATATTGAGCTTGGTTTGCCGCATTGGACTGTTAATACATGTGCTATGGGTCATATGCTTATAACACTATATGAAGAAACAGGTGATCAAAAATACTGGGATATTGTTATGAGCAAAGTGGATTATATTCGTAACCATGCTCTTAGATTTGGAGACAATGTTTTGCAGCATACAGTATCCTCTGCAAATGACTTCCCAGAACAGGCATGGGCAGATACATTGTTTATGGCGGTATTTTTCTTGCTTCGAGTAGGAAGTAAATTGAATGATCAGGATATTATTAAGGATGCCTTAAATCAATACTACTGGCATATTAAATATTTGCAAGACCCTAGTACAGGTTTTTGGTATCATGGTTACGATAATGTTAATAAAAGCAATATGTCAGGATTTTTCTGGGGGAGAGCTAATGCCTGGGCAGTGTATACTATGTCACAAGTTAAATCACTTTTGAAGGAGTGGTACTTATATCCTCAGTGTATGGATGTTGAGTGTGCACTTCGAGATCAGTTAGCATCGCTTAAGGTTGTTCAAACTGAGAATGGTTTATGGCGAACTGTAATAAATGATGAGGATTCATATGAAGAAGTATCTGCATCTTGTGGTATTGCTGCTGCTATGATTAATAACAATAATCCACTACATACAAAATATGTTCAAAAATCATTAGAAGGTATCTTAAAAAACATTAGCGAAGATGGGCGAGCACTAAATGTATCAGGTGGCACAGCTGTCATGAAAGATAGAGAAGGATATTGTAATATTCCAAAAGGATGGTCACAAGGCTGGGGTCAAGGACTGGCACTTACTTTTCTTTCCGATATGCTTAAAGAGGAGGTTTAATATATGACAAATGAGGTGAAGGGTAGTAGTTTTACAATGCCAGGAGAAGCTGGCTATGAAGCGTTAACACTAAAGTTAGCGCAGAAGTGGGGGGCTGATGTCATCCGTGATAGTGATGGAACCCAATTATCAGAGGAAATCATTAATGCAGGATACGGAATTTATTCTACAGTTTGTATCATTAGAGATCATAACGAGTGGGCATCAAAAAACCTTGATAAACTACAGCAGTGCTTTTTGATTACGAATCCAAAGGTAGCTGTTCAAGATTATTTATCCATATATATCATGGAAGATTTTTTTGCAAATCAATTTAGAGTGAATGACTCAAAAGAGGCAATCAAGTATTGGCAAGTTTATGATCGTACTACTGGGAAAGAAGTTCAAAGAGAATTGTGGCATTATGATAGGGAGTCAGGAAATGTGGTTATCACTGGGATTACGACCTGGCATAAATATACAGTAAGTTTCATGGTATATCGTATATGGGAAGAGATATCCATGTACAATCATACAGCGAATAATTGGGAAAAAGAGCATTTGATGCAAATAGATCCAATCTACGAAGAAACGCAAAAGTACTTACTTGATTGGATGAATAACTGGCTTATAAGTCATAAGGAAACAACTGTTGTTAGATTTACATCCATGTTTTATAATTTTGCTTGGATTTGGGGTAGCAATGAAAGAAATAGATATCTTTTCTCTGACTGGGGTTCATACGATTTTACTGTAAGTTCAAGAGCACTTGATATTTTTGCTAAGAAATATGGATATGCTATGACTGCTGAGGATTTTGTAAATGCTGGGAAATATAATGTAAGCCATATGCCTTGCCCGCAGCGTAAGAAAGATTGGATGGCATTTATTAATGACTTTGTAATAGAATTTGGAAAAAAATTAATTGACATGGTACATCAATATGGCAAGCTGGCATATGTGTTTTATGATGATAGCTGGGTTGGTATTGAGCCTTACAATGACCGCTTTAATGAGTTTGGATTTGATGGTATGATCAAATGCGTGTTTTCAGGTTTTGAGGCAAGGCTTTGCTCTGGGGTAAAAGTTGATACCCATGAGATTAGGTTACATCCATACTTGTTCCCAATTGGTTTAGGTGGGGCACCAACTTTTATGGAAGGTGGAAACCCGACACTAGATGCTAAAAAATATTGGATTAATATTCGTCGTGCTCTATTACGTGAGCCTATTGAGCGAATTGGTTTGGGTGGATATTTGCACCTGGTAGAATCTTATCCAGATTTTTGCGATTACATTGAAAAGATTTCAAATGAATTCAGAGAAATTAAAGAACTACATCATAAAGGCAAACCTTATGAAATTAAGACAAAGGCAGCAATACTTCACAGCTGGGGCAAATTGAGGTCTTGGACATTATCCGGGCATTTTCATGAAACTTTTAAACATGATTTGATGAATGTCAATGAGGCCTTAGCGGGATTACCAGTCGAAGTTCAGTTCATTGATTTTGAAGATATACGCAACGGAAGATTAAAAGATATTGATGTGGTCATCAATGCGGGTTCTGCTAATTCAGCATGGAGTGGTGGAGAACATTGGAATGACAATAAATGTGTGGATTTACTAACTGAATGGGTATATAAAGGTGGTACTTTTATTGGAATCAATCAACCTTCAGCAATTGAAGGTTACGATAACTTCTTCAGAATGTCACATGTTCTGGGTATTGATGAAGATACAGGCGCTAAGGTAAGTCATGGAAGATGGGAATTTAGTGTTGATGCAGCAACTGGGTTGGTACCAGAAGGGGCTATTATAAAAGCAAGAAATAGCATTTATCTTACAAATGGATCAGCTACAGTACTTGATGAATCTAACGGTATGCCAGCACTTACATCTAATACATTTGGTAAAGGAAAAGGTATTTACATGCCTTCTTTTGAATTAAGTTTGGAAAATACACGATTGCTTCTTAATATAATTCGTTTTGCTGGTAATGAGTTAGATGAAACAAAATATATAACAGATAATTTATATACAGAGTGTGCTTATTACCCAGAAAGTAAAACATTGGTTGTAATCAATAACAGCGATCAAACGCAATCAACTACTGTTGATACGGAATTTGGAAAACAAACATTTGAATTAAAACCTTATGATACATCGATTACTAATATTGGTGATAAATAAAATATATATCAAAACACACTGAGTGATTTACACTACTAACAAGAAAAAAGATAGCAAAACTTTATAATAAGGTTTTGCTATCTTTTTTCTTGTTCAGTTGATTCTGTCGCTCCAAAGCCAATCTAAAGATTAATTCCTATTGAAAATGGACGAAGTCCTACTGGTACTGTAGCAATCACCGTATTTGTTACCCCATCAATTACGGAAACGTTATTATCGTCCTGATTTGTTACATAAATACGTATAAATAATCTTAAATAATATAAGACTAAAGTAAATATTACATATAAGAAGGAGTGCTATAATGAGACCATTTATACCAATGCGAGTTTATTATGAGGAAGAAGTAAAAAAATATGAACAAGGTAAGGATATATTAGAGAGATATGAAAAACTAAATATTCCACTTATCTCTATAGAAGCCCATCATAAAATTGAAGAATTAAGACACCTACCTAATAAAGAATATACTAAAATGAAAAAATACCTTATATTAGGAACCAGAAAGACTATAAAACTAACATGCAATGATAAAAGTGCAGATTTTATTGTTCCTTTTACCTCTAGTGGTTGTACAGCGACCTGTCTGTATTGTTATTTAGTTTGTCATTTCAACACTAACTCTTATCTTAGAATATATATGAATAGAGATGAAATAATGAACAAAGTAAAGAAGACAATTGTTAAAATAGGTGAACATAAGGTATATGAATTAGGTAGTAATTCGGATATGGTTCTTGAAAATACTATAACGGGAAATTTAAGATGGGCAATTGAGGAGTTTGGAAAGCTAGAAAATGCGACAGCTACCTTTTCAACAAAGTTTGATGCTGTGGACGATTTATTAACTGCTAAGCACAATGGACACACGCAAATGCGTATTTCCATTAACCCACAAGAAATTATAACAAAAGTTGAATTTGGAACAAGTAGTTTAAAAGAGAGGATTATTGCAGCAAATAAAATGTTTGAAGCTGGATATAAAGTAGGACTTAATATTGCCCCAATAATTTTGGAAGAAGGCTGGCAAGGAATGTATGAGAATATGTTTAAGGAAGTCAAGGAGACTTTATTATTTAAACTTAAAAATCAATTATTTATAGAGGTAATATTTATGACCTATGGTTCAGCTAATTTTTTTATTAATACAGAAAGTATGCCAAAAGCAGTAAATTTACTTGATAAGGTTAAAATGAGACCAAAAGGACCAGGAAAGTATACATATCGTAATGAATATAGAAATCCTGCCGAGGAAGTTATTAGGCAGTACATTCAAATATATTTACCTGAGGCTTCTATAAGTTATATCGTATAAAGTTTATAGTAACATACTCCCTATTAAAGTAACACAAGGTTAACATAATCATTACATTTCTATAACGTAATAGGTATAATATTGAGACAGATAGCAAAGGATAAGTAACCAATTATGGTTTAATATGAGTAATTATAAGGGGGTATTAACAATGCTAAAGTTAAGAAAAAATGCAATAGCTGCTATATTAGTTGCAGCAGTACTAACTACAACGGGTGTTTCAGTATTTGCATCGGATAATGATGGTTGGACTGATGCTAGTCAAACGCAGTCCGCAAAGGATGGCAAATGGACACAATGGTGCGCTGACTGGGAAACGATTAAAAGTGATCCTATACAAATGTCATTAACAACTGGTAAAAATGCGACAGAGCTAAATTTTGCATGGTATTCAAAGGAGACTGAAACAACACCAAAATTAAAAATAGGAAATAATAAAGATATGAATGATGCAAAAGAGTTAGGAGTAGTAGTTACGCCTGCTGCTAGTGGCTACAAATCAAATAAGGCTACAGTAACGAATCTAAAAGAGAATACTACATACTACTACAGCTATCAAGTAGCAGGTAATTGGACAAGTGCTACAATATATAAAACTCAGAGTACAAAAAGTTTTAATTTCTTATATGTTGGAGACCCTCAGATAGGCTCTTCAAGCTCTAATACAGCTAAAGGTGCAAGTGCAGAGCAAGGTCAAGATAATGCAGTAAGAAATGATAGTTTTAACTGGAATAATACTTTAGATACAGCGCTCAAATCACATCCTAATACAAGTTTCGTATTATCAGCAGGAGATCAAATTCAATCAAGTGATAAGAAAAACCCAGTATACACTGGAAATGAAATAGAATATGCAGGATACTTGAGTGCTAAGGCATTAAAATCATTACCCGTTTCAACAGCTATTGGTAACCATGATTCTCCTAACACTAACTATTCACTTCATTTTAATAACCCTAATACATCCAATTTAGGACTTACACCAGCAGGTGGGGATTACTTTTACTCCTATGGTAATGCATTATTTATTATGTTAAATACTAATAACACTAATATGGCAGAGCATCAAAAAGTTGTTGAACAAGCTATTAAGTCAAACCCAAATGCAAAATGGCGTATAGCAACAATTCACCAAGATATATATGGGTCAGGAGAACATTCTAACGAACCTGATATTATTAATTTGAGATATCAACTATTACCGATCTTTGAGAAAAATAAAATAGATGCTGTTCTTACTGGGCATGATCACACATACTCTAGATCATTAATATTAAAAGGTGGAGTACAAGATACGTCTAAAGCTATAACTAATGATGAATATGATGATTATATAGACGGAAAAACTCCGATTGATTCAAAGTATAATAATTATCTATCAAGTATTGAAGATACTAATGCAATGCAGGATATTTCAAATAGCAGTGGAAGTGTTACAAATCCACAAGGTATTTTATATATGACTGCAAACTCTGGATCGGGTAGTAAATACTATGATTTAGTTCCACACAAACAATCGTATATTGCAGCAAGATGGCAGGAAGATGTGCCAACTTATTCTAATATAGAAATTAATGATACAAAATTTACTATAAATACTTATAGAACAGATACAAATGAGAAAATCGATAATACCTACTCAATTATAAAAACTACTAAGGATATAACACCATCAACACCGGTAGCAGCAACACCAACGACACCAACACAAGCAGCACCATCAATACCAGCGGTGACTCCAATGGTAGAGCCTAAAAATGAAACAAATTCATCTGCTGGTATTGGAAGTGTAAAGGCCGGAGACAATAATAGCGCTAGCACTGTAGTTATTCTAACCATATCTTTAGTAGGAATAGCTTATATAAATAAACGTAAAAGTTACTAATATTATGTTAACAAAATTATTTAGTGATAAATCGGTAGTCTTTCGGAGAATAATTATTCTACTAATATGTATTGGCTTTTTTATGTTTTTACGTTCGTTTAATAACATTGATAGAATTCAATTGACTAATCAAAATGGAACTGGATATGAAAAGGCAGTAGTTCAAGAGGTTGCACGCGACAATGTACAATCAGATGGTTCGCGTATTGGAAGTCAAAAGGTAAAAGTTAGAATCTTAACGGGAGAGCTTAAAGGGAAAGCGCTGGATGCTACTAGCACATCAGGATATCTTTATGGAGCAGATTGCAAGGAAAATATGAAAGTTATAGTATCGACAAGTACATCGGGTGAAATTTCTGTAGTCTCAGTCTATAGTTATTATAGGGCGCCTATTATATATGCATTTGTTGCTTTATTTCTTTTAATAATTTGGGCTGTTGGTGGGAAAAAAGGCTTTAAATCAGCACTAGGAATTGTGTTTACTTTTATTTGTATTATATTTTTATTCATACCAATGTTATATAAGGGTTATTCTCCATTTTTATCTGCAGTTATTGTAGATATAATTATTACTGTTGTTATTATTTATTTAATTGGTGGGTTTAGTATAAAAACATTAGCATCAATTTTAGGTACTGTAATTGGAGTAATGATTGCAGGTGGAGTTGCTACAGGTTTTGGGTGCTTAGCACACATAAATGGATATAATGTATCAGCAGTTGAGGAATTAGTGTTTGTCGCTAATAATACAAACTTAAAGGTTGGTGGAATTCTTTTTGCAGGAATACTAATAGCGTCATTAGGTGCAGTTATGGATGTCAGTATATCAGTAGCATCTTCAATAAATGAAGTCTATAATACAAATCCTAATTTATCAAGGAAGGAACTTTTTTCTTCAGGGATGAATGTTGGACGAGATATAATGGGAGCAAATGCAAATACACTTATATTAGCATACACAGGAGGAGCTCTTAATACTTTGATTTTAATATATGTCTATAGCATGAAATACAATCAAATAATCAATATGTATTCAATTGGAATTGAGATTATGCAGGGATTATCAGGAACTATAGCAGTTATTTTAACAGTACCGCTTGTATCATTTATAGCTTCAGAGTTATTAACTAGTGATAAATTAAAAAGCGCTCTAAGAAGAAAAATATGAATGAAAAAACAATAAAACTAATAAATACATTTCTCATTATAATGGCTATAGTTACTTGTGCTCAGATTGGTTATAAACAATTCCAATATTATAAAGATAGTAAAAGATATTCTGAGGTTAAAGAAATTAAACCAACAGTAGGAGTAAATGTTACTAAAAAAACAGATGAGCATAATAATAATAAAGAGTTAAATTTAAAAGAGGATAAACTGAAAAAAATAAATTCAGACTATAAACTATGGATTAACATTCCAAACACTGATATAGATTACCCCGTGGTACAAGGAAGCGACAATGAATTTTATTTGCACAATAATTTTAACAAAGAAAAGAGCATAGCTGGTGCTATTTTTATTGATTATAGAAATAAAATAGAAACAGACAGAAATACAATTTTCTATGGACACCATATGAAAGATGGTAGTATGTTTAATGAGATAAATAAGTATAAGAAAGCTAATGAGTTTGAAAAAGGTGTTATAAAAATTGTAAAAAACAAAAAAGAATATAATTATGAAGTTTTTTCAGTTTTTGTATTAAATGAGAAACAGGATAATTTAAGTATTGATTTTAAAACAGACAAGGACTATGAAAATTATATTAAATTTTTAAAGGGAAAATCTATGTATGATAAAATAATTAAAAACAATGATTACAGTAAAATTATAACGCTATATACATGCAGTTATGAATTTTCTAATGCAAAGACAATAGTGTGTGCAGTTCTAAAATAACAAGCTTTAATTGCTAGTAATTGTGGCAATTAAGGCTTTATTTATTGCTTAATAATGTGAATGTTTTTGTGTTGGTATTATTTAATTTCATTCCAAGTATCAAGTAAATAATAGGGCGTTTTTTATGAAAAAACCCCATATTATGGTACAATTGTAATATCAAATGTGCAGACGTGGTACGAAAGGTGAAGATAAAATTGAATATAGGGAAAATGATTTTAAATACCCTAAATAAATTTTTAAGCAAAAGGGTTTTGAGATTAATAAGAAATGATAATAACAAAGATTTTGATAAGGCACGAGACTTTAAAAAGATTAGAAAGTTTTTTAATATGAGTCCAAAAACTGACTATACATTGGATAATCAAACATGGGATGATTTAGATATGAATAAGGTATATGAGAAGTTGGATAGGACCTATAGCAGTTCTGGAGAAGCAGCACTATACTCAATGTTAAGAAATCCACTAATGGAGGAAGTGAAGGTAAAAGAAAGAGGGAGTTTAATCAAGTTATTTAATGAGGATAGTAGGTTAAGGGAGCGTCTTCAATGTATTTTCTTTAATTTGAACAATGATTTTAAAAATGGTTTTTTAGATATGATTGAGAATGATCTTAAAATAAATAAAACTAAATATTACATTTATACTTTTATGGGTAAAATAATACCATTAATAATAACTCTTCTTGCAATATTTATAAATATGAAATTTATGATAGCACTTTTTGTACTAAGTTATATTAATATTGAAATAAATAAAAGAGAAGTAAGGACTATTAAGACTAATGGTATATTTTATTTAAGAAAAAATATTGTGGCAGCTAAAAGGATTGTGAGTATAGATAATAAAGATATTAATTACTATAAGGAAAAAATAATTTGTTTACTTAAACCCATAAAGGGCATAGATAGAGGTACAAGATTAATCGGTTTTATAAACATGTGGGCTGGATTGTTTGAACCTCTTTCCGTGCTTTTTCTTCTAGAAGAAACTGCTTATTATTCTATATCTGATAAAATAAAAGAGGAAAAACAAGTTTTGATTGACCTTTATTATACCGTAGGAGAATTAGAAGCATTAATTTCTATTTCAGGTTATAAACACTATTTAACTGAGCAGTGTGTAAAGCCAAAGTTTACAAAGAATATTTCTTTAAATATAGTGGGCGGAATACATCCTCTTATAGAGAATGCCATTGGAAACTCAATTAACATAGAAAATGGAGGTATTGTACTTACGGGAACAAATATGTCTGGAAAGTCAACTTTCTTAAGAATGCTAGGAGTAAATATAATTTTGGCCCAAAGCTTCTATCTTGTTTTAGCTAAAGAATACAATGCACCTTTCTTCAATATAGTTTCATCCATTAGCCCCAGTGATGATTTAACAAAGGGAAAAAGTTTCTTTATGGCAGAAGTAGAATCAGTTCTTCGAATAATTAAAGCTCTAGAAAAGGACGCGCCAGTATTTTGTCCAATAGATGAGCTGTTTAGGGGGACAAACCCTATAGAGAGAATTTCTATGTCGGCGGGAATATTAACATATATAAATAACGGGAAAAGTATTTCTATTGTAGCTACTCATGATAAAGACTTAGTGGATATTTTAAAAGAAAATTATGAATTTTATTACTTTAGTGAAAAAGTGGATAGAGAAAAGGGATTAAGCTTTGACTACAAAATAAAGAAAGGTATTTCTCAAACAAGAAATGCCATTAAACTTTTAGAGTACATGTGTTATCCAAAAAAAATAACAGATGAGGCATATAAAAGAGCTGAGATAATTGAAAAGCTGTTATAGTAAAGATATAATAGATATAATATTTGAAATATAATATTAGGGGGTGTTTAAGTGAGTTCATCGTGGATCGCTATATATATGCCATTAATTATACTGTTTTTTATTATTTTACCGCAACAACGTGAAATGCAAAAGTCAGCAATTCTAAAAAGAAAGAAGAGGAAGGGGTTAATAATTATGACGAATGAGGTAATTAAAAAGTATATAGGAAAAACATGTAGAATATCAACAGGGTCATTTGGTACAAATGTAATTGGGAAAATAATTGATGTAAACGAAAATTGGATTGAGATTGAGACTAAAAAAGGTAACGAACTTATAAATGCTGAATTTATTCAAAGTATTAAAATAACTCAATAATAACAAAGTTAAGATAGAGTTTGCATATATATCGCGAGAGTAACCCCATATCATTAGATGTGGGGTTTAATATTGTAGATATACTTGATTTATGGAAAATATGGTATAATCGTACATATATATTGTTGTTCTAGATTGTAGATAATTACGTTAGAAGGCTTACATTTACAATACATATAGGGGCTTGTGAAATGCTAAAATAAAAATTGTGGATAACTTTTGGGAAAACCTCCAAAAAGTGCAAAAAAAAGAGTACTCAAAGAACCCTTGAAAAAATGTAATGCGGA
>NZ_JAHLEB010000064.1 GCF_018861735.1 Clostridium lacusfryxellense | reverse complement strand
GTTCGTCCTGAGCCAGGATCAAACTCTCAATTTAAAAGTTTACACTTTTTAGTTGAAATAATTAATCTGAGACAACTGTTAAGTTGTTACTCAAGCTCATTACATACTTTTAGTCTTTCGACTAAATTTTACTTTATACTAAAGTAATTGACTGGTTTAACAAAATATTATTTTGCTAAGTTTACCTATTTCTCTGTTTAATTTTCAAAGACCAATTTGTTTTGTCATCATCTGACGACTTCTACTATTTTACTAGGTATTTCTTATTTTGTCAATATTAAATTATACAAATATCAACTTACCAAGCTTTACCTTTATCGTCACTTACTCGTGTCGACAAGTAGTATTCTATCATGTCCGCCAGATAATCATTAATTCTATTCCTTTAGCTACAACAATTATATACAATATCCTTCATAATACTACTAATTATTAGTTTTTTGCCACACTGATACACTAGGACTAGTATACACTGTTTTGATTAAAAACATAAGAAAATCCTATAGTATTTAGTTTAGCAGGTGTTCTCTCACCGACCTATAATATATTCTACATTATTTTCTTAACACTTATATTGGTTTTATATGTATATCTATAACTTATAGTTCATCTAAGAAAACTTCAACCATACCTCTTCCACATTCAAACCCTAATGACTTCAGTGATGTTTGTAATGCTAGTAGAGTATAAACCATCTTATCCTTTTTAGCATTTTCGCCCATGTGCCCTATTCTTATTACTTTACCCTCTAAATATCCAAATGACCCAGCTATAAATACATTGAACTCATCGACCATATTTTTTAATAATTCTTTACAATTTATACCCACCGGTATTTCTATAACTGTTACAGTATTAGAATACCCTTCCTCTATATACAAATTTAATCCCGCTTCCTTTACAGCTTTTCTTGTAGCCCTACCAATTGAATTATGTCTTTCTAATATATCTTTATCTATCAATAGATTATCAAAAGCCTGTCTTAGTCCAAGAATATCACTTATTGGTGGTGTATACGGGCACCATTTCTTTTCATAATAATCTTTCCATATAAGTAAATTACAATAATAAGATGCTATTGGCTTTTTTCTCTGCTGCATTACTCTAAATGCTTCATCACTTATACTTAAAAACGTAAGTCCCGCCGGAGCTGAAACACATTTCTGCGATGCGCCAAGTGCTATATCTATTGCCCATTCATCTACTCTTATATCCTCTCCACCCATACCCGCTACACTGTCAACTACAGTTAATATTCCCTTTTTCTTGAGCATTTTACATATTTTTTCTATATCATTTAAAACACCTGACGGAGTATCACAGTGTACTATTGTAGCATATTTAAAGTTATGATCTTTTTCAAGAAACTTTTCTAGTTCTATTACATCTATCTTACGTTTCCTATCCCCTTTAAAAAAGACTACTTCACCACCATACATCTTAACAAAATCTGCAAACCCCTCTCCGAATATACCATTATCAATTACTAATACCCTATCACCATTCTCTGTAAGCGATGCACATGCAGCCTCAAGACCTAAAATCCCTTCACCACTTAATATCCTAACTTCGTTTTTAGTCTTTAAGAACTTGCCTATTTCGTCACAAGTCTCTTTATAAAATTCATAAAACTGTAGATCTAAATCTGGATTAGTTGTGACTATCGCTCTAGCCATCCTAACGTTTTCTCTGACTTGTGTTGGTCCCGGAGTCATAATTAGTGGCACTTTCATAATTTTCACATCCTTAATGTATTTTTATCTATGATTATTAAAAATTATATCACTATTAATAAATTTTTAATAATGTACCCATACGATTATCTCTTTATTAATGATAAAAGTAAGCTTATAAAATAAGTAATAATTGAAAAGATTAACGCTACTATGAGAAACCCTATTAGCATAATGTTATATTTTAATATACTTTCAGCCAAAACGAATTTCGAAAATCCAAGCACATTGAGTCCTAATAGTATTAAGAATATTACTATTAACCCCTTAGATGCACCCTTGATATCCGCAGAACTTAAAGATATATGAGATGATATGCATATAGCTAAAAACAAAAACAATATAAAATATGGGTTAGCAAAGTTTTTAGTTGAAAATATAATTTTCATTAAATCAATATATGAATTTAGTATTCCTTTTATTGAAACATCATTTATTTTAGTTATGTGGAGATTATTCATAGATATATTTATAAATCCGTTATACGTCTGAGGGATAATTACGTGCATTAAAGCAATTATAGCGGAAATACCTCCAAAAATAGGTGCAATTCCTATAAAAAAATTACCCGTTTGCTGATATACACTATTAGGATTATACGCGTGATTCACATACCCAAGTACACCATTTTCATCTCTCTTTTGTACTAATACTAACTTTGTAATTTTGTGTCCAAATAAAAGACATACGATAGCATGAGACATCTCGTGTATTGGCACTCCAATAATAGCTGTAATTGAAACCGCCTTCCACCCAAAACTCTTTTGAAAATTTTCTATTGAATGATTCCTTAAAAATCCAAGTATGAACCCTACAAATATTATCATTCCTGCCATATATATTGTATCTAGGCACGTCTTAATTATTAAATTTATTAAAACATTCATTAAATCACCCTTTCTATTGTTACTCTTCTCATTTAACTTAAATATAATTATACCAAAAAATTTAAAGATTACAAAAATGATTGTTACACCTTAATAGAAAATTTACGTTGTCTACTATTATGAAAACAATTCACTTTTAGTTAAACGTTAAGTTATGTAGTTTTAGTACGATAGATAGTAAGAAGAATAAAAATTTTATGTTATTTTGTAAAAAAATGCTGTATATTCTGTTTTTTGATATATTTCTATAATGAATAAACAAGATAAATCAAGAGGGGGCAATTAAAATTAAATTAAAAAACTTTAAATTAAACAGTATCCGTACTAAATTAATCATTAGCTTAGTTGCAATTTGTATTATTCCGCTACTTATAACAGGTTTTGGTTCTTACAATCAATCAAAATCAATTCTGAGCAAAAAATTAACTGTTACCAGTGCTCAAACACTATCAGAAATAAATGATGGATTATCTGAGTACTTTAATGGATTTTCTAATATGTTATCAATGACCGCAAATAATTATGACTTCATAAATGTTGATGAAGGTGAAAACTATAAATATGTACCCGGCATGTTACAAGGTTTAAAAGAAAGTAACAAAGATATTCTTGACACGTATTTTGGAACCGCCTCTGGAAAATTTGCAAGATCTCCAAGCACAAAAGTTCCAGCTGGATATGATGCAACCCAAAGGCCTTGGTACAAACAAGCTCTAGCCTCTAGAGGTCAAGTTATAATAACCCCCCCATATAAAGATGATGTAACTGGAAGCACAGTTGTTGGTATTGCAAAAACAGTAGAAAAAAATGGTCAAGTTGTCGGTGTAGTCGGAATGGACTGTTCACTAGATACACTGGCTAGTAGGATGTCAACAAAGAAGGTAGGAACTACAGGATATGTATATATCTCTGATATAGATGGCAAAGTTATATCCCATCCTAAAAAAGAAGTTATCGGTACAGATGCAGCTGCAAAGTTATCAATCTGGACTAAAGTTAAATCAGAAGATAATGGATTTGTCGAATATGACTATAATGGTGAGAAAAAATTCGGGGTATATGCAAGCAATAAATTAACAGGTTGGAAGTTAGTTGCTACGTTAAACCAAACCGAACTTACCAGTGATACAAAAACAATATTACAAACAACTTTCTTAATAATACTCATAATGGGATTGATTTCAATAGTTATGTCATTGGTATTAAGCAAAGGGATAGCTCATAATATTCAAAAATTGAAAGAAGTATTTGCTAAGGCTTCCAATGGAGACTTAACAATTACTATTAAAGCTTCAACAAAAGATGAATTTAAAGATTTAGCAATATCATTTAATTCCATGATGAAAAATATATCCGGCATTATGAACAGCGTTAAAGACTCTTCAGATACGGTCTCAAAAACTTCAACCACTCTTGCTAGTATGTCCCAGGAGGTAACCGCTTCTATATGTGAAGTGTCAAACGCTATGGAGCAGGTTTCTGTAGGTGCTACTGCGCAAGCTCAAAATGCTCAAGATGGAGTTCGTTCAATGAATGATCTATCAACTAAATTAGATATAATTAATATTAACTCTAATGAAATGGGTGATATTTCAAACGATACTAAAGATTTAGGATCAAAGGGCCTACACATGATAGATAGTTTAATTGAAAAATCAAATAAAACTAAGTCATCTACAAAAGAAGTTGCAGGTATTGTTCAAGATATGAGCGAGAGTACTCAACAAATAAATGCTATTTCTGAAACATTAGTCAAAATAACGGCGCAAACTAACCTTTTATCATTAAATGCAAGTATAGAATCTGCCCGGGCAGGTGAATCAGGTAAAGGATTTGCTGTTGTTGCTGAAGAAATAAGAAAACTTGCTGAGCAATCAAAAATTTCCACCGAAGAAATAAAAGGGATAATAGCAAATATACAAAGTAAATCTAGCGCCGCAGTAAAGGCTATTGAATCAACTGAAACTGTAGTAAACGAACAAGACTTAGCAGTTGGTCAAACTAAGGAAATCTTTAGTCAAATCTTAAAATCAATTGAAATAATGATTACTAAAGTTGATGAAATAAAAATATCTATAATTGATGTAAATGAGAAGAAACAATCTGCAGTTTCAGAAATTGAGAGTATTTCATCTATATCAGAACAAACAGCATCATCTTCACAAGAAGTAACTGCTTCGACGGAGGAAATAACAGCCACTATGGAAGAGGTTACAAAGTATTCCAACGAGCTTCAAACATTATCTGAGCAACTAGACTCGGAAATAAAGAAATTCAAGATTAATTAGTGTATTTGTAGCAGTTTAATTGTTTTTAGATGTTTATAACTACCAATGCTCGTTACTAATAAAAAAACAAGCTTAAAAGCTAATCGAGTGGAACAGATTAGCTTTTTATTAAATTGCATACTTAACTTCAATCCAATTGTTAACAATCTTCTTCATGTCACCTAATAGTCTATTAGTTACTATTTTATCTGCTTTACCTTGATGGACCCCTGAATTACCATCTCTCCTAAGCCTATCTAAAGTTTCACTCGCAATTACTGTTATATAGTTCCCTTGTTTTATAATACCAATTTTTTCGAACTGATTTAATTGAGAAATTTCTCTTTCTTCCTTTCCATTATCTCTGAGTAATTCAACCGTGAAAAGTTCTCCTGCTCTTCTTAAATGAGATATGGCAGCAATGTAGTCCCTTATTAAAGCACTTTTTTCTGCTCTTTCAATATTTAACATAATTTCTTTTATTTCATGTCTATATAATTTGCTATTATCTTGGGACATAGATACAATATTTTTTTTGATATAACTATCTATAAATTTCTTATATCCCCCGTTAATACTATATCCCTGCATATCAAACCCCGCTCTATCAAAGCCTCGCATACTATATCCATCCTTATTAAAACCCTCTTTATCTAAACCTCTTATATCGAATCCATTACTGTCAAATCCACAAGTATCATAACCTAATTTATTAAATCCATTTTTATCGCAACCATTGCAATTATATCTATTTTTATCGAACCCATTTTTATCAAAACCTTTTTTGTCATACCCTAAACTGTTAAAGCCATCTTTACTATATCCATTACTATTATATCCGCCCTTATCATATCCATCTCTATCATATTCATTCTTATCATAACCATTTTTGTTATAGCCATCTCTATCTATTCCCTTTTTATTAAATTCAAATCTATCGTAGCCCTCTCTATCATATCCATCCTTATCTAATCCACCACGATTATATTCATTTTTGTCTAATCCATGTAGATTATATCCATCTAACCCTATTCCATCTTCATTAAAATATGTTCCATTCATATGTATTGAACTTTTATTGAATCCACCTATATTATATCCCTCATCATCATACCATGTTCCATTTAGGTGCCTTGTCTTTTCGTTAAACCCATTTTTATTAAATCCCTTTACATCATACCCTTTACTATTATACCCTTCTTTGTTAAATTGATATTTATTAAACCCATGCTTACTGTATCCATTTATATCATACCCTTTTTTATTATGTCCAGCTCTGTTAAACCCTCCAACATTGTATCCTTCTCTATCGTATCCCTCCCTATCATATTCATCTCTAGATCCTTCATGACTATATCCCTTTCTATCATTCCCCGCTGAATCTAAGCCAAATTTATCATACCCATCTTTATCAAAACCAACCTTATCATATCCGCTATTATCATATATCGTAACGTTTCTATGAAATCCTTTTTCATCATATAGAATAAAATTGCCAAATATTCTTTTTAATATGCCCACCCAAATCACCCCATTAAAAATTCTCTATACTTATCTACCTTCCTATATAAAGTTCTATCTACTACTATAAAACTTCTATTCCTTATTTCCCCTTAAGATCTCGTTACCTCGTATACTCATATCTTTATATTATCACATTGCCTTGGTTTTGGGACTTTAAGTTAGGTTTAAAAACGAAAAAAGCTAATCGAGAGCGAAACCGATTAGCTTTTAAATCAGAACTTTATTTGAATTTAGTCAGATGTTTTTTCATAGAAGCAGAACTTTTTTTCAATGTGACAATATACATGATAAGAAATGCAGTAAGTCCACCACAAGTATCAACCATCACATCTCTAAATGCAGGTCCTCTACCGGGAACAAACGCTTGGTGAAACTCATCAGAACATGCATATAAAAATACAATTAATATGGAATATGTAAAAGACTTAATGCCTGCATTTTTCTCTACCCGTATAGCTCTATATAATAAAATAAACAAAATAAAATATTCCGTAAAATGGGCTGCTTTTCTAACTAAAAAATCACTCAATGTCCCAAATATACTATTTAAATTTAATCCAAGCAAGTTGAATAGATATATTACAAATTTATTATTTCCACTTGATACTTCACCAGGCTGGCTGGAAAACATAAATATTAATACCATCCAACCTAAAACCAAAATCCATTCTTTATGCTTTTTTTTCATTTATCTACTCCTTAAATAACCACATAATTTTTTACTATAAGTCCATACAGCCTGTACAATAATTATCCTGAAGAACCCACTATAAAAACACCGACAATAATTAATTATTGTCCGTGTTTTTATAAAATTAATTTATAATATTAATAGTCTATTACTATTTAAACTTTATTGCTGTGCCATATGCAATAACTTCTGCAGCGCCTTGCATTATAGCGCTAGTTGCATATCTTATATTAATAATACCATCAGCACTCATACCTTCTGCTTCTTCTACCATACGTTTTGTTGCTATAGCCCTAGCTTCATTCATCATCTCAGAGTAACTTTTAATTTCCCCTCCAACTAGAGTTTTAAAACTACTTAAAATATCCTTGCCCACATTCTTTGACCATACTACAGAGCCTTTAACAATAGAAAGAGTGTCTACCTCTTTTCCACTTATATAATCAGTATTTACTAATATCATTTTCGTCCCCCCGTTTTATCTCGTTTATTCTTTCGTACATATTGTAACCCAATACCCCAACTATTCCTATAAATATGATTACCGCCATTGGTAATAAGAACGCTGGTGCTCCATCTTGGGTCATTGAATAAATTATACCTACTGCGTAAGCTCCAGATATTATAACAAAAATTAGCGTTATTAATATAGTTGCAATAATTTTTTTCATTTTAATTACCTCATTCCGAGACTATTTATAATATACATTATACAACAAATTTCAAGTAATTGTAATTAATTAAATCTAATACCAATTTAAATAACTAGGTGTTTTTATACTATACTAATTTTATCTCAAATATCTTAGGCCATAACTTTCCTGTTACAAACATACGATTATTTTGTCTATCATACATTATTCCATTAAGTAATCCTGAATTTTTATACTCTTTAGGACTTAACAGACCTTTAAGGTCTATCCAACCAGTTACTTTACCTGTATGAGGCGATATCCTAGCAATTTTGTTGCTTCTCCATATGTTTGCATAAATCTCCCCTTGAATAAATTCTAACTCATTTAATTTAGTAACAGATCTAAATCCATCACGAACTTTAATACTGTATATTTTTTTAAGATTTATAGGATTTAAAAAATATATCATATCTGTGCCATCGCTCATAATTAAATGCTCATCATTATGAGTAATTCCCCAGCCTTCAGTATTATAATAAAACTTATTTACCAACTTAAATCTATCAATCAAACTATCTTTATCGTAAATAAACCCCACATTAGATTTCCAGGTTAATTGAAAAATTTTATTATCGTAAAGTGTAATCCCCTCACCAAAATAATTATCATCTAATTTAAACAATTTTTTAATTTTACCTGTTTTGAGATCTACTTTACGTAATGATGATTCACCATACCCTCCAGTACTTTCATAATAAGAATCTGCTTCATATATAAGCCCTTGAGTAAAAGCTCCCGCATCATGTGGATAGGTATTTATAATATTGTATGAATACCTTGGAACACTATTGAAAAATGTCATAATCATCACTTCCCTACAAAATTTGTATCTTGTGATTATTATATGTATACTTCAATAATTTTGTTAATATAGTTATACTTCAAACCCTAATATTAACTTTTATCCAAGAAATTCAGGATTTTTAACATGATCTGCTCTTATTGCTTTTCTCATTATGGTAAGGTCTATTGTTTGCTTATCTTTATTAAAAGAGCAAGGATATTTTGTGCCACAATTATTACATTCAATGAATTCATTAAAGCAAGTCTGCTCTCTATTATCGAATAAGAACGGAAGATTCTCCAGTCCTTCCTCATTTACTTGAATATTTACTAGATCTATTTTATATGTGTATAAATATGTAGCCTCATGTTTCATCTCGAAGTTTTTACTATTACATTTTGGGCATACTAATGATTCATCTATTTTCAATTTATAACTTCCTCTCTATTTCATATATTTTTAATTTCTACTATTCTTATTAGATTTAGAGTTTTATAGTGTTTTTATACATAAAATGATAAACTAGTTATAATATATATATGTTTTTTAATATTTAAATTATTTTTAATTAATTTTCTTATATACAATTTTTTATATTAATACCTATCATAGATGTATTAATAATATTGGGGGTTAAGCTATGATCAATACTACGAAAAAAGTGAATGCGTCAATTTTAGAATCGCAAGATTTGTTTGAAGATATATTCATCCCTGTAAATAAAAGACATGGATTTATTAGATCAAAATCACCGAAAGTACCTATTTACTTTTACAGGTATATTGGCACCTTAGAAAATAAAGATATTTATTATGAGAATTTACATAAGCTTAATGACAATCTGAAAGCGCTACAAAATCTGTATTTGAGCTTTACTAATGGCATACCTATGAAGATTTTATCTACTTCTATATCACAAATTTCTTGGAATGGTCTCCTAAGTTCGAGTCCCGTCCAAAGGAAAAGTTTATTTAATATTCTTAAAACCAAAGGTTTATTTTTAAAAATGAAAAATAATTTTATAGGTGATTACATAGAGAGTAGCTTTGATGAGACATTAGCCCTTTATTTAATCAATGAACCTACTACTTCAGAAACAGTAATTAAAAATTTTGCCGTTAAATTCTTAGGATGGATTGCTGAATTCGTTCCAAAATTATTTAATGACATTGATTATAATCCTACACTTAAAAAGGATATTATTAATCCTAAAGTACTCTTTTATGGTGAAATAAAAAAACATGAAATATATTTTTTGATATTTTTATCAAAACTAGGTTCTGATGTGATTTATATTAACTCAATGTCTGATATTAGTTTTTCGAAAGTTGACACTAATAACAAATATTCAATGCTACTAAAACTACCTAAAGATGCCCCTTTAATCCCTCTTAACTTTAAATCAAGTAATAATACATTTAAACCTAAAAATGAAAACATCAATGAACTTAAGGGACCTGTTGCCTCTTCAAAAGAACATTCTAATGCGGAGATTAAACCCACGTTAGAAAATAAAACTCCCTCTATAAAAAGTAATAATTCATCTTCGGCTATGCCTTTTAAAGATTCTATTAATATTCTACTTAAAAGCAGTATGAACATATTTGATGATTTATTAATTCCCGCCAATAAGCGGATTGGGTTTTTAGGTGGATCTACACCTTATATACCAATATATTTTTATAGATATATAGGGATAACCCAAAATGATGATGATTATTATAACGATCTCTTTAGATTAGATAAGACCCTTAGTATTTTAGATAATCTATATTTGAAATTTACACACTCCTTGCCAGTAAGTACAGTTCCAAAATTAATCACCAGTACTATAAACATATGGCAATATGTAGACCCATTTGATGTTTCATTAAATGGCAAACTCGCTACTTTACTTATGGATCACAAGCTTTTTCCAACTTCTAATCATAATCTAAGTTGCTCCATGGCAAATAGCTTTAGTTATATATTAGATCTGTACTGCAATGAAGAGAAAAATGTATCTCTATCTAAAATTAGAAATCTTACTTTGAAGTTACTTTCTTGGATTAATGATTTTGTTCCAAATCTTATGAAGAATTTTGATTCTCAGAGTACATCTTCTGATGACATTATAAGTCCTAAAGTTATATATTATGGCGATATTAAAAAACATGAACTTTTATTCCTAATTTTTTTATCTAAATTAGGTTGTGATATATTATATATAAATTCCTCTAGTGATGCTATTTCAGATATTACACTATCAAGTGATTTATTTTCAAACATCATTGAACTTCCATATAAGGCCCCTTTAAAAGAGTTTCCAAAAGAGGAATTACTCATAAGGCAAGAAACCATTGCACTAAAAGCCTCAAGAGAATTATCGACAGCACTCTATACGGATGCTGATGGCTTTTATAAACCTTGGCAATTTGAAGAATATAATACCCATCCTACTACACTTAAAACAACTTTTTACGAGCTCAAAATTTTATGGAATGAACCTTCTAGTTTGCGCACAGGATTTAAAGTTGAGAATGACACCGTGTATATTCCAAACTTGTTTGCAAAAATAAGCGGCGTTAACAGTGATTTAACTTTATATTGGAAGGATTTCTTTGGGTTTAAGTCTGCTGAAAATACATTATTCATACCTGAAATCCCTTTTACTAGCATTACTTATTCCAAAACAAATCTATACTCCTTAGCCTTTGTACTAGATAAAAATGGTTTAATTGATAAAGAAAAACTACTTGCTCATAATTGTTATAAATTTTCTTATTTAAAAACCAATCTTCAAAATATAATTATACAAAAAATAAATTATTTAATGAAAAGTGACATGCTTTTAAAAGTTATTGACAAGGAATTTAAATTACTTATATTAATGACTATTTTAGACCTTAACAAAAATATAGTTCAACTACTTCAACAATATGATTATCCTTCAAAAATACCTAAACTTCTTATTTATGATAATAACGAAAGTATTTTTAGTGATGAGGACTCCATAACTCTTTGTTTTTTAAACTTATTTGGATTTGATATTACCATACTAACTCCTACTGGCTATAATAATATAGAAGAAAAAATTAAAGAAAAATTTTATGATAATCATAAATTAGAAGACGTAAACTTCAGCTTATCTTTACCTAATTTAAATGATGAAAGAAAATATACAAAAGAGAAAGGTAAAAATTTTTTATCTAATATTTTCAATTTTAAATAATTATATAAATTATTTAAAAATAAAAATAAGGCATTTTATTAAAATGCCTTATTTATTTTCACTATAAGTTTCCGATAAATTTATATTAACCTAAATCGTCTCTATTCCATAATTACTACATAAAGCTTCCAATCCACCTCTAAATCCGCTACCTATAGAATTGATTTTCCAATCATTTTTATATCTATATATCTCTGCTACTACAACGGCTGTTTCTATAGATAAATCCTCATTGAATTTATAACTTAGAATTTCTTGTTTAGTATCAGCAGATATAATTCTAAAATATCCGTCAGACACCTGTCCAAAGTTTTGATTACGCTGACTTGCTTCATACACTGTTACAGTAAATGCTAGTTTTTGAATATGCATTGGTATTAAGTTTAAATCTAACTGTATACTTTCGTTATATGCATCTTTAAGATATGTATTATGATCCTTTTTAATAGCTACCCCACCACATGTACTCTGGGTATTTTCATAAAAAATGAAATCTTTTTCAGCTGTTTTATTATTTGTATCTACCATAAATACGCAGGCATCTAAATCAAACTCAATATTTCCCTTTGCCATTATATTATAATCCAATGTCACTATTAGTTTTGATAGGTTTTTAGCATTTTCATTTAAGCTTAGCTTTTGCCCTTTTTTTAGTTTAATACTTTTTGTAACATCAATTGATTTTCTCTTTTCCATATTCAAATTTACCTTTAATGGAGTATTTATCTTAACTTCACTATTACTTGTAGTTTTTATATTACTTGTAGTTTGTTCACTATTAATAGTTTGAACATTATTTGTATTTAGATTATTACTCTTATTAACATTCCTAATTAAACCAACAACTATTTTCGAATTATTTTCAGGTCTAATTGAGGTCTCAACCATTAATTTGCCATACTGTTTCTTTTGTGATGTTATTTTTTTATTACTATTATCAATAATTATAGCCACGAGCTTTGCCCCCCTAATCTATTGAAACATTTAGTCCTGAAATTCTTTCACAAGGTTGAATAATTACAGTTTCACCCCGAGAATTAAATTCTAACATATACGTTTCACCAGATGTTTGACCAAGGAAAGTTTTCCAATTAACATCAGTTTTAAATTGAGGATCAGAGCCTGTCCAACATACCACTGCATCAGGGTCAACTACGCAAGGAGTTTCTAGAATAATTGGGTTTCCACTTGTAGTTATAACTACTTGAGGATTATCTCCAGTGGCTGTTAAATTTGATGTAAACATACCCTTTTGAGATATAACTCCTGATCCCATAAATCTCACACCATATTTACACCCCTGGGTAAATGCAAGGAGATTTTCCCCTTCAACACCTATGCTCTGACCTTGCTGTAGTGTAATTATACTAATATGTTGTGCACGACTTGCCATATAATAACTACCATTACCGATAACTTTCATAATAGGTACATTCTCCCCTGAGAGCTTTCTCGCCGCTAGATTAAGAACGGATTTAAACACACTTTTTGTATTATTCGTATCAAGTAATACTTTTTCTTGAGTAAAACTACCCGTGTAAGCAACCATAGCTCCTACTTTTGCAAAGAAATGTCCATCCCCCTCAGCAATACAAGTGAGTTCTTGATGATTTCTAAAATTAATCATGTACATACTCCTTCCCTAATTAATAAAACAATTTTTTTCTCATAACATACTATATATTTGTGAATCCATGTTTTTTAGTCTACAAACATATTATAACATAATATTAATTATGCTTTTTTGTGGTTCTATTATACTATGCTCATTATTTTCATTTACACTGTTTTATGTTATATTGTTTATATAAGTAATTACTTGAAAATTTTAGATCTTTTTATTTTAAATAAATTAATAATTTAAAATTTTCTAATATATATAAATATGATATAATTATATATTACAATTATAATAAGCTTCTAAGCTTACATATCGACTATATAATTTTATAAAATGGAGGACATTTATGCGTTATTTTGACAATATAAGTAATTTAGATGATATGTTTTTTAAAATTCCTTCTTCTTATGGACTAGCTTCTTCAAAAGAAGAATTATCTTATGCTATAGGTGCATGTTTGTACATGCCAGGAACACGGGAAAACTTACTTAAAGACATACTCTTTAATAAAAAAATGGGTGCTAATACTATTACTCTTTGTATTGAAGATTCTGTATCCTCAAGCCAAGTGACATTCGCCGAGAATAATATTATTAGCCTATTTAATAATATAAATCTTCTACTAAATGATGATATTTCTTTTATTGAAAATCTACCTCTTATATTTATTAGAGTTAGAAATGTTAATCAACTTCGAAAGTTACTTGCTGAATCGCTTTTAAGAGGTCTTTGCGGTTTTATTTTCCCTAAATTCGATACTATTTCTGGAGAAAAATATTTCTCTACATTAAAAGAATATAATATATCTAATGATAGAATGCTTTATGGAATGCCAATACTTGAGACCCCATACATAATTCATAAAGAAACTCGAATAGAAGAGCTCATTAACGTAAAACATATTATAGATTCTTACAGTGAATATGTTTTAAATATTAGAATTGGTGGAACAGATTTTTCTGGATTATATAGCCTACGACGAAGTAAAAATTTCACTATATACGATTTATCTGTAGTAAGGGATTGTATTAACGATATAATAAATGTTTTTAAAAGAGATGATTATATTATCTCTGGTGTAGTTTATGAATATTATAGTAAAATTTTAGATTTTCAAAATAATATCCTTATAAAAGAAACACTATTAGACAAAACTAATGGACTAATTGGTAAGACAGTTATACATCCAACTCAAGTAAATATAGTAAATTCACTAATGGTTGTTTCTAAAGAAGATTATATAGATGCAAGTAATATTATTAACTCCTCTCTTGACGGGGTAATAAGGAGTAAATATTCAAATAAAATGAATGAGATAAAACCCCATGAAAAATGGGCTAAAGAACTATTGTTAAAAGCTAAAATAATGGGGGTATTTAAAGATGGAAAATCTTTCTCAGAATTATTGCAATCGATCAATTAATTATGACATAGATAGCAGCCTAAATATTTCACTTAACATAACAGAAAACAACTGTGCTATACCAGTGTCTAAACTTTTCACTATGTCTGCTAGAGAGAATAAGAAAAGAGATTTTTTATTTGTGAGTAAGGTTATAGGAAAACATATACCTATGATTCCAGGTACGCTAAAAATTGTAGGCGCAATACTAGCTCGTTTATGGGTTAATGAAAGAGAAAACTCTTATTCATACCCTACAACTCAATTGGTTAATGAACTTATTTCTTTAGATGCAACTCATAGAATGCACAATTTAGATAATATTTTAGATAGTCCTATAAAACTTGAACACAAAACTCTTTTTATAGGTTTTGCTGAGACTGCTACAGGTCTAGCTCAATCAATATTTGAAAATTTTTCTAATGCTGCTTATATACATACAACGAGAGAAAAAATAACTTCTATAGAACCTGCACTATTTTTTAACGAAGAACATTCTCATGCAGTTGAGCATTCGCTTTTCCCTTCTAAAAACGATTTTTTTAATGACTTTGAGGATATAGTTTTAATAGATGATGAACTCACTACAGGTAAATCTGCACTAAATTTAATAAGATGCCTTCCCGGGAAATATTTTGGTATTATATCTATCTTAGACTGGAGAGATGCTAATAGTTATAAGATGTTTAGGGATGAAAAAGATGTAGATGTTATGGTGTGCTCTTTAATTAAAGGTGACCTTAAGTGTATTAAATCTAAAGACATTATTAGCGATGATGTAATTATACCTCCTATTAATACGAAATTAATTTCATCTTCAGATTATGTTTTTAAAATAGCGCAAAGTATTGAGGGTTATAACAAATCTACTGGAAGGTTTGGAATTACTTCAAAGGATAATTTCAGAATTTCGCGAGAGATTAAATCAGTATCTGAAATATTGATTAAAGAAAGAACTACTGGTAATTGCCTTTGCATAGGGACTGGTGAGTTTATTTATCTGCCTTGTAGTATAAGTGCTATGCTTGGCGATAATGTTTATTTTCATTCCACCACAAGAAGTCCTGTTCACTCTAGAAACCTAGATACTTATGGGAATAAAAATAAAGTTTCATTCCAAAGCCCTGAGGATAACACTGTAACTAACTACCTTTATAATATACCTGATAATTTTTATGACCAAGTGTTTTTCTTCTCTGAAAAGCCTTTAACCAATGATAAAAAAGAAGAATTTAATAAAATATTTTCGTATTTCCATGTTAAATCTATTATATTTGTATGTTGGGAAGCCTAATATAATTAAGAATATAAAAAAGAGGTGTATTTAAATGAATAACTGCGTTTTTTCGGGAAGTTACTCTAAAGACGATGTGATATTTCTTCTTAAAGATATATCAAACCTGATAGTAGAACAAGATAATGAATTTAGAGAAAAGGCCATACAAAGTGGAATTCACTATTCCGAAATGTTACCTATAGAATATACTCCCTCAAAAGAATACATGGACATTTTCTATAAGACTCTTCAGGAATCAAAAATCAAACTAGCTACTCTAGTTGCTATATTAAGTGAGAGAATTATAACCTCTCGAGGTAAAAACATTGTTTTAGTATCCCTTGCTAGAGCCGGGACCCCTATTGGTATATTAATCAAAAAATACCTAGAGTTTAAATATAATATATCACCTGCTCATTACAGTATTTCTATAATACGTGATAAAGGCATAGATAAAAATGCACTAATGTATATATTAAAGAATCACCCTGCATCAGAATTACAATTCATTGATGGTTGGACAGGCAAAGGAGTTATTGCACATACCTTAACAAAAGCTTGCAACGAATATTATGATGAGTTCAATATAACTCTTAATCCTAACCTTGCAGTATTATCTGACCCTGCTCACTGCACCCTTATTTACGCAACAAGAGAAGATTTTTTAATTCCAAGTGCTTGTCTAAATTCAACAGTTTCAGGTCTTGTAAGTAGGACTGTCCTCAGCGATAAATATATTAAAGATGATGATTTCCATGGTACCAAGTTTTATAGTGAATTAATCCCATCTGATGTCTCTAATTTCTATATAGATGAAATATGTAACTGTTTTAGTCTTATAGATAAAAGTTATAAACAATTACTTCTAAACTCACAAGACATTAAAGAAGTTGCAATGGATTTTGAATTCGATTCCAATTATTTAAGTTGCAAGGGACTTCGCGACATCGAGAGTATTAAACATAAATTTAATATAGATAACATAAATCTTATAAAGCCAGGCATTGGAGAAACAACCCGAGTACTTCTAAGACGAATACCATGGAAAATACTTGTCGATTCTTTTGACAATCCCAATCTAAAACATATATTTAAATTAGCACAGGAGAAATCTATACCGGTTGAAATATATACAGATATGTGCTACTCCTGCTGTGGAATTATCAAATCAAAAGAAAAAGAAGATATGTAACCAATAATCAAAGGATGTGTTTTTATGATATTTGCCTCTGACCTTGATAGTACGCTTATATATTCTTCAAGACATTGTTCATTAATTAATGAACAAGAGCTCCTACCTGTGGATTTCTATAAAAATCAAATGTGTAGTTTTATTACCAAACCTATGCAAAGTACACTAGAACATATAAATGAAAGTATGATTTTTGTACCTGTTACCACGAGATCTCGGGATCAATACACACGAATTAAATATATTAATGATGTGCTCAAACCTAAATATGCTGTTGTAGCCAATGGTGGTATCATTCTTAAAAACGGAATAGAGCTACCTGCCTGGTCAGATATAAGTTTAAGTAAGATTAAGCAGGTTGTCTCAACTCATGATATGATAAAATTATGTAGTTTCTTTTTAGAAAGTGATTTCGTAAAAACATATAAATCTTGTGAAGACTTTTTTATATACTCTATATTAGATGAAGATAAGCTGTCCAATTCTATATCGAATGGAGAGGTTGATATAAATTATTTGAGAGTGTTGCGCTCATTTTGCAAAGATTATAATTATAGTGTATCAAAGCAAGGCAAAAAAATATACATAGTTCCCAATTGCATAAATAAATATGACCCAATAGAATATATAAAACATCTTGAGAATATAAACGTATTGTTTTCTGCTGGTGATTCCCTACTTGATTACCCTCTAATCAAAAACTCTACTTATGGAATAATTCCATCCCATGGTGAATTGTTACTTAATCTTCAAAGGGAAGAGATTGGTGAATCTGTATATATTACAAAAGAGTCTGGCATATATGCTGGCCAAGAGATCTTAGATGTAGTTCATAATAAATTTCATGAACTTAAGGGTACTTCTCATACTTAATTCAAAAACCCCATTATTGATTTTAATCAATAATGGGGTTTTACTATGTTTTTATGCTACTTTTTTTTCATCTTTTTCTAACTCTAGTTCGTTCCCTTGTCGTTTTTTAACAAAAGGTCTTACAATTAATTTCACAACTTCATTTACTACTATTATTAGTGAAGATAATACAATTATCTTCAGCCACATAGTAAGAGATAAAGGCACTGCATTAAAGAATCCTGAGAATACTTCAGTTACAAATATTTGAGCAACTGCTGTAACTGCAATTATCTTTAAGAATATAGTGTTCTTTGTAATACTTGGCAATATACTATCTGTCCCAAATTCCCTACAGTTAAATGCGTTAAATAATGCACTAAAGGCAAATACTGCAAATAACACTGTCTGCATTTCATTTGCTCCTATAACCCCTTCTTTAGGGAATCCTGCTCCTAATATATCAAATTTCATCTGAATCATAATTATACAGGTAATATACAAAGCATTCGCAATCATACTCGTTAACATCTGTTTAGTTATAATACTGGCATTCCTATTTGTAGGTCTTCTATTTAAAACAGCGTCTCTTACTGGTTCTAGTCCGAGTGATAGTGCTGGTGGGCCATCCATTATAATATTTACCCATAATAATTGTATTGTGGTAAATGGCATTTGAAAATCAAACAATACAGACAAGATCGCTGTTAAGAATGCGATTATATTTACGGTTATCTGAAACTGAATGAATCTTTGGAAGTTTTCATAAATACCTCTTCCCCATTTAATTCCTTTTACAATTGTTCCAAAACTATCATCTGTTAAAATTATATCTGCCGCATTCTTACTAACCTCAGTGCCCGCTATACCCATAGCTATACCTACATCTGCTTTCGTAAGGGCTGGAGCATCATTTATTCCATCTCCAGTTACAGCAACTACTTCTCCATTACTTTGAAGTGCCTCAACTATTCTCATTTTTGTATCAGGTTTTGAACGTGCTACTATTGAAATAGTAGTAATTTCATCTTTAAGTTCCTCATCCGTTAATGTGTCTATATAAGTAGCCTCTACTGCTCTATTTCCACCGCTGAGTAACCCTAATTCATTTCCTATAGCGATCGCTGTAATTATGTTATCTCCTGTAAGCATTTTTGTTGAAACTCCTGCTTTTTTAGCAGTTTCAACAGCTTCTTTAACATCGAGTCTTAGAGGATCTCTTATTCCAACGAATCCTGTAAACACTAGATTATTCTCAAGTGTTCCTTGCTCAGATTCAATAGCTACCTCTTCACTTATATTTCTATATGCAAAACCAAGTACTCTCATAGAATTCTTTTGAAGTTTTCCAATTTCATTTAATATTTCATCACGCCTTGGCTGGTCTAACTCCACTTCCTCACAATTAACATGTTCAAATTTACATAATTCTAGAATTATTTCTGGTGCTCCCTTTGTTAATACTGTAGCACCTTCATCTTCTTCTATAACAGTACTCATTCTTTTACGTTTTGAACTAAATGGAATTTGATGAGCTATTTTTGCACTTTGCCTTTCTTGTACATAATCACAGGCATCATTATATAAAAGAAGAGCACACTCAGTTGCACTACCTAAATACTTAACTTCGCTATCATCTTTTTCAATATCTGCTGTGGAATTTACAAGGCAATTGTCTATAAAGTAATTATTTCTATCACTTAATTCATCTCTTCCTTTAAACTTACCATTCAGATATACTTTTTCAACTGTCATCCTATTTTGAGTAAGTGTACCTGTTTTATCTGAACATATTACACTTACAGATCCTATTGTTTCACAGGCCTCTTTTTTAGTAACAAGTGCATTTATCTTAGCCATTTTTTGCATAGTTATTGCAAGTGTCATATTTATCATCGTTGGAAGCCCTTCAGGAACAGCTGCAACTATTAGAGCAACACAAACAACAAAAGCGGTCTTTATTGGTCCAACCGATTCTAAAAATGCAAAAACACCAGTTGTATCAACTGTTAAAGTATTAGCTAATACCATCTTTATAATCATAACTATAAATAGTATAGCCGCTATAGCACTTGATATTTTTGATATATTACTACCTAAATCTCCAAGTTTTGCTTGAAGTGGTGTTGGTAAATCTCCTTCTTCAAGATTTCTTGCAATCTCTCCCATCTGTGAGCTATCGCCAGTTGAGGTAACTACAAAACTAGCCCTACCATAAGCTATAAGAGTTCCACCAAAAACCATATTTTTTTGTTTTGCTGGAATAGGATCTTGCACTATTATTTTATCCTTAGCTTTTATATTTTCCATTTCAATTACAAGTTCTGAGTCTTTGCTTACATCCTCTGATTCTCCTGTAAGCATATCCTCTCTAACCATTAAATCTATACTACTTACAAGTCTGCCATCTGCTGGGACCATATCTCCAGTCTCAATAGAAACAATATCACCAGGTACTAGTTCATTTTTATTAACTTGAACGATTTTACCATTACGTAATACCTTTACCTCTATATTTTCTGTCATTTTTGAAAGTGCATCCGCAGCTTTTTGTGACTTCCCTTCAGTAAAAATTCCTATACCAATTCCCACTGCTACAGCGCATACAATACCAATCGCATCATGAAACTCTCCTACTAATCCACTAATTACGGCTGCCGCTAAAAGTATCAACATCATAGGCTCTGTTATTGCTTCCTTAATACTATCCCATATAGATCCCTTTTCTTGTTTAGTAAATTCATTTGGACCATATTTAGCTAGTCTTTCTTCTATCTCAGAACTCGATAATCCTTTGCTACTATCAACCTTAAGATCACTTAAAACTTCCGAGCTCTGCTTATTAAAATATTTCATGTTATCCACCCTTCTGATTTTATATAAATTTATTATAACTTAAAATGTAGAAAATGATAAATAATCATTTTCTACACCACAAGTTTACTTATATATACATAAATATATAGATATATAGATGTATAATGTATTTAACTCATTCTATTTATTGGTATCTTTTTGCCATTTGACCTAATCCAGCTGATGCATCTGCCTCTCCTACTGCTGTAAATTTCCATTCTCCATTATTTCGATAAATTTCTGCAACAAACAAACCTGTTTTACCAGAATATTCTTCAGTTAAGTTAAAACGAATCATTTCTTTATTATCTGCTATATTTACTAAACGTATGAAAGCATTTTGTATCATACCAAAATGTTGTTTACGCTCAATTGCAGCATATATATTAACTACAAAAACTAACTTAGCTATATCTTGAGGTATTTTTGATAGATCAACCATGATTTGCTCATCATCGCCATCTCCATCACCAGTTAGATTGTCTCCCATATGCTGAACACTACCAGATTTATCTTTTAAATTACCGAAATAGACCATATGATCTTTCCCTCTTAGTTTATCATTTTCATCAAGCATTAGTACGGACGCATCACAATCTACATCTGCTTGCTTCGCTGCAAACATGCCTCCAAACAAGCCCTTTGGTGATTGTTGAACGGGATCCCATCCAAGTCCTACCATTGTTTTTTTTAGTCCTGGATTATCTTTTGTAAGATTTACTCTTTGACCTTTTGTTAAATTTATTCCCACTTCATCCATCTCCTTAAATATCTAGTATGTCTAATCACTTACTAATTAAGTTATAAATTATATGTTTATGCATCAAGACCATAGTTTTTGCAAAGAGCTGCTAGTCCGCCTTGAAATCCGCTTCCTGTTGCACTAAATTTCCACTCACCATTATTACGGTATATTTCACAGAAAACTAATGCAGTTTCTACTGAAAAATCCTCTGATAAATCGTATCTTAATATTTCTTCATTAGTTTCCTCATTTACTACTCTAACAAATGCGTTAGAAATCTGACCAAAATTTTGTGCACGAGCTATTGCATCATCTATAGTTACTGTGATTGCAATTTTCTCTATATCTGAAGGTATTTTAGAGAATTCAACAATTAGTTGTTCATCATCTCCGTCTCCTTCTCCAGTTCTATTATCACCAGTATGTATAACTGCTCCTGTAGAGTGCTCCAAATTATTATAAAATATAAAATCTAAGTCATTATTAGTTTTTCCGTTTGTTCCTACCAAAAAGGCTGAAGCATCTAAATCAAATTCAGCCCCACCTGAATACTTATTAGTATCCCATCCAAGTCCTATAACTGCTTTCTTTAAAGCTGGATTAGACTTAGTTAAATCTATTTTTTGACCTTTACTCAAGTTAATTGTCACAATAATTCCCCCTTAATTATTTAGTTACAAAATACTGGTGTAAAATTATTAATCTACACTAATTCCAAAGTTCTTGCAAAGTGAAGTTAATCCACCTTCAAATCCACTTCCCACTGCACTGAATTTCCATTCTCCATTGTTACGATATAGTTCAGCTACTACTACTGCTGTTTCAATACTATAATCTTCACTTAAATCATATCTTATTAATTCCTCATTAGTAGTTTCATCAAATATTCTTATAAATGCATTTGACACTTGTCCAAAATTTTGACTTCTTTCTGCAGCTTCATGAATAGTTACTGTGAAGTTTATTTTTTCGATATTGGTTGGAACTTTACTTAACTCAATTTTGATTTGTTCATCATCACCATCACCATCACCAGTTTTATTATCCCCTAAATGTGTTATAGACCCTGCCGCATCCTTTGGATTATTATAAAAAATAAAATCATTATCAGATGTAACTTTACCATTTGATCCAACTAAGAAAGCTGCTGCATCTAGATCGAACGCCGCACCACCATCATATTTATTAGTATCCCATCCAAGACCAACAATAACATTAATAAGCCCAGGGTTACTTTTAGTCAAATCTACTTTTTGACCCTTTTTCAAACTAATTGCCATAATATATTCCTCCTCAAAATCACCAAAGTGATCATTTTTAACTTTTACAGTATATAGATTTATAATAATTAATTTTAATTTCTAAAATATATAACTCATTATTAATTATTTCCAAAAATTCAGACAATAATCAATAATTGTATAGTTAAGAAAAAAACTTTATTTTAGTTTAAACTACATAATGTAATTAAACTACATAATATAATTAAACGCCAATAAAGCAATACTTAATACTATAAGTATAACATCATTACCTACTAAATGCTATAATATGCAAGTAAATATCAAGTACTCAATTGTATACTTTTAGTAAACAATTAGATATTATAATAAATATTTATTACCTAATTCATTAATAATTTTCAAATATATATATACAATATAAAAAAATGATTAATTAGTATGAAATTTAAATCATAAATTTCATATAATGTATTGTATATCTTATAATATAGAATGGATGTGTTATAGTGAATTTATCATTTGTTAAAGACATTTTCAAAAAAAAGAAACACCCTAAATTTAAAGCATTAGATTTTATTAAATATATAGGACCAGGTTTACTAGTAACTGTAGGATTTATAGATCCCGGTAACTGGGCATCAAATCTTTCTGCTGGTGGCGATTTTGGTTATACTCTCCTTTGGATGGTAACACTTTCAACTATTATGCTCATTGTGCTCCAACATAACGCTGCACATCTTGGAATAGTTACCGGTAATTGTTTGTCAGAAGCTTCTACTGCCACTCTAAACCCAAAACTTAATAAAGTAGTGCTCGGTTCTGCTGTTATTGCCGCAGTGTCAACTGCACTTGCAGAGCTTCTTGGAGGAGCCATTGCTCTAAATATGTTATTTGGCATACCTATAAAGCTCGGAACAATTTTAATTTTATGTTTTATTTTATGGATTCTTTATACAAATTCTTATAGGAAACTAGAAAAATGGATTATAGGCTTTGTTTCTCTAATTGGAATAGCCTTTATATTTGAATTAAGTCTTGTGCATATAGAATGGGGAACTGCAATGATAAGTTGGATTAAACCCTCTTTTCCTAAAGGCTCAATTCCAATAATAATGAGTGTCCTAGGAGCAGTAGTAATGCCACATAATCTATTTTTGCACTCCCAAGTAATACAAAGCCGTCAGTGGAATTTAGAGGATGATAGTGTCATAAAAAAACAACTTAAATATGAGTTTATGGATACATTTTTTTCAATGATCGTCGGATGGGCCATAAATAGCGCAATGATACTTATTGCCGCAACTACTTTCTTCGCAAAAAAGGTTCATGTTACTCAGCTTAGTCAAGCTCAACAAATGCTAACACCTCTACTTGGAAATACAGCATCAATTGTCTTTGCCATAGCACTACTTTTTGCAGGAATCTCGTCATCTGTTACGGCTGGTATGGCTGGCGGAAGTATCTTTGCAGGGATGTTTGGTAAAGATTACAATATTGATGATACTCATACTAAACTAGGAATAGGAATTACTTTGATTGGCGCTGCAGTAGCTATTTTCTTTATAACAGACCCCTTTAAGGGCCTCATCTATTCACAAATGCTCCTAAGTATACAACTTCCTATAACTATATTCCTTCAGATATATTTAACTTCTTCTAAAAAAGTCATGGGCAAATATGCTAATACTTTATTTAATAAAATTATTCTTTGGATTATTGGATTAATAGTAGCTGGACTTAACATAATGCTATTATTAAGCTTTATATTGTAATATTGTGTATACAAAAAAGGACCTGTGCTCAACATTTTGCACAGCTCCTTTTTAGTCTATATTTCTTCTTTTATCTTATCCAGTGATTTTTCCATATAAACACTAGTAGTTTCATATGCCATTGCAACTCCACCTTGCTGTAATATATCAATTATTTTAAAGTTAACATCTTCTTTTACTTTAAAGTAATCATCATAATCTGGCGTATCTGCAAAAAAACATACCAAAATATCTAAACTAGTGGCATTAAATTTATCAAATCTAACAAGTATACCATCCTTACTAACCTTTGAATCAGCCTCTAACATATTTCTGATATTTGTAACGCAAATCTCCACTTTAGCCCTAGGTGTCTTATATGTTAGTTCTAAAGTCAGACTAACCCTTCTTTTCCCTCTTCTACTAAAATTGGTTACAGGTTCATTAGTAAGTTTTGAATTAGGCACTATTATTAACGCTTCATCAATAGTTCTTATTTTAGTAGTTCTAAAAGATATGCTCTCAATGCTACCTTCTAGGTCGTTATTACTAACCCAATCACCAATAGTAAAAGGTTTATCTAATATTATAAAAATACCTGCAATAACATTAGCCGCTGCATCCTTAGCTGCTAGTGCAAATGCAAGCCCGCCTAGCCCAAGTCCAGTAACAAATCCTTGAATGTTATATCCCCAAGTTTCAGCAATTATAGTAATAACTAATGCTATTAAAATTAATCTTAGTGTTTTCGACATAAATGGGAACAATATTTTATCTACTTTTATATCATATGCCTTATGCATCCTCTCAAACAACAATGAAGATTCTTCAGTAAGATTATATAGTCCCCAAGAAATTATAATTATTACAGCTGAACTAAAAACCTTATCTATGAATTCTATATTAATATTAATGCCTGCTATAATCAAAATTTTAGACCCAAAATAAAATCCTAATACTTCAAAGAAATTAGTTACAGGTTTTTGAAATGCTGCAACTATTTTTGTATCTGCATTAAATTTTGTTTTATTAACAAGTCTTAAAATTATTTTAAAGACATATTTGGCAAATATTTTTTTCAGAAATACAAATAATGCGAAAACCGCAATGGCTATACCTATATATTTGGGTTTGTAGGTTGTCATATCGTTAACAACAGATTGCATTTCATCTTTTGTAAAAAAATTAACTATGGATTGAAACAAAGAACCACACTCCTTTTTTCATATGCTTATATATACATTTTAAGCTATTAATGCTATTTTCTCAATGGTTTATACTGGGGATTTATAAACAAAATAAAAAAACACTTCATTTAGAAGTGTTTTGGTGGCTTACCGGGGAATCGAACCCCGGACACCATGATTAAAAGTCATGTGCTCTACCAACTGAGCTAGTAAACCATGTTTACCTGGCGACAACCTACTCTTCCACA
>NZ_JAHLEB010000063.1 GCF_018861735.1 Clostridium lacusfryxellense | reverse complement strand
AAGCTTATTCTATTGATGATTGGAAATATGGGGTGAAGAGCCGTATGCCTTAATAGGGCACGTACGGTTCCGTTGAGGAGCATGGGCGGTAACGCCTGTGTTTACTTAAGATATCGTTTTGAACTCGAATTTGAGAAAAAATAAAGGGGGAATAAAATATGGATGAGATTTTATGGATAATTATAGGAGTGTTGTTGCTATCAATTATATTATCTAACATTAATCAATTACGCGAGGATAACAAACGTACAAATAAAATATTAGTAAAAATTGCTAAGGAAATGGGATTAATACCTGAACCATCTGTTAATGAAGAAATAAAAAGTCTAATTTTAGATGGTAAAAAAATTAAGGCAATTAAAATGTATAGAGAAAGTACAGGATTAGGATTAGTGGATGCCAAAAGGGATATTGATTTATTAAGTGAAAAATTAAAGAATCAGGAAATTTAAATTATAGTTAGCAAAATAAAGGAGGTTTCGATTTGGCGGTAAACTATTTTAAAAAATTAAGAGATGGTTATGTAAGTAACCAAGTGAAGCATATTAAGTTAGATTATTTTGAACCATCGTCTACTGTTAGAAAAAGTATAATATTTTCAGGAAGAGTGCAGAAGGTAGGGTTTAGATTAGAAATATATGAAATAGCGAAACGGATGAATTTAACTGGTTGGGTAAAAAATAGAATTGATAAAAATGTTGAGGCTGAAATACAGGGAGAAAATGATAAGATTATTTTCTTGATTAATTATATGAAATCATTAAAAAGAGCATCTGTTCAAAATATAGAAATAAATGAAATGATGATTGTTGATGGGGAATCAGAGTTTACAGTGATACGAAAATAATTCTATTTCGAAATATTGAATCCATTCAATTAAAATATTATTTATATATTACGGGGGAGGAGAGTAGTATGAGAATAGAAACAAACCATATAATAATTCGGGATTTTGAGCGGAAAGATACAGAAAACCTTTATCAGATTGTCAGAGAGAAATCCATTTTTCGATTTATGCCTGATTGGGCAGAAAATAATGACTCGCCAAAAGCCTTTTGGGGGTATATTAATTGGCACCAAAAAACTGTTAGTATGTTTAATAGATAATATTCGTAAACAGTGAATCGATTATAAATATATGATTGAGTCCTATAGTTGCACAATATCCAAAAAGTAGGAAATAACTTAGAAGGGATGATATTATGAAAATGATTATTAAAAATAAGTATGCTATATATTTACTATGCTTGTTTACTATTATTTTTGTTTTAAAGGAATTTTATTTATATAATATGATAAGTTTATTACTTCTCAAATATACATTATTATCATTAAATATAGCTATCATCTTACTAATATCTATATTTAGAAAAAGGATTAATAATATATATATTGTAATAACATTTATTATTATTGTTATATACAATACAGTAAATATTTTTGTTATTATATATCCTAATAATTTAAGTGGCAATAAAATTTCGTTACTATTATTTATTTTATTCATACTATCATTTTATAAATCTAATAGCATTATTCGCAAACTTTAATCGAGAGATGGGTGCTCAAAAGTTATATATATATCTGCGCATTAATCGCAAGAGTCACAGTTAAAGGAAACAAATGAGTTTATTGGTTGGTGTTGTACAGGTCCATGTGATGAATTGCCTGAGCCTAATAGAGAAGTAGGCTATGCAATTTCAAAATATTATAGGAATAAAGGTTATACAACACAGGCAGTTCAAGGACTGATTAAATATATGTTTGAAAAAACAAATATTAAAGTTTTAAATGCAATTGTCTTGTCACATAATGTATCTTCAAATAGAGTGATACAAAAATGTGGATTTAGATATATGAATAATATTGAGATTGAAAATCGTGAATTTTATTATTATAAACTTAGGAGGAGGATAACTTACTCTATATATTTTTTAGTAGTAAGCATTACCTTGGCTAAACAATATAACCAACAACTTTTATATGGGAATGTAATATGGTCAATTATAGTATTAATGTACACTTTTAAAAAAAGAAAATATTTTATGAATAGATATAATAAAAAGGGGTAATGAGTTTGAAAATTAATAAAATCTTCATTGTCTTGCTTTCAATATTTTTAGTTATAATAGTAGGTTGTGCAAATGGGATTAAAAATGAAGGAAATAAACAGCTGTAGGTAAAATGACAGTGGGACAAGAACTTATGGAAATTACTGATTTACGATTATTTCATAATCATATGACGATTGAACCAGTTATTTAAGTATTCGGCTATTATTATGGAAAGGCAGTAAGTAGAATGAGAGAGATTATCTTTGAAGAATTTATTGCATCAGAAAATTACAGGTTAATATTTACATATATGTGGGATTTTGATCAGAAATCTGATTGGGATTATGTTGAGCATGTAACTAATATCTTTAGAAAAAACGGTGCTGATGTTTACTATATAGAACTTGTTGCACCTCAAGTAATTAGATTACAAAGAAATGTTACTGAAAATCGTTAGCAATATTCATAAGTGATGGCATAGTAGAAAATTATGAACTAAAGATTATTTATATAATAAGAAGACAAATAAGAATTTGTGGGGATTATTTATACTAACACAAGGAGGTAGACTAAAGTGAAATATGTATTGTTAAGTGCAGATAACAGTCCATCTGTTTATTCAGTTCCAAATGAGGTGGCTGATAATTTAAGAAAATACTGTATTGATTTTTGTGATAAATGGCTACATGAGAGTCCACATGCGAAGAAATATCACAGATACGGCGGTGTTTGCTATGACGAAAAGGACTTTATTGAATATTTAAACAAATGGATTTTCCCTAATGTGCCATCAGTATTTATTGAAACACTTGAATGGATTGATTCAGAGAAAGACATTCCAGAAAAATATAAAGGATGTGATTGGTTCAATTTTTAATAGAGCCTTAAAATATTTGTGATTTAAGATATATTTTAAAAGACGGTGGAGTTGAGGAGATAATATTTATTTCCTAAGTTTAAAATTCAAAACTTTTGACAACATGTCTATATCGCCATTAAATGGCAAACTTAATAATTTAGTTTCATCATCAAAAATCAGATAACAGGGCGGTTCTTTTTCAGGAATTAAGATATAGACATCACTTACAAGTGCATTAAATGCCTTGCAGTTTACTTTTACAATAGGATCTAAAGGGATTTTAACCACATATCCATCATCAGTAGCAGGGTCGTTTTTATATAATCCGTCTATATTAGTAATCCAACTTGTAATCATATCTTGGATTTCTGGATTTGCTTTGATTACTTTTACAACTTTATTTTGTTTTGGGTCGAAAATTTCAATATTGTTAACCATCTCAGCACTTACGTATGTTGAATGAGAGAATATAACGAAAAAAAATAATACAAATAATAATTTTTTAATCAAATTAATCACCTCTTAATTAAAGTTCCCATAATATCAGCAGTTTATTATTGAATAATATGTATGATAAGTACTTTGCTTATAGGGTGTACTAAATAAAAGAACTCCTTAAGCAAAAAAAAATTCATATGGTTCTTAATATGAAAAGGAGTGAAAAAGATGAAAGAGTTAAGTAATGATAATTTCTTTATTAAATGGAAACCAACTCATGAAAAAGGTATTTTTGCATATGAAATAAGAAACACAGTTCCTTTAATAATATTTTTAATTTTTATTAATATTATTTATTTAATAAAATACCCAAGTAATACAGAAGCCTTTAAAATTTCGGCTGAGTCTTCTGTAGTAATGGCATTAATCTTTATAGCAATAAGTGTTCTAAAATGGTTAAATTCTGAAAAAAGATATAAGTATATTGAAAAAGTTTATGAGGAAAATAAGAAAGAAATCTAAATGCTAAGTGTTATGATATGGTTATAGAAATAAATAAAAACAAAGATAAAGGTTATAATAATGTAAACTTAAAAAATGGTAGATTATTATAATTATATATACAGGAGGATTAAAAGTGAAAAAAATATTATTAATTATTATATTAACAACTATGGTAGCGGGGTGCTCAAGTACAACGAAGGACGTTAAAAATACGCCTGAAAAGGCTACTACTAATACTCAAATCAAAGATCAATCACAAACAACTAGTACTGAGGGACAGCCAGAGGCAGAGAATACAGATCAAGGTGTTGTTAAAGATACCACTAGTAAAGGAGATTCTAGTGTTCTTAAAAATATAGATGAAAGTAAAAGTCAATTTGAAAAGGGATATTATGATTATGAGGGAACTATAAATAAGAATATAGCAATTCAAATGAGTATTTATAAATCAGATAAAGATAAAGAGTTAGTAGGAACGTACTTTTATGAGAAACAGAGAAAGGAAATTAAATTAAAAGGAAAATCTGGAGGCACAAATATTATTCTATATGAATATGATGGAACAGGGAAAAATACAGCTATATTTCAAGGAACAATGAAAACTGTTGATAAAATCGAAGGAACATGGAGAAGTGTGGATAATAAAATCAGTTATCCATTTACATTATCGCTTAAAAGTAACATTGTTGCTGATGAATATGGGAAGAGATACGCTGTAGCTTTAAATACAAAAAGTGACCAAGACGTGGAGGAATTTGCTAGCAAAATTAAAAACTATATAGTAAATGATAATAAAGAGCAATTAGCTGAACAAATAAAATATCCTATCAATTCTAAAATTGATGGTAAGGTTGTTAAAATAGAAAATAAAGATTATTTTATTGAAAATTATGACAAAATTATTAATCCAAATTATAAGAGTGCAATAAGTAGTGCATTTACAAAGTATCTATTTGTAAATTATAAAGGGATAATGTTTGGCCAAAATGAATATAACATGTGGATTAATGAGATTACTCCTACTGATGGTAAGGCTCAATTGATGATCACGGCAATAAATAATTAATATTGGAGGGGAAAATGCTTAATTTCATTGGTATTGGAAGTGCTTTTAATACGGAGCTTGGAAATACAAGTGCTTTTGTAAAAAGGAATAATAGTTTACTACTATATAAATAACGGGTGTAGTATTAAAGTGGTTAGCAAGAGGATGTGGGGAGTGAATAATATGTCAGGATATATGGAGTTTATTTCAAAGGCTTGGAAAGAATTTGTAAAGCAAGGTGATATTAATAAGGATGTAAGATTAGAAATAGCAGACTCCTGGAAAAGATGTAAGGGGTATGGTGTAGATTTTATGGATGGCCGTGGTAATGATGCTTATGGGGTATCCGTAGAATCTAAAATTGAAGAAAATGCAGAACTTGTTTCAATAGCCCATTCTATAATGGAAGATATATATAATATTATAGTGGGGTCTGGATTTGCTTTGTTCCTATCAGATAGGGATGGATATATACTTGATATTATTGGAGAAAGTAGTATTATACAAAAGGCAAATGAATTGAATTTTGTAAAAGGTGCTCTGTGGTCAGAAAGAGCGGTGGGCACTAATGCTATAGGAACAGCACTTTATTTGGATAAACCTATACAGACCATAGGTGCTGAACATTATGGTATAAAGCAACATTCTTGGACATGCTCTTCAGCACCTATTCATGATGAAGAGGGAAATATAATAGGGTGTATAAACATGTCAGGTATTTGTCAGGATGCACACTTACATACCTTAGGAATTGTTACAGCAGCAGCGGAGTCTATAAAAAAGCAACTGGCACTTATTATTTCTTATGATTTATTAAACATTACCTTTGATTCGATTGTGGAAGGTATGATAGTGATTGATGAGAAGTTTAATATCAAAAGGATAAATGACAAAGCTGAAAATATTTTAGGAATAACGCAAAGCGAAATATTTAAAATGAATATAAAAGAAACATTAAAGGATTTAAATTTTGATGATATGCTGTCGAGTTCTAGGCAGGCTTATAATAATATAGAATGTGATTTTCATATAAGAAATAAGAGAATAAAATGTATAATAAATGCAGTTGCTATGAAGGTTAATCACAAATTTATGGGCAGCGTTATAACTTTTAGAGAAACTGAGTATGTACATAAGTTGGTTAACAAGGTAGTAGGTTATAAGGCAACCTATAAATTTGATGATATTATAAGTGATAATGAAAAAATGAAAAGTTTAATAGAATTTGCAAAGAAAGCTGCTAAAAGTGATTGTAATATACTAATTGAAGGTTCAAGTGGAACAGGTAAAGAGCTAGTGGCTCAATCTATACATAATTATAGTGAAAGGCAGCAAGGACCTTTTGTAGCTATAAATTGCGCATCTATACCAAGAGAATTGGTGGAAAGTGAACTTTTTGGATATGATAGAGGTGCATTTACTGGAGCTATTAAAGAAGGACATCCCGGTAAATTTGAGCTTGCAGATGGGGGAACTATTTTTTTAGATGAATTAGGAGAACTTCCTCTAGATATTCAATCAAAACTATTAAGAGTACTAGATAACAATAAAATTGTTAGAGTAGGTGGAACATATGAAAAAAAGTTAAATGTTAGAATTATATGTGCAACTAATAAGAAGTTAAAAGAAGAAGTAAAAAAGAAAACCTTTAGAGAAGATCTCTATTATAGGTTAAATGTAATGAACATAAAAACTATTCCACTTGTAGAGAGAATAGAGGATATAGAAGTACTAGCGAATCACTTCATAGAGATACTAAATAAAAAAAATGATAAAATTAAAGTTATGAGCAAAGCGTATATTACAAGTCTTAGTGAATATGATTGGCCAGGTAATGTAAGAGAACTTAGGAATGTTATAGAAAGAGACTATTATTCAAGTGAAGGTAATATAATTGGAATAGAAAACTCAGAGATCTCAGAAACAAGTAAATTTATAGAAAAAATTAAAGATAAAGAAATTAAAGAGAAAGATATTATACCAATAGATATGTTAGAGAAAGAGAGTATGATAAAGGCGCTTAAATTTTGTCATGGGAACATAGTAAAAGCGGCGCAAATGTTAAAAATAAGTAGATCTAGTATGTATAGAAAAATTATAAAATATAATATTAACAATGTTTAAATAAATATTATGGTTTTTAATTAGATATGATAAATAATTGTATTTAAAGTGTATCAAAATGAGAGTTAAAATATGATAAATGTCAAAATGACACACTAATTAGTGTGTCATTTTGACATTGAAGCTGCTTTCATAAGATTTATATAAGGACTATTATTTTAATACAACACTGATTTAAGAGTGGTTTAGCAGTGAAAGAAACGCTTTTTCAATAATGTTTTCTTGTAATTAATAATTTGGAATGATAATTGCTTTATAAGTATGTGAGAAAATTAACAATAAAACACATGATTTTATTGTTCAGGAGGTAATCTTATTATGAAAGCAGCATTATGGTATGGAGTAAAAGACGTTAGAGTTGAAGAAATAGAAGAACCAAAGGTTAATAAAGGAAATGTTAAAATTAAAGTAAAATGGTGTGGAATATGTGGATCAGATTTACATGAATATTTAGGCGGACCAATTTTTATACCAGTTGGACAACCTCATCCTTTAAGTGGTAATGTTGCCCCAGTTGTTTTAGGTCATGAATTTTCAGGTGATGTTGTAGAAATTGGAGAAAGCGTAACTAATATTAAGGTTGGGGATAGAGTTACAGTGGAACCTATTGTAGCTTGCGGTGAATGCCCAGCTTGCAAAGAAGGAAAATATAATCTCTGTTCATCATTAGGATTTCATGGACTTTGTGGAAGTGGAGGTGGACTTGCTGAATATACTGTATTTCCAGAAGAATATGTACATAAAATACCTGACAATATGTCCTATGAACAAGCAGCATTAATAGAGCCAATAGCAGTTGCTCTTCACTCTATTAGAATGGCGAATTTTAATACTGGAGATACTGCAATTGTACTTGGTTCAGGCCCAATAGGACTCGCAACAATTGAATGCCTAAAAGCTGCAGGAGCAAGTCTAATAGTAGTATTACAAAGAAAATCAATAAGACAAGAATATGCAAAAAGAGCAGGCGCAAATGTTGTTCTTGATCCAAATGAAGTTGATATAGCTGAGGAAGTTAAAAAACTTACAGGTGGATTAGGAGTAGATGTTGCTTTTGAGACTACTGGAGCTAAAATAGGTTTTGATACAGGTATCGGTAGTTTAAAATACGAAGGAACTATGGTTATAACAAGTATTTGGGAAGGCGATGTTAGTTTTAATCCAAATGTTTTAGTATTCACTGAAAAGAAAATAGTAGGAACACTAGCATATAGACATGAATTCCCAGCAACAATTGCACTAATGAATGATGGAAGGATTAAAGCTGAAGGATATATAACTAAAAAGATAGCTCTTGATGATATAGTTGAGGAAGGGTTCGCTGCTTTAACTGGACCAGAAAAGAAGAAACATGTAAAAATACTTGTAACACCAGATAAATCGCTTTTATCTGACTGTAAACTATAATAATAATAAATTTACATTGATGTTAAAACTCAAAAAAATAGAAGCTATTCTACAGCTTCTATTTTTTTTATTATTCTACCAATGCCTCTTCTAAACCTTTTTTAATAGTTTCTATAGATTGCTCACCTGCTACAGTAACTTTTTTATTAATTAGGAAATAAGGAACTATATCTACTCCAATGTCTTGAGATTCTTTTTCATCTTGTAGAACTTTATCAGTATACTTATCGCTATTTAAAATTTGACGAACCTTTTCTTCTTCAAGGCCTGCTTCTTTAGAAAGTTTAGCTAAAGTATCTATATCTGAAATGTTTTTGTTATCAGTAAAATGTGTTTTAAATATTAGACTTACTACCTTGGCTTCTTTACCAATCTCTTTTGCATACTGCAATAACCTATGTGCATTTAAAGAATTTACGGGCATAGCAGTTTCAAGGTTATATACAAGTCCAAGCCCTTTAGCCTCAGCAGTTAATCTATCATTATTTTCTTGGATATCTTCCATAGTCATCCCATATTCCTTTGAAAGAAATTCACTCATAGTATCAGTTTGTATTTTACTAGAATTAGGATTTAATTCAAAACTTTTATATATTATCTCTACGTTTTCTTTATCAGAAAAATTCTCGAGTGCCTTTTCAAACTTGGCTTTTCCTAAATAACAGTATGGGCATACAAAATCCATCCACATCTCTACTTTCATTATATATCACTCCCAGTTTCTCAAATTTTAGTAATTAGATTATTTCACTTTGGATATATGTTGTCAAGTAGCGATAATTATATGCAACATTAATACAAATTACAAATATTTAAAATAATCAGTTAAATTAATGTATTTAGTATAGTAATTTAGATTTCACTAAATGTGTTTAAAATTATTAAAGTGTAATGAATACGCTTACAAACCTTGTATAGCCACATACATAGACTGTGGCTATTTATCTTTTTGTGTGGCATGGGAATTGCTTATACTATATGTGTGAAGAAGTTTTTATATCATGTAGGGAGGAATTTTGTGAATACTTTAATAGTTGCTGCTGAAATAGTGTTATTACTTTTCCTTGTGATTAAGAATATGAAAATGACAAAAAAAATCAAAATTCTAAAAAGGCAAAAATCTAGCAAATAGGGTTAAGTAGAAAGGATCTTGTTTTTATTATATAATCTTAATGAAACTTACTTTTAGGTACGTCTAACTATACGTTAGTTATTGTTATATGGTATAGATTTACCATTGCAAGAATGAGGGGAGAGATTATTTTTATGAATTTAAATGATAAACTTTTAAATATAATAAACACTGAAAACAAGAAGAACCCAATTTCAGATATAAAACTTTCTAAAATGTTATCTACATCAAGAGAGTGTATAACGATTTTACGAAAGGAATTAAATATTGGCAACTCTAGGGAAAGGAGAAAACCATATTTAGAGAATTACATTAAAACTATAATTGAAAAAAACAGTACTATAAACGTTACAGATATTACAAAGCAACTTAAAAGTTATGGATTTGATATTTCAAGACATGTTATTGAATCAATACTTAATGATACAAAAATAGGTAACAAAGAGGTATCGCAGAAGGAAAAAATTGGGAGTGTCAGATTTGAAAGTGTCCGATCTGAAAGAGATCCGTTTGAATCTTTAATTGGATATGATGGTAGCCTTAAGAACAACATACTTCAATCAAAGTCAGCAATACTTTACCCGCCTCACGGATTAGCAACTATGATTTGTGGAGAAAGTGGTGTAGGTAAAACACAATTTGCAGAATGTATGTATAATTTCGCAAAAGAGAAAACTGGTATGCCAGGGAATATGCCTTTTATAGTTTTTAATTGCGCGGACTATAGTGATAATCCTCAATTGCTTTTATCATTGCTTTACGGTTCTAAGAAAGGATCATTCACAGGGGCTGACAGTGATACTGTTGGAATTGTAGAACATGCTAATAACGGAATACTTTTTCTAGATGAGATTCATAGGTTGCCTCCTAAAGGTCAGGAAATATTATTTTCAATTTTAGACAAAGGTAAGTTTAGAAGACTTGGAGAGACCTATGCGGAAAGAGAAGTAAACGTTATGTTTATAGGCGCTACTACAGAGAATATAGAATCTAGCATGCTTCTAACTTTCAGGAGACGAATTCCTATGATAATCTCTATTCCACCATTATATAAGAGACCATTTACAGAAAAAATACAACTAATTTATTTTTTCTTTCAGCAGGAGTGCAATAGAATAAATTCAAAAATATATATTGAATCGAAAGTTACTGACATACTTACACTAAGTAGGTTCAACGGTAATATAGGGGAATTAAAAAGTAAAATACAAGTTATTTGCGCAAGGGCTTTCATGAAAAAGATAAATAGAAACGACGACATTATAACAATAGACAATAATGAAGTAATGGAAACTAATGTTTTAGAAAAAGATTTATTGATAGAAGATTTAAGTATTGGTGAAATAAGAGATTATACAAAGGATATGCTTTTAATACCATTTATTAATGAAAAGGTTGGTATTTTAAAAAATGTAGATAATAGCAGTTATTCCATACCAAAAGATTTTTATAATCAGATAGAAAATAAATACTCACAGCTCAAAAACTTGGATATGAATCCATCAGAAATCGAGGAAATTTTATGGACGTTTATTATTAACAAATTTGATAAGATGGAAATTAGTATTAATAATAAAGATAAGTTCTTTTCCTTAAATAAATTGGGCAATTTAATAGATGTTGAAATAATAGAGCTGGTTAAAAATCTAAGAGTCGAATTAAAAGATGTTTATAGTGGCCATGATTTAAATGAAAATGTTTTTAATTATATGGCTATACATTTAGAAGAAACTATAAAAAGAATACGGTTAAAGCAAAGCATAATAAATGTAAACTTACCTAAAATAAAAAAAGATTTTAGTAAAGAATATGAGATAGCGATTAGGTTTACCAAGCTATTAGAAAAAGAAAAAGGAATATCTATTCCAGAAGATGAAATCGGTTTTATAGCAATGTATATAAACGCCAGTATAAATAATAAATCAGAACAAAATAAAGTGGGAGTTATTCTACTTTCTCATGGAAAGATTGCAACGGAAACTATTAACGTTGTTAAACAATTATTGAATGTGAATTTTCCTGTAGCGCTTGATATGCCACTTGATGAAAATCCTTCATCGGTATATGAAAAAGCTATTGAAATTTCGAAAATTATTGATAATGGGAAAGGTATTTTGTTTTTAGTAGATATGGGTTCTCTTATAAATATTGGTGAGATAGTTGCTAATAGATTAGGAATAGCTACTAGAACCATTGACAGGGTAGATTTACTTACAGTAATAGAGGCGGTTAGCAAAATTTCAATAGCTGAGGCAAGTCTAGATGAAATTTATTTGAGTTTAATAAAAACAAGATACAGTTATCCCTTATTAAATATTACTAAAAGTGATAAACCAAAGGCTATTATATCATTATGCCTAACTGGAGAAGGAACTGCATGCCATATTAAGGAGTTTCTCGAGAAGAAATATAAAGGCATAAAGATTCTGAAACTAGGAGTTATTGATGAAGAAATAACAACAAAGATAAAAAAATTCCAGGAAAAATATAATATCATTGCAATTGTAGGAACAATAAATCCTGAAATTGAAGATATAACATTTATCCCGTATAATCCTCAGCTGCTGAGTAATGGCATAAGTTATTTGGATTTAATGCTTAATAAAGAACATCCAGGTGATTTTGAAAATACAATCGAAGATGATTTAATACTCTTTGAACCGGATGTAAGCAATAAAAAAGATCTTATTGAAGTAATGTGTTCAATGCTTATAAATAAGGGGTATGTAAAGAAAGAATTTTTTAAATCTGTTTTTAATCGAGAAGATATTGTTCCTACTTTTTTAAAGGGTGGAATAGCTATTCCTCATGGAGAACATTCTTTTGTACTTAAGTCTTCATTCGTAATTGTAAAACTTAAAAATCCTATTGACTGGGGAATTGGCAAAGTTGATATAGTTTGCCTTGTAGCTCTTAAAATAAATGATAAAAACTTTGTTAAAGAGTTTCTTAAACTTCTATTAAATATGGACTTTATAAAAGAATTAAAAAGCGCAGTTAGTGTTATGGATCTAAAAGACATAATTTTGTCTAATACAAAGGAGGCATCTATATGATAGATTTAGATTTGGTTTTACTTAATATGGAGGCAAAGACATCAACAGATGTTATTAATGATTTAGGCAAGTTAATGCTTAATAAAAATTACGTAAAGGATAGTTATATAAATGCTGTAATCGACAGGGAAAAAGAACTACCCACAGGACTTAATATAGGTAACTTTTATGTAGCTATCCCTCATACTGATTCGAATCACGTGAATAAATCAAATATTGCTATTGCAACATTAAAATCTCCTGTTGAGTTTAGAGAGATGATAAATCCAGAAGGGAAGATAAATGTTGAATTAGTATTTCTATTAGCTGTAAAAGATCCAAAAGAGCAGGTAACGTTACTAAAGAGTCTTATGTCGGTATTTCAGAATAAACAGTTACTTATTGAAATTAAAAATGCAAAAGATAAACAAGAAGTGGCAGAGCTTTTAAAAAATATAATAATCTAAAATATAATAATTTAAAATAGGAGTGATTAATATGAAAAAAAGATTTAAAGTATTAGCAGTATGTGGTTCAGGTACAGTAACTTCATCAATGGTTGCATTAAAACTAAAAGAGGCTCTTGAAGATGAGGGAATATCTATTTCGACAACAGAAGCAAAACCAACAGAAGCTCTTAATCTTATTAGTGGTGGAGGATATGATTTTATAATAAATACTAGCCCATTAATAGCTGGAGATTATGGTGTACCAATAATTAATGCAGTAGGTTTTTTAACTGGATTTGGTGAAGAGGAATTTATAGAAAATATCATGAAAGTAATTAAAGACATTAATAATAAATAATTAATGAGGAGGAATTAAAATGTTTCTACAGACATTAAGTAAAGTATTTAATACATTTGGTGCTCCAGTATTTGTCCCGGTAGTAATATTTATTATTTCTAAGATTTTACATGTTAAAACAAAGAAAGCTTTTTACTCAGCCTTATATGCAGGTGTTGGACTAGAAGGTTTCACACTATTATTAAACTCATTTACACCAATTATTTCCCCAGTAGTAACACAAATGGTTAGTGGTACGGGAATAAAGCTTCCCGTTTTCGATGTTGGATGGCAGTCAGCTGCAATCGTTGGTTATTCAACTCAAGCAGGTATGATATACCTAGTCGTTGCTCTAGGACTCCAGACTGTACTATTTCTTGTAAAGTGGACAGATGTATTCCAACCTGGAGATCTTTGGAATAACTATTCATACATGGTATGGGGCTCAATGATTTATGCATCTAGTAAAAACATGATGCTCGCACTTGCATGTATGATTGTACTCAATTTATATAGTTTGCTTACAGCTGAGCTAATAGCTAACAGATGGTCCAATTATTATAACTATCCAAACTGTACAATAATTGCAATGCATAATATTGAACCTGCTATTTTTGCTGTGGCAATCGATCCTATTTTTAATAAATTAGGACTTAATAAAGTTAAATTAAACCCTGAAAATTTGCAACGAAAACTCGGATTCTTTGGTGAACCAATAGCATTAGGGTTAATATTAGGTGTATTAATCGGAATACTTGGTAATATTCATGCATTAAATGTGTTGAAATCTTGGGGACAAATTGCAACTGTTGGTATTGCAACAAGTGCAATCATGGCTATATTTCCAAAAATCGCAGGAATATTTGCGCAAGCTTTCTTACCACTCACCGAAGCTGCAAGAAAATCAGCTATGAAAGACGGAAAAGGACGTAAATGGTTCTTAGGAGTTAATGATGCTACAGGATATGGCGAACCAGCAACATTAATTTCGGGTATTATTCTTATACCAATAATGGTTCTAATTGCAATGATTCTACCAGGAAATAGCACTTTGCCAGTTGTTGATTTAATTGCAATACCATTTATGGTTGAAGGTATTGTATGTTTAGTAAATGGTAATATCTTAAAAGTTATTATAACAGGAGTTATATGGTTTACTTTAGGATTATTTATGTGCACATATACCGCACCATTATTTACTAGTATTGCTGCAACATCAGGAGTAACTCTTCCAGTTGGTGCATTAATGGTTACAAGTTTTAATGTAATAGGCAAACCAATATTTGGGCTTATATTCCTAGCTTTTCTAAGCAAATCACCAATATTGATTGCTCTTGTAGTAGTAATATATTTCGTATTGTGGTTCTTATTTAGGAAGAATAAAACAGCTATTTATGATTACCTTGAAAGAAATGCAATGAAAAATGAGGCAATCGAAGAGTAAAGGATTTATAATTAATTTATATAAAAATCTAAGGAGGATAAGATTATGGAAGATTTATGCGCTCTAAGCGTAGAAGAAATGACTGGTCTTAATTACAAGTGTTCATGTGGTAAAAATCATAGTGTAGGCATAGAAACAATAAAGGTTGGTAACGGCGTTATTACCGAGCTACCCAATGTAATAAAGGCTTATGAAGGCAAGAAAGTGTTTATTATAGAGGATTCACATACCTATGAAGTAGCAGGTGAAAAAGTTGAAGAATTATTAAGAGGTAAATTTAAAGTTAGTAAATACGTATATAAAGAGGAACATTTACATCCTAATGAATTAAGCCTTGGAAGGTTAATCCTTGAAATACCAGTTGATACATCACTAATTATTGCTGTAGGATCAGGTACTATTAATGATATATCAAGGTTTTTGGGTTGTAAACTCAGGATTCCTTATGTAATTGTGGGGACAGCACCATCAATGGATGGTTACGCATCCGTAGTTTCTCCATTAATAAAAGATGGGGTAAAAGTTACTTATGACGGCGTATACCCCTTAGCAATTGTTTGTGATATTGATATTATGAAGCAGGCTCCTATGCAGATGCTTCAAGCAGGCCTTGGAGATATTCTAGGTAAATATACTGCCCTTGCAGATTGGCATATTGCAAAAACTTTAAACAACGAGTACTTTTGTCCTGAGGTTGAGAAATTAGTTTTAAGTACTTTGAAAAAGTGTGAGGAAGCAGCAGCTGGGGTGACAAGTAGAGATGCAAAAACTGTAGAAAATATAACTGATGCTTTAATTTTATCCGGAGTTGCTATTGGAATGGTTGGAGCCTCAAGGCCTGCATCTGGTGGAGAACATTATATATCACATTGTTATGAGATGATGTTTATGAACGGCGGTGATAATTCAAAATGGCTCCATGGTAATACTGTTGGTGTAGGAGTGGGAGTTGTAGCTTACGCTTATAAATTTGCAAAAGACTTAGATATAAATGAAATATTAAAGAAAGGTGACTATTTGCATCTAGATAAAAATAAGTGGATAAAAAATATAACGGATGTATTCACTATTAGTGCAACAAATATTATTGAATTTAAGCAAGATAGTATTAATTTTAATGAGAGGGAAAGAGAAGATACTATGCATAAAATATTAGAGCATTGGTCCGAGCTAAAAAGTATTTGTGACACTAAAGTTCCAGCGCCGGAAGATATAATTAATACTTTGAAAAAAGCAGGTGCAGTTTGGGATCCAAAGGAGTTAGGTCTTAGCAAAGAAATCTTTAGAAAAAGTTTGATTGCTGCAAAAGATATGCGTAATAGATATGGCATTCTTCAACTTCTTGAAGATATAGGGAAGTTAGATGATGCAGCTAGTTATATAACGGACATATATTACAAATAAAATGAGATATTATAGGTATGGTAGGTAGAACACTTGATACAAAAGAGACTTCAAAAGATATTCTAAAAAAAGTGAAATGTTTTATCCTTGATCTTGATGGTACTGTTTATTTAGGAGATAAAATATTAGAGGGTTCTATAGAATTTTTGCAGAAGCTCGAAAAAAACAATATCCCATTTAAATTTTTTACAAATAACTCCTCTAAAAATGCAGAAGTTTATATAAAGAGAATTAAAAAAATGGGATACAATTTGAGTGATGATAAAATGCTCATTTCAAATTATGTAATAATTAATTATATAAAAGAAAATATGCCAAATAAAAAAGTATTTGTTTTGGGTACGCAGTATTTAATAAATGATTTTAAGGCTGCAAACATTAATGTGGTTACTGAGGATGCAGATGTTGTTGTAGTAGGGTTTGATACATCGCTAGTGTATGAAAATGTTTCTAAAGCTTGTGAATATATAAGAAATGGAGCTACCTTTTTAGGGGTAAATCCTGACTTTAATTGTCCAACAGAAGATGGATTTATACCAGATTGTGGATCTATATGCTCTATGATTACAGCGTCTACAGGAGTGGTTCCAGAATTCTTTGGTAAACCGTCGCATCATACATTAAAATATGTCCTTAAAGATACTGGATTTCTCGAGGAGGAAGTTGCTTTTGTTGGAGACAGACTATATACCGACATAGCTATTGGAAAAGGAAATAATTCTGTTACAATTCTTGTTTTGTCAGGAGAAGCAAAACTTGAGGAGTTAGCTGACTCCGAAATACAACCTACACTTATTTTTAAATCATTAGGTGGAGTGAAAAACGTGTTAGAAGAAATTTATCAATAATAATTCTAAAGGAAGCCTTTTGGCTTCCTTTAATTGCTTTTATATACAGAATATATAATGCCTTTAACTTAACATGTTCCATAATATTTTACTAGGTTCAGAACATTTTGCTATATCTTATACATTTGAAGAATGTTATCCTATAATTATTACTCTTATCCTTAAATATAAAATTATATATTAGAATATAAATTACATGAATTGAAAACGTTTATAGGGGCAATAGTTATATAAAAATATATATTTTATGGGGTGAAAACAATGATAAAAAAATTTCCATTAATTAATGATAAGTTAAATCACTTTTATCACGGAGCAGACTACAACCCAGAACAATGGCTTAAATATCCTGGAATATTTGAAGAAGATATAAGACTCATGAAACTAGCAAAATGCAATGTAGTGTCTTTAGGTATATTTTCCTGGGTTACTTTAGAACCGCAGGAAGGAGTATTTAATTTTGAATGGCTTGATAATGTAATGGACAGGCTATATGAAAATGGTATATATACAATTTTAGCTACCCCAACAGGAGCAAGACCTGCATGGATGGCAGCAAATTATGTTGAAGTTTTAAGAGTAGGAGAAAACCGGGTTAGAAATCTTTATGGTCAAAGGCACAATCACTGTTTTACATCTCCAGTTTATAGAGAAAAAACTCAAATAATAAATAAGAAATTAGCACAGAGGTATTCAAATCACCCTGGAATACTAGCTTGGCATATTTCTAATGAATATGGTGGCGAATGCCATTGTAATTTGTGCCAGGACGCTTTTAGAACATGGCTTAAAAATAAATATGGGTCCCTAGAAAGCTTGAATGATGCTTGGTGGACTACCTTTTGGAGTCATACATATACTGACTGGTCTCAAATACAGTCGCCAGCACCTCACGGTGAAGCAGGTGTACATGGATTAACTTTAGATTGGAAGAGATTTGTTACAGATCAAACTGTTGATTTTTGCAAAGAGGAAATCAAACCTTTAAAAGAGATAAACCCTAAGTTACCTGTTGTAGCAAATCTTATGGAACTATTTGATGGATTAAATTATTGGAAGTTTACAGAAGTTCTCGACATAGTTTCCTGGGACAACTATCCAAAGTGGCATGAAAAGGTGGATGAGTCAAATTTAGCATCAAGGATAGCTATGAACCATGATTTATTTAGAACTTTAAAGAATGGCAAACCTTTTATGTTAATGGAAAGTACTCCAAGTGCTACAAATTGGCAAGCTATTAGTAAACTTAAAAAGCCAGGAATGCATTTATTATCATCACTTCAAGCTGTAGCTCATGGATCGGATACAGTGCAGTATTTTCAATGGAGAAAAAGCAGAGGGTCAAGCGAAAAATTTCATGGCGCAGTTGTAGATCATTGCGGTCATGAAAATACTAGAGTATTTAGAGATGTTACAGAGGTAGGGTCGGTTCTTGAAAAGTTAGATGAAGTTTTAGGCACAAGTGTACAACCAGAAGTTGCTATAATTTTTGATTGGGAAAACAGGTGGGCTATAAAGGATTCTCAAGGTCCACGAAATTGTGGAATGAAATATGAGGAGACTGTACACTCACAATATAAAGCATTTTGGGAAAGCGGAGTACCAGTAGATATAATCGATATGGAATGCGATTTTTCTAGTTATAAGTTACTTATAGCACCTATGCTTTACATGGTAAAACCAGGTGTGGGAGAAAAAATTGAAGCCTTTGTTAAAAATGGAGGAACATTTGTAGCAACCTATTGGTCTGGAATAGTAAATGAAAATGACTTATGTTATTTAGGGGGTTTCCCAGGACCACTTAGAAAAGTTCTAGGAATATGGTCAGAGGAGATAGAGAGTCTTTATGATGATGAATCAAATAATATAATATTTAGTTATGACAATAAGATGGGTATAAAAGGTGAATATGAAACGGGAGAGTTAATTGATTTAATACATGTGGAAGGGGCAGAAGTACTTGCCACTTATAAATCAGACTTCTTTGCTGGAAGACCTGCTCTTACAGTTAATAAATATGGTTATGGAAACGCATATTACATCGCATCAAGAAACAAAGATGATTTTAATGAAAAATTTTATGGTGAGTTAATTACTAGACTTGGAATTAAACCAGCAGTTAACGCAAAGTTACCCAAAGGGGTTACGGCTCAACTAAGGTCTGATGGTGAAAATGACTTTATATTTTTAATGAACTTTAACAATGGTGAAGAAAAAGTTGTTTTAGAAGGGGTTGTATATGAAGACATACTTTCTGGAAGTAATTTAGAAGGCGAAACTAATTTGACACCGTTTGGATTTAAAGTAATGAAGAGAAAATCTCAGATATAGAATTAAAAGCAAACACAGAATTAAAAGCAAAACACAGCATTAACGTATAAATCGTTAATGCTGTGTTTTATTTTTATTATATCAATATAGAATAATTGAATAATTACATTATCATATTCTATGTATTAAAATTCTATATATTATTATAATAGTATTATAAACATAATAAAAAAAACAAAGGTGGTGGGTGAAATGTTAACTAATCAAATATTTATGAGTACGGTTTTTGTAGCTGGAATTTTTTCTTTCTTTTCACCGTGCTTAGTGCCATTACTTCCAGTTTATATTTCAATTTTTGCAGGAGATCAAAATAATAGAAATCAAGATAAATATATTAAAAAATTAGGCAGATTAAATATAAACCTTATAGTTATAGCAAAGACATTAGTATTTGTAGGTGGAATATCTACAAGTTTTATAATATTAGGATTTGGTGCTGGTTCTCTTGGAACTCTAATCAATAGTAAATTATTTATAACATTTTGTGGGCTTATAGTTATTATTTTAGGTATTCATCAAACTGGATTAGTACATTTAAAAGGGTTAGATAGAGAAAGAAGATTAATCTTAAGGAGCGATAATGGAATACTTGGAATTTTCCTATTAGGATTCTCATTTAGCTTCGGATGGACACCATGTATAGGACCTATACTTGCAGCAGTACTTGGAATTTCAGCAACAGGTGGTCAGGCATTATATGGAGTATGGCTTATGATAATTTACTCATTAGGTTTAATGATTCCCTTTTTAATAATTGCAATTTTCTCAGATGGTCTTCTAAGACATGTTAAAAAGTTGAATAAGCATTTAGATAAGATAAAAATTGCTGGTGGGATAATTATAATTTTAATGGGTATATTGCTAATGAATAATAACTTGAATTTGATTACAAAACTATTCGAATAAAATAGGAGGGAAAAAATATGTGGAATATAAAATTAATAGGTGCATTATTGATAGCTAGTTTAATTACTTTAAGTTTATCCGGATGTGCTAGAAGTAATAAAACTAATGTTGAAAATAAAACAAATAGTGAAGTAAAAGCAATGAATCAGGGTTCGAGGGCAGCTGATTTTGAATTAAAGGACCTTCAAGGGGTAAATCATAAGTTATCTGATTATGCTGGCAAAAAAGTGTATATAAAATATTGGGCATCTTGGTGTTCTATATGCCTGGCAGGCTTAGATGAGATGAATACGTTAGCTGGCGCTGATAAAGATTTTGAAGTAATTAATATAGTATCACCTGGTTTCAGAGGAGAGAAAAATTCAGAAGATTTTAAAAAATGGTTTAGTGGTTTAGAATATAAGAATTTAACTGTTCTTTTAGATGAGGGTGGAACCATAGCTAATAAATATGAAGTTCGAGGCTATCCAACATCAGTAGTTATAGGAAGTGATGGAACTCTAGTTAAAAAAATAGTAGGACATTATAACAATGAAAAGATTAAGTCTGAATTTAAAGATGTAAAATAAATTAGAAAGGTGGTAATTTTATGAAAACTAAATTTTTAGGATTAATTGTTGGGATAGTTTTTATAGTAGGGGTTGTGTTTTTACTACCTGTTATATCCAAAGTGAAAAATAAAATTAATAACAAACCTAATGTATCAACTGAAACATCGAAATTTCCTAATAATCCTAATACTAATATAAAGTACGATAAAGCAAAATTAAAAGAAGTATGGCTTGCTGGTGGATGTTTCTGGGGTGTTGAAGCATATATGGCTAGAATATATGGCGTATATGATGTGACTTCAGGTTATGCTAATGGTAATAAAGATAACCCAACCTATGAAGAGGTTAGTTCAGGAAAAACAAATTTTGCGGAAACAGTGTATGTTCAATATGATCCAGACAGGGTTAGTTTAGAAACTCTTTTAACTGATTTTTTTAAAGTAGTAGATCCAACTTCTCAAAATAGACAAGGAAATGATGTAGGCAACCAATATCGCTCGGGTATATATTATAAGAACGATATGGATAAAATAGTAGCTGACAAAGTAATTAGAAAGCAGCAAGAGAAATATACAGATAAGATTTATACTGAAGTTTTACCATTAAAGAACTTCTTTTTAGCAGAAGAATATCATCAAGATTACTTGGAGAAAAACCCTAATGGATATTGTCATATAGATTTCTCCGAGCTTAGTGATAATGAGGTAACTATAGATGTTAAAAAATATCCTAGACCTAGTAATGAAGAGTTAAAAACTAAGTTAACAGATATACAATATGCGGTGGCAGTTGAGAATAATACAGAAAAAGCTTTTTCTAATGATTATTTTGATAATGTTGCAGCTGGTTTATACGTAGATGTAGTGACAGGTGAACCACTATTCTCTTCGATTGATAAGTATGATTCAGGATGCGGATGGCCAAGTTTTACTAAACCAATAGCTGCTGAGGTAATTACACTTAAAGAGGATAAAAAATATAATATGACTAGAACTGAGGTTAGGAGTAGAAGTGGAAATATACATTTAGGTCATGTGTTTGATGATGGTCCAAAGGATAAGGGAGGAAAGAGATATTGCATAAACAGCGCTTCTATAAAATTTATACCAATGGACAAAATGGAAGGTGAAGGTTATGGATACCTTCTTAACTTAATAAAATAAATATTTTAAAAGGTTGATTTACTTCAACCTTTTATTTACTTCAATCTTTTATTTACTTCAACCTTTTATTTATAGTTAAGAACTTGGTGAGAGTATACGATAATTAAATAAAACAAGTTACTGGAAGAAAGGAAGGTTTTTATGGAAACAAGAGATAGTAGAAAGTTTTTTAGAATCCAATGTGAAACACCAATATGTACACAAATTTCTATTGTTAAATTCAATAATAAAACGGTTACTACAGGAAAAGGAAATATCTGTGTAGAAAATATCAGCTTCGGTGGTCTTATGTTTCTATTTACTTTAAACCTTCCAGTTAGTGATAATATGCTGATTGAGTTTAAATTGACAATCAATGAGGGTAATACCGCTTTATATGGATATATTATTAGAAAAGAAGAAATTGATGGTGGTATATATAGATATGGGGTTCAGTTTATTAATATTAATGATGAAGAGCAGCAGTTTATAAGCGATCTTAACGGTTTAAGTGAAGATGGTATTTTAAAAAATTGTGCACTTTGCTCAGGAGATATGGTAGATTGCATTAAAAAATATAATGGAAAATTTAACAAGAGAATATATAAAAGGTATAATCTTAATAATAAGTTTAGAGCAAAATTAAAAGTAGACTCATTTAGCAATATATCACGCATCGAGCAGTGGCAAACCATATTAATAGATAATATTTCACAAAACGGTATTCATTTTATTTCCGACATTGATGTACCCATAGATGAGGAGACTATATTAGAATTTATAATAGTTATTGGTAATATAGAGATTAATGTTGAGGGATATGCAATGTGGAGAATAAAAGATGAAGATAATAAATATAAATATGGTGTAGAATTTCATATACCTAAGTTCAAAAAGGAAATGATAGGTAAAATATTAGATGAAGTAATGGATTTAACTTTAGAAAAAGGTTTATTGTCGCAGAAATGTTTTAGATTAAAGTACAATTACGCAAATAATGAAAAGGATAACGTAGAGTGGTGGGTATAAAAAGGATGTGGAGCTAATATGTATAAGTTATTAATAGTTGAGGATGAATATATTATCAGAAAAGGGATTCTATCTTTTGTTAATTTTAAGGAACTCAATATATATAAGGTATTGGAAGCTGGTGATGGGAAAGATGCTTTAGAAATTTTCAAACAAGAATTACCAGATTTAATTCTCGCAGATATTAATATGCCTAAAATGAATGGATTAGAATTTACTGCAGCGTGTAAATCCATAAAACCTGATGTGAAGATAGGCATTGTTACGGGTTATGATTATTTTGATTATGCTCAAACTGCTTTAAAGCTGGGGGTAGATGATTATATTTTAAAACCTGCATCTAAAAAAGATATAGGAGAGGTGCTTGCGAAATTAATTAATAAGCTAAGCGAAGAAAAATATAAGCAGGAGATAAAATCTATTGTTAGTGGCCTTAAGAATAAACCTAATTTAGATGATGATAGTGGATACAAGGCAAAAATACAAAAGGAGATTGAAGATAACATTTCTAATCCTCAGTTATCTTTAACTTTAATTTCTGATAAAATGGGTCTTAGCTTTGGATATTTTAGTAATCTTTTTAAAAAATTAATGGGTGTGCCTTTTCAGGAATATGTTTTTAATGAAAGGATGGAAAGGGCGAAGATTATATTACTTAGTACTGATATGAAAAATTACGAAATAGCAGAGATTGTAGGGTTTGAAGATCCTAATTATTTCAGTACTGCTTTTAAAAAGAAATTCGGTTTATCTCCAAATCAATATAAAGAGAAAGTAAGAGGCTAAATTTATGAGTAAACCTAAAGTTTATAATAAAATAAAATTTCAAATCACAAGTTTTTATTTTATAGCAAGTTTAATAGCTATTTTTCTGATGGGATTTATTCTATATAATAGTTTTTTTAATATAGAACTAAGCAAAGATTTAAATGCTACAAAAATAGCTGTAGAAAAAAGCGGAAATTATGTGGAACTTTACGTGGATAAACTCAAAGTAATATCTAATATTTTGGTTAAGAATAATGAAGCTATAAAATATTTAACTGGAAAAGAAAGTGTAGAGCACGCGTCAAGTTTAAATTTATTATTAAAGAATACAATTGAAAGTGATTCATCTATAAAATCAATCATAATAGTAGGTAAAGATGGAAGGCTTATATCAAATGAAAAAAAATTAAATATGTCTATGTCAAGTGATATGATGAAGCAACAATGGTATGTTAATGCTATTAATAGTAATAACATGCCCGTTTTGACAAAAGCAAGGATGCAAAATTTTTCAATGGATAAAGACAATTGGGTTATTTCAATTAGTCAGGAGATAAGAGATAAAAAAGGTAACAATTTAGGGGTACTCTTAATAGATGTTAAATATAAGATTGTTGATAACTTTTTAAATGACTTAAATGTTGGGGATAAAGATTATGTTTTTATTCTAAATGATAGAAATGAAGTTGTTTATCATAAAGATACAAATTATTTTATTAGTCCAAAACTTCAAGATAATTTAATAAAAGAGAGTAAAATGGATATGGGATACGATAATAAAAATAAAATGGTAATTCAGCGTTATAAAATTAAAAACACTGATTGGACTTTATTTGGAGTATCAAGCCTAAATGAACTAGAATTAATGAGAAAAAACTTAATAGAAACTATAGTTGTTATAAGTATTATGTTCTTATGTATAATTGCTTACAGTGGAAGTTATTTTGCAGGAAGGATAACGAGGCCTATAGCAAAACTAGAAGAGGCTATGAGAAATATTGAAGAAGATTTTACTCCAGTAGAGTTAGATGAAAAAGGTTGCTATGAGGTACTAAGTTTAGCTACTCACTTTAATAATATGACTAAAAGAATAAAAATACTTTTAGAAGAAATAATTCAAAAGGAAAAGTATTTGAGAACCTCTGAGTTAAATGCTTTGCATAGCCAAATAAACCCTCATTTTTTGTATAATACATTAGATACAATTGCTTGGATGGCAGAATTTAAAGATACTCAAAAAGTTGTATCACTTACAAAGGCGCTTGCTCAATTTTTCAGATTATCACTAAATGGGGGGAATGAGATAACAACGGTATTTAATGAAATAGAACATATAAAGCAATATCTATATATTCAGCAGCAGAGATATGGGGATAAGCTAAGTTGTGAAATCAATTGTGATGAAAATATAAGTCAAGAAAAGATTCTGAAAATTATCATACAACCTATTGTAGAAAATGCGATTTATCATGGAATAAGGCAAGTAGATAGAAAAGGGATCATACTTATAAATGTAAAAAAAGAGGGTAAAGATATTATATTTACAATAAGAGATAATGGTGATGGTTTTGATTTAAGTATATTAAAAAGTGGAAAATCTACTAAAGATATTAAACTTGGTGGAGTAGGAATAAAAAATGTTGATAAACGTATAAAATTATATTATGGCGAAGAGTATGGGGTGAAGATAGAGTCTATTATAGGAGAGGGTACTTGTGTTTATATAAGAGTAGGTGAAATGTAAATATAAGAAACAAAACTGTTTGGATATGAATATGAAGGGAAAGGTGTAGCGTATTGTATAGAGGCAGCCATATTTGTTTCAGGGTTAAACAATGATTTATCGGTTATTATTTGTGGACCAGGTGAAGAAAAACAAGCTCATAAGCCGGATGAATAATTGAAAATAAGTACATACAGCGATTGAATTAAGCCTTATAAGGAAATTGCATTACGGTATTTATCAAAATGAGAAAGAGTAATAATGAAGCTACAGCTAAACATTGGTAAATAAAATACAGTACTAACGCATATGTCGTTAAAGCTGTGTTTTACTTACAGGTGTGAAAATAAACCAATGGTGTTAGCTGAAACAGTTACTATATGAAGAATGGCACTTTTAATTATAATTTAATGTAAATCACCTACTATTTATATGTTTTGTTAGTCTTAATATTGTATATGTACCAAATATTATTGAGTAACTACTTAATTTCAACATATCAATTTGTTTTTCATTTAACATAATAAGTAAGATGTGTATGTATACTAAAAAATAAAATATATATGCTTTCTTTTGCAAATTTCTCCAGTCCTTGCTTTTCATTTTGCACCTGAATTTTTTAAATGATGTAATGAATAATGGTATCATTATTATAAATGCTATAATACCAATAATAATGTAACCTATATAGAGGGGGGGGATTATACCTGTTTTAATAATTTTGGGAAGTTTAAGTAAAATGAAGCGAACCAAATATACAATAGAATGAGGTATAATAAGTATAGATGCTATAATAGCTATCTCTGCCCGGATGCTTAGTAGCCTTCTTGTTATTTTCCATTTAGGGTTAAGAGCACCTGCAAACATTACTAAAATAAAAAATGCTATAGAAATATGTCCTCTCATAAATGCTTTTTCAAGGTAAAGAGCAAATCCATAAAGTTTTGCATTTGAACTTATCCTTAAAATTTCATAAATCGTAGTAATAATTGCAATTAGTGTTGATGCTAAATAATAAGTGCGATAATTTTTTTTAATGCTGGATGTACAAAACAGGGATAAAAGTATAACAAAAGTTAGAGTATAGATTAAAATCATATTGATGCTCCTTCGCGGATGTGTTGTTTGATAATGATTATCAAAGTCATTTTACTTTATTAATTTAATTAAGTCAACTACTTTTGTATGTGAAAATATTATTGGAAAACATATAAATGTTATGAAATAATATGTTACTGAAAAAATCCCTTCTATATATAGAATCAAACCATAGTACCTATATAACGCTAGATATTTCAGAGTATACTAATATGAATATAAATATTTCTGTAGATTTTTTAAAGATAGTTTATTAAGGTATTTAAAAATTTTAAAGATATAAGACCATATCAATATTTAGATTTAAACCATAATTAAAGATATATTTGATATACTTAGCCATGCGTATCCAAGTGCAATATATCGAATTATATATACTTATATGTAGAAATATGAGGATAATCTAGCTAGAAGACATATGGAATGAAATTATGACCTTATTTATATGATAGAATACTCCTTGTCGTCACGAACGAGTGGCACACTAAGCTAAATGTTAATTACAATTTAATCAAGTTTTAAATGAAAACTTATTAAAAGAATTAGTTGACAAAACAAGATATACCTAGTATTATAGTAGAAGTCGTCACTTGATGACAAACAAATTGGTCTTTGAAAATTAAACAGAGAAATAGGTAAACTTAGCAAAATAATATTTTGTTAAACCAGTCAATTACTTTAGTATAAAGTAAAATTTAGTCGTAAGACTAAAAAGTATGTAATGAGCTTGAGTAACAACTTAACAGTTGTCTCAGATTAATTATTTCAACTAAAAAGTGTAAACTTTTAAATTGAGAGTTTGATCCTGGCTCA
>NZ_JAHLEB010000062.1 GCF_018861735.1 Clostridium lacusfryxellense | reverse complement strand
CCTTTTTTACCATCGTTCGTCTTTTGAAACGGTTTTTTTGTTGTGCAAAAAATTAATCTAAATAACTTTAAACAAATTTAAATTAAATAGTTGACTTTAACTAGCTGGTCTCTATAATAAACCACTCTCTATATGAACACACATCCTCATTAGGATGATTACTATCAATACCAATTGCAAGTATTTTGTACTTCTTCTTTATTATATTCGAAATTTGACTAAAAAAGCAATTATATTTTATGGTATTAAAATAGGACTACTAAATATAAGCAGTCCTAATAAATTTTATTATTAATTATTGTTTTGCATATTTAGCTTTATACGCAGCCAAATCATCACTTACAGATGTTTTTTCTAGAGCCTCAAATTCATCCTCTAAAGAGTCAACTTTAAGTTCTCCTAAACCTTCTGCCAAAGACTCTGTTTCTTCTATCTTACGTTCTAATCTATCTAAATCGATGCTATTACCTTTTGTTTTAACATTAGCAGTTATTGCATTAACTTGCTGCGCAGCTTCAGCTGTCTTAAGTCTGGCTATTAACCCATCTCTCTTACCTCTTAAATCTTTTAAGTCATCCCCTAGTTCTAATAAACTTTTCTTCAAGTTGTCTGCAGTAATTTTAGCCGCTCCATAAGATTTTGTTAATGATACGCAAGTAGCCTCACACTCTTTTTGCTTAGCTATTGCTTTACCTGCTAATTCATCATTACCTTTTTCTATAGCCAATTTAATTTTAGATTCCCAATTACTCATATCTTCTTTAGATGAGATCATTTCTTTTTCTAGTCTTTTTACATTTCCAAAAACTACAGCTGATTTAGTCCTAGCTTCATTTAAAGCTTCATCTTTATCTCTTATTGCTTGATCTATTAGCGCCTCTGTATCCTCGTTTGCATCCATAATCTTATTAACCCCTGCTTTAAAGCTATTACCTATTCTATCAAATATTCCCATTGTTTGTATTCCTCCTCTTATATATTATACATATTCTTTTTTTGTATATTATCTCTTCATGAAGAGATTAGCTCTCCATGAATAATCCAGCTATATTCTCAAGTTCTTCTTCGTTTTCTATATTTATATACTCTGTATCTTCTAATCCATCAGACACAATAAACATTTGTTTATTGTCCTCATCATACTTTTCCTGGAGTAGTATATATCTTTTATCGTATGAATTGCTTTCAATTATTGCTAGTATTATAAATTCAACATCTCTTTCCTTGTCATCATTATATAATGTAAGTGTCTTAGTGCTTTCAATTATACAATTTTCTTTTTTATCACAATCCTTAACTCTGCACCCTGATAAACAATTTCCACAAGAACTAAATTTGCATTCATATTCACAATCTATACATTGACATTTAGAACAATTTTGGACTTGATTTAATTGACTCATATACTTGTTATGATACTCATTAACTTCTTTAGTATCATCTACTGCAAAATGCATTAGTTTGTTAGCTTCAATAATAGATTTATCTATTATATTAATAAATTCTTGTGATATTTTCTCATATTTTAAGGCTTTAACTTTATTTTTTAATGTTTCATCCCTAAACTCGTTTGAATATACTTTTAGAAATAAATCTCCATGAGCCTTTCCATAGGTATCTCGCATTTTACTTAAATACTCTTTCTCATCACTCATTAACCGTTCCCCCCCTACTTTATTTTTTTCTTTTATTACGTCTGTACACAAAGACTGACAGTGCTATGACTATGAATAAAATTAAATATCTAAAAAAATTGCTACCAGACGAATTTCCGAAAAATATCATTGGCAAATAACTTCTACTATTGTTACTTCTATATGCATTATTCGTACCTGCACTTGTTGAGTTATTTGATGAAGTTGATGTTGAAGGTTTAGTCGTTGATGTTGAAGGTTTTTTATACCCACTACTTGATTTAAAACCACCACTACTTTTACTACTGCTTGAACTTTTGCTACTACTGCTACTACTACTGCTACTGCTTGATTTAAATCCACCAGACTTTGTTTTAGCATACACATCAAAATTAACCGTTACTAATAATGCTACCATTAGTAATATAGACAATATTTTCGATAACCTCTTCAAGTTTGACTCATCCCCCATTTTTATTATTCTGTATAATTATTATATCGTATTTTTTTAAATCTTTTTTTAAAACCATAATTGACCAATTTAATCTACATTAATAATACCATATATACTTAAATATTGTAAATCTTATTTAATTTTCTACAGAGTTTAATTATTGAAATAACTTATAAGAATTCCGACGAATATATTTTATACTGATTTCCACCATTTCGTTTGGCTTCATACATACCAGAATCAGCATTGTTAATTAGCTTGTCTGCATTAGTACCGTGCTCTGGAAATATGCTTATTCCTATACTTCCTCCAATAAATAATTGATTTTCTTTATAAGTGAAAGCCTTATTTAATGATTCTAATGAAGCTAATGCTATTCTTTGCGCATCTTCAACTTCTTTTAAATTCCTTAATATTATTATAAATTCATCTCCACCAATTCTATATATTGTATCTATTAAATTAATAATTTTTTTTAATCTAGTTGCAACTGCTTTAAGGATAATGTCTCCAGCTTCATGACCATAATTATCATTAGCACTCTTAAACTTATCTAAATCTATAAAAAGAATTGCAAATCTTTCGTTTTTATTTTCTAATAATGTATCAACATCTTCTAACATTTTTTTTCTGTTATTGACTTCTGTAAGGGCATCATAATATACAAAATGGCTTATTTTATCTTCTGCTTCTAATCTATCTATTATCTCATTTTTAAGTTTATAATTTGATTTTTCTAACTCTAAGGTGTATTTTTTTTGTATTTTTGCTATTTCTTCTCTTTCAGATATATCATGTAATAAAACAAGTATTCCTAAAATATCAAAATATTCATCAAATATTACAGTTGCTGATAACTCACAAATAAGAGAGTCATTATTTCTGCGATTTAAATCAACTTCAATGTTATGCACATATCCTTCTAGCATTACAGTATTAAAATCAAAGTTTCTAAAATTTATTATATCACTGAGTGACTTTTTCCTTAATTCATTATAATTATATTCTGTTATACTTAATGAAGACTCATTACAATTCTCCACAATAAACTCTTCACTTATTATGAAAACTGGTTCATTTACAGCTTCAAAAAGATATTCCGATACAAGTTCATAAGAAATAGACATCATTTTATGTTTATTGATGGCATACCACATACCACCCATTCCAATAGAAATTGCTATAATTGCAGTTGGAAATAGTATACTCCCTATTGCAGGAAGAATAATATCAGTTACCATACCTAAACAAAAACTAATTAAACTAGTTATTATAATAGTTTTCATCTGCTTTTTAACCCTATTTTTTTTTGTATTTTTCATTTGAATAAAGAATATTACAAAACCTGCTAGTAATAAAACCGCAAAATATATATTGAAAATAATACCGATAACTGTAGTGCCATATAAATTATCTACGTAACCATAAGCTTCCTTACTAATTGTTTTTGAGGGTTCCTGCAATATATTGTTTATGAAAAATATTGTTGATGTTACATATATAAAAGATTGTATATTCAAGCTAGATTTTTTTTGATTTGTATCTAGTAGAGAAAATGCAAATGTTACCCATATCGCATCAAAAAAGCACCATCCGAAAGCAGAAATCATTTTCCATATGTTCGCGTTTTCTATATTAGGAGAAATTAACATAAATGCATATCCTATCGACCAAAGGCTAGCAGAAACACATAAAAATAAAAACGATATGTTGACTTTTGATCTCTTATCTCGCCTGTAACTATATACACCCAAAAATAAGTAGAAAATAAAGCATATACATAATATTGTAAACAACAAAATCTTAATATTTTCCTCTTTCAGCATCTTTTATCCTCTCCTACTTATCAAATACATATTAGAATAGATTACATTATAAATAAGCATAATACCAATAAATCTATAATGCACCTCAGTTAGCATATTACCACATTTTACTGTATATTCATACATTTTCATTCTACAATACCATATAAAAGCTATAAAGAATCGCGAATCACGTACTACACGAAATTCATATCTTAACATTTACATTGACATATTACTTTTTGTTGATATATGCTAATGACAAGAAGATTATTTATATTCTAATAACTGGAATAAGGAAAAGGAGTGTATAGTAAATGGATGTTGAAAATGTTATTAAAATAGAGCATTTTAAGCAACAGTTTGGAAAACATGTAGTACTTGAAAACATTAACCTTTCAGTAGAAAAAGGAGAAATACTCGGTCTCCTTGGACCATCTGGTTCAGGTAAAACCACTTTAATAAAAGCTATTGTTGGAATGAGTGAACCTACAGAAGGCAACGTAAGTGTGCTTGGAATTAATATGCCCTCACTTGTAGCAGTTTCAAAAATTGGATATATGGCTCAAAGTGATGCTCTATATGAAGACCTAACAGCCGTTGATAATATATTATTTTTTGCATCACTATATGGTATAAGGGGTAAGTTTGCTAAAAAAAGAGTTAATGAGGTTCTAGAATTAGTACTCCTAAATGATGAAGGTAAAAAACTTATTAAAAATTTTTCTGGTGGAATGAAAAGAAGATTATCCCTTGCTATAGCATTAGTTCATAAACCTGAAATATTAATTCTAGATGAACCTACCGTAGGAATTGATCCAGTACTTAGAATCGAGTTTTGGAAAGAATTTGAACGTTTAAGAAAAGAAGGCGTTACAATAATAATAACCACCCATGTTATGGATGAAGCGGAGCATTGTGATAGACTTGCATTAATTAGAAATGGAGGAATAATTGCTATAGGCACTCCTGATGATTTAAAGGAAACATCCGGTCAAAACACTGTTGAAGGAGCTTTTCTCTATTACGGCAATGAAAGAGAGGTTAAAAGCATATGAGAGTGTTGTCTATTGCTAAAAGATTAATTAAACAACTTAGAGGTGACAAAAGATCAATCGCCCTAATGTTTGTTGCTCCAGTTTTTGTAATGTATCTTTTAAGTTCTATTTTAAATTCGGCAGCCACAACTCCTAATATTGATGTCATCTCTTCGACGCCGGCTACCTATGTAACAAAGCTACAAAGCCTTGCCAATGTTAACCTGGTTGCCAATGAAGTAACTGCCCTTAAAAATTTAAATGATAAAACTACAGATGCTTATATTATTTTTGATGATAATATTCCCAGGATTACTTTAGACGGAGTAGATCCAACTATTACAAGTCTAGTTATCAAAACCCTAAATAAACTTTCAACAAACAGTTCTTCTCAAAAGCCTAATATTAATTTCTTACATGGTTCTATGGACATGGGAGCTTTTGATTCCATGGCGCCAATTCTTATGGGTTTTTTCATCTTCTTTTTCGTATTTTTAATAGCTGGAGTAGCATTTTTAAGGGAGAGAATAAGCGGAACTCTTGATAGAATACTTGCCTCTCCGCTAAAAAGATGGGAGATAGTTTTAGGCTATTTTCTCGGTTTTGGGGCCTTTGTAGCGATTCAGACTGTAATACTTCAGGTATTTAGTGTATATGGGCTTAATGTGCCTATGGTAGGTAGTTTCTGGGCTGTACTTGCGATAAATTTAATTCTTGCGTCGGGATCTTTAGCCCTTGGAACCCTATTATCTGCCTTTGCACGAAACGAATTTCAATTATTTCAGTTTATTCCTTTAGTAATAGTTCCTCAGATTATGTTCAGTGGTATTTTTGATTTAAGAAACTCACCAACATGGGCAAAAATATTATCTAAAATATTCCCTATGACTTATGGAGCCAACGCACTAAAAGATGTAATGCTAAGAGGAAAGAGTTTACTAGAAGTCAAGTATGATTTAATAATTCTTATTGGGTATGCCTTATTATTCCTTATTTTAAATACACTAGCGCTTAAGAAATATAGAAAAGCATAAAAACTTAAACACCATATCTCTTATTAAAAACTAACATGAGAATTAATTCTCATGTTAGTTTTTATTTTAATATACTTAATATGCACTTTAGATTGAAGCTTTATTCTTCGATAAAAGAAGCCAATACACTGTTAAATCTATCTTTCTCATCAAAAAACGACGCGTGACCACTGAATTCAAATGGCACAAGTCTTGAATTCTTAATACCTTGATTTTGTGCTTGACCAAGTGGAAACAGGCAAACTTTATCATGAATACCATGAATTATTAATGTAGGAACACTAATCATTCCAAGATCATAAAACAAACGTTCCTCATCTAACCACGTATTTGCAGTGGCTGCCGTTCCCCAACTCGATGCCTGAAGTCCTAACTTAAAAACCCAATCTGAGAATGCCCCAGTTTTATGTTGGAAGTAAAATATGTCTCCAAAGCCCCTAAGCATATTAGGTCTATCATTATATGTCCCTTTTATGATATCATCCACAGCTTGTTTTGGCAGTCCATAAGGAAAATATGGACGCTGGATAAGACTAGGAGCCGCTGCTGCAAACAGAGCAAGTTTGCATACACCATATTCTTTATGTCTGGCCATATACCTAATTGCAATTGCTCCTCCTGTAGAATGCCCTGCAAGCGTAAAATCTTTTAATTTGAGTGCATCTACAACTCCTCGAACATCATCTGATAACCGATCATAGTCATAACCGTCAAAAGGCTTATCCGATTCACCAAATCCTCTTTGATCTATTCCAATACACCTATATCCCATTTTAGGAAGTTGATTAAACTGATATTCAAATAACTTATGATTTCCAGGCCAACCATGAAGAAATAAGATTGTTTTTTCCCCCTTTGGATTGAGGTCCTCCACATAAATCTTTACATTTTTTTCAACTTCAACATAATACCCCACTTAAATACCTCCAAATAATAATCTTACATTAATATATTATTCATCTGAAGTTAATTATGTTAATTAAGAGTGATTTTAATATTCCAAATTATAAGAGAAGCCATGATAGCTTCCTTAATTCATTATTTAACAGATACCCAGTTATTTTCTTTTATGTAAAACCTCCATAAAAAGTCTATTGCTTCCTCTGCATAATTTATGCCAATCCTCTTCGCTTCTATTATTGAGAGATTCTCATTTTCCACTGGATCTTCAATATATAGATCACTTGTACATAAATCTTGATTGTTATTTCCTTTATTTATATTCATAGCAATACACAACTTAGATGGCCCTGTGGTTAAGTTTTTTATTTGGGCTTTTGTGAGTTCATTATAATATTTGTTAAATCTTAGCTTTGCCATTTCATTAAATTCATCTATTGGCTCAATTGCTCTAATTAAAACTCCTTCTGGAGAACCTTCCTCTTTTGTTATTACATTAAAGCAATGATACATGCCATAAATAAAATAAACGTATGCTATTCCTGGAATCCCATAAAGTGTTTCCACTCTAGGTGTCCTTTTGCCTCCATAAGCATGACATGCCTTATCTATTGACCCAATATATGCCTCTGTTTCAACTATCTTTCCTCTTAATATTACTCCATTTACCTCGTGCACAAGTATTTTCCCTAAAAGATCCTTAGCAACTATTAAAGTTTCTCTAGAGTAAAATTCTCTAGTAAGTCTCATAACTAATCCCTCCTAAGTATTACAAGTTCAAATCTAAAGTATCCGAATTTGCTACTTTGCTCTTAGACTATTATCTCATATAATAAAAAGAATAGAAACATACAGAATTGACTTCTCTACAAAACAGACAAAATAATAGACGCCCCTTTCCTTAACATAAATGTTAGGTTTGAGTGCGCCTATTGTGTTCCTTATAATGTAATTAATTTTGGAGCGTCTGAGAATGAATATATTGTTGCTTGTCCTTCTTCTATATAGAAAACTTCAAATATAGGATTTTCTGGGGTTTTATACATTTTTGCCAAACTTGGCATAACTTCAAATACTTTAGCTTTTGCTTCCAAACTTTTATCAAATACTGCTTTACCTTGTAATCTTATCCACTGACCATTATCTGACATAGTACATATTTCAAAATTTGGATTTATAGCTAATTGTTTATATACATCCTTTTCGTTACTTGTGCAAAAATAAATTTTGCCTTCATGTTCCATAGCAAATCCAAATGGACGTACTCTTGGCTTATCACCCTCAACAGTTGCAAGATAGAATAGTTTAGCATCAGCGATAAATTTCAATATTTCATTCATAATTATTACCTCACTTATTAATTTATTTATTTAAATTTAATTAAATACACATTATTTTATTTAGACTCTTTATCAACTAGATTCGTAAGTAACTCTCCATGACGGCGTTCATCCACTGCAATTGCTTCTATTTGCTTTGCAGCATCTTCCAGCCCACTTTCCCGTACCCTACTTGCAAATTGGTTTAGCCTTTCAAAAGCATTGGTTTCAGCTGGTGCAATCTTTTTTAAGAATTCAAAAATATCTTCGTTGGTGTTACCATTAAGAACTGCATATATACCTGCATGACGCATTTCATCTGCTGCAATTTTTAGAAGGATTTCTGATAATTCATCAAGCCCTCTTTCCTTAGCAATATATGCAAGCCCAGCATACATTCCTGCACCCTGTTCCTCACCTTTCCTATTTTTATCAGCTTGTTCTTCAAATTCTGTACCTTTTGTCACTCCATAAATACTCATATAGAAACCTCCTGATTTAACAATTTATATTTGATATATATAATTCAGCTTGCATTTTAGTGTAGATAATAATATATTAGTATTACTAACATTTATTTAATATTAACAAATATACTTGTGAGTGTCAATATTTTTTTAGTGATAGTAAATAATGTTTTGTATCACTAAACTATTTAAGGAGTGTTGTATATAATGTCCATCGGAAATAAAATTAGAAATTACAGACAACAGATAGATATGAATATTTCCAAATTAGCTGAGGAAACTGGATTGTCATGTGGATTTATCAGCCAAGTTGAAAATGATAAAGTATCTCTTTCATTAGAAAGTCTTAAGAAAATTTCTTCAACACTTAACATTCCAATAAAAAACTTTCTAGAGGATCAATTATTTAAACCAGAACTTGTACGTAAGAACTTTAGGCCAAAATTAAAGTTAGCTCAAGGTCCTGAAATAGAAGTATTATCAGCTGCATTTGGTAGGCAGTTACAAGTATTAATGGTTGATCTTCCATCAGGTTATCAGGCCGGCAATTGCACTCATACTCATGATGGCGAAGAATTCATTACTGTAATAAATGGAAGGGTTAAAATAACACAAGGAGATTTCACTTCAATTTTAGAACAAGGAGATAGTATTCACCTAGATAGTTCCTATCCTCATCTTTGTCAGAATTTTGATGATATCCCAGCTAAAGTCCTTATAGCTCTAACCCCACCAACATTATTACCAATTTGTAAAATAGAAGATATTTAATCAAATTAATTATAGATTAATGTATAATTGAATCTCCATAAAACAAAGAAAGCGACTATAAAATTTCATAGCCGCTTTCTTTGTTTAAATTTATATTTAATTCTATAATGTTTTCTTATAATTTATCAACCAATTTTTCCCTTCGACAAGCCTAGTAACTAGCAATGACGACACCGTGTTTCCAATGGCATTAAGTAGTGTTGCCGGTGCATCACAAATTACAGTAACAATAGCTATAATCGGAAACACCTCTGGTGGAAATCCATAAACACTTAATATTAACAACTCTCCAATCATTCCACCGCTTGGAATAGCTCCCATAACAGCCCCTACAAGAAGTGAAACAGCAATAATCCCAAAAATGGACGATATACTAGTCATGTCCTTACCAAACAATCCAATTAGGAATGTAATTTTTATAACACCACCAAATACAGAACCATCTTTATGGACATTTGTTCCTAGTGGAATTACTATTTCCGCAATATCAGTAGGTACGCCCATTTTTTTAACTGCCTCTAAATTAACTGGTATGCAAGCAGCGCTTGAACAGGTAGCTAATGCTGTAACTGATGGAATAGTAACATTCTTCCAAAATATTTTTACTGCGTTTTTCCCACCTGCTATAAATGAATAAATGCTAAAAAACCCAAAATAATAAATTACAGAAATAATTATATATAATACAAATATATTCAAATAACCATTTAAGATCTGACTTCCAAGTTGACCAACAATGGAGGCAAAATAACATCCAAGACCAACAGGTGCATAATACATTATAATTTTAACAATTCTCATCATGGTAACCGAGCCCGCCTCAAGAAGTCTTGCAAGAGGTTTCGCTTTTTCACCAGAAAGAGAAACAGATACACCAAAAATAATTGAAAATACAACAAGTTGTAACATATTCTTTCTCGAAAATAAATCTACAAAATCGGAAACAGTAAATGTATTAACAATTTGATTTAAAAATGAAACTTTTTCACTGCTTTGAGTATCTACCGCGCTTTTCATTAAACTTTTAAACATATCTAAATGAATACCACTTGTAGGATTAAAAATAAGTACACATACTGTTCCAACAATAGCCGCAATAAGTGATGTTCCAAGCAATACCAATATAAGACTGCCCATTATTGTGCGTAGCCTTTTCAGTCCGCTTATATTAGCCATGGCAGATGCTACACTAAAAAATACTAATGGAACTAATATCATAAACATTAGATTTATAAATAGTTTTCCAAATGGTTCAAAAATGGAAGACCTCGGACCCATGATACTACCCACAATTCCTCCAAATATTACGCAGCATAAAAGTATAATTGTAGACTTATAGTTTTTAATTAACTTTTTCATTTCTATCTCCTTCAAATTAATAATAAACATCTTCACCCGATTGTGGCATCCTAACATTATACAAAAATATTTTAAATAATATGTCATTTAATTAAACTATACTCTTTAACAAATCACATAATCTTTACATAAAGAATTTAAAATGTTTTGAGAATTATATGGTAGAATATAAATTAATAGTACTAAATGCTTAATAAAGGGGGGTGATGTTTATGTCAAAGAAAATATATCTGGTTGAGGATGAAGTCAGTTTGAATCTTTTACTTGAAAAATACTTGGAGCGTGAGGGTTATGAAGTAACTACATTTTCAAATGGTCTTTCTGCAGTTGCAAGAATTGAGGATTTACCAGACCTTTGGATACTAGACATAATGCTTCCAGATATTGATGGTTACGAGATTATTAAAGCTGTTAAAGCTTACAACAAAAATACACCTGTAATTTTTATGTCTGCAAGAAATGAAGAACTAGATCGCGTTGTGGGGCTTGAACTAGGTAGTGATGACTATTTATCAAAGCCATTTTTGCCTCGCGAGCTTATTATTAGAACTAATAAGCTTTTAGAAAGAGTTTATGGCACTGATAAAGATGATACCCACCAAATAAGCGACGACTTAAATATGGGCGAATACCGCATTAGCAAGAAACAACGAACAGTATTTATTGGAAGTGAAGAAGTTATTTTAACTAAAAAGGAATTCGAATTACTTTATTATTTTATTGAGAACAAAAACAATTTAGTTTCTAGAGAACAAATACTCGATACTGTATGGGGTGATGATTACTTCGGCTCAGATAGAGTAGTTGATGATGTCATAAGGCGCCTTAGAAAAAAAATTGATAAATTTACTATAGAAACTGTGTATGGATATGGTTATAAATTGGTATACAAATTATGAGTAAATTAAAATTTAAATTCAAATTCAACTCATTAACCATGAGAATATGGACAACTTTTACGGTAATAATACTTATAATAATTTCAAGTATCTCATTTTTCTATCTTGTTGCATTTAAAAACATAGATGAGAAGGCTAAAACAGAAGACCTAAAAGTATCACATGCTAATTTGCTGGAAACTAAAAATTTTACCCAACCAACTAGAGATGGCGAATATCGGAATTTAAAAGGAAGTGATTATTTTATTCTTAATGTAGACAGTAATAATACTGCTGAAATTATAAATATAAATAAAGTTCGCGGAATTCCACCAAATGTATCAGGTAATTCCAACTTACCTTATAATTTATATGATAAAAATATTAAAGTATGGATGTCAGGTTTTATTACAGATGGTACTCTTTCTCAGAAAGTATTTAAAGATTCCTACAATGGCAAAAAATTTATTTTCATAATAAGTTCTATCCAATATGGAACTTCTGGAAAGTCATTCTTAATAACTTATATGCCAGAAATGCAAAATAACAGCTTACTTTATGTGGTGCTTTGGGTAGGAATTATATTTATAGCTATTGGTTTTTTAACTTCTAAATTAGTTGCAAATTATATTTCAAAACCTCTTAAAGAACTTGAGGATTTCACTATTAGAATATCACATAAAGATTGGACAAAACCTATCCTTGTTAAAAATGAAGATGAAATTGGAAGGCTCGCAAACTCGATGAATATGATGCAAAAAGAACTCAGACGCACAGATGAAGAAGAAAAAATGTTTTTGCAAAGTATATCACACGATTTAAAAACACCAGTTATGGTAATTATGAGCCATGCGGAGGCTATCATAGATGGTGTGTATGTTGAATCCGTTGAAAAAAATGCTGAAATAATAAGAGATGAGGCTCTAAGCCTTGAGAAAAAGGTTAAACAGATGTTATATTTGAATACCTTAGATTACGTTTTAGAAAATAACTTCGAAAATATTGAAATTAATTTGCATAAGTTGCTTCTCCATATTGTAAATAGATTTGAAGTAATTAATAATAATATTAATTGGGATTGCAGAATAGATGAAGCTCTTATAAACGGAAATGTAGATAAAATACAGGTTTCCATCGAAAATATATTAGATAATAGCCTAAGATACGCTAAAAGTCAGATAAATGTAAGCTTAAAAAAAGAAGGTACCTTTGCAGTAATTACGATGTATAATGATGGTCCTCATATCCCACAGGAACACCTATCCCATATTTTTGACAATTTTTACAAAGATAAAACTGGCAAATTTGGTCTTGGACTTGCCATCTGCAAGAAGATTGTAAATTATTATAATGGGGAAATAGAGGTTACAAATAGGGATGTTGGTGTTAGTTTTTCAATTAGATATCCGTTATAAACATTTTTACTTCTCTAATCTTTATATTTTCTTCACATAGAAATGTTATAATTAAGATATAATCAATTTATATAACGAATTAAAATGAACCATTAAATGGAGGCTTTATATGAACGCATTAAAAAAATGGTATGATAATTTTCTAAAAGGAATGGAAAAAGCCAATAAAGAATCATTTGGCGATAAAAAACTAGATTGCTGTGGATTAAATTCTAAGCAAAAAAAAGTTCAGAAAAAATAAATAAACATTAAAGCCATTTATATTATAAATATGAATGGCTTTTTTAGTAGGTGACACTACGAAAAGCTTGAATAAATTTATAAACTATATTTTAAACGGGAAACTCAAAATTAATAACTACTTTTGAGTTTTATCCTTTTGATATAAAAATTGACCTCTTCCAATGTTATCAACCTTCACCACTACATTAACTACAATATCCGCCTTACAAACAACATCATCCCAATCTGTTTGGGGGTTTCGTCCAAAGGTAGCTGCAGCATCACGACCAAGTTCTAAACAGTCTACTTTATACTCATTTTGCATCTTATTTAAAAATTTATAACACTTTTTCTTTGTCTCTTCCTCTAATTCATGACTGTACGCCTCTAATGTTTTGGTATTTCCCATAAGGTCCATATACATAGTGTTATTTACTATCTTCCCTGTGAATTCTAAATCAATATTAAATTTATATTTGCCATTTATTTTTTCACATCGAACTTTTCTTTTAACCACTCCGTAACTTGATATATAGTGGTGTGAATCGTTTTGAATTGTTAGCATTCCTTTAACTTTATTCTCTCTTAAAAAATTTAAATACCTAGCTTCTTCCATAGGTATTTGTAAAACCATCTTGTCTTTCTTAAAAACAGCCAAACCTGTTATAGTAATATTGTTATTTATTATATCCAAGTAAGGAACAATTAAATTCCTACCTTCTGAATTTACCCTTACATGCATATCTATTATTTTATAGTTGACAGACATAAAATTCTGTTGCTGAGCGCTCTGTATCATACCGTTAATATGATCAGATGCAGTTGGAAAATCTACAGTTTTAAATTTTAGCATATCAAGGGCCTTGCCTTTACAAATAACAACCCATGCAGAATCATTAAGCTCTTGATTAGCTAACAGTATATCTACACTAGCATTAAAACCATCCGCAGCCATATCCTCGCTAAAAATAAATACTTTCTGCAATCCAAGAAAGAATTCTTTGCTGCTGATATTTTCCCTGTTTGACCTGGTGTCTGGAATATTTTTAGCAATACCTTCTAGTACAACACTTGATATTTCATCTGGTTTGATAAAAGTATATACGCTGGCAGCAACGTTATATTCATTAACGGGACCATTTTTGTCGATGTCAAAGGATATTCCTGAAGCAATATCTCTTTTTTCTATAGAAACAATACCTTTACCTGAATTGAAAAATAAATATATAATTATACATGAAATAGAGATTATAAGTAGACTATATCTTTTCATTTATAATCTTCTCTCCTTTTTTGTTAATAATCTTATTTTTATCTATTAAAATTGTTAATAATGCAATTAAGGTTACGTAAGCAATATTAAATGATGTTATCCAAGGTATAACTTTGCTCAAAATATCTCTCCTAATTACTTCATTATCTATAAAAATTGGTAACACAAAAATAATCGGTAATAGTAAAAAACAAACCCATTTTCTTTTTATTTTAATAATATTGGTAAGTATTTTGGTTGAGGCATAAAATTCAACAGCTATTGTTTTATATGCTATAACAATCCATATAATAATGTTTACATATCTAAAGTTATTTACAACAGGTATTTTAAATGATTCAGCAACAAATGAAAATGGCCATAATTGTTTTAGGACTAAATCAGGTCCTGAAAAATATATAGATGTAAAAACTATCCAGGTATAAATTAAAGTTATTACAAGAGTGCTTGTTAATGCAGCTTTTAATATATTCTTTTTTTCCTGTACATATGGATAAATTACTAATAATATTTCCATATTTGCATACGCAAATGAAGATTGTATACTCCATTCTAAAATTTTGGGGATGCCTGCTCCTAAAAAAGGTTTTACATTTAATAGACTAGCAGACTTAAATGTTACTGTGGATGCTAAAATTACAATTAATAATAAAAAAAATGTTATTGTAGTAAATCTGGCTAATACCTTTAAACCCTTAATTGAAGCGTAAAAAGCAACAAGGGCTAAAATCATAACCATTTTGAAATGTGGAATAAAATATATACTATACGCTCTTAGTTGGTTGCTTGAACCTGAAATGACCCATTACTTCATAAAACAAAAATTGAAACATAAACAACAAATTTAAAACATTTCCTACTATTTTTCCAAAGAAGGCTTTACTTAAATTCATTATATTACTATCAGGATATTTCTTTATTATTATCCCTCCAATTAGAACAATATATAAAGGATATATTGCACCTATAATGGTTGAAATCCACCCATCCTGTTTTGCAATACTAACTACATTTGCTGGCAAACTTGTTACACTCATGCCTATTATGCACCCAACCAAGATAAAAAAAAGCTCAACAGAGGTTAATAACCTGTTTTTTTTATTCATCTTTCTTTCTCCTAAACATATTTCTAGAATTAGTTTGTCTTGTGATATTTCTATTTGAGATAATGGAAGGACGAGCATTCATTTTCCAAAATGGGGCCCTTATGAAGGTATCCTTTAAATCATCCTTATTAAATGCCATATATGGAACACCAAAATTCTCCAATGAACATAAATGAATAATAAGTAAAGTATAACCTGTAGCAATCCCCATCATACCCATGCTATTAGTTAAAAATAGCATAGGAAACCTTAATAGCCTCATAGCAATAGACATATCAACTGTAGGAATTACAAAAGAAGCAATAACTGTGATACCAATTACAAGCAAAGTAGTTGGACTTACCATTTTTGATTCTACTGCAGCATTTCCTATAATAATACCTCCAACTATGCTTAAAGTTTGTGCTATTTTTGTGGGAAGCCTTAATCCCCCTTCTCTTAAAATCTCCATCAATATTTCCAGTATGAGTATCTCCATAAAAGGTGAAAGGGATATTTCTATTCGTGATTGCACTACGGGAACAACAAATTCAACAGGTATGAGTTCAGCATTATATTTTATTAACGTTAAATACATTGATGGTAGTGAAATTACTAAGAAAAACGATAAAACTCTAAGAAGTCTTATAAAATTTGCAGGTATTGTTCTTTCATTATAATCTTCAACAGTGTGAAAAAATTCTACAAATACTGAAGGGGTCGTTACTACAAATGATGATCCATTTAAAATTAAAGCTATTCTACCTTCCATAATATTTGCGGTAACTCTATCCCCCCTCTCCGTAGTCAAGTTCATAGGAAAAATGCTGGTGGGGTTTTCATCTACCAATTCCATTAATGCACCTATGCCAACTATCGAATCTACATCAATTACACTTATTCTTTTTCTTAGCTCATCCAAAGCCTCAGTATTCACTAAATCTTTAATATAAACTAATGCTAAATCCGTTTGTGTCCGTCTTCCAACAACGAGTTTTTCAATTGAAAGGTTTGAATCTTTTATTTTCCTTCTAATTAAACTTATATTAACTTCTAAGTTTTCTACAAAACCATCCCTGGCTCCTCTCAATGACGCTTCATTATCAGGGTCCGTTATTTCTCTAATTTTGCCACCACTTGTATCAATTATTACATAATCATCTATATTCTCAATTACAAATAAAGTATTCCCATTTTTAATTTCTCTATAAACTTCTTGAGTATTTCCTTTAATAACTGAACAGTCAGCAGTTATGTAACTACTACACAAAAGACTTGGGGTCTCGCTATTTAATGTTATAGAACCCCGAATTTCAATCATCAAAGGATTAAGAATATCCCTATTAATAATATTTTTATCTACTAGTCCATCAATATATATGATAGCCCCTTTTATCGATGGATCTTCACCCATAGATATATTTTTCACTTTAATTGGGGCTGATAGTCCTAAGCCATTTTTAATATTATCAATCTTAGAGTCGATACTTTCCTTTTTTATATATATCACCTCAATTAAATTTCTAACTAATTATTACTTAAGCATTTATTCTAACCTTTCTATGTTAAAAACATACATATCATCTTTCTATTAAATTAATCAAATAGTGTAAAGCAGCCAATAATTTGTTGGTTGCTTTTACTATTCTATTACGAATAACTTTGGAACCTATAATTAAATAAAATCATATAATGATATGCGTGATAGCTAAATGGGAGGCTTTTAAATGAGTAATAAATATAAAATTTGTGTTTATGCAATCTGTAAAAATGAAGAGAAGTTTGTTGACCGCTTTATGGATCATGTAAGCAATGCCGATGTTGTTATAGTTGTAGATACAGGATCTACAGATAATACAATTAATAAACTAAAAGAAAGAGGGGCGCTTGTTTATTCTATAAATGCTACTCCATTTAGATTTGATTATTCCAGAAATGAATGTTTAAAGTTTGTACCTAGCGATATTGATATTTGTGTATCCTCTGATCTTGATGATGTTATTGAGGACGGTTGGAGAAACCATTTAGAAAATGTTTGGACAAAAGAAACCACAAGAGGATCATATCTATATAATTGGAGCGTAAATACTGATGGATCACCTGCTGTTCAATATACTTGGTCAAGAATACACTCCAGACATGGATATAAATGGATATATCCAACACATGAAATTTTAGAGTATTTAGGTGATGGGGAGGAGAAAGAAGTTTATATTCCCGGACTAGTCTATAATCACAGACCTGATACAACAAAAAACAGGAGCTTAAATCTTCCATTATTGAAATTAGCTATTGAGGAAAATCCAGATAGTAGTAGAAATCTATATTATCTTGGCCGCGAATATATGTTTAATAGTAACTGGGATGATTGCATTTTAACCTTAGAGAAGTATTTAGACATCCCCACCTCAAATTGGGAAGACGAAAGATCCTCTGCTATGAGGTTTATTGCAAAATCATATTATGAAAAAGGAGAAATATTAAACTCTAAAAAATGGTTTCATAAAGCAATAGGTGAGTCTATATCATCAAGAGAACCCTATGTTGACTTATCATTATTAGCTTATAAAGAAAACGATTGGGCTAGCGTTTATTATTATGCAAATGAATCATTAAAAATCAAGGAAAAATCATTTTCCTTTGCAAACGAAGCATCAGCTTGGGACTACACTCCTTATGATTTAGCAGCATTAGGCTGTTACAATTTAAATATGATAGATAAAGCCATAGAATTTTCTAATCAAGCTATTGAGCTTGATCCTAATAATGAACGATTATTGAATAATCATAAAATTTATTTATCTAGTGTAGAATAGTTGTATTTAAAAAATATAGATTGAAATTGTAATCTATATTTTTTAAATTTAAATATATATTTTAAATTTGACTAGTTTTTAATATATTTCTTTAACACAAACATAATATCTGCATATTATGTATAGAAAGTACAAGCATTAACTTAGAAGGTACAAGCTATTAACTAAAAAATGTAAGTTTCTTAAATAAAAAAGAAATAGTATTTAAATATAGAAAATATTATTTATAGGGAAGGTGTCAATATTGAGTAAAAAATATAAACCAGATGAGATAGATGATTCTTATGAATATTTAACCTCTAAAAAACACGATTGTGATGACAAACATGATCGTTGCGATAAACATGATTGTTGTGACAAGCACGATTGCTGTGACAAACACGTTTGTTGTGATCCTTGCCATCCTTGTGAGGTAAAATGTATAGTCGGACCAACTGGTCCTCAAGGCCCTCAAGGTCCTACTGGCCCAACTGGACGTACTGGACCTCAAGGTCCTCAAGGTCCTACTGGCCCGACTGGACGTACTGGTCCTCAAGGCCCTCAAGGTTCTCAAGGTGCTCAAGGTTCTCAAGGCGCTCAAGGTTCTCAAGGTGCTCAAGGCGCTCAAGGAGCCCAAGGTGCTCAAGGAGCTCGAGGAGCTCAAGGTCCTCAAGGTCCTCAAGGTAATCAAGGTAATCAGGGTGCCCAAGGTCCTCAAGGAGATCAAGGTACTCAAGGTTATCAAGGTGATCAAGGTAAACAAGGTCCTCAAGGTTATCAAGGTGTTCTTGGTTCTCTAGGTTCTCATGGTCCTCTAGGTTTTCAAGGTTCTCATGGTTCTCAAGGTCCTCAAGGTGTTCAAGGACCTCAAGGTATTCAAGGTGTTCAAGGTTCCCAAGGTCCTCAGGGATCTCAAGGTATTCAAGGTGCTCAAGGTCCTCAAGGTGTTCAAGGTCCTCAGGGTGTTCAAGGTAATCAAGGTTCCCAAGGTCCTCAAGGTGTTCAAGGACCTCAAGGAACTCAAGGTGCTCAAGGAACTCAAGGCTCTCAAGGAGCTCAAGGTAATCAAGGAGCTCAAGGTCCTCAAGGTGTTCAAGGGGCTCAAGGTAATCAAGGAGCTCAAGGTGCTCAAGGGGCTCAAGGGGCTCAAGGTGCTACTGGCGGAACTGGTGCTACAGGCCCAAGTTTCAATTCCTATGCAAATGGTGTTATAACAACACCAAAAGTATCAATTCCAGTAGGGGGCACTATCATTTATGATAGTGTAGCTATTGTAGGACCTGATTTAAGTTATAATGCAGCAACAGGTGTATTTACAGTTAATACAACAGGTGTTTATGTAATTGACTGGAAAATTTCTGTTACTCCAAATCCTGGAACTGTTTCTATAGAAATTGATTTAGTATCATCCCTACGTGGTGTAGTTGCTGGTATATCAATTACAGCAACAAATCCATTAATATCTGGTTCTAATAGAATTTATGCAGCAACAGCAGGAGAAACTTTCAGATTTGTTAACAATTCCGATGGTCCTATTAGTATAGTATTAGTAGGTCTATCTGGCCCAATTGGAACTGTATCTGTTTTCAGAATAGTTTAGTAGTATTTAAATAAATTATAATAACAAAATATAAAAATCTCATTACCCTAAAAGGCTGCCTGTCGAGGCAGTCTTTTTTTTGCATAAGTTAAATTATATAATCACATAAAGTTCACATATTGATTTGATAGTGGTGCTACAATTTAGCTTTATAATTTTAACTATAGAGAAAGACAAAACATTAAATTAAAGAATATTAATGAAGGGAATGATAATAATGAGTAATGGTATTGTTTATTCCGTGGTGGTACCTTTATATAATAAAGAACTTGTTATAAATGAAAGTTATAACAGATTAAAATCCGTAATGGATAATACAAACGAAATTTATGAAATCTTATTTATTAATGATGGAAGTAATGACACGACAAGAGATATGTTAGAAAATATATGTAGAGAAGATAAGAATATAAAGCTAATAAATTTTTCAAGAAACTTTGGTCATCAAGCTGCAATAACTGCAGGCATGAAAGAAGCCTTAGGCGATGCTGTTATTGTAATAGAAGCAGATCTTCAAAATCTCCCTGAATATATAATAGATATGATTCAAAAATGGAAAGAGGGTAATGAGATTGTATACGGCAAAAGAGTTAAGAGTGGCCGCAAAACCTTTTTAAAAAAATTCACAGCTAGTGCCTTTTATAGAATACTTAGAAAAATTACAAATATAGACCTTCCAGTTCACACTGAAGATTTTAGGCTAATTGATAGAAAAGTATGTGATGCGCTTAATTCATTACCAGAAAAAAATAGGCCTTTATATATAATTTCTAGTAGGTTAAGTTATAACGAACTTAAGAATAGTGTAACTTTTAAAGGAAAAAGATCTTCTGAAATATACGACTTAAAACCCAACTCTAAAAAAATAGTGTCTAATAATTAGTTTTTTAAAATAATAAAAATCCTCTTAAAAACGTTATAGATTGTAACTAATGTTTTAATATATAAAATCAAATTTAAGAGGATTTATTTGTATTACTACTATACCTATTTAAATGATTCAATCCTTATAATGCTTTCTACCTTATTAATGTTTTCTAGTTCCATTATTTGTTCTAGTGAATGTCTTATGTTTTTTTCTACACTTTTATGTGTAATAAATGCTAATGTTGCATGATCTTGATGTTCTACCTCTTGGGTAATTGATACAATACTAACATTATTTTTACCAAATATTTTTGCTGTATCGCCAAGTACTCCTGCTTTATCTTTAAAATCAAGTCTTATATAAAATTCCGATTCATTTTCTTCCCATTTCTTAACTTCTTTAAAATCTTTTTCATCATTTAAAATCTTTAAGTCAGATGGTTTTACATTGTTTCTTAATATTGATATTATATCACCTACAACTGCACTTCCAGTTGGTAAATCTCCTGCACCTTTTCCATATAACATTAATTCTCCAACTGCATTTCCTTTTATTAAAATTGCATTAAAGGCATCATTTACATTTGCCATTGGGTGATTAGATGGTACTAATGTTGGATGTACTCTTAGCTCTAATTTATTATTTTCTTCCTTTGCAATTGCTAAAAGTTTTATAGTGTAACCAAATTTCTTTGCATATTCTATATCTATATCGCTGATATTTCTTATTCCTTCCCTATAAATAGAATCATGATCAACATCTGTTCCAAATGATAGTGAAGCCATTATAGCAAGCTTATAGACAGCATCATAACCATCAACATCAGAAGTTGGGTCAGCCTCCGCAAATCCCAAATCTTGAGCCTCTTTTAATGCCTCATCAAAACTACTTCCATCTGTAGTCATTTTACTTAATATATAATTAGTAGTCCCATTTATAATTCCAATTATCTGCTCAATTCTATTTGCTGTAAGACTTTCCTTGATTTCACGTATTATTGGTATTCCACCAGCCACACTTGCCTCATAATAAAATAATACATCTTCCTGATCCGCTGTTTCAAATAACTCTTTTCCATAGTTTGCAATAACTAATTTGTTCGCAGTTACAACATGTTTTTTAGCTTTCATTGCACGTATCATATATTCCATGGCTTCCTCGCGTCCACCAACAAGTTCAACTACAATTTTTATACTATCATCATTTATAATATCATTTATATTATCTGTTAATACTCCACTTGGAAGTTCAATATCTCTTTTTTTATCTATATTTTGTACAAGTATTTTAGAAACCTCTATTTCATAATTCGAACGTTTCATTATCTCTTTTTTATTTTCAAGTAGTATTTTCCATACACCTGTTCCAACATTTCCAAAACCTAAAATAGCTATTTTTACCTTTTCCATGCTAAATTCTCCTTTCCTAACCAACTATCCGTGATGCCGATCAAAAACCATTAATTATATTTTGAGTATCTTTTCAATTTGTATTTGCATCTCATCTTTTTCACAAACAGTTTTGTGAAGAACAGGCCTTGTTTCTAAATCTTTTATTCCTACTGGAATATCACCCTTTGTTATTTTACTGAGCTCCTTAATTAATTCAAAATCATTTAATCCTATATATTTTGCATCTATTGACTTCATAACGTCTGGTGTAAATTTATAAGGGCTTGCAGTGGAGACAATAACTGTCTTTGTACTATCCTTTGTTGTTTCTAAGTATTTTTGATATACCGCATAAGAAACTGCAGTATGTGTATCAATTACATAATTAGTATTTTTATAAACTTCAGTTATTGCGTGCGCTGTATCTTCTTCTGTCGCATAACCTCCAAAGAAGTCCTGTAGCTCTTTTTTCATATTATCATCGATCTCATATTTACCATCTGATTTAAGCTTATCCATAAGGTTTTTTATCTTCTTTGAATCTTCCCCACTCATAGCGTATAGAAGTCTTTCAAGGTTGCTTGAAATTAATATATCCATTGAGGGCGACATAGTTATTACAAAGTCCCTTTGCCTGTCGTATATTCCAGTATTTATAAAATCAAATAAAACTTTATTTTCATTTGAAGCACATATAAGTTTTTTAATTGGAAGTCCCATTCTCTTTGCATAATATCCTGCTAATATATTACCAAAATTTCCTGTAGGAACACAAAAATTTATTGCATCTCCGGTATTAATCTCACCACTATTACAGAGTTGAGTATATGCATAAAAATAATATACAACTTGTGGTATTAATCTTCCTATATTAATTGAATTCGCTGATGAGAACATTTTATTATTTTCCTCTAGTGATTTAAGAAGATTCTCATCTGTAAGCATCTGCTTAACTCCATTTTGTGCATCATCAAAGTTTCCTTCAATACCTATAACAAAAGTATTATCACCAGTTTGAGTTAACATCTGTCTTTTTTGAATTTCGCTAACACCTTCTTGTGGAAAAAACACTATTATCTTTGTGCCTGGTACATTTGCAAAACCTTCTAGTGCTGCTTTTCCTGTATCACCAGATGTTGCAGTAAGAATAACCATTTCTTTGTTAATGTTTAATTTTTTAACTGCATTTTTCAATAAATAAGGTAATATCGATAATGCCATATCCTTAAATGCTAAAGTTGGCCCATGATATAACTCTAAAAAGTATGATTGTCCATGCTTTACAAGTGGCGCGATAATGCCCGTATCAAACTTTTCATCATATGCCTTGTCAATTGACTCTAACAAATCTTTTTCATCATAATCAGTTAAGAATTCCTTCATTATAGTAAATGCTAATTCTTTATAGTTCATATTTTTTAATTCGTTAAGTTCAACTGTTAACTTAGGTATAGATGTTGGTACAAAAAGACCTCCATCATCGCTTAATCCTCTTGCTATAGCTTCTGCTGATTTTACTAGTTTCTCGTTTCCTCTTGTACTTTTATAATATATTTGCTCCATAATATTATTCCTCCTAATTATATATCCCTTATATCTACACCCTATTTATATATATCTGTTTTATATAGTTCCTTTTATAAAATAATCCATTAGCTTATATCCTTCTGGAAAATATAGCCCTGTTTCATTTGCTGTAAATTCATTATAGTCACCATTAATATTATCCTTTTCGTCATTGCTTTGATATATTAAAAATGGAACTGGTTCGCTTGTATGAGTTCTAAGTGATAGCGGTGTTGGATGATCCGGAAGTATTATCATTTTATAATCTTCACCTAATCTATCCATTTCATCTTTAATAACCTTAACTATTTGGTTGTCTATAAACTCTATAGCTTTATATTTGTTTTCTATTTCATATCTATGACCACACTCATCAGGAGCTTCAACATGGACATACACAAAATCATTCCCCTTTGCCATTTCACTAAGAGCTGCTTTTGCTTTACCTATAAAATTAGTATGAATGTTTCCAGTGGCGCCCTCTACATCAATAACATCCATACCTGCACACATCCCTATGCCTTTTATCAAATCAACAGCAGAAATTACTGAACCTTTTAAATTATACTTTTTATAGAAACTTGATAGAAGTGGTTTCTTTCCTTCACCCCAAACCCAAATTGAATTTGCTGGTTTAAGCCCCCTTGCAACTCTTTTTTTGTTTATATCATGCTCAGATAAAAATTTATAACTTTTCTTTGTCATTTCCTCTATTATTTCACTACCTGGTCCCTTAGGCATATATTCTTTTACCTTTTGACCTAATATATCGTGAGGTGGTGTAAGTTTCCACTCATATGGACCATTGTCCCATATAATAAGATGCCTATAGCTAATACCAGGGTAGAATTTTATTTCCTGCGTACCTAAATAATCACTTAATGCTTTTATTAGTACCCCTGCCTCCTCAGTTGTAATTTCATCGGAACTATGGTCAATCATAATCTTTTCCTCAAACGGTTCATCACTTGAGACTGTTACCAGATTACATCTAAAGGTTATGTCAGTATCTAACATTGGAACACCCATACTTGCCGCTTCAAATGGTGAACGACCGCTATAATATACAAATGGGTCATATCCAAAAACAGCCATGTTTGCTGTATCACTTCCTGCAGGCATACCTTGGGGTACAGTTTTAACCATTCCTAGAGTACCACGCTTTGCCATATAATCCATAGTAGGTGTATTAGCGTATTGAAGTGGTGTTTTGCACGCAAGCTCCTTCACAGGATAATCTGCCATCCCATCTCCCAGTACTACAATATACTTCATATTAACACTCCTTTTAATAATTTTTTTAATTAAGATTTCTTATAATTTAAAATATTTATAATTTCACTTCGTTACTAACATTTCCCTCTATTTTTATATAACAAAAACTGCTTTCAAGTAAGAAAGCAGTTTTCTATATTACATTCGTAAAAAACTGATCTTCTTATTACTCAGAACTTCGTTCTGCAGGAATTGACACCGTTACATTCAAAAATGAATGTCGGTTGTCGGGTTTCATAGGGCCAGTCCCTCCACCTCTCTAAATAAGATATTTATTAAGTTTTTGTTTGTTTTTTATTTTAACTCACTTAGAATTAATTGTCAATACAAATTAAAACATAATACATATTATTAAATCATTATAATATATAATAAAAGAATATATTTGCAATTATTTTATTTATACTTTATTCTAGTATAAAACTGATTGGAGACTACTATGGTAATTGATAAAAAAGAAGTATTAAGATATTTAGGATATAAAAACCAAGAAATTGATAGGAAAATGATGGATTTAGTTGATGAATGTTGTTATGAAATTATAGATATAAGTAAACCTAGTTCAGTTTATGAAATCTTTGATATTGAAAGAAATAACGATGAACTATTACTCATTGGTAGCACTTTAGTTTTAAAAGATAAAGACATAAAAGATCTCCTTGTAAACTCTGTTAAATGCGCTGTTATGGCTGCTACCTTAGGGTCAGCTGTTGATATCAAATTAGCATATTACTCAAGATTTAATATTACAAAAGGTGTAATTATGGATGCCTGCGCAAGCACAGCAATTGAATATATATGTGATGAGCTGCAAGATAAAATCATGAAAAATGCCTTACAAGATAATTTATATATCACAACTAGATATAGCCCAGGCTATGGAGACTTTTCTATAGCTAATGGAGCAGAAATATTAAATGTTTTGGATGCTTATAAAAAAATAGGACTTACTATTACTGAAAATAGTATTATGTTACCAAGGAAATCAGTAACCGCACTTATAGGACTTAGTAAAGTTAAAAATTTTAAATCTCATACCGGTTGTGAGAGTTGTAAAAACGTAGGATGTGAATTTAGAAAGGTTGGTGGATATTGTGTGTAATAAAATAAATTTTAATAATTTTCTATTATTTGATGGTGCTATGGGTACAATGCTTCACAAGTATGGAATTCAAAGAGGCGAATTACCAGAAAGTTATAATGTAATCCACCCGGAAATCATCGAAAAGATACATAGTGAATACCTTACTGCTGGAAGCGATGTTATTACTACTAATACTTTTGGTGCAAATAGATATAAGCTTAAAAATACTTCATATACTGTAGAACAAATTGTAACAAGTGCTGTTAAAATTGCAAGAAAAGCCGCCGGTGATAAACTTGTTGCACTTGATATCGGTCCTATTGGTCAATTAATGGAGCCACTTGGAACTTTATCATTTAATGACGCATACGAAACTTTTGCAGAACAAATTAAAATAGGCGCTAGGGAAGGCGTTGATATAATCCTTATTGAGACAATGTCAGATATTTATGAGGCAAAGGCCGCTATTCTTGCAGCAAAAGAAAATTGTAGCATTCCCGTAATATGTACAATGTCATATCAAGATGATGGTAGAACATTAACTGGCACGGACCCAATAACAATGGTAAATGTTCTTCAAAGCTTTGGGATAGATGCTCTCGGAGTAAATTGTTCTCTTGGACCAAATGAAATGCTTCCAATAATTACTGAAATTCTTAAGTACTCCAGTATTCCAGTTATAGTTCAACCTAATGCAGGCCTTCCTAAACTTAAAAATGGAGATGCAGTTTATGATGTTGATGCACATGAATTTGCCGAGTACGCAAAAATCATGACTGAAATGGGTGTTACAATTTTAGGCGGATGTTGTGGAACCACTAGTGACCACATAATAGCTATAAAGAATGTAATCGCCCAGCTAAAACCTGTAAAACGTAATGTTAAAAAATTTACAGCAGTTAGTTCACCTTCCCTTACAGTAGTTCTTGGAGAAGAAGTTAAAATTATCGGTGAGAGAATAAACCCTACAGGCAAGAAAAAACTTAAAGAAGCATTAAAAAGCAACAATCTTGACTATATACTTACAGAGGCTATTAATCAAAGAGATGCAGGAGCACATATACTCGATGTAAATGTTGGTCTTCCTGAAATTGACGAAAAAGAAGTTATGATAAATGTTATAAAAGAAATACAAAGCATAATAAATCTTCCACTTCAAATTGATAGTGTTAGACCCGATGTAATTGAGTCAGCAGTTAGAATCTATAATGGAAAACCGCTAATAAATTCTGTTAATGGTAAGGACGAAGTAATGGACGCCATATTCCCAATAGTTAAAAAGTATGGTGCATGTGTAATCGGACTCACTATCGATGAGGATGGTATTCCTAGTACCGCTGAGGGTAGACTTAAAGTAGCGCAAAGAATTATTCAGAGGGCAGAGGAATATGGAATAGATAAGTCAGATATTATAATAGATTGTCTTGTGTTAACTGCATCCGCTCAGCAAAGTGAGGTTAAAGAAACTATAAGGGCAGTCCAGCTTGTTAAAAGCACACTAGGTGTTAAAACTACTCTTGGTGTAAGTAATGTATCCTTTGGATTACCACAAAGAGGAATGTTAAATAGGACTTTCCTTGCCGCAGCATTAACTGCTGGGCTTGATGCACCAATACTCAATCCTCTGTCTGTTGATATGACGTCAACAATTGATGCATTTAATGTATTATGGAATAAAGATATTGCTTCAACAAAATATATAAAAAATTATTCATCATTTGAGGGAAAACCAGTCACTATTGAAACATCAGTAGTTAAAGATTTAAGCGCCATTATTATTGATGGCATGAAGGAAGAGGCCTCAAAAACAACAAAAGAACTCCTAAAAACTATGACTGAAATGGAAGTAGTAAATACCTACTTAATACCTTCCCTTGATATAGTAGGTCAAAAATATGAAAGTGGAGAAATATTTCTTCCCCAGTTATTACAATCAGCAGAAACAGTGAAAAAATCTTTTGAGATAATTAAAGAAAAAATGATGACAAGTACAGATAAAAAGATTAGCAAAGGTAGCATTGTACTCGCAACTGTTAGAGGCGATATTCATGATATAGGTAAAAATATAGTTAAAATCTTACTCGAGAATTATGGTTTTGATGTAATAGACCTTGGTAAAGATGTACACGAAGATGTTGTAGTTGAGGCAGTACGTAGTGGAAATATTAAATTAGTTGGTTTAAGTGCACTTATGACCACAACAGTTAGAAGTATGGGAGAAACAATAAAGGCACTTCGAGACAATAATTTGGATTGCACCGTTCTTGTTGGAGGCGCAGTTTTAAATGAAGAGTATGCAAAAATGATAGGCGCAGATTATTATGCAAAAGATGCAACTCAAACTGTAAAATTTGCTAGAAAATTATTTCATTGCGAATAGTGTAAACAAGTATGAGTTTTTCCTGAGAGGCACAAAATAAGAGTTTGAAACGTGAAATTCCATTAAGAAATTCTAATCTTTTGAAAATATAAAATTTTATATTTGCAAAAGAAGAATTTTAAATGGAATTTCAATGTTTCTGCTCTTCTTATTTTGTGCCTCTCCCAGAAAAATTCATACTATAATAAAAAAAAGTATATATTACTATTAATGCAGTCACTTCGCTAAGAACTACTAATTTTATTTTTAATTAATCTGCTAAAAACATAAACTCGCTATAATCTGTACCCTTTGTCAAGGACAATTTGAAAAAAACTATACTAAATTATTAAGATGGTTTCTGTATTGAACAGGAGTCATCTTTTTCAAATCCCATTGATATCTATATC
>NZ_JAHLEB010000061.1 GCF_018861735.1 Clostridium lacusfryxellense | reverse complement strand
AATAATATTTTACTCATTTGCCACCATCCTATCTATATATAAATTATACAAAAAAAGCACCTATAATCCAAACACTTTTTTTTTAGTGTCCTTCCTATAGGTACCAGTTTATATAATGTGGCCTTTTTTTAATGCTTAAGTATCGTTTCAAGTATAAATAAATTTTTTGGTAAAGGGCTAACACATAATTTAAATTGATATGTAAAAATAAATGTATAAATTTGATAATAAAATTATCACACATTATATACAACAACATATTATAAAAAGGAGAACACGAATTTTAAGTGTATCACTTAACATAAAAGGAGGATAATATATGTCTATTACTCGTAATGAGTTTATTGCAAGACCTGGTGTTGTTAACAAAGAAGGTCATTTACCTGATCCGGCTGAACTAGTTTGCGTCGAAATTCCAAAAGTTTTTGACCAGTGCCTAATAAAAAGATGTTTAGTTTATGCTTGCGGTGAGGATACAACAGATACAGACGAAGAATTAAGGAGTGACCCCCTTAACGATCCTAGAATATTTACTGGATGTAGGGACTTTAAACTAAAGCTTATTTCAGTGGAGAAAATTCCACTAAAGAAGAATCCAAGTTATAAGAAAGTAATAGTTTGTTTTGTAATTTCATTTTATGCAGACTATATAGATTGTAATGGAGAGACAAAATGCGAATTTTATGAAATTAATCGTACAGAGGTGATATCAAAACTATACTGTCCAGATTCACTAGCACAAATATCTGTAAGCTCTATGTATGGAGAATCAAAAGACCTAGATTCTGAAATTATAAAACTTGAAATGGTAGCAGAATGTTTAGATGGATTTTTTTGTAATGATGATTGTGGTGATAGTTTCTTAGATATCACTTTAGGATTCCATCTTATTATAAAATGTGAACTTAGTGTTCAACTTTTAATTCCTGCATATGGATATTGTCCAATTCCTTATGAATGTGAAGAGGAGGATGATGAAGATCCTTGTGAAAGATTTAATCGGTCACCGGTTCCAAAATTCTTCCCAGATCAAAAACTTAAACCTTTATTTGATGAAGAATGCGAAGATGATGAGTAATTAAAGTTAAATAAGCTAAAATTAATCAGAACAATTACAGGTCTTTATCATATATTGTAGTATAAGAATTCCAATAAACTTGACTAGATAATAAGTTCTTTTGGAATTCTTTTTACTCAATATTATTAACTCAAAATATGGGAGGAATTAATATATGAATTCGATGTCAAAAGGTCATTATGAAGATGAAAAAGTATGTTGCAATAAAAAATCCAAAGAAAATGAAGTTTTATTAAAATGTAAGGCAGGGAATCCAGTAATAGTTACAGTAGGTACTGCCGTTACTACCAATACCGTTGGAAGTCTCATTTTAAATACTGAGAAATTTAGTAATCCATGCATTAAATTTGAATTTGCAAGCAATATAGTTACCACGCTTTTTCCAGGTACGCCTGTAATTATTAACTTCCAAATATTCAAACAATGTAAATGCGATCTTACTCCAACAGCATTTGGACCAGTATGGGTATATACTAGACTATCCACTTTGGCTGATACTTTTGCTGATACTTTTACTTTTTTCGTTTGTGATTGTGATTGTGATTCTAACACTTGTAAAGATAATTGTTGCACCTATACTGTAGTTGCAACTACTCCAGCAGTTGGTGTAGGTGTTGCAGGCGGCATAGCTAGTATTAACAATCCAGTATTTTCAGCTACAGTAGTTGAAAGAAATAGTCATTGCTGCTAGTATTATAATATATATAAAAAGACCCTATAAAAAGGGTCTTTTTTCATGTATATCATTTAAAGCTATAACAAGTTCCTCAATATCTTCTAAGGTATTAAAGTAACCTGGACTTATTCTAACTGTTCCTTTACGCCTTGTACCAATTATTTGATGTATTAGTGGTGCGCAGTGGAAACCTGTTCTGACTGCTATTCCTTTTTTATTTAGAAAGTCTCCTACCTCAGATACATCTACATTGTCTAAAGTTAAAGAAACTACCGATCCTCTGTTTTTATAATCACATCCCCCATAAATCTTAACATAAGATAATTTACATAATTCTTTTAGTAAATATTCTACTAAGATATTTTCATGTTTTCTTATATTTTCTATTCCAACTTTTCTAATAAACCTTATTCCCACACAAAGGCCTGCAATTCCTGGTGTATTTAAGGTTCCACTTTCAAATCTATCGGGCAAAAATATAGGTTGCTCCATTGAAGAGGATTCACTCCCGGTTCCACCTTGAATAAACGAATCCAGCTCAATAGTGTCTTTTATATACAGACCTCCTGTTCCTTGTGGACCATATAATCCTTTATGACCCGGAAAAGCTAATATGTCAATGTTATCATTAAGAACATCTAGGGGTATAACACCAGCGCTCTGAGCCGCGTCAACCATGAATATTATCCCTGCGTCTTTAGCAATCTTTCCTATAGTTCTTATATCTTGAATAGTTCCTAATACATTGGATGCGTGGTTCACTATTATTAATTTTGTAGTTTTCCGTATTTCTTTTTTTAGGTTGTTAATATTCAAATATCCATTTTCATCTACATTAATAAGAGTAAATGTTACTCCCTTTTTACTTAGATAATTTAAAGGTCTTAGAACTGAGTTATGTTCAATTGTTGTGCTAATAACATGATCCCCTGGTTTTAATATCCCCTTTATTCCTATATTAAGCGATTGGGTAGCATTACAAGTGAAAATGATATCTAACAAATTAGGAATGTTAAATAATTCACTTAACTCTTGGCGTGTATCCATAATTTTAAATGAAGCCTCTACTGCCATATCATGAGAACCTCTTCCAGGATTTGCAGCATAAGTTTCCATACACCTTAACACTTCGGAATAGACTTCCACAGGCTTTGGAAAGCTAGTTGCAGCATTATCTAGATATATCATAATAGCCTCCTATTTTATATAAAGTATTTAATTCTTTATATAATAAGAATACTATTCTTACCACAATAGTATTCTTAATAGGTTATTTATTTTTTTGTTATTGTTTAAAGATAATTCAATTAAATATATTAAGGAAATTATATTGCATAAAGAGTATTTAAAAAAAATAAGCCTCTAGAAAAGAAGCTCATTATTTAATATAATTTAATTTTATTTTTTTATAAAGGATATATTAAAGATAAGTGATTACCTATCAAATAAACCGCCAGTTTTTTTAGTACTTCTTGCTGCTTTTTTTGATTTTCCAATTGATTTATCAGGTCTCGACATTCCACTTTGCTCTGCACTTCTCTTTTTCTTTTCCTCAATAATTTCTTTCATTTTTTCAATATTATTACTTGGCATAAAATTTTCCTCCTCTTGCATCAAATCAAGAATGTTAGATACTATAGAATATATGTTTAAATTTATAATCTCTAAATTTTTATTTCTATGTTCATACTTAACTTGTTGTTACTCTACTAATCAGTTTATCTTAATTCTATTGAAATTTCAATATAAAAATCAAAATAATAGGTATTTTCATTGAAAAGATTAGAAAAATCAAAATTTTTCTTTGTTTTTTGATATATAATTATTAATTAGTAATATTTTCTAATTTAATTAGCACGTTTTTATAACCTGATTTTATAATATCATTATTATATAAATTTTCATATGTTACTATATCGATATCAAAATTAAATGCATACGAAAAATTATCTCCATAAAGTTTTTTTATGAACATAATGTAATCTTCTTTAATTAATAGATAATGTTTTTCATCATAATGGTACCCTTTTGTATCATTATTTAATTTTTCTATAATTCCATATAATTGATAAATATAGCTCATTTCTTTTAAACTAAATTCTTTGGCTAAAGCTACAATTGCCCCGGCATAATTAGAATTCATAGGTATTGGATAAACACCTGTTTTATTTTCAGCATCAAATTCAATTAACATTCTTATGCTTTGAAACAATGTGGTGCATATATCTAATTGGATTATTGTTGCATACTGACTTAATCTTAATGCATTATTTTGGTTCAAGTATTCTCTGTTAGCTTTTTCAGCTTTACTTTGAGTTTCAATTGTCCTACCAGTAGAACTTTTATTTATTAGCCAACTGAAAATACCACCTAAAATAGCACCAATTATTATTGAAACAGATGATATAATTGGATTTAGAAGATTTGCAGGTATAAACGACAAGGACTCTAGCATCACAATTTCCCCTTTTAAAAAAGTATTTTACATTATATAGTTTCCATCCAAATTTATTTTATGCTCAGTTTACGTAAATTGTCTCATTAGTCTACTTTAAAGTGCGTGGTTAAATTATATTTTGACAAAACAACAGTAATTAGAGTATTGTTTGTATATAAAGCTTTATAAAAATATTAACTATATATAAAAGTAGAAATAAGCTTTAAAGTAATTTTATTGAGGGAGACTACAAAATCATGAATATGCAGAGTGATAACAAAGGACAAATAAGAAGTAATGTACCTGTAGGCACTACAGTTGATGTTGTATTAAAAAAAGATCAAAGAACAACTAAACTAACTAGAGGAGTAGTAAAAAGATTGCTGACTAATTCGGCAGTACACCATAGAGGTATAAAAGTTATGCTAGAAGATGGTCAGGTTGGTAGAGTGCAAGCCATTATATCAAAATAAATACTAGTTTAACATTAGGTTAATTTACAATCATGGAGTATGAGGGTAAATTAGCCTTTTTATTAATTTGAATTAATTAGTTGCATTTCTAATTTAAATGATGTATACTAATAAAGTTACCTAGTAATTATTGAATTTTACAAAGCAGTAAGTCATTTGCTACTCATAGCAAATACGGATCATTAAACGCACGATAAAAGAGACGACATGAATTTTCTAAATCCAATTCTTAAATTCTTACCCTCTTCATTCCAAAACATCTTAATGAACCCCTTATGAAAATTTTGTTTGAATAACGTACGGATAACGCTTATAACATATCTTATTTGTTATAGCAATTTTAAAAATCACATTAAATGAGCCTACCAAGTAATATTGTGTTTCGGGCACTCATACACAACTAAGGAGGTGTTTAAATGAGAATCTATGAATTAGTTGAAATTACTGAAGATGTAATCAATGAATGTCTAGAATGTTTAGACTAGAATCAAAAAGCAAATCTATCACTATCCAGGATCTAGTGAAGGTTTCTTTTTTTTATATAAATATATATTATAGCTCCGATTATAATATATATTAAAATATTTAAAATATTCTTATAAATAGAGGAAATTTCTATTCAGTAGAGAATATATGTTAGTAGATACTATGTAATTAGAAAAGGAGTGTTTATTATGTTAACGATTTCTTTTATTAGTGGTGAAACTCAACTATTCGATTTGAAACAATCAGAATCTGACCTGTTTAAAAGTTGGTTTTATAATTTTGAAAACTCTAGACCTCATGAACTTAATAATATGGGAAAGAAATATCTATTTAATAAAAAGGCAATAGCTTATATTGAGATAGAGCCTTAAGCTTTTGTTACACATCATAACAATAACATTCTTTTTATATAAATTTGAATAAAAATAAAAACTGTATCTTTAAAAAGATGCAGTTTTTATTTTTTATTATTTACATATTATATAAGTTGATAACTGAGGTACGATTAACTCGTGAATACAAGTTTTAGAACCACTTTTTACACCTGTTTTATTGACTTCATGTTCATTAGCTAATATCTTCCACTCATCATCATCAGGTAAAACTAATTTTATTTCTTCTTTGTAAGCATTATGAACTATAATCAGTTTATTATAATCTCCAATGTATGTTGATGTTAATTCATAAGCCACTGAATTGTAAGGAGTTTCAAGGAAATGTAAGCAATTTATAACATCATTTGCACTGTCTAAAGTCATAACCTTTTGACTTTTTCTTAAGGCGATTAAACCCTTAATATATTCATAGGTTTCTGTAAATTCAGCCTTTCTACTCCAACGTATTTCATTAATGAGGTCACCAGCGTTATAACTATTGTGGTTACCTTGTTTAGTTCTTAGTATTTCTGTACCACCTTGAATAAATGGTACACCTTGAGAGGTAAGTATAATAGAAAGTGCCAATCTATTCATTTTCTCTCTTTGAGAAGGGGTATTATAAGGATTACTTTTTACAAATTTATCATATAAGCATAAATTATCATGAGAACTTACATAATTTATAGCTTCACCTGGTGATAATGTGAAGTTGCATATATTATTATTATAATATATACCACCAACAATACCTTTTTTAATTTCTAGTTCGAACCCTAATCCGCCATTAACGAAACCTAGGTTGTCACCGTCATTATCGCCCTTTAAAGCGTTTCTTAGATCGTCATTAAATACAGATACTTGCATACCCTTTTGACTCCCTTTTCGTAGCTGTCTATCGTAAGGCAATGAAGACTGTCCACCAGTCCATGGCTCACCGTAAATAATTATATTTGGATTTATTATTTTTGCCTGCTTTTCAACTTCTTTCATTGTGTCTATATCATGAAGCGCCATTAAATCAAATCTGAACCCATCAATTTTGTATTCTTGTGCCCAGAACTTAATACTATCAATTATGAATTTTTTAACCATTGGTTTTTCAGATGCTGTTTCATTTGAGCATCCTGAACCATTTGTATAGTTACCATTATAATCTTTTCTATAATAATATCCCGGAGCCAAGATATCCATAGGAGAATTTTCTACAGTAATTGTGTGATTATAGACTACATCCATAATTATACTAATACCATTTTCATGCAAAGATTGAATCATTGTTTTAAATTCTTTAATTCGTACAGTTCCATCTAGTGAATTAGAAGAATATGAACCCTCAGGTACATTATATAAATAAGGATCATATCCCCAATTGTAGCCTCCTGTAGTTTCATCCACACTTGCAAAATCATAAACAGGTAATACGTGAACATGAGTTATTCCTAAATCTTTAAGGTGGTCTAATCCTGTAACTATACCCTGCTTAGTTTTAGTGTTTTCTTCAGAAAAAGCTAAATATTTTCCTTTGTTTTTAATACCAGAGTCTTCTGAAACTGAAAAATCCCTAACATGAATTTCGTAAATTATTGCCTCAGTCCTGTTAATTGGTATAGGTTTCTTATGGTGTTTCCAGTTTTTCGGGTTAATAGAATCGAAATCTACAATCATACCTTTTTTACCATTAGCACTTGAGCCTTTAGTATAGAGATCGGGTGTTTCCTTTTCCACTCCATTATTTAGTACTATATAATTATAATATTTATTTTTAAAATCTCCGTTAAGTGAAAGTTGCCAAACCCCTCTTTCGGATTTGTTCATTTCATATTTTTGTCCTAGGTCATCATTGTAAGTTTCATACAATATTACTGTAATTTTTTCCACAGTAGGTGCCCACACTTTAAATGTTGTATTAAGCTTGGAATAGACTGCACCTAAATCATTTCCATCGTATATAAATTGTTGATCCTCTATTGATTCTACCATTATCAAATATCTCTCCTTAAAAATCTACTTACTAATTTTAATAAACCGATAAAATTGTTTATATATTCCATAACATTATATTATTAAATATAATATTAAGCAACTTTAGTTTGAAAATCCACATTTTAATAAAAAATAATTGTGGTTTATATATATATATAGGAAATACTTACAAGCCTTCATCATATAATAGAATGATATCTCGTATAAAGAAGATGGTAATATGAATGATGACAAAAATTATTATATCCAATTAAATAGTAAAGTTGAAAAAATGCTTAAGACATCAGAATTTTTAGGTTCTGGTCATAATGGAATTGTTTATTTGCTTCCTAACAATCGAGTAATAAAAATTTTTAAGAATAAAAAGGTTTGTCAGGGAGAATATAATATTTTTGTTAAGACTAGAAAAAGCAAATATTTTCCTAAAGTTTATGAGCATGGACCCTACTACATTGTCCGTGATTTTGCAAGTGGAAAGCGCTTAGATAAATATATTAAAAAAAATGGCATCAATAAAAAAATATCACTCAACATAATTAAGCTTATTGAGGAGTTCTCGAAGCTTAAATTTAATAGATTAGATATTAGGTGTAAAGACTTATACTTAATGGATGATTTTTCGATTAATGTAATCGATCCAAAAAATAATTATTCAAAAATTGTTATTTATCCGAGACACTTAATGAAAGGTCTAAACAATTTAGGGGTAATAGATGAGTTTTTATCAGTAGTTCAGGTTGAACGTCCAAAAACTTATGAACTTTGGAATTTTAGATTTAAACAATATCTGGAAGAAAATATTAAATAAATTATTGAGATATAGTATAGGAGGTTGCACCTATTAAGATGTAACCTCTCATATTGTTTATAATTATATTACCTTCAATTCCTTTAATTCTTCTAGAAATTCTTGGAAGTTTAAGGCTCTTGAAGTGTCCAATATGATTTTTGCAGTTCGAATTAGCTTTTTATCATCAGTTACAAGGGTATAGTTTTTATTTTTTTCACAGATATCAATTAGGCTATAGTCGTTTATAGAAATTTTATCTCCATTAATAAGGTAAATATTTTTATTTTGCTCATATTTAATAAAGTCACCACTTAGATATACTTCGGTAGAATTAACTTCTTTATCAGAAATAATATGACCCAATAATTTTAAGAATTTATTTGAGAGTACAAAATTTTCATTGAATTTAACATACTCTTTTACAGATAACTCACCAGCTATATTCTCAGAGATTTTAAAATCAATAGATTTTATATTTTCAATTGTGTCTAGCAAGGTAGGATATTTATTCCACACTTTTATAACTATATTAGTATCCAATAAATACTCTTTACTTATCATAGTCTAATCTCCTTTTAGAAATAAATCTATATTAGAGTTTCAATAAAGATACCTGAACTATTTAGTTTTATTTATATTATATTCATATATAACTAAATGGTTAATCATTATTAATTTCTAATTGTTTTAATCTTGATAAATATAAATAATGGTTTATAATTTAAATAGTGACTTAGAATTTAAATAGTGAATTATAATTTAAGTAGAATATATAATGAAAGGAGTAGCTGCTTTGCAGCTAACATATGAATTTATGGAAGTGCATGTATTTTTAAAAGGAAATAAAAAAGCCATTATTTATAGTGGCGACAGAATTGATGTTTTAGATTTTGAAATGAACAAAGTCAAATATAAGCAAATAAGATACTTTAGAAAAGGTTTAAGTAAAAGTGAACTTGTAGAACAAGAAAGTATAATCAAAATAGTTACAATAGATTGATAACAGATTTATAATAAATACCTACATCCAAGCTAAGGATGTAGGTATTTATTATTAATAATTATTGTCTTTTTTTCAGTTTTGATTTCTTTTTGTTAACACTTTTAATCCGCGAATTTGTATTTGTCCTACCTTGAGTGCTTATAGTTTTACCTTTCTGTCTAGGCTTTTTACCAGTAGGAGAATCATTTGTCTTGTTCTTTATAGGAGTTGATTTATCCTTATTTTTTTTATCTTTATTTATAGGATTTGATTCTCTTAACTTACCACCTGTATTACTAAATTGTACTTTATGCTTATTTCCCCGAGGTTTTATTAAACACTTAGGCCCAGTTCCAATAAGATCCTCTCTTCCAGCCTGTGTTAACGCTTGTAATACTAAATCGTATTTCATTGGATCCTTATATTGAAGAAGCGCTCTTTGCATAGCCTTTTCATTTTTAGTTTTAGGTATATGAACTTCATCAAGGGTTATTGGATCAAAACCTGTATAAAACATAGTTGTAGACAGCGTCCCAGGTGTCGGATAAAAGTCTTGAACTTGTTCTGGCTGATATTTTATATCTCTAAGGTATTCTGCTAGCTCTATTGATGATTCTAATGTGCACCCTGGGTGGCTAGACATAAAGTAAGGAATAACGTATTGCTTCTTACCTACTTTATCGGTTGCCTTATAAAATTTATCTAAAAACTTATTATAAGTTTTTCCTGCTGGTTTACCCATATATTTCAAAACTTTGTGAGCAACATGTTCAGGTGCAACCTTAAGCTGTCCGCTGACATGATGTTTAATAAGCTCATTTAAAAAAGTATCATCTTTATCTGCCATAATATAATCATAACGTAGGCCCGAACGTACAAAAACTTTTTTGATATTTGGAAGTTCCCTTAATTTTCTTAAAAGTTTTAAATACTCCATATGATCAACATCTAAATTTTTACAGGGACTAGGATGTAGACATTGTCTATCCTTGCAAGCTCCTACTTTTAATTGTTTATCACATGCTGGCCTTCTAAAATTAGCTGTAGGGCCTCCTACATCATGAATATATCCTTTGAAATCCTTAAGTTTTGTAATTTGAATTGCTTCTTCAATTAGTGAATTTTCACTTCTACTTTGTACAATTCTTCCTTGATGAAAAGTTATGGCGCAAAAAGCGCAACTCCCAAAACATCCTCTTGAACTTACTAAACTAAACTGAACTTCTTCTATAGCAGGGATACCACCTAAAGCTTCATAACTAGGGTGATAATTCTTTTGGTATGGCAAACCATAAACCTTGTCTAATTCCTCTCGAGTAAGTGGCATTTCTGGTTTGTTTTGTACCAGATAATTATTAGCATGCTTTTGCACAATACCAATTCCTCTAATTGGATCTTGCTCATCATATTGTATTTTAAATGCTTCAGAATATTTATGTACATCTTTACATACTTCTTTATAAGATGCTATTTGAATGTAACCAGATATATTTGCGTTTTGTTCAGCTACATAACATGTGCCAAGCACTTGTGTAATATCTTTTATATCCACGCCTTCATTTAAATACTTAGCAATATTAACAACTTGTTTTTCACCCATGCCGTATATTAGTAGATCTGCACCACTATCAATAAGCATTGATTTTCTTACCTTATCACTCCAATAATCATAATGAGCAAATCGCCTTAAACTTGCTTCTATGCCGCCGATAATAAGAGGTACGTTTTTATATGCTTCCCTAATTTTATTACAATAAACAATAGTAGCTCTATCTGGCCTAAGGCCCATCTTTGCACCTGGTGAATACAAATCTTTTTCTCTTATCCTCTTACTTACAGTATAATGATTAACCATGGAATCCATATTTCCAGAATTAACTAGAAATCCGAGCCTAGGTTTCCCTAGTTTTTTAAAGTCATCTATATTCTTCCAATCTGGTTGTGCTATTATTCCTACTTTATAGCCTTCACTTTCTAAAACTCTTGAAATAATTGCAGTCCCAAAACTATGATGATCTACATATGCATCTCCAGTAACTATTATAAAATCTAATTCGGTCCAACCTCTATTTAATATGTCTTCTTTATTTATAGGTAAATATTTATTATCTTTAATTATGGTCACCTTCTTTTGATTTAATCCTAAATTTCAATATGTAATTCAGAATATAATTATAGCATTCTTTACGGTTTAATTCTTTAAAATAATAAATTTGAATGTTATAAAAAAAATTAATAACATTCTACATATTAATACGTACTATAATATATAAATATTTTTATATTATATCCTTATTTGGGAATATTTATAAGGAGGGATAACATGAATCAATCGGAAAATTATGAAAAAATAAATAATATTGTTTGCAGCGAAGTAGCGGCAACAAGTAACCGTGGAAATATTAACCAAGCATTCAAAATAAATATTAATGATGGCAAAGGATATTATGAAACTGGGTCAAATAACACCTTTTGGTCTAATCTAATTATTACTGCTAAAATTCTTCAGCCGCAGACTGGTTTTTGGAAAATTATTATTAAAGATAGAATGAAAAACGATTTAGTAGTTTATGAAAATTACCATCTGTCACCTGATAAAGAGTTTTCGTTTAAGTATAAAACAGGATTAAAAGTAAATTTTTTAATCGAAGCTACTTGGTCCCAAGTTAAGGACACAAGTCTTATAGGAGAGTTATCAATTAAATACTAATTTATACCCCTTTAATTTTAATTGAATTCCCTTATTTTTTATAATATACTAAGTTAAGTTAGATTGAAGGGGGGATACAAGGAAGATGGGGCATCAGGATAAACTTAAAGATAATAATGGAGTAAAAAAACAAACGATGAAAGAAAACTTTTCAAACTTATTTGAAAAGTTCAATAACGATAGGGATTTTAAGCTGTTTTTGATAGTAGGTCTATTTACGGGTATAGCAAGTGGAATAAACTCAACCGTATTTAATAACTTTTTAAGTGATACATATAAACTAACAGCTGCGGCTAGAGGTATTGTAGAATTCCCTCGTGAATTACCAGGAGTTCTAATAGTTGTAGTTTTAGGAATACTATCATTCTTAGGTGACACAAGAATAGCAATAGTAGGTATGATTTTCGCTTCGCTAGGAATGCTGGGATTAGGTATGTTTTCTCCAACTTTTGCGACTATGCTTCTATGGATGATGTTATTGAGCCTTGGTACACATATTTTTATGCCTTTATCTGCTGGGATAGGTATGAACCTTTCTCAAAATGAGAATTATGGTGCAAGACTAGGCAGATATAGTGCATATAATCTAATTGCAACTATTATTGGTTATGCAATTGTAGGATTTGGGTTTAAATACTTTAACCTAACATATCAAGTAGCTTTTGTAATAGCTTCGGTTTTTTATATTTTTGCAGCTTTTTTTCTAGGTATAATGAAAAATAAAAAACCTAAAACAAGAAAAATAACGATTATTTTCAGAAAAAAATATACTCTTTATTATTGTCTTAGCGTGGTTAATGGTGCACGAAAACAGATTTTTTTAACATTTGCACCTTGGGTATTAATCAAAGTGTATAACGTTGATCCACCTACTTTTGCTATACTCGGATTGATAATTGCTGTATTAAGCATATTTACGAGAACTATTGTTGGAAATGCTATAGACAAAAGGGGGGAAAGATTTGTCCTTTCACTTGAAGCGGTGGTTCTTATAGTAATATGTATTGGTTATTCTTTTGCTGCGGATTTAGTTAGACCAAGCATTGCGGTTGTAGTTATTGCATCGTGTTACATTATTGATAATTCGCTAAGTGTAGTAGAAATGGCTAGATCTACATATATAAAAAAAATTGCTATATGTCCAGAAGATGTTATACCGACTTTATCAGCAGGAACAAGCTTTGATCATATAATAGCAATGTCAATACCTTTTGTGGGTGGTATTTTATGGGCAACTATGGGATATAAATATGTCTTCATTGTTGCAGCATTCATTGCGGTTATTAATTTGTATTTATCTTTAAAAATAAAGATAGACTGACATTAGAATAAAAAAGCATTAAACCCAAAGTGGTTTAATGCTTTTGTTTTGTAAATATTAAATAGTAGTTATAAGATTATATTTGCTCATTAACTTTTTCTAATAAAATAAGAAAGTCTTCTTGATTTTTTCGTTCTAGATAAGTATCTATAAGTGATTGTGTTGATAACTTACTAAAGCCTTTATATCCATTATCTAATATATCAGTTAAAACATCCATGAAATAATCTTTGCTTTTGTCTATGTCCTTAAGCATTTTGTATGATATGTCCTTTATTAATTCATCTTTAATAATTTCCCTCAGTTTTTCAGTGTAGTCTCTCATCAAGACTTGTGTTTCCTCGGGGTATGCAGAAAAATCTCCTGACATTATATCTTGAATTTTCATCATCGCGACTCCTTAGTAATTTGTGTTTTTTTATCTCTTTTATTATTAGTTAATTTATACTAATTGATTCAGTAACTATTATAATACCAAGTAATCCGGGTCCGGTATGAACTCCAGCTACGGGGCTGATTTCTCCAAAGGATAGTTTTGTAATGTTTGGAAGAGCAGAAATCATACTTGAAAAGCGTTTTACTTCCTCATAAGCCCCTCCATGCATAACCCAAATCTTACATGGAGATTTTTGAAGGGCTTCCCTTGCTATATCTACAAGCTTACTTATGGCCATCTTTTTACCTTTTGGTTTTGCGTAAGTATAGTAAACACCATCTTTATTAATTGATATTATAGGTTTTATGTTTAAAATCTCACCTATAGTACCAGCAACTTTCCCAATTCTACCACCTTTTATTAGGTATTTTAGTGTATCTACTGCATAATAAACGGTAATTCTATTTTGTATTTCTGGAAGAGCGGTTACAATTTCGTCAAAGCTCTTTTTACTTAAGATCATTTCACCACATTCTTCAACAATTGCAGCCTCACCTATAGTTAAAGATTTTGAATCAAAGACACAAGTTTCTATAGATGGATGATTTAAACTTACTAGTCTCAATGTATTAAATGTGCCTGATAGCCCTGAAGATATTACTATAGCAATAGCATGAGTATAACCTTCTTCTTCAAGTTTTAAATACAAATCTTCCATATCCTTCATTGAAGGTAATGAAGTGGTCGGGATTTCTATTTCAAAATTATCATAAACTTCTTTTGGGGTAATGGTTACTCTGTCAATGTATTCCCGGTCTTTGTATATTATTCTTAAGGGAAGTACCTTTAGATCATATTTTTTAATCATTTCTATGTCTACATCTGAAGTACTATCAGTGATAAGTGCTATCTTGCTCATTTTAACTTCACCTTTCTCAAAAGAGATTTATATTTTATCATTTTAGTTTATTTGACCATGTTTCGCAACCATTGCAGCTCCAATTATGCCTGCTTTATTACCTAGTTTTGCTAAAACAATTTTACCTATAGGTAACTCTTCATAATACTTATGTGTATTTACTTCATCTATAACTTTATCCAAAAGATATTGACCTGCACCTGCAACACCACCACCTAAAGCTATTATTTCTGGATCGATAAAATTAATGATATTAAGGATACCTATGCTTAGATATTTGACTAATCTATTAACTGCTAAATTTGCTATATTATCCCCTGCCCTAGCACACTCAAATATAATTTTTGCATTTATGTTATTTATATTTCCTTCTGCTTTTTCCATTATTGTAGTAGCTTCATTCATATCTGTAATTAATTTTTGTGTGTGTTTTATTATAGCAGTAGATGAAGCAAATGTCTCTAAGCATCCATTTCTTCCGCAATTACAATTATAAAAGTTTTCACCAATTACCATATGTCCGAGTTCAGAACCTACGCCATTAAAACCGCTATAAACTTCACCATTTAAGATGATTCCACCGCCAATTCCAGTTCCTAAGGTAAGCATTAATCCACTCGTGCAATTCTTCATGGAACCACTTTCATATTCAGCTAGTGCAGCCACAGTAGCATCATTGTCTATGTAAATCGGTTTATGAAGTGCATTTTCTAACATTTCTCTTAAAGGTACATTTTTCCACCCAAGATTTACGCAAAAAATTACATTACCATTTATATCAGCTAAACCGGGAATTCCTATACCTATAGCCTTTATTTTTTCTAACTGTACATGTGATTCATCTAAAATATTTAAAACTAGAGTTATCATATCCTCTATTATTTCATTAGGTTTTCTCTCTTTTTTTGTTTCACATGATTTTTCAAATTTTATTATTCCGTCCTCATCAACAATACCAACAGCTATGTTAGTACCCCCCAAATCAATACCTATATACATACATTTCTTCCTTCCATAGCCACCGCTACATTTCTTGTATTTAATAATTGTTTATTAGAATTTTCTATAATAGGCTAATTTTATATATGAGTTATTATACCATATATATGTACGTTTACATTATAAATTAAAAAAGATCCTAGTAAATTAATTACTTAGGATCTTTCTTTACAGGTTTATATTTTGAATTTTCTTTTTCGTCCGGATTTATATATTCATAGTCACCTGAATCGTTTTTTTTGATTCCTAAAGATGTCATTTGTTTGTTAGTTGTTTTAAGTTTATTACTCATTCATACACCTCTTTCTACTTATATATTTACCATAGAAAAAGTATTTATGCATCATTTTCTATGATACTTGTAATAAGCAATAACTTCTATGTCTTCACCTGTTTTATCATCGACATAACTTAGAATTACACCATTTTGACTCATTAATTCAGAACATTGTAAGGTTTCCATTGGATGCGTAAAAATAACATTATCATTACAACAAATGTTGAATTTATTATCAATAATATTTATTATGCAACTCTTTCCTATTATAGATTCACCATATTGTTTTGGATCCCTAGTTGTGATGTATCTTACTTCGAAGTTATTTATTCTTCTAAGTCTTGCTTCATTTTCTCTTTTTAGTTTTAGCTTTTTACTATTAAAAAACATCTCATCACCCTATCTTATATAATAATTATATTATACAAGATAATTATAACAAATGCAGTTAAAAGTATATTTTATTTGAATTTAGGTCAATCTAATATGTATAGATAATAAATAATAAAAATTATGTGAAAGGAAGTTTGTAATATGGGAATTTTACGTTGGATAGGTGGAATAGTAGTATTCTTTTGGGCATTAGGGCTTATATTTAGAATTGGTGGTGGTTTAATTCATATTCTACTTGTGATAGCTGTAATAGTTTTCATCGTAGATATGATTTCAGGGAAAAGAAGGACATAATGAGTATTTCTACACAAAAATAAACAAGTATATTTACACTTAAGTAAATATACTTGTCTTTAATTTAATATATTTATTTTAATTGAGTCAGTGACATATGAATATATGTCGTTTAAACGTACCTTTTGAAACAGTACATCTATCCTCTATGTTAAAGCCAACTGAGGTGATTTGCTCCTCCATATCATCAAAAGTAATGATTACCATTTTATTTGCAATTCTTCGCGTACTACTCATGATAGCTAACTGCTGATGAGGAGTAATTTTAGTAAATATACCATATGGAAGATCAACTATTGCCACATCAAATTTATTTTTAATATCATTCATATCGCCAATAGTTATTACATCCTCATATCCAAAATATCGTAGATTTGTTTTGGCGTTTTTACCTATATAAGGATTTATTTCATAACCTTTTATATTAACAGACATAGAAATAGCTTCAATTAGTACCGTTCCAATACCACAGCACGGATCTACAACACTACAATTCAAATTATTACCTATAGCAATGTTAACAAGAGCCCTACAAACATTCACCTTTAATGCATTAGAATATGAAAAAGGTTTTTTATTATGTAATAGCCATTCTGAATTATTGCTTTCACATTCACCAAATATCCATTTATCAGCTATTTTTGTTATGCCAAAAATAATTGCAGGATCTTTCATTTTAGCCTCTCCAAGTATACTAAACCCTATTTTGAATTCTATAGCACGCTTATCATGAAAACCCATATCTTCGCCAGTAGCATTAATATATACAACCTTATAATCCTCACTGGTCAGTTTTTCTATATCAATTTTATTAACAATTTCATCTATAGTTTTTCCAGTATACATTATTGAAATACATTTTTTAATAAATGGACTCCTAGATGGATCAACATAAAAATTAGAAAATAAATGCTTTTCTTCAAGTGTTTTGTTGAAAAGAGACCTTATTTCCATTTTACATAAGCTCTCTTCATCTTTCGAATAATTAGTTGTGTATAAATACTTCTTTTGGTTTTGTGGTAGTTGAAACATTAAAACACAACCTTTCTTTAATCTCTAGTATCGTTATATGGTTAAGCTTTCTTTTTTAATTTAAAATACATTATAATGCAAGAAATTCCGCTTAAAACTAGCAAAGTATAAATCCAAAAGGTTAAAGTAGTAAATATATTTTGTAATTCATTATAAATAACAATAGTGCTAAGAGCAGGTACTACTAGTGAATCGCCTTTAAATTGATCTAATGTTTTTACTCCTGCTTCTTGCCCGTTTACTACAATATTCCATTTGCCCTTTTGAGGTAGTTGAATTGTGATATCTTTTTTGTTAGCATTAAAAGCTATTACAATATTGGCCCAAGTGTCCATATTTGCATTGTGATCTATTTCATATGCTACAACATTTTCAGGTGCTATTAAAAAATTCAAGTTTTTCTTAATCATTTCTGCTGAAGTCATTCTAAAGGCAGGATGAGCCTTCCTTAATGCAATTAATCCTTTGAAATAATTTACGGTATCAATATTTTGAGATTTTCTTGTCCAATCAATCTGATTTACAGAGTCACTTTCCTTATATGAGTTACTATTTCCACCTTTAGTTCGGAGAAATTCCTGACCTGCTTGAAACGATGTAATTCCTTGAGAAGTAAGAATCATAGAATCAGCCATTTTGTGCATTTTTAATCTCACTGCAGCACTATCTCCTGGGTTTGTTAAAAGAAGTTTATCCCATAATGTATTATCAGAGTGTGATTCTGCATAATTAATAGATTGTGCTGGTTCCACCTTTTCCCAAGTCTTTATAGTACTTGAGTAGTCTATACCACCAACTATACCCTTTTTAATATCTGTCTCAACGTTTGTTTTTCCGTTAACAAATCCCTTTGTTTTCGCCTCAAATACATTGCCACTTATTGCATTTCTTATTAGACTGTTAAAATGTGCTATACCAGTCATTTTACTTGTGTTTTTTTGAGTTGCTTGTGTATCTTCTGAAAGCTGAGTTCTATTATCTGAACCGTCACCAATAATGATAATAGAAGGATTTATACTGTCTAGTTTTTTTCTAACTTCATTCATTGTTTTTATATCAATGAGGTTCATAAGATCAAATCTAAATCCGTCAATATTGTATTCCTTTGCCCAATATGCCACTGAATCTACAATGAACTTTCTTGCCATTGAATTTTCGCTGGCAATGGTATTGCCATAGCCGCTTTCATTTGAATCAGTACCATCTTCATTATATTTATAATAATAACCTGGGACTATCTTATTGAAATTAGAATCATTACTGCTATACATGTGGCTGTAAACAACATCCATAGTTACCCTGAGGCCAGCAGTATGAAGCGATTGTACTGCTTGTTTCAATTCTTTGACTCTCGAAATCGGGTTATAAGGGTCAGTTGAATAACTTCCTTCAGGTGCATTATAGTTTTTAGGATTGTAACCCCAGTTAAATTGTGGCTTAATATCAGTTTCATTAACGCTTGCGTAATCAGATATTGGCATAAGCTCTACATGTGTTATTCCCAAATCTTTTATATAATCAATACCTGTGATGCTTCCATCAGTTCCGGTTGTTCCGGTCTCAGTAAGAGCTAAAAACTTTCCTTTATTTTTCATACCACTGTTTTTATCGATTGAAAAATCTCTAACATGCAATTCGTATAAAATCGCATCATTTAAATTTGAAAAAGTAGGTTTTTCACCTGGATTCCATTTCTCAGGATTTGTTTCTTTTAAATTAATTATAGCACCCTTGTCACCATTTGCAGAAACCGAACGAGCATAGGGATCTACAGCCTCATTCCAAATTCCGCCAACGTTAACTTTATAGGTATAAAATGTTCCGTTTTGGTCTCCACCTAAATCATAAGCCCAAGTCCCTTTTTCGCTTTTTTCCATATTAGATTCAATTCCTGTTTTGTCATCCCATTTTGCATATGTTACAACTTTTACCTCATTTGCAGTTGGTGCCCATACCCTAAAGCTTGTTTTACTAGTGGAATATGTGTTTCCTAAATCATTACCATCATAATTAAACATTTTTTCAAAACCGGAACTTCCCATTACATCCCCTAGAACTATTTCCTTTTCTGTGAACCCACGCTTTGAAATAGTAAGTCTTTGTCCTAATTCAACATTTTCACTAAGCTCTATCTTAGCAGCAATTGTAATACCATCCTCAACTTCATCATTTGTTAATTTCTTTATTTCTAATAATTTACCGTTCGATCTTACCTCAATTGGATCATGATCTTCATAAATAAGTGGAAATGATAAATTTGTTACAATACTTATCATATTTAAGTCATCTAATTTTGCAACTACAAATTTGCCTGGTTCCTCTAAATTATTTTCGCCATTTACAACTACTTTTTTAGATGTCGCATCAGCTGCAGAAGTGTAAATTTTTGAATCTCCTTCTTTGATCCAAATTTCTCCGACCCCATCTTTAAATTTCTCTATGTATCTATTTTCTCCAGTATCCTTATCACCTTTGCTCGTACGCACAATAAATCCTACTTTAGCCAGTTGGCCTTCCAGTTGACCTTCAAATACCTGACCAAAAGCATCTTTTCTAGTAGTATTGAACTGCTTTCCATTTTTTTCGTCAGACCATACCCAAAGGTTCCATTTTAGTTCACTGCTTGGATTTTTAGCATAATGAATAATTATTTTTGTTTTACCTGTTACAGCGAATGTTCGCTGGTTTGGCAATGAAAAAATTATTCCTACCATAACTAAAACCGTAGCAAAAATAATGATTAGTGTATGCTTTTTGTTAGTCATTATCCCAAAATTCATAAATTTCTCCTCTAATATATAATTATAATAATCTAATTTATGGTTTGAAGTTAAAATATTTTAATTATATGTATTATGTTTTCTTTATATTAAACATTTTTTACCTTATTTCATTATATAATTTTAGAGAGTTATATACAAGGAAATTATTATTTTATCAAACTGAGTTAATTGGCATAAGAACGAGAAGATTACTCACTCCTTTACTAGAAAAGAACTGTACACTTTGTAATAGTGAACAGCTCTTTTCACCAATAAGTAATTAACTTATTTTTTGTGACAAAACCTTATTAATAACATCTACTCGTATATTTCCTAAAATATTAGATATCTTTATTGGAATATTACCATCTTTATAAAGCCTATCTCCATTTGCATTGAATAAAACTGTTACTTTTTCTTTCAATTTATCATATGTCATAATGTCATCTAAATAAAAATCTACTAAATCTTTTAAACAATCGCCTAATTCTTTGGGGTCCTTATAAACTTTTCTCATAGCGTACTCCTTATTATTTATTTAATGAATGCTAATTTATATATTGTAAAAATCGCTTTCAAAGTTAAACTAATTTTATCTGCGAAATTCTTTTAATGCATTTGTTAATTTTACATTTTCACTATAATCAACTGGACAATCTATAATAGCTGGAATGTTTTGTGCAAGAGCTTCTTTTAATATAGGTATTAGTTCTTCAGCTTTTGTTACTCTATAGCCTTTTGCACCCATAGCCTCTGCATATAAAACAAAATCTGGATTTGTAAATCGTACATTCATATCTTCACCAAATCTGTCCTCTTGTTTCCACTTTATAAGACCATAACATGAATCATTAAATATTAAGGTTACAAAAGGTGTATTTATTCTCAATGCTGTTTCTATTTCCTGACTATTCATCATAAATCCACCATCACCAGTAACTGCAACAACTTTTCTTTCAGGATTTACAAGTTTAGCTGCAACTGCTCCTGGTACTGCAATCCCCATTGATGCAAACCCATTAGACATTAAGCATGTATTTGGTTTTACAGACCTATAATGACGAGCTATCCACATTTTATGAGCTCCTACATCTGATATAACAATATCATCGTCTCCCATCACCTTTCTTAAATCATATAAGATTTTTTGTGGTTTCATAGGATAGCTATTATCATCTGAATATGATTCATAATTTTTCTCCATAGCATTCTTTAAATCTAATGCAAAAGTAGGGTCACCCTCTCTATGCGCAAGATTACTTATTTCATTAATCGAATGTGATATATCGCCAATGACCTCAACTTCAGGTATATAACATTTATTAATTTCAGATTTTTCTTCAGCAATATGTATAATTCTAATGTTTTCATCTTGATTCCATTTCTTAGGATTATATTCTACTATATCATAACCTACAGCAATAACTAAATCCACTTTTTCAAAAAGTCTGTTTACATAATCACGTTGAGCAAGTCCAATACTCCATAATGACAGTGGATTTTTATATGAAACCACACCTTTAGCCATAAAAGTATTAGCTACAGGAATTTTTAATTTTTCTACCATTTCTGTAAGGGATTCACTAGCTTTGGATCGTATTACACCATTTCCAGCAAGAATAACTGGGTATTTCGCACTAGATATAGCAGCCGCGGCTCTTTCAATACTACTTAAGCTTGAATAACTTTTTTCATTATCTCCATGCTTCAATGGTCGTCCTGAAGCCGTCATTGCAGCTATATTTTCTGGTAAGTCAATATGAACAGCTCCTGGCTTTTCGCTTATTGCTATTTTAAAGGCTTTCCTTATAATTTCCGGTGCAGTGTCAGGTCTTACAACTTGCTTATTCCATTTTGTAATGGGTGCAAACATAGAAATTAAATCTAAATGCTGATGAGATACTATATGCATTCTATCCGTACCAGCTTGTCCTGTTAAAGCAATCAATGGAGCACCGTCCATGTTAGCATCTGCAACTCCTGTCATGAGATTTGTTGCTCCAGGACCTAGTGTAGATAGACATACTCCTGGGGTTCCTGTCAGGCGTCCATAAACATCTGCCATAAAAGCGGCGCCTTGCTCATGGCGTGTAGTTATAAATTTAATACTAGAATTTTTAAGTGCATTTAAAAATGTAAGATTTTCCTCGCCTGGTATACCAAATATATATTTTACTCCTTCATTTTCAAGACATGCAACCATTAGCTCTGAGGTATTTGCCTCGTGATTTTTTATTAATGGTTCTTGAACTTTATCCTCATGTTGACTCATTAAAATTTCCTCCTACGTAGTGATGTTATAAACACGCCTAAAATTATAACACAATTTTTTAGATTTTTCTTCAATTTAAATAAAAACTTTTAGGTTTTATATTTGTATTATATAAAACTACATATATAATTAAAAACGATATTGTACTTTGTTGAAAAATTACAAATATGTTCTGCCGCATGAATGGCTTATAGTCATGGTTCAATTGATGCTCAGAAATCTATGGGTGTAATAACTAGTGCAATAATGGGCGTCGGTTCCTGTAAAAGACTTTCGGCTGTTAGATGGAGTCTTGCGAGAACTATACTTGTGGCATGGGTTTTAACTATTCCTTGCAGCGCCATTATAGCATCTCTTATTTCACTTGTATTTTTATAGATAATATAAAACTTAACAATCATATAAAAAAAGCCTCAATAATTTATATTGAGGTTTTTTTATATTGAGAGGCTGTTTATATGGAATTTTATTGAAATATTATTCAGCCATCTCTAACGCTATTTTCATCATGTTCGTAAAGGCGTTTTGCCTTTCCTCGGAAGTAGTTAATTCGTGCGTTGCTAAATTGTCAGATACCGTCAATAAACAAGCTGCTTTTTTTCCTAATACATTTGCATTATGAAAAAGCGCAAATGATTCCATTTCTACGCAAGTACAACCATGTTTTTCATAAATATCCTTATACTCTTCAAAATTTTCTCGATAAAATACATCAGCTGAGTGAATTATATTCTTATGAATTTTTATCCCAAGATCTTTAGCAATGATCTCTAACTTATCATTTAACTCAGGAGACGCTGCAATGGTATCACTTTTATATCCATTTTGAACTTTTGCATAACTGGATTCACTCCAAGCATGCGTGCAAAGAATTACATCATACAAATTTAGACTTGAGGTGTAAGCACCACAAGAACCGATTCGTACAATATTTTCTACCCCATAAAAATTAAATAACTCATAGGAATATATTCCTATACTGGGCATTCCCATACCGCTTGCCATAACAGAAATTTTTCGCCCTTTATATGTACCAGTGTAGCCAAACATATTTCGTACATTATTAAATTTAGTAACATTTTCTAAAAAAGTTTCGGCAATAAACTTTGCACGCAATGGATCACCAGGCATTAATACTGTTTTTGCTATAATTTCTTGTTCTTTCACTTCAATATGTGCTGTTGGTATCATATTGAAACCTCCTTACTCTTATTCAGATTTAAAATATAATAGTAATAATTTTTAATTCAATCTACATTTATGATTATACCAATATAATAACATTAAAAATAGATGTAAGTTTTCGAACCATATATATTTGAATATTAAATATTATCTTCATATGATATAATTGTATAGAATTACTAAATAAATTGTACATTTATTATATATGACTATAGATTGGAGATATGATACTAATGCGTTACGAGAATAATATTACAAATTTTAGACCGGCAGTCACCCCTATTTTACCTTCAACAAATAAAGATATTTATTTTATATTTTATAATGATGAATTATTAGTTAAATCCGAAAATAAGAAAGTAGAAATACCTACTATGGAAGATCTAATTAATTTACAATTAAATAACATCCAATATATTGGCTCTTTAAATGGCGAAAATTTCTTTTGTGGGGAAATAAGTGAAGGAGTTGCTATTCCAAATAATATGCGGTTTTGTAAACTTAGATCTTTAGCACAACAGCTAACTGAAGATATGTTTTGGATTGGTGGTAGAGCTATCCAGATAGTAAACTGGAATAATAATCATATATATTGTGGTAGGTGTGGTACATTAACTCAGAATGTTGATGGAGAAAGATCCAAAAAGTGCCCTAAATGTGGACTTGCGAACTATCCTAGAATTTCGCCAGCAATAATTGTAGCAGTAGTAAATGAAGACAAATTGCTTCTTGCACATAACACTCAATTTCCTAAGGATCTATATAGTGTAGTTTCTGGTTTTGTAGAGGTTGGAGAGACTTTTGAAGAATGTGTTGTTCGTGAAGTTCACGAAGAAACGGGGATCAATGTAAAAAACATTAAGTATTTTGGAAATCAACCATGGCCTTTCCCAAATTCTATTATGATTGGATATACTGCTGAATATGAAAGTGGTGAAATAAAAGTAGATGGAAATGAAATTTCTCATGCTAATTGGTACAGTGCTAATAATATGCCTCTAACCCCTGATGGTATTAGTATTGCTAAGAAATTAATAAATTGGTTTATAAAAAAACATTAAATAATATAACAATGGAAAGAGGTTTAATGATGAATAAAAAAGAGTTGGCGGACATACGAAAAGAGTTTAAATTGGATAGTGGTATGATGAAAATTAATGAAATCTATAGTGTTTATCTAAAAAAGGATAATGTACAAATCGATTATGAACCCATTCTATATTCAGAGTTCGATTATTTTGATAGAATGGATATTGATAAAAAGGATTTGTTTCTAGGTAATTTTAAAAAAGTTCTTACTGGAGCCCTTGACACCAAAATTTTCGAATTAGATTTCCAAAACATTCAAAAGGAAGATGAAGAAACATTAGATGAAGAAGAAAATACTCAAAAAATATTAGCTAATGCGCTAAAAACAAATGATAAATCAGAGATTGAAGATCAAATTAATAAACTTATAAAAAAAATTACAGCTAATTATAAATACGAAACAGATGTTGTTGTAACATTTATTAAAGCAGAATACTGGCTAGGATCAAGCCATAAAAAAATGTCTGCAGATGAAAGTATCGATGAAGCGGTACAAGCTTTTAATTTTCTTTTATCAAGTGTAAATAAAATAGATATTCCAAAACGAACCCTAAAGTTTGATTATAATGATAAAGAATTTAAAGCAAATTCAGCCTTAGATACAGTTATTAATCTCAACTCTCCTTTAGAGGGTTTCATGTATCCTAGCCTTACTAATGGATATTCAGATATAAATAAAATATTATATTATGCATCAAAACCTAAAGAATTAAATACATCATTTATTGAGAATGTTCTTAATTGTGGATTTAAATTTACTGCTGAAGACGAAAAAAATTGCTTTAGTGACATATTAAAATCAATAATTGGTGACAAGATAAAACCAGAGCTTATGCAGGAGATTTATGTAAATATATATGAACTTTCTGAGCAAGTTGAGGACGGTGAAACTCCTACTCTTGGAGCTTGCGATGTGAAAAATATCCTTAATAATTGTGGCGTAGAATTGCTATGCGAGATAGAAACTGCTTTTGAAGATACTTGCGGTAGTAATTATGATTTTAAAATAAATAATATTGTCCCAGAATTTAATTCTAAATCAATTAAAATCACAAGTGAGATTGCAAATATCACATTAACCCCTAAGGATCTGAATTTCGTTAGGCAGGTAAGAAATAAAGATAGTAGAAGATGTCTACTTATTGAAATAGATGAGGATATCGTTATAGAGGGATTTAAATTAGAAACTGAAGAGTTTTAGTATATAAAAATGAGAATAATAGTGCATGCCGAGTTGCACTATTATTCTCACTTTATTTTATATTTGTTTTTAGGCCTTCCAACCTTACCATACTCCATTTCAACAATAAGTTTATTCTCCTTTTCTAAATAATCCAGATATCTCCTTGCTGTTATTCTAGATACACCAATATTTATTGCAATTTCCTCAGATGTAAAAGAATCGTCACCAAGGCTAGCTATCCCACCCAAAACTTTTTCATAAGTATATTGATTAAACCCCTTTATTTCACCTATGTTCTCATCATATTCTAGCACATGATTATTGTCTTTTATTGTGTATTTATCGATAATTGATTGCTCTATATTATCAACATTTTCAAAACTGTTTTTTCTACTTTTAAATTGAAGCAGTGCTTCCTTAAACCTATTAAATATAAATGGTTTTACTAAATAATCAACAGCACCATATCTAAATGCCTCTTCTACAGTTTCTGTGTTCCTATCTGCAGTAATTAAAATAACATCACACTTTAAATTTTCTTGTCTGATCCATTTTAATAAGTCTGTTCCTTTTCCTAAAGGAAAAAAAACATCTAATAATACTAAATCAAGGTTACCCTCTAATATAACATCTTTTGCTTTTTCAATTGAGTTAACACTATTATGTAGTATAAATCCATCTACTTTTTTTAGAAATTTTTCATTGATTTCTCTCACCATTGGGTCATCTTCAACAATTAGCACTTTAATCATATTTTCTACCCCTTTTCATTGGTATATAAATATCCCATATAGTACCATTATCTTGTAGAATATTTATATCTCCACCAGCATAATCTATTATTTGTTTTATTATACTGAGGCCTAATCCTCTATTACCTTCTTTAGTAGTAAAACCGCGAACAAAAATCTTATCTATAATATTATCACTAATTCCAGGCCCATTATCTTGAATCCTAATTCTGAGTGATTCATTATTAGAATTTAACCTTATGAATATTTTGCCTTCTTCAATTTTCACTAGTTCTTCAATAGAGTTTTCTATAAGATTACCAATAACAGAACAAATTTCGTCTACTGTTATATTTCCAGGAATTTCTTTTACATAAGAATTTGTATCTATTTCTACAGAAATATTTGCTTCTGTTGCTTTATTGTATTTTCCAAGTAATAACCCCGCTATGTGAACATTCTTAATTCTTTTACTAAGAATGTCTGAAATTTCACCTCGAAGCTTAGAAATATGTGATATATATTCAACGGCTTCTTCATATTCTTCTAGTTGAACAAGTCCTGATATAGTGTGCAGTTTATTCAAGAACTCATGATTTTGGGATCTTAAGTCACTTGTCATTTTTTTTATTCCGGTTAATTCCTCTGCCATACTCTTAACCTCTGTTAGGTCCTGAAAACTAGATACAACACCTATAATTTCTTCTTTATAATTTTTTAAAAGGGTATGACTGCACATAAGCGTTTTATTGTCACTTATTTTAATCTCTTGATTGTGAACAGCTTTCTTATTAATTAAAACTTCCATCATTTGATCTGTATATTTTACTATTAACTCTTCTACGTTTTTACCTTGATCTTGATCTTCTAGATTTAATATATTCTTGGCTGTCTTGTTAAGAAGTATAATTTTTCCATAACTATCAATGGCTAAAATTCCATTTTTAAGATTCTGCAAAATTACATCTTGTTGGCCTAGTAACAATGCAATCTCTTTTGGTTCAAGTCCAAAGATACTTTTTTTTATTATATTAGCTAAAATAGCTGCGCCAACTATTCCTAGTAAAAGAGCGCCTATTAAAGCTATTTTTAAATAAAACAAGTGAATGTTAATTTCAGAATATACTGTATCAGTTAAAAGACCAACTAAAACCGCTCCAACCTGCGTTCCATTATAATATATTGGAACAAAAGCTCTTATTGAGGTAATTAACACATTTTTATCTTTAGCAATATAAGATTCGCCATTAGTAAGTACACGTTTTTCCCCACCATCCGCATATTTTTTTCCTAATGAATTACCATAAGGATAGGAATATTTTACGCCATTCATATCCATAACTATAACATATTTAAACCTAGTTTTATCTCTAAAGCTTTCAATTGTTTTCTGAACAGTTTCATAGTCCTTTGAGGTTGCTAAAGTTTCTTCTATCTTATCAATTGATGCAATAGTTACAGCTAAATCCATTGCATTATTACCCATTTGGGTTTCAACAGAATTTTGCACTTGATAATAAGTGACTACTCCTATTCCTCCAATTACAATCAATATTATTATACTTATAAAGATTGTTAATCTATATTGTAATTTCAATAACACCCTCACCTTATATTTTATTTAATTATTTTTGCTTTATCTAGCCCATTTTTAATAGCTTTAATTAGTCCATTACTTGTATATGTAGCTCCAGCCACAACCTCAACATCTGCATTATTGGTTTTAATCACTCTCTCTGGAATCTTTTCATACACTGAATCAGCTATTATTGGTATTTCTTGTTGTTCTATTATCTTAATTTCTATTATTTCATAATCATCTGTAACTATTTGAACTTTTATAGGACCAATATGCCCCTCTGCATTTCCTTCATATGTTCCTTGCTTATAAATGGCAGTCCTAGCCTTTGTGCCACAAGCAACTAGTCCGCCTGCTAAAACTATTACTAAAATTAGCCCTAGTAATTTTTTCAAATGAGTTTCCTCCCACTCTACATAGGTTATTCCTATACTTAGTATTTATTATTATATCATTTATAAACTAATATGTCAGCTTAAGTATAGCTGCTTATTATCTCCATGGACATAATAACCCCTCTAAAAAATCTATTAAAATAAAAAAAAGTAGTCCAATTAAACTTAAAATTAAAATTCCAGAATACATTTGAATATAGTTAATCCTCATCCAAGAATCCATTATGAAATAGCCCATACCATATTCTGTTCCAAAGTTTTCAGTGAAAAATAAAACAGAAATTGCTGTACCTATTCCTATTCTTATTGAGGTTAATATTGATTTAATGGTGCCTGGTAAAATAATCTCTTTAATAATTTGAAGGTTTGTTGCTCCTAGCGAATACATTGGATAAAAGACTTCCTGAGGAATATTTTTGACTTCATCTTTAATATTAACTACAACAGGGAAAAAAGTGATTAAAAAGATCATAACTATTTTCGTAAAATCACCTAAGCCAAAAATAAGCATTATAGGGGTATGAAGAACATAGCTGTCACCAGAAGCAATAGGAAAGTTCCGAATTTCATTTTGAAACTTGAACTTAGGTGTATTTAGAGCCTTTTGTTGAGTGTTTTAGATTGAT
>NZ_JAHLEB010000060.1 GCF_018861735.1 Clostridium lacusfryxellense | reverse complement strand
TTGCATGCCCAAAAATAATAGTTGTAAAAGAAAAAGGCCAATTAAAAGCATACATACTTTCAATTGGCTATAATTCTATTTGTCACAAGATGGTTAACTTAATGACATTGGTAAATAAACACCTCTTTTTGTATATATATTAAGACAATAATAATTAGTATGGTAAAGTGGATCCACCAACGGGCATTAGTATAACTTTAGCAGTATCTCCTTTTTCACTCAGTGCTTGATTATAAGCATCTTGAACATTATTAAAAGGTTCCATAAATATATTTTTTACAAAATCATATTCTAATTCAGATACTAAAAATATTTTAGAATGTTGCAAAATCATAGCGATTGCTGCTGCCTTATGTCCTCCAAGTTGAAAATTATTTTTTATTTCTACAATCATATCTTCAGATTTCTTAGTATTTAACATCCAATTTTCAAAAGTTTTTTCTCCAAGTCCCTCAATACAAGATGCTACCAATATTATTATCCCACCATCTTTTACAGCATGTTTTGCATTATCTAATGCTTTTTGTGCTTGATAAAGATTTATATCTTTCGGATAGCCCCCCGGAGTAGTAATAACAATATCTGCTTTTTCCTGTATTTTAATTTTGTAGAAATCATCTAAAAATTTACAGCCTTCCCTATGGGCCTCTATATAATGACCTGCTACAGCTTTTATTATTTCTTTATTACTATCAAGGACAACGTTAACTATAAAATCTATTTTTACAAATTTTCCGATTTCATCAATATCTATCCTAACAGGATTGGTTTTGATATTTCCAGCTTTAGCATTTTCTTCAACCATTCTACTATGATTTGATTGAATTGCTGCCCTTGTTGATACTCCAGGCATTATAGCTTTAGCTCCACCACTATACCCCGCAAAATAGTGATATTCAATATTACCAAGGCAAATCCTTCGATCTGCGTTTACTACGACACTACATATATCTACTGGTGTATTATATGCAGTTATTCCTAGATGGATATACTCAGCCTCATTACTATCTACACACTTTATTCTATTATAAATATCTTCGCCAAGTAGATATTTCTTTTCATCTTCTGTTTGTGATCTATGACTTCCAAGTGCAAAAACTATAACAATATCACTGTCTTTTATACCTATATCGTTTAGTTCAGCTATAACTATAGGAATCACGATTTTGCTAGGCATAGGCCTTGTTATATCGCTAGTAATTATTACTATTTTTTCTCCCGGATTAACTATATTTTTAAGTCTTTCTGAGCCGATAGGATTTTTCATTGCTCTTTTAACTTCATCAGTGCCGGTTAACCCTACTTCAATTTTATTGGGTGTTAATACACCTATAATATTATTATTGTCTATAATTAAATTCATTTTGCCTTTTCCAAACTTTAAATTATATTCCATTAGTATGATTACCTCCTATATATTTTATATAATCGTTTTCACAAGCTTTATATAAATATTATAAAACTACCATAATAATGTAAATAGTTTATTTAACTTTAAAAAGTATTTAGTAACTAAAGTAAGTGAATATAACTGTATTTGGATATATATATGGTCGTATTATTAATAAATAGAGGTGGTTAACATTATTACGTATATTTGACAGGAAGCAACTTGTATATTATAATCAAGTTGTTACATGGTAAAAAATATAAAGAAATGTAAAAGATTATAAAGATTATAGTATTAATAAACATTAACAATCAAAATTATTTGTAAAAATAAATAAATGGAGGTTAATAATGAAAAGAATGTCTAAAACTCTTTGTATTATGTTAACAGCAGTTATATCTACAACTCTATTTACCGCTTGTGGTAGTAAGGAGAATGAAATAAGGATTGGTGTAGCTACAGGAACAACATTTGGCGAAAAGGCAAAGGAATACAGTAAGATAACAGAAATTAAGTCATACAAGGATGATAATTTAAACTTACAGGAGCTTGCAAATGGAAGAATAGACGGTGTAATTACGGACAAGCTAGTTGGGTTAAATGCTATAAAACAATCGAATTTCAAAGGACTAAAACCTGTAGGGGATTTAATATATGAAGAAACTATTGCAGTTGCTATAAGGCAAGATGATGATACATTGCGTCAAGCTATTAATGAAAAGATAAGCGAAATTATTTCAGACGGTACATATGCAAAGTTAAGTAATAAGTATTTCGCAAAAAATATTCTTGATGGAATTGACTATAAAAAAACACTACCAACGGATACTCCTGCGAAGGATGATAGTTTAGCGAGAGTAAAAAAAGCTGGGAAAATCACTTTTGCTTTGAGTGGGGGTTATCCACCATTTAATTATTTCTCATCTGATGACAAATTAACAGGTTTTGACGTTGAAATAGGAGAAGAGGTAGCTAAAAGATTAGGTGTAAAATATGTACCCGTAACTACTGACTGGAGTGGAATTCTAGAGGGTCTTAGAAGCGGACGTTATGATGCTATTTTGGGTAGTATGGCTGTAACTCCTGAGAGACTTAAAGCTGTAGATTTTACAGATCCATATTATTATTCAGGTGCTCAGTTTTTCGTTTCAAAAGATTCAAAGATAAAAAGTATAGATGAGTTAAAATAAATCAATACAAATTATTTAAAATATAAAATTAAGGATATTATGTTCTAATTGAATAGGATATTCCGATAGGAGGGAATAACTTGAATTATGATTTTAGTTTGATTTTCGAAAAATTCCCCATATTTATACCTGCTGCTTTCGAAACTCTTAAAATTGCTGCAGCATCCATAATAGTAGGTGTTATTTTTGGATTAATTATTGCATTTGGAAGGCTTTCTAAAATTAAAATAATATATTATATATCCACTTTTTATGTAACTATAATTCGTGGAACTCCAATTATATTACAACTTTTTATTGTATATTTTGGACTTGCGAATATTATAAAGTTAGATCCATACCCATCGGCAATAATTGCATTCGGAGCTCATAACGCTGCATATATAGCAGAGATATTTCGCGGTTCAATACTATCTATAGATAAGGGACAGATGGAAGCAGCGCGGTCTATAGGAATGACTAATTTTCTAGCAATGAGAAGGGTTATACTACCACAGGCATTTAAACGTGCAGTCCCAAATCTTGGGAATCAATTTATAATTGCTGTTAAGGATTCTTCTTTAGCAAGTACAATTGCAGTACGAGAGCTCTTATTAAAATCTCAACAGCTAGGATCATCTAATTTTCGTTTTATGGAATACTTAATTCTGGCTGGAATTTATTATTTAATAATAACAGGTGTTTTAAGTTTCTTTGTAAATAAACTTGAGAAACGACTTGCTGTCAATGAAAGGTAGGTGTGAGTACAATGGCGAAACGAAGCGATAAGGCTATGATAAAAGTTGAGTGTATTAACAAAAGCTTTGGAGATAACAAAGTATTACATGATATTGATTTGACCGTTTATGAAGGGGAGGTTGTAGTTGTAATAGGACCTAGTGGGTCTGGGAAGAGTACACTTCTACGTTGCATTAATTTCCTTGAGACTAGTGAGAGTGGTCAAATATATTTTGAAAAAGATTTAGTTGAAAATAAAGAGGTTGCTATTAATAAAATGCGTCAAAGTGTGGGAATGGTGTTCCAACACTTTTATTTGTTCCCACACATGACAGTTCTTGAAAATATTATAGAGGGGCCTACTCAGGTAAAGAAGATGAAAAAGCAAGAAGCAATACCTTTTGCTGAGGAATTACTTGATAAAGTAGGGCTACTGGATAAAAAAGATTTTTATCCAGCAATGCTTTCTGGTGGTCAAAAACAAAGGGTAGCTATTGCTAGGGCGCTTGCTATGGAGCCAAAGCTTATGCTGTTTGATGAACCAACATCTGCACTAGACCCAGAACTTGTGGGAGATGTGCTTACTGTCATGAAAAAGTTAGCAAAGGATGGAATGACTATGCTTGTTGTATCACATGAAATGGGTTTTGCAAAAGAAGTAGCAGATAGAATAATCTTTATGGATGAAGGTAGAATTATAGAGGAAGGTAAACCCGATTTGTTTTTTGATAATCCTGAAAATCCAAGGGTTAAAGAATTCTTAGGCCGTATAATTTAGCAAGATTGCAGTTGAAATAATATTATAATATATGCAAAGCGTTGGTTAGAATTTGAAAATTCTCGACCAACGCTTTTATTGTCCTCATAGTTAAGGTTTGAGCTAATTTTCTTTATTTTCACTCAATTGGCATATGTAATGTTGAAAAATATCATAATTGTGTTATAATAAAACATAAAATTAAAACTGTAGGGGGAAAAATAATGAATATACCATTAATTATAGTCATTTTATATATTATTATATTGCTTGGAGTTTCGTGGTATTCTACTAAATTGTCTAAAAAGGGTGGAGCGGAAGGGTTTCTACTTGCAGGGAGGGGTATGCCTGCATCAGTAGTTGCTGTTATGGTCGCCGGACTTGCAGTAGGTGGAGCATCAACTGTTGGAGTTGCAGAAAGCGCATATACTAAAGGGATTTCTGCAGGGATGTATAATGCTGCTTGGGCTGCTGGTGCAGCTATTGCAGGATTAGTAGTAGCTAAAAAATTTAGAAAAATGGCGATAACTACAGTTCCAGAATTATTGGGCAAATATTATGGAAAAACAGGAAAATTAATAGGTGTTATTGGTCAATTAGTTATTCAAATGGTTATTACTTCACTGCAGTATGTTGCAGGTGCATCAATATTGAATGCATTACTACCTAATATATTTACATTTAAACTAGGAATGATTACTACAGCGGTGGTGTTTATTAGTATTACTTTGATAGGCGGTTATTGGGCAGCGGGGCTTAGTAATATAATTAATGTAATAGTCATATATGTCGGACTTATTATGGGCGCTATTGTTGCCTTAAATAATATTGGAGGAATGAGTAATATAGTTTCAAAATTAAATCCAGTTACTCCATGGTTTAATCCCGTTTCGGGTGTTGGTGGAGCAGTGGTGCTGGCTTGGTTTGTTGTTATGATTACTCAATCGATGTCTAATCAAGCAGTTGTTCAAGTCTCATTTGCTGCAAAAGATGGCAATGTAGCAAGAAAGGGGTACTTACTTGGGGCTCTTTTTATACTGCCAGTGGGATTTATTGCAGCATTATATGGAATTATTGCGGCAGCTCAGTTTCCGGGACTTGAAAATGCTGCCATGGCTCTCCCAAAAGTTGTTATGTCACTTAATCCAATTGTAGCTGGAATAACTTTGGCAGGATTATGGGCTGCAGATGTATCTACAGCTACCGGGTTACTACTCGGAAGTGCTACGCTAGTTATAAATGATGTGCTAAAAGTATATGTAAAATCAGATTTTACGCAGAAACATGAGCTAATGTATTCGCGTTTTATAGTTTTGATAATGAGCATAATAACATATATACTTGCGAGCACAGTAGTAGGAATTTTAAGTACACTTTTAATTGGGTTATCGCTCACTACTGCATTTACTATTTTAGTATTGGCAACGATGTTTACACCAAAACTATGTAAAAAGAGTGCTGCCGTTTGGACTTTAAGTGTCGGAATATTAATACTTGTGGCATGGACATTTGTTCCAGCAACACATATAGTAGCTCATCCAATATATTTAGAATGGCCAATATGCCTTGTTACTTTCTTTTTAGTATTTATATTTGATAAAAGGCCAGCTATTACAAATGAATTAGATAAAAAATATACGTTGCAAAATTAGATACTACCATCTAAAGTGAAATCCTTTATTTTTTAATATATATATTAATATTTTGATGTTTTAATTCTAGTAATATATTTCAAAATTATAGTAAGTATCAACGGCAAAGCCAAGCTATAATAGTATAAACAGGTCCATAATAAATTTTAACTTATAAAACATTTATATTCATAATGAAGAAAGGGGTCTGTTATCGGAAAATGAGGGGGTAGTTTTTATGAAAAAAGTAGCACAATTAATTTCTAAGTATTTCGGTCTTATAATTATTATTTTTATGGTACTTGGATTTGTAACGCCAAGTTCATTCAAGTGGGTAACATCCAAAATATTTGGACAGTCTTTTATTAATATTTTATTAGGTATTATTATGTTTGGTATGGGTATGACGTTAAGCATAAATGATTTTAAAATAGTACTAAAGAGACCTCTTGATGTATTTAAAGGAACTGCTGCACAATTTATTATTATGCCTGGAATAGCATTCTTATTATCGAAAGCCTTTGGACTGGAAGAAGCACTTATGGTAGGAGTAGTATTAGTAGGTACATGTCCAGGAGGAACAGCATCTAATGTTATTTCATATATGGCGGGAGGAGATGTAGCTTTATCTGTTGCTATGACTACAGTATCAACACTGATAGCACCATTTCTAACTCCCGCAATTACATATTTATTGATAAAACAAACAGTTAGTTTTGATCCAATAAACATGTTTATAAGCATTATTCAAGTTGTCTTACTTCCAATTGCATTAGGATTAATAGTAAAAGCAATTATAAAACAAAAGGCAAATGTTGTAGAAGATTATATGCCAGCGGTATCTACGATCTCAATAGCATGTATTGTTGGTGGTGTAATTGGTGCAAATTCAGAAAAAATATTAAGTTCATTAGGGGTAATTGTTATAGTAGTTATACTTCATAATTTATGTGGATATGCACTAGGATTTTTTGTAGGTAAAGTAACTGGTATGGATCGCAAAAAGTGTATTACGATTGCCATTGAGGTTGGTATGCAAAACTCAGGTCTAGCTGCATCACTTGCTGCAAGTCAATTTGCAGCGATGCCACTTGCAGCAGTTCCGGCAGCATTATTTAGTGCCTGGCACAATATATCGGGCTCAATTTTCGCTTGGTGTGCCAAAACAATAGAAGAAAAAAAATCTCAGACTCAAATTATGTAGAAAAAATTTAATTGAAAAGCAAATCCTAATGTATATAGGATTTGCTTTTTTTAATGTCTAATTGTAATATATATATATAAAACTTTATATTTTAACATTTTAGGTGGTGGATGATATGATCTTGCTCGACAATAAAAACAAATATGATAAGCAAATATTCTCATGGGGTGAAATATCATGGTTACATGAACCAAATAACTCTCCGTATACTCGTTTAAGTGTGGGCCAAGTAAAAATTTACATAGGTTGTAGGCAAAAAAAACACTTACATCTGGGACAGGAACAGCTTTTTTACGTGGCGCAAGGACAAGGGACATTTATTACAGATGGTAAGAAAGAAAATGTTTGTAAATCAATGTTGATTTACTGCCCACCTTATTCAGAGCATGAAGTATATAATACTGGAAAAGAGGAACTAATTTTTATAGTAGCTTATGTACCAATAAAATTACTTCAATTGGAAAAACACTACATGATTACTATGGAAAGAAACTTGCAAGAAATGATTCCTGTTGAAATATTACAAAATATAAAAGAACAGTTGGCTGAGATTTTAAAAATTACAGTTAATATTTACGATGAAAAACATAAAATTCTTACATTAGACGATTATATAAATGATTTTTGTGATATGTGTCATTCGGTGCATCCTTGTTCTAAAATAAAATATGATAGCGAAAGCGATACGCAATTATCAGGGAAAATATATAGATGTGAATATGGACTTGCAGAACTGGAGGTGCCTATTACTTTAAATGATAATATTTTTGGTTATTTAAAAAGTAGCAATTTTATATTAATCAAACCTAAGAATATAGAGGAAAAGATTTTTCAAATGGAAAAAACCTTAGGAATAAAGAATAACATAGCAATTAATTGCTATGAAAAGATTCCGGATATAATTAAAAGCCGTATATATGTTATCGAGGAGGCATTATCCACAGCAGCTCAATTAATTCAAAAAATATTAGAGCGTAGCATTCTTGAAGGTGAACTTTTAGAAAAAGACAGTGAAATATTGGCTAGTACAAAAGAAAAAATACAATTAAAAGATGCACTAAAAAAAGCAAATATTAAAACTTAGAATGATAAAATTTTTGCGGGAGGATTAAATATATCAAAGGAAATTTTATATCTAATAATAGATGGAGCTTAAGCAAAACTTTAGGCTCCATCTATTTATTTAACCTTTTCTATTAATAGCACTAAACAGAGCATTTAGTGAGGATGTGTCAATATTTGCAGACACACCAACTCCAAAATACCTCTGCCCATTGTATTCTATTTGTATATAAGTTGCAGCTTTAGCGGTTGAACCGCTACCTAGTGCATGTTCATCATAAGATATAAAGCTATAACCAGTAATATTTGAAGCATGTAAAGCGTTGAAGAATGCGTCTACTGGACCATTTCCAACTCCAGAAATATTCATCTCTTTTCCGCTTACTGAAATCAATGCTTGTATATTAACTATATTTTCATCTGTTTCAACATTTTGAACTGATTGTATGGTATAACTTTTCAATAGATTTGGAGACTTTATATTTAAATATTCATTACTAAATAAATCATAAATTTGATTTGCGCTAAGTTCTGTTCCAAGAAGGTCGGTTTTATTTTTAACCAAGGTACCGAAATCATTTTGCATGGACTTAGGCAAAATAAAACCAAATTCATTATCCATTATAAAGGCAGCGCCACCTTTACCAGATTGACTGTTGATTCGGATAATTTCTTCATAATCTCGTCCAACATCATGGGGGTCAATTGGAAGATAAGGAATTTCCCAAAAACTACTATTAGAGTCAAGTTGAGCTTTAAGACCTTTGTTAATTGCATCTTGGTGTGATCCTGAAAAGGCAGTGTAAACAAGTTCTCCAGCATAAGGGTGGCGAGCGTTTACATTCATTTTGGTGCAGCCCTCATAAATGTCTACAATCTCATAAAGATTTGAGAAGTTAAGCTCTGGGTTTATACCTTGAACATGCATGTTTAGAGCCATGACCATAATATCAAGATTTCCAGTTCGCTCACCATTACCAAATAGAGTTCCTTCAACTCTGTCGGCGCCTGCAAGAATTCCAAGCTCGGAAGAGGCAGTGCAAGTACCACGGTCGTTATGAGTATGAAGACTTATAATAACACTTTCCCTATTTTTAATATTTGAGCAGAACCATTCAATTTGATCTGCATAAATGTTAGGAGTAGCCATTTCAACTGTTGATGGTAAGTTTAAGATAATTTTTTTTGATGGAGTTGGTTTTAATACATCGAGTATTGCCTCGCAAATTTCAAGGGAATATTCAAGTTCAGTTCCAGTAAAACTTTCAGGAGAATATTCAAAAGAGAAATCTGTTTCTGGGTACATATCTTTATACTCCATAAGAAGTTTGGCACCTGTAACTCCAATATCAATGATCTCTTGTTTGCTTTTGTTAAAAACAACCTTTCTTTGTAAAACTGAGGTTGAATTATAAAGATGAACAATTGCTCTTTTTGCGCCCTTAAGAGCTTCAAAAGTTTTTTTAATTAAATGTTCCCTTGATTGAGTTAATACTTGAACAGTAACATCATCAGGAATAAGGTTTTCATCTATCAATTTTCTTAAAAACTTATATTCAGTATTGGAGGCGGAAGGGAATCCAACTTCTATTTCTTTAAAACCAATATCCACAAGTAGTTTAAAAAAGTTTACCTTTTCTTCTACATTCATAGGAATAGGAAGGGACTGGTTACCATCTCTTAAATCAACACTACACCAAATTGGAGCTTTATTAATTTGTTTATCAGGCCACTGACGATTAGTAATATTTATACTACCATATGGTTTGTATTTTTTATATGACATTTAAAACACCCCTTTATAATTATTATTAATAAATAAATAAAAAAGACTAGCTTTTTCAAAAAGAAAAAAACTCCCCCTCAATCAAGAGGCGAAGTTTCTTCGCGGTACCACTCTAGTTAGTTTTATCACTAAAACTCACTCAATGTCCAATTAACGCAGGACAAACGATCCACCTTACTTAGTTTCAGGAGATAGCTCCCAGGGCAAGTTCAAAATCATGAAATTACCGAATCGCAGCTACCTCGGCTCTCTGAGAATTTCAAATGACTTTTACTACTCCTGTTCAAAGCATTTATTAGATAGTATAACATAAAAAATGATAATTTTATTAAATAATTTCTTTTACAATAAGATCTGACATTTCTATAGTGCCAACAGAGATCATTCCAGGCCCCATAATGTCAAGGGTCCTATAATTTTTGTCTAAAACTTTAGATACTGCATCTTCAATATCTTTTGCGGCATCCTCCATATTAAAACTATATCTAAGCATCATTGCAACACTCATTATAGTTGCAATTGGATTAGCAATATCAAGTCCTGCAATATCCGGCGCTGATCCATGTATTGGTTCATATATTCCAAGAGTAGTGTTACCTAAACTAGCTGATGGTAGCATGCCAAGTGATCCAGTAAGCATTGATGCTTCATCACTTAAGATATCACCAAACATATTCTCTGTTAAAATCGTGTCAAATTGACTTGGATTTCTTATGAGTTGCATTGCGCAACTATCAACTAATTGTACTTCAAAATTTATATCTGGATAATCAGCCGCCATTTTTGAAACTACTTCTCTCCAAAGTCTTGAGCTCTCAAGCACGTTAGCCTTATCAACTAAGGTAAGCTTTTTAGTTCTTTTTCTTGCAGTTTCAAATCCAACTTTAGCTATCCTCTCTATTTCATAAGTTGAATAAGCCATTGTATCCCATGCTTTTTGGCCACCATCTTCAAGGTCTATTCTTGATCTTTCACCAAAATATATACCACCTGTAAGTTCCCTTATAACCATTATATCGATGTTATCTTTAAGTATTTCTGGTTTAAGAGCTGATGCCTCTTTTAATTGTGGAAAAAGAATAGCAGGTCTTAAGTTTGCAAAAACGTCAAGGGCTTTTCGTATTCCGAGAAGGCCAGCTTCTGGTCTTAAATTGCCTGGAAGGGTATCCCATTTGGGACCGCCAACAGAACCAAGTAAAACTGCATCACTGTTTTTACAAATATCTATAGTTTCTTTAGGTAGAGGGACTCCTGTTTCTTCTATAGCAATTCCACCCATTAAAACATCAGTGTATTCTACAGGGAAATTATATTTTTTAGATATAACATCTAATACTTTAATTGCACCAATAACTATCTCTGGTCCAATTCCATCTCCTTTAATTACAGCTATCTTTTTCATTAATCTTCAGTCCTTTCTTTAAGATAATTAATAAGGCCTTCTGCACTTATTATCTCTTGCATAAATGCTGGGAAAGGTGTTGCCTGATAGGTTTTGCCTTTTGTATTATTTGTTATAACTCCAGAAACTACATCAATTGATATATCATTTCCGTCGTCAATATCATTTGCGGCATCGAAACATTCCAGTATTGGTAAACCTATATTAATTGAATTTCTGTAGAATATTCTTGCAAAGGTTTCAGCAATAATGCAACTAATACCTACAGTCTTTATAGCGAGAGGTGCATGTTCTCTTGAAGATCCACAGCCAAAGTTTTTACCAGCAACCATTATATCTCCATTATTAACTTTCGATGTAAAATCCTTATCAATATCTTCCATGCAGTGAGCTGCAAGTTCTTTTGCATCTGAAGTATTAAGATATCGTGCAGGAATTATAACATCTGTATCTACATTATTACCATATTTAATAGCTTTTCCTTTAAACATTACATTACCTCCTCAGGTGAAGAAATTTTTCCTGTTATAGCAGACGCTGCAGCTACTGCTGGGCTACAAAGATATACTTCACTTTCAGGATCACCCATTCTACCAACAAAATTTCTGTTTGTTGTGGAAAGGGCTCTTTCACCCTTTGCAAGTATTCCCATGTGACCGCCAAGGCAAGGTCCACAAGTTGGAGTACTTACTGCAATCCCAGCTTCTATAAATATTTCAATCAAACCTTCTCTTAGTGCTTGAAGATAAATTTTTTGAGTAGCAGGAAAAATTAATGTTCTAAGTTTAGGATGAACTTTTTTGCCTTTGAAGATGCTTGCTGCCATTCTAAGATCTTCTATTCTTCCATTAGTACAAGAACCGATAACCACTTGATCTATTATTACTTCACCAACTTCATCTATAGTTCTAGTATTATCTGGAAGGTGAGGGAAAGCTACTGTTGGTCTTATAGTACTTAAATCAATTTCTATTATTCTAGAATATTCTGCATCATCATCAGCTTTAAAAACTACAGGAGTTTTAGTTGAATGCTCTTTTACATAATCTAAGGTTACATCATCAACTTCAAATATTCCGTTTTTAGCACCTGCTTCAATAGCCATATTAGCTATAGTAAACCTGTCATCAATTGATAAGTTAGCAAGGCCCGGGCCTGTATATTCCATTGATTGATACAGTGCTCCATCTACTCCAATCATTCCTATGATATGAAGAATTACATCTTTACCACAAACCCATTTTTGCATTTTGCCTGTTAAAACAAATTTTATTGCTTCAGGAATTTTAAACCAACATTTCCCGCTAGCCATACCTGCTGCCATATCAGTTGATCCAACTCCAGTTGAAAAAGCACCTAAAGCACCATATGTGCAAGTGTGAGAATCTGCACCAATTACAACATCACCAGTTACAACAAGTCCTTTTTCTGGTAAGAGGGCATGTTCGATACCCATTTGTCCTACTTCAAAAAAGTTTTCAATTCCCTTTGCATATGCAAATTCACGGATGCATTTGCATTGCTCAGCAGATTTAATATCTTTATTTGGACTAAAATGATCAGGAACAATTGCAATTTTCTTTTTATCGAAAACATTTGCAACACCCATTTTATTAAATTCATTAACTGCAACTGGTGTTGTAACATCATTTCCTAAAACTAAATCAAGGTTTGCCATAACTAATTGACCAGCTTTTACTTCTTTTAAACCAGCATGTGATGCCAGTATTTTTTGCGTCATTGTCATTCCCATATTAATTTGAACCCTCCTTATTTAAATCTGAAAAATTTGTATTAATAGTTTTTGATTATTTTATTGTATAAAAAAAACAGCACTCTAGCCTGGGGCGAGAGTCTGTCCGCGGTACCACCCAAATTTATCTTAATTAAATAACGGCATTGCCGGCACAGCTTACAAGAGGTCGATGACTTCTTTTCAGCCTGCAGCTCCAGGGTGATTTTCATAATTTTAATATTCATGGGTTCTCAGCAAATCCCACTCTCTTATAAAATATTAAAATAAATACTCTTCCCTATCAAAGCTTTTAAATATATAAGCAGCTTCCTAAAAATTTGCTTGTACCATAATATACTACGAATTAAAAAAAAAGTCAATGTGTCAATAAAAAAAATATTCTGAATTCGGTTGACAATTTATTTTTTAGATGGTACGATACATAAAATGTTTGCTATGAATTGCAAGCTAACTTGAAATTATTTATTTGTGAAAAGGGAGGCGATATTATGATTTCACATGTACTGTCAATTTTAGTTGATAACAACCCAGGAGTGCTGACAAGAGTATGTTCATTGTTTAATAGGCGTGGATTTAATCTTGATACAGTTTCATCTGGTCATACTGAGAACGAAAAGTTTGCAAGAATAACTTTATTAACTCAAGTTCGAGATGACGAAGGAATAGATCAAATAATTAAACAAATAAGAAAGCTTGAAGATGTTCATTCAGTTGAGCAATTAGATAATGAAAACTCTATATGTAAGCAAATGTTGTTTGTTAAGGTTAAAGCTGAAGGAGGCAATAGGCAAGAAATTATTAATATCGGTAAAATTTTTGGCGTTTCGGTAATTGATGTAACTCCAACAACATTAATTTTACAAATCATAGGTGATAATGGTAAGTTGTGTGCTTTTGAAAATTTGATAGAACCATTTGGTATTTTAGAAATAGTCGGAAGTGGATTTATTGCAATGCAAAGAGGTGCAGGCACAATAATCTAAGGAGATAGATAAAAAATAGGGGGAATTAATAATGGCTAAGATGTATTACGAAAATGAATGTGATTTAGGAAACTTAAAAGGTAAAAAGGTTGCAGTAATAGGGTATGGTAGTCAAGGGCATGCTCACGCATTAAACTTACACGAGAGTGGTGTTGATGTTATTGTTGGTCTTTACGTAGGAAGTAAGTCTTGGGCAAAAGCTGAAGAAGCAGGACTAACAGTTATGACGGCAGCTGATGCAGCAAAAGCAGCTGATATTATCATGATACTTGTAAATGATGAAAAGCAAGGACAATTATATAAAGAGAGTATAGAACCAAATCTTACAGCAAATAAGGCATTAGTATTTGCTCATGGTTTTGCTATACATTTTGGACAAATAGTTCCTCCAGCAGATATAGATGTATTCCTTATAGCTCCTAAGGGACCAGGACATACAGTTAGAAGCCAATATTTAGAAGGAAGAGGAGTACCATGTCTTATAGCTATACATCAAGATGCATCAGGACATGCAAAAGAGGTGGCTTTGGCTTATGCTTTAGGAATAGGTGGAGCAAGAGCGGGAGTTATGGAAACTTCATTTAAAGAAGAAACTGAAACAGATTTGTTTGGAGAGCAAGCGGTTCTCTGTGGTGGAGTTACGGCGCTCATACAGGCTGGTTTTGAAACTCTTGTAGAAGCCGGTTACCAACCAGAAATGGCATACTTTGAATGTTGTCATGAAATGAAGCTTATAGTAGATTTAATAAACCAAGGTGGTTTAAACATGATGAGATATTCAATAAGTGATACTGCAGAATATGGTGACTATATAACAGGAAACAAAATAATAACTGCAGATACAAAGAAGGCTATGAAAGATGTACTAACAGATATTCAAAAAGGAGTTTTTGCTAGAAACTGGCTTCTTGAAAATCAAGTTGGAAGACCATTTTTTAACGCAACAAAGAGAATAGAAAGTGAACATCAAATAGAAACAGTTGGTGCAGAGCTTAGAAAAATGATGTCTTGGAATAAATAATATTCTGATTCACATATAAAATACAATTATTAAGCATATAAAATATAACTATAAGTATATAAAATACAACAACGAATATAAAGTTGTTAATATAACACATGAGAACCAAGTTCTATAAAATTAAAAATGAACTTGGTTCTCTTTGACATCTAGCTCGGGTAATTTATAGGATGGTGGTAGATTTTGAATGATAAAGTATACATTTTTGATAGCACTTTAAGAGATGGATCCCAGGCACAAGGAATATCATTTAGTGTTAAGGATAAACTCCAAATCACAAAGAAACTTGACGAATTAGGTGTGAGCTATATTGAAGCAGGTAATCCTGGCTCAAATCCAAAAGATGCTGAATTTTTTGAAAAAATTAAAGATATTAAACTAAAAAACTCTAAGTTATGCGCTTTTGGAAGTACAAGAAAAGCGAATATAAAGGTTCATGAAGATAGCAATTTGAAAGCACTAATCAACTCAGGTGTTGATGTGGTATGTATTTTTGGGAAAGCATGGGATTTTCATGTAACTAAAATAATAAAAACTACACTGCTTGAAAATTTAGCTATGATAAAAGAGACTATAGAGTATTTAAAAGTATTAAATAAAGAAGTTATCTTTGATGCCGAACATTTTTTTGACGGTTATAAAAATAACCCTCAGTATACACTTATGGTACTTGAAGTTGCAAGAAATGCAGGTGCAGATTGGATAGTGCTTTGTGACACTAATGGGGGGACTCTGCCAAATGCTATAAAACCTATTATAGATATTTTATTAGTTAAAGGTTTTAATAATTTAGGAATTCATTGTCACAATGACTCAGGAGTTGCAGTGGCTAACTCTTTAATTGCAGTGGAAGCAGGTGTTCGTCAAGTTCAAGGGACTTTTACAGGTCTTGGAGAACGATGTGGAAATGCAAATTTAAGCACAATAATTGGAAACTTAATGTTAAAGATGAATTATGATGTTTTGCCAAAAGAAAGCCTGATAAAGCTCGTGGCAAACTATAGATATATATGCGAAGTGAGTAATATAATTCCAAATGATAGAGAGGCATATGTTGGGAGTTGTGCTTTTGCACATAAGGGTGGAATGCATATTGATGCTGTGAGAAAAAACCCTATTTCTTTTGAACATATAAATCCTATTGAGGTAGGGAATGCTAGAACCCAGCTTATGTCAGAAGTAGCAGGGCGCAGCACCATAATGTCAATAATTAATAAAGTTGATTCAACTATTACTAAGAACTCAGAAGCTACAACTAGAATAATGAAGAGACTTAAAGAGTTAGAGCATATGGGTTATCAGTTTGAAGGAGCAGAAGGAAGTTTTGAATTATTGGTAATTAAGGAATTAGGATTATTTACACCTTCGTTTGAACTTGTGGAGTACAGGGTAATGATTGATGAACCAATAAGGACAGATAGAAGTTCTACGGTTACCATGAAAATAAAGGTGAATGGAGTTATGGAAGTAACGGCAGCGGATGGAAATGGGCCAGTAAATGCTTTAGATAAGGCACTTAGAAAAGCTCTAAGTGTGTTTTACCCATCTACGCTTCCTATGTATTTAACGGATTATAAGGTTAGAGTAATAGGTGGAGATAAAGCAACTAGTGCAAAAGTTAGAGTTTTAATAGAATCTACAGATGGATTTAATACCTGGACAACAGTTGGAGTTTCACATGATATTATAGAAGCCAGCTGGAAAGCACTGGTTGATTCGGTGGAATATAAATTACTTCAAGACTCAAGGAGGGATTAAAATGAAGTGCAAAGGTGCAAGGATTTTACTAGAATGTCTAAAAGAACAAGGCACTGATATCATATTTGGATATCCAGGTGGAGCAGTACTAAATATCTACGATGAAATTTATTCTTTTAAAGGGATCACTCATATATTAGCTTCTCACGAACAAGGGGCTGCGCATGCAGCAGACGGATATGCACGGGCAACTGGGAAAGTAGGAGTATGTCTTGCTACATCAGGTCCCGGAGCTACTAATCTTGTAACAGGAATTGCAACTGCTTATATGGATTCTGTACCTATGGTTGCAATTACGGGGCAAGTACCAACTACGCTTATAGGAAAAGACTCTTTTCAAGAGGTTGATATTGTTGGGATAACAATGCCTATTACAAAACATAACTTTTTAGTTAAAGATATTAATGACTTAGCTCCTACTATTAGGAAAGCATTTAAAATTGCTAAAAGTGGAAGACCTGGTCCTGTGCTTATTGATATACCTAAGGATATAACTGGATTAGAATGTGAATACACTGCTGAAATTCCAGAGATAATAGAGCAAAAACCCGTGAATTCGGATCAAATCATTGATGCTATTAGTGCTATCCAAAAGTCTTCTAAACCAATAATTGTCGTTGGTGGTGGGTGTAATATATCAGAGGCGCAGGATGTATTAATAAAGCTTCAAGATAAGCTTAAGTGCCCAGTCTGTAGCACTATGATGGGTCTTGGTGCTTTTAATGGTAAACACCCTATGTACACGGGAATGCTTGGCATGCATGGAACGTTCGCATCTAATAGGTGCATAACTTCTAGTGATTTAATTATTGCAATTGGGGCCAGATTTAGTGATAGAGTTATTAGTGATCCAAAAACTTTTGCGGCAAACACTAATGTTATTCATATAGACATAGATGAAGCAGAAGTATCAAAAAATATTAAGGCTGATTGTTGGATAATTGGAAACGTAACAGATGTGTTAAGAAATTTACTACAAAAGCTTCAGGGCAGAGAAGAAAATGAATGGACTAATTGTGCTAAGGAACTTATTAAAAAGGATAAGGCAAAGATTATAAAAATAAATGAGTTTGAAACTGTAAATCCTCTATATGTAATTAAAAAAATATGTGAAATTACAAATGGCGAGGCTATAATAACCACTGAGGTAGGTCAAAATCAAATTTGGGCAACGCAGGCGTTTACTTATACTAAACCTAGAACATTTATAAGCTCTGGGGGACTCGGTACTATGGGGTATGGTTTCGGCGCTGCAATAGGTGCAAGTATAGGTAAAAAAGATATGGTTTTCGATATTGCAGGGGATGGTAGCTTTAGAATGAATCTTAATGAGCTAGGTACAGCCGCTAGATATAATATACCAGTAAAAATAATATTGTTAAACAATGGTGTTCTGGGAATGGTAAGACAATGGCAGAATGTATTTTATTCAAAGCGTTTTTCTAGTACTACATTAGAGAGAGAAACTGACTTTGTAAAAATTGCTGAAGGTTTTGGAGTTAAAGGCATTAGAGTTGATACAAATAGCCAGGTTGTAAATGCATTAAATGAAGCAATAGCATGGGATGGACCTGTTGTTATAGATTTTAGGGTAGCCCCTGATGAAATGGCGTCACCAATGGTTCCACCCGGTGCAAGTATTGAAATGATGTTTGAGGTATAGTGCGTGCACTATATCTTATTTCATTTAAAGTAGCTATAATTTATATATATCTTTAGAGGAGGCTTATATGAAAATAGTAGTTTTAGATGGTTTTACTTTAAATCCAGGAGATTTGTCTTGGGAAGGAATTGAAAAATTAGGTGATTTTACGGTTTATGATAGAACAACATTAGAGGAAATAGAAGATAGGGCTTATGATTGCGAAATAATATTCACAAACAAAACAGCATTAAGTATGGAAACTTTAAAGAGGTTACCTAAACTAAAATACATTGGCGTTCTTGCAACAGGGTATAATGTGGTTGATGTAAAAGCAGCCAGTGAACTAGGAATTACAGTAACCAATACGCCAGCTTATGGTACGGCGTCAGTTGCACAATTCGTTTTTGCTCTTTTACTAGAAGTTTGTCATCATGTAGGAGAACATAATGATGTCGTAAAAGAAGGTGCTTGGACTAATTGTAAAGACTTTAGTTTTTGGAATTACCCGTTAATAGAGCTATCTGGAAAAACTATGGGAATTATCGGTATGGGACGAATAGGTAAGGCATCATCAAAAATTGCTTTAGCTTTTGGTATGAATGTGTTAGCGTATAATCCGTCCAAGGATAAGTCTTTAGAATCTGATTCATTTAAATATGTTGAATTAGATGAGTTATATGCAAAATCTGATGTTATAAATTTGCATTGCCCTTTAAATGATAATACTAGCGGAATTATAAACAAAAGATCCATTAGCAAAATGAAGAAAGGGGTAATTATAATAAATACCTCCAGAGGACCTTTAATAGTTGAACAAGACCTAGCTGATGCTCTTAATAGTGGAAAAGTAGCTGGCGCAGCAGTAGATGTTCTGTCTGAAGAGCCTGCGCTAAAAAGCAATCCACTTATGCAAGCAAAAAATTGTCTGATTACACCACATATTGCATGGGCACCAAAAGAATCTAGGCAACGTCTTATGGATATCGCGGTGGATAATCTGTTACAATTTATAGGGGAAATACCTATAAATGTAATAAAAAGTTAATTTGATGAGATATGTAGTTTTACTTAGAGGGATTAATGTTGCTGGGAAAAATAGAATAAAAATGATAGATCTTAAAAACATTTTTGAATCACTTAAATTTAAAAATGTAAAAACTTACATTCAGAGTGGAAATGTAGTTTTCGATTATGATATTACTGATATTGTAAAATTAACTAGGGTTATTGAAGTGAAAATTAACGATACCTTTGGATTCTTTGTTAAGGTTATTGTTAGAAACGAAGAGGAGTTTAGAAGCATTGTAAATAATAATCCGTTTGTAAATGATACAAATGTCGAACTTGATAAGTTGCATGTAGTTATAATGTCAGACATTCCTGACCCTAAATTATTATTGAATTTAGATATAAAAAAAGAAGATAACGAGAAATTTTTAATTAATAAAAAAGAGATTTATTTATATTGTCCAAATGGATATGGAAAAACAAAACTAAATAATACCATGTTTGAGAAAATATTAAATATGGTTTGCACAACAAGAAAATGGAAAACTATAAAAAATATTGCCCGGGATATATAAATTTAGTGCTGGAAGCTAAATTAAGAAAGACTGGTAGAATATCTAAACCTATAATGTCAAAAGAGTGATATTATCTGTTCTTAATCTATACAAAATATTTAAATCAAAGGAACCTAATCATATATTGATTAGGTTCCTTTGATTTAATTGAATTTAGGTTCTATGGTAAATTTTATTTTAAGAATCATCTCTTAATATATTGAGGTCTTTCCCATTCATAATTTTATTCATAGTTCTCATAGAACACATTTTTCCACACATAGTGCAGCTATCTGCATTCTCTGGAGTTGATTCTTTTCTGTATCGTATAGCTTTTTCTGGATCAATTGCAAGCTCAAACATTTTCTTCCAATTAAGACTCTGCCTTGCTGTACTCATTTCATTATCCCAGTCACGGCTACCAGGGATTTTTTTACCTATATCACCAGCATGAGCTGCAATCTTGGCAGCAATAATACCTTCACGCACATCATCAACATTAGGAAGTCTTAGATGTTCTGCTGGAGTAACGTAGCAAAGGAAATCTGCTCCACAACTTGCAGCTAAAGCACCACCTATGGCACTTGTAATATGGTCATAACCTGGAGCAATATCAGTAACTAGTGGTCCTAAAATATAAAAAGGTGCACCATGACATAATTTCTTAGCCATTAACACATTTGCCTCAATTTCATTTATTGCCATGTGGCCAGGTCCTTCTATTATAACTTGTACATTTTTCTCCCAAGCTCTTAACGTTAATTCTCCAAGAACCATTAATTCATGGATTTGGCAAGCATCAGTTGCATCGTTAATAGAGCCAGGTCTACAGGCATCCCCAAGACTAATAGTTAAGTCATATTTTTGACATATGTCTAATATTTCATCGAAATGTTCATAAAAAGGATTTTCTTTATTGTTGAGTTCCATCCAAGCATATAAAAGAGATCCTCCTCTTGATACTATATGAGTAATTCTTTTATTTCTTTTAAAAACATTTGCAGTAGCAATGTTTAAACCAGCATGAATTGTTACAAAGTCAACTCCGTCTTTTGCATGTTTCTCAACAACATCTATAAATTCTTGCGAAGTAATGTCTTGAAGTTCCTTATCGTAAAAACCAAGTGCATCATATATTGGAACAGTTCCTATCATGGCAGTAGAGTCTGAAATAAGTCTTTTTCTAAATTCTTCAGTTTTACCAAAAGAGCTTAAATCCATAACAGCTTCAGCTTTCATATCAATGGATAATTGTACCTTCTTCATTTCCTCATCTATGTCACAGCAGTCCTTAGAAATACCTAGATTTACATTAATTTTTGTTCTTAGACCTTCGCCAACACCTTCTGGACTTAGTATTTTATGATTTTTATTTGAGGGTATTGCAACAACACCTCTTGCTATTTTCTCTCTTAAAATTTCTTCAGGCATATTTTCTTTTTCTGCAACAATCTTCATTTCTTTAGTTATTATACCTTTTTTTGCAGCATCCATTTGAGTTGTATACATAATTTATAATCTCCTTTATAGCTAAATTATTTTTAAAATAAAAAAAGCAAGCTCATAAAGAGCCTGCAACAAAAAACGTTGTAAAAAACTCCCTACGCTGGAATTACCCAAATCAGGTTATGAGGGTCAGTGATAATATCACTATCTCAGCTCATAATGTGAGCTCCCCTTGTTTTATATATTAAATTATTAACTGTCCTTAGTATATTAGTTAAAGTTGTTAAAGTAAAGTCTTTTATTTAAAGTTAGCAATACAAAGAAATTGTACCCATACATTGTTTTATTAATATAAATGTATGTTATACTCTGCCTATTAAATAATTTTGTGGGAGGTACTTTATGGAAAGATATGAAATTAATAAGAATTTAGCTCAAATGCTTAAAGGCGGAGTAATTATGGATGTGGTAAATGTGGAGCAGGCAATAATTGCTGAAAAGGCAGGAGCATGCGCGGTCATGGCACTAGAGAGAGTTCCATCAGACATAAGAAAAGAAGGTGGAGTTGCTAGAATGTCTGATCCTAAAATGATTAAAGAAATAAAAGCAGCTGTAACTATTCCGGTAATGGCAAAAGGTAGGATAGGTCATTTTGTTGAAGCTCAAATTCTTCAAGAGATAGGAGTAGATTTTATCGACGAGAGTGAAGTCTTGACCCCGGCAGACGAGCAGTATCATATAAACAAATGGGATTTTAAGGTTCCATACGTTTGTGGAGCAAGAAATCTAGGAGAGGCCTTAAGAAGAATTGGAGAAGGTGCTGCAATGATAAGAACAAAAGGTGAAGCTGGCACAGGAAATGTTGTAGAAGCTGTAAGGCACATGAGATGTATAATGGATGAAATCAGAAAAGTAAAAAATGCTCCAAAAGAAGAATTAATGACAATTGCTAAAGAGTTTGGAGCCCCAATTAATTTGATAGAATATGTATGGGAGAATGGTAAACTTCCTGTAGTTAATTTTGCTGCAGGCGGAATAGCAACGCCAGCTGATGCAGCACTCATGATGCAACTTGGAGCAGAAGGAGTTTTCGTAGGTTCAGCAATATTTAAAGCAGAAAACCCTCAGGCTGTAGCAAAAGCTATAGTACTCGCAACCACATACTATAATGATCCTAAAGTTATAGCAGAAGTTTCAGAGAATCTTGGAAAAGCAATGAGTGGGCTTGAAATAAGTGAAATTAAAGAGAAGTTTGCAGAAAGAGGATGGTAAAAGTGAGAATTGGAGTTTTATCACTTCAAGGTGGAGTAATAGAACATTTAAATCATATTAAAAAGCTTGGGCATGAGGGCGTTGAGGTTAAGAAACTTGAAGATATGAAGGATTTAAATGGAATTATTTTACCTGGTGGAGAGAGTACAACAATAGGTAAACTATTAAGGGAAACAAGAATTCTACTACCTTTAAGAGAAAAAATTATTTCAGGACTTCCTGTGTGGGGTACTTGTGCGGGAATGATACTACTTGCTAAGTATATTGAAGGAGAGCCTGATGGATATTTAAAAGTTATGGATATAAAAGTAAAAAGAAATGCATATGGAAGCCAAATTGATAGTTTTAAAAGGAATGTTATAATCAGTGAAATTTCAAAGGAGCCGTTACCTCTAGTTTTTATTCGTGGGCCAGTAATTACAGAAGTTTTTAAGGAAGTTCAAGTAATTTGTACTGTTGATGATAAAGTTGTAGCAGCAAAACAAAATAACATGTTTGTTACTTCTTTTCACCCAGAACTTACAAATAACTTAGAAGCACATAAATATTTTATAAACATGTGTAGGTAAAACTATAGATTTTAAATTATCATAAAAGGATGAATAAGGATGCGAAACATAATGTTAAATCAGCATATTATATAATGTAGACAAGTCTACAAATGGTGATATGGAGGCGATTAACAATGTTTGCTCCTTTTATAATATGCTTAAGAGAAGGCATAGAAATTTTTTTGGTTATCATTCCATTAGTTGTTTATTTTAACAAAAACAAACTATATGGGATGACTAAGAGTGCATTGCTAGGTGGCGCTTTAGGAACTTTTATTGCAACTATAACTGGATCAATAATATTCTCACAAGTTGCTTTATTAAACGGTCCTGCGGGAGAGTTATTTGATGGGCTTCTTGGTATAGTATTAGCTGGATTGGTATTGTACAGTGTAGTGCTTTTAAGGAAGAATAAATCTTTTAATATAGATCCTAATCAACAATTTATTTCATTAAGTCAAAAAGGGGTATTTATTCTTGCAGCTATAACATTTTTTAGAGAGCTTCTAGAAGTAACCTTATTTATATTAACAAGTTCGGCAACCGGGAGTCCAATGCTCCTGATAGTGTCCTCACTACTAGGGCTCTTAAGTGCAGCACTAATTGTTTATGTTGTAGCAAGAGGATTTTCAAGGCTTAATATAGGTATAGTATTTTATATCTTAAATCTATTTTTAGTTGGGCTTGGTGCATACTACTTTGGTGATGGACTAGATGTATTGTTTGGTAGGTATGTTCCACAAATGTTAAAAATGGGTATATTAGTGTACGCAGTTCCAAGTTATTATTTAATGATAAAAAGTGATTTGAAAAAATATATAAACTCTAATATTATTAAATAAATAATTTAAATCTAACTTTATCCCCATACATTTTATTTTCAACTTGTTTGAAATAATTTTGTATGGGATATCTATTTATTATCAGTTAGATACTTAGGTCTTTTTTAAATATAAAATTATGTTTGAATTTTATAAAAGTCAGCATAATTCCTATAGTTGTGATATATTAAGAAGTATGTATTTACATATTAGGGGGAGGATTTTATTTTATGAAAAAGCAATCATTTTACACGCAACTAGATAAAGACAAGAGGTATATTATAAATTGTTGCTTTTTTGTTTTTGCAGTAAATGGCTTATATGCTATGATTTTAGGGTCGCTTTTACCAATAATTAGTGATGAATATGGTTTAAATAATACAATGAGTGGTGCACTACTTTCTGCTCATCAAGCTGGTAATTTAATATCTGGATTTATTGCTGGTGTGTTGCCACTTTATTTAGGCAGAAAAAAATCAATTATGTTTTTATGTAGTTTTGTTGTCATGGGATTTTTAATTATGATTCTAACAGGCAATCCAGTTTTATTAATTATAGGATTTGCATTTACAGGATTAAGTAGGGGTAGCATTTCTAACTTTAACAATACTACAGTAAATGAATTATCAGGCAGTAGTTCAGCAGCTCTTAATATTTTACATAGTATTTTTGCTATAGGTGCTTTAAGTGCTCCATTTTTAGTTATTTTATGTACAAAAATGGCTGGAGACAATGGATGGAAAATAGCTGTAGGAGTTATTATTGTCCTTGCTATTATATCTATTTTTATGTTTTCTAAAATGAAATTAGATGATGTTGTTAAACAGAAAGAAAAAGTCAAAATATCTTATGAATTCATGAATAGTAGATATTTTTGGATTAGTGCAGGAATTTTATTTTTTTATTTATGCGCAGAAGCTACTATTAATGGGTGGTTAGTTAAATATTTTATAGATGCACAAATAATGACCATAAAAGATGCACAAAAACTTGCATCGCTTCTTTGGGTAGTTATGCTTGCTGGTAGATTAACATGTGCATTTATTAGTGAAAAAGTATCTAAGAAGAAATTACTTGTAACAACAAGTATATCAACTGTTGCTTTTTACGTATTATTGCTTTCATCTAGAGATCTAACTATAATTACAATTGCTATAATGGGATTAGGATTTTCGATGGCAGGTATTTATCCTATAACAATATCTAGAATTGGAAATATAATTAAAGATTATCCTATGTCTATGGGAATACTTCTTATGATAGGCGGCGGTGGCGCTATTTTAATGCCGATAATAACAGGCGCATTAGCAGATGCTTTTGGAGTCCTAGCTGGCATGACTGCTATTGTATTTGCTATTATTTTAATGTCAATTTGTGTTGTTTTAAGTGTAATAAGAAAAAATGAAGTTGCATAAATGAAATATTATTTTATACTAAAAATGTGTAATAAAAGTAAAGACATTCCCATATGGAAATGTCTTTACTTTTATATACTATTTCATTTTAAATCCTTGTTTGTCTAAAAAATCTTTCATATGTGGTCTTTGAGACTTGCTCATTAGACTAGAGACTTGATTTGTCCATGTATCTGTTCTTTTTCCTTTAGTCCTTTTCTTATAATAAGCACTAATATAAGTATCATATTCATCAATTTTATTAGCATCACCATCAGTATTATATTCATCAGTTTTAAATATTACGTCGATTGGTAACCTTTCTTTTACATCTGGATTATGATTTGGATAACCAAGGCACAATCCAAATACGGGGTATACGCTAGTAGGCAGTTTTAAAATTTTAGATATCTCTGATGGATTGTTTCGTAGCCCTCCTATATAAACCCCACCTAGTCCTAAAGATTCTGCAGCAATTAAAGCGTTTTGAGCAGCTAGAGTTGCATCAACGGTTGCTAAAATAAAGGCTTCAGTATTAATCTCTGCCATAGTTTTATTGCCTAGTTCACAAGAACTTTTACTCCTGTTTAAATCTGCACAGAAAACTAGAAACAATGGACATTGCTCTATATAAATTTGATCCCCAGCAAGATGTGCTATATTTTTTTTATTATCTTTATTAACAACACTTATAATTGTATAAGCTTGAATAAAACTTGAAGTTGATGCACTTTGTGCACATTCTATAATAGATTTAACCTTTTCATCTTCTACTAGTTGATCCTTATATTTTCTTATAGATTTATGACTTTTTAATAATCTTACTGTTTCATTCATATTTCATACCACCTTAATTATGATTTATATATAATCTATGTGAATAATATACCACAATTTATTGATAATTAAAATAACTTAACATAGACAAATAAATATACATGTACAATATTTAGGAGTATATTAGAGATATTGTATTTTGAAAATTATTGGAGTGTGAAGGGTGTGTATAAACTTTTAATAGCCGATGATGAGTCAAGAATTCGTAGAGGTATAAAGAATTCTTTAGACTGGAGTAAATTAAATATTGAGGTAGTTGGTGAGGCTGAGGATGGTGAAATTGCATTAAAACAAATTAAAAAATTAAAACCAGATTTAATGTTTTTAGATATTTGTATGCCTTTTTTAAATGGAATGGAACTTATTAAAAAATTAAATGGAGAGTCCCCCGACTGTATTATCATAATAATTACAGGACATGATGAATTTGAATACATGCACGAGGCATTGAAACTTAAGGTTTTTGACTATCTTTTAAAACCTGTTCAAAAGGACGCCCTTCTAGATACAGTGAATAGAGCTATGGAAGAATTGAGAAAAAACAATCAAAATAATGTTTATTTGGATTTGACAAATAGACAATTAGATGAAAATATTGATATGTTAAAACAAACTTTTATAAGCAATTGGTTCAATGGAAGCTATACAGATCAAAAAGTATTAAGTGAGTTAAAATTTTTTAAATTTAACCTTGATTCTAATATTGGAATAGTAATAATTAAAGTAATAGAGAGGCTAAATTATAAGGTGTATTCAAAAGACTGGGATAGAGATTTATTAAATTTTGCATTAACTAATGTGACGCTAGAGCTGTTAAACAAAACTAATCCTGAGATTACATATATTGATGAGGATAATAATATTGTTATAATTTGTAATGTTAAAAATATTTCTGAATGGGTAAGTATAGGTAACGAAATAGTAAATAAGATATATACTTATTTGAACTATATCGCAATTCTAGAACAAAGGATAATCAAAAATGGTATTTATGGTACACGTAATGCTTATAATGACATTATCTCAAATATAAAAAGAACATCTGAGTATAAACCTGTAGTACTTTTGGCTATTAGACATATTGATGTTAATTATTATTTAAACGATTTCAGTTTAGGTGACGTAGCAGAAAAATTTAGCGTTAGTTCATCTTATTTAAGTAAATTATTGAAACATGAGGTTGGTCTTTCATTTATTGATTATCTAACTATGTTTAGAATAAAAAAATCTATTTGTATGATGGATGACCCTAGACTTAAAATTTATGAAATAGCTAGAGCAGTAGGATATAATAATCAACATTACTTTTGTAAAGCGTTTAAGAAGGTTATGGGGGTTGCTCCAACTGAATATAGAGGAGGAGGTCTGTAATTGATTAAACACTTTATAAAATATAGATTATATTTGTTTATATTAATTCTAATTATAATTGTAATATCCACTATAAAAATTGTTAATATAAAAAAGTCTGAAGGAGTGGAATTTGTTATTGGAATGTCACAGGCAAATTTAACCGAGCCTTGGAGAATATCAATGAATAAAGAAATAATAGCGCAAGCAAAGCAGTATAAAAATATAAAAATAGTATATAAGGATGCTGGTGGTGATACAAATAAACAAAAAAAAGATATAAATGAGCTGGTGAGTGTGGGTGTGGACTTATTAATTGTATCAATAAATGATTCGAAAAAATTGACTCCGCTAGTTAGTGAAGTATATAAAACAATACCAGTAATAGTTCTAGATAGAGCTGTTGAGGGGTATGACTATTCATTATATATTGGACCAGACAATGAAAATATAGGGATTCAAGCTGGGAATCTGGTAGTAGATTTAATTGGTGAAAATCAAGGCAAAGTTATAGAGGTTCAGGGAGTATTAGATTCATCACCTGTTATTGCAAGAAGTAATGGGTTTAAGTCAGTAATTAAAAAACATCCAAATGTTAAAATTTTTAGAACGATAGTAAGTGAATGGCAAAGAGATGAAGCAGAAGATAAGATTACAGAAGTATTAAAAGAGGATAAAGATATTAATGTTATTTTTACGCATAATGATTACATGGCGTTAGGCGCTTATAAAGCTGTATATAAATTAGGCCTTAAAAACATAAAGATTATTGGAGTGGATGGTCTTACTGGAGAAAATGGTGGACTGGATTTAGTTTCTAAGGGTATACTTCAGGGAACTTTTACTTGTAAAACGGGTGGTAGTGAAGCCATAAATTATGCTATGGAGATATTAAATAAAAAAACGGATATACCCAAAAAAACCATATTGAAAAGTGAAAAAATCACTATGGAAAATGTAAATGAATATTTAAATAATAAATTTAAGAAATCAGTAGAAAAAAAGGATATAACAATTGGTTATGCACAATTAACATCGGAGAGTAAATGGAGAGATGCAAATTCTATATCAATTAAAACTGCAGCTAAAAATGATGGTATCAATTTGGATTTTAGAGAATATGGCTATACTCAAGCTGATCAAAAAAAATTAATTAGGGATTTAATTAAAAAGAAAGTAGATGTAATTGCCTTTTCACCATTTGTAAAATCTGGATGGGATGACGTTTTGATGGAGGCAAAAAATGCAGGAATTTCTGTAATACTAAGTGATAGAAGCGTTGATTCAGATGATTCTCTTTGGAACTGTAATATTGGATCAGATTTTATAGAGGAAGGAAGGCGCGCTGCAAGATTATTACTAACTAGGTTTAAAGATAAAGATGTAAATATATTTGAACTTCAAGGTAATATGGGATCAGCACCTCAAATTGAAAGAGAAGCTGGATTTAAAGAAGTAATTAAAGATTATCATAACTATAAAATAGTAGCAACTGAAACTGGAAATTTTAGTTTTGAAAATGGCAAGCAGGTAATTAAAAAATTTCTTAAAACAAGAAGCAAAGATATAAATGTAGTGTATGCTCATAATGATGATATGGCCCTTGGTGCAATAGAAGCAATAAAAGAGGCTGGACTTGTTCCGGGTAAAGATATTGTTGTTATTGGAATAGATGGCACTAGGGAGGCTTTATTGTCAATAATAAAGGGTGAAATGTATTGTACAATAGAGTGTAATCCACTTTTAGGTCCACAACTTATGAAAACGGCCAGTCAAATAATGATGGGTGAAGATGTTCCTGTTAAGATAGTAAATGCTGAAGATATTTTCACTGAGTTTAATTCCGCAAAGGAAGTTAATAATAGGTTATATTAGAAGCAAAATAGCTCTGCAGTGGCAGGGTTATTTTTTTTGTTCCATATAGTACCAATAATAGCTGATTAGTGTAAATACATAGTCGATAAAGTAGAGTAAACTAAGTGTAAACGATTTAATATTTTAGCTGATTGCGGAACTATTTAAGAAAATTAGTTAAATAATTGATGAAGCTTATCCTAATTTATAGCGAACTTAATAAGAACTAATCTTATTATAAAAAAATCACTATGCT
>NZ_JAHLEB010000059.1 GCF_018861735.1 Clostridium lacusfryxellense | reverse complement strand
AGAAGCAAAGAAGAACAAACACACTGCATAAGAAATGCGACCAACAATTTGATCGCATCATCTTATACATTTTTAATTATTTTACGTGTCTACTTGACAGGTGTCGGTTCACAATATGGTGCTTATTTATTAAAAATATAAATTAATCTTAAATTTTATAAGATTTATTCATATAATCCAAATCCAGTGATAATTAGCATATCCCAATCAGTTTCTTCGTTTTTAACCCAAGTGTATTCAATGCTTAGTTCTTTTAACCATGCATTAAGACCACTACTTTTTTTAGATACATTCGGAGATTGTCTTCCAAAATTTTGTTTTATAACTTCAAGTAATTCTTGTTGCTCATCTTTTCCTATCTCTTTATCTAACATTTCTTCTATAGCGTCACAACATAGCTCATAACATTTTTTATCATCTACATACAATTCGTCCGCTATTAGTTGCCTTTTGTTATTTAAAGTATTCTGAACTTCATTTATTTCTTGTGAATTTGTTAAGTATTTTTTAGCTATGTTCATTGCGGCAATTTCATTATCTATTTTAATTATAGCTCTTTCCAATTTTGCATTTCTCATTTTAATTTTCCCACTTTACATTTTTTATTTAATCATTAATTAATATATTTTCAAAATAAGAACTAGTAGATATGCTAGTCTATTTTTCCATATAATTAATGACAATAAATTAATTATATCATAAATTTACTATGTTGCGAAACTTACGTTAATTAATTTTAGCTTCTAATTCACTTAATAATGTAATATATTTATCTTGAAGTCTATTTTTTGTAGCTTCAGTTTCCACTTCAAAGCAAGCTAGATCTATTTCGTCTAACTGTGATTTACTTAATTTTCTTAACGCAAAAGTATAAATGGTTGTATCTTCTTTTTCAATATGCCTATATAGCAGATCAGTGTAACCTATAGCATTGGCAATTATATCTACTCTAGAATCACTATTACCAGCCTTGAATTTAGCTAAAGAAGCTTCTAAATTTCCTATAAAAAGTCTTCCCAAATCGTGCTCAACAAGCATACCCATAATAGGACCATTTGCTATTCTCTCTCCTAAAACTTCACCCATTTTTTTGAAAAGGATAACCTCCTCTTTACTATGATGGTGTTTATCTGCAAAATTACGTACAAAATCTATAACTTTATTGAAATCATTGTAATCAACCTCTTCATTGTAAAGTATTTTAATAGAGATTTTGCGAGTCACGGCGAGCATTCTCTTTATAAGGTTATGTTCTTCTATCATTAAATCTATAGCATTCATAATACAGTTCCTCCTAAAATTTATTATATGGACATTTAAACATATTTTGGACTTTTATAAATTATTTAAGTATATATACTTTATCTTAAACAAAACAACTTATTATATACATATTTACAATTGTTATTAATTAAAATATATCATATGAAAAAGTTTAAGTAAAACACAATTGTTACCGAATATATATAATTGGAAATTTATCTTTATATGGTGTAAAATTAGATTAATATAGTGTTAGATAGGGAGTGTTTTATATGAACAATAGAAAAGAGTATTTAAAAAATGTAACAAGAGTTGTTGTTAAGGTAGGAACTTCAACCTTAACTCACTCTACTGGATTATTAAATTATAAGCATATTGAAAATCTTATTAGGCAATTAGCAGACATTCATAATAAAGGAATTGAGGTAGTACTTGTAACTTCAGGAGCTATAGGTGCTGGCATGGGTAAATTAGGGCTTAGAAAAAGGCCGGAAACAATACCAGAAAAGCAGGCAGCAGCAGCTGTTGGACAAGGTATCTTAATTCACATGTATGAAAAATTCTTTTCGGAATATGGAAAAACTACAGCACAAATTCTTTTGACAAGAGAGGATATTGAGGATAGTGCAAGGCATCTAAATGCTCACAATACATTTTTGATGTTATTATCACAAGGGGTTATTCCAGTAGTAAATGAAAATGATGCTGTAATCGTCGATGAAATAATGGTTGGAGACAATAATACTTTTGGGGATAATGATACATTATCTGCTAGGGTAACAAACTTAATAGATGCAGATTTACTAATAATACTTTCTGATATTGATGGATTGTACGATTCAAACCCTAGAATAAATCCAGATGCAAAAATTATTTATAATGTGCAAAAAATAACTGACGAAATTAGGGAGTCTGCAGAGGGCGCAGGAACAGATCTTGGAACTGGTGGAATGGCAACAAAAATAAAGGCAGCAGAAATTGTGGCATCTGCAAATGCAGCTATGATTATAGCAGAAGGTTCTACGCCTAATGTTATTACTGATATCTTAGAAGGAATAGAAATTGGTACATTATTTGAAAGAAATATAGATAATATAGATCTTAAATAAAATCTAAATTATGTTAATCAAAGGTATGATATTTGTTAGATTTTAGTTTGAATTACATACACATAAGGTACAAGGAGGGTAAGTAATGGATTTTGAAAATTATATTACAGATATAGGTAGGCGAGCTAAAGATGCCTCTAGAATTATGACTACAGCTAGTACAAATTTGAAAAATGATGCACTTTTGAAGATGGCAGAAGCTTTGATAAATAATAAAGATACTATAATTAAAGCTAATATTAGAGATATGGAACTTGGAAAAAAGAATAATTTATCGGGTGCGATGCTAGATAGGTTAATGATTAACCAGGAAAGAATTGAAAAAATGGCTGAGGGACTTAAAAATGTTGCTTCTCTTCAAGATCCTATTGGTGAGGGAGTAAAAAGGTGGAAAAGACCAAATGATTTAGATATTTCTATGGTAAGAGTTCCGCTTGGTGTTATAGGAATGATATATGAGTCTAGGCCAAATGTGACTGTGGATTCAGCAGCGTTATGTTTGAAGGCAGGAAATGCAATAATCCTTCGTGGAGGAACAGAGGCTATAAATACCAATATGGCATTAGCTAAGGTTATTATAAAAGCGGCCATTTTAGCTGGACTTCCAGATGGGTGTATTCAACTTATTGATAAGGTTGACAGAGAACTTGTAAATAAATTGGTGAAACTTAATGATTATGTAGATGTAATTATCCCAAGAGGTGGAAAGGGACTTAAAAAAGCTATTATTGAAAATGCTACTGTACCAATAATTGAAACAGGATCAGGTATTTGCCATATATATGTTGATTCACAGGTCGATTTAAGTATGGCGGAAGATATAATAATTAATGCCAAAACTCAAAGGCCGGGAGTATGTAATGCAGTAGAAACAGTACTCGTTCATAAAGATATTGCTAGTGAATTTTTACCAAAACTATCTAAAAGACTTTATGAATTAGGGGTAGAAATTAGAATATGCGAAAAAGGAATTGCTATTATAGAAGGGGCAAAAGCTGCACGCGAGGAAGATTGGGCTACTGAATATTTAGATTTAATACTTTCAATTAAGGTTGTTGAATCAATGGATAATGCAATAGATCATATTTTTAAATATGGGACAAAACATTCTGAGGCAATAATAACTACAAGTTATGAAAATTCACAAAAGTTTTTAAGGGAAGTTGACGCTTCTTGTGTATATGTTAATGCGTCTACAAGATTTACAGACGGTTCTGAGTTTGGCTTTGGTGCAGAAATAGGAATAAGCAATCAAAAACTTCATGCAAGGGGACCAATGGGACTTGAGCAACTTACAACTACAAAATATCTTATTTATGGAAATGGCCAAGTTAGAAAATAAAACACATAATTTATCTTATACAAAAAAATAAGCACTGTAAGTATTATTGAAGTCTAATAATACTTATAGTGCTTATTACATTAACTCTTTGAATTAAAATTATTAATATTTTGTTAAAGTAGTTTTTAAAAAAGTACGATTTTGAGATAAATGGACAAAATGGTAGTATTTAAAAGAAAAACCATAGAGAAAATGGCAGGAAAGGTTTTTAAAGAGGTTGTAAATGTTTTCACAAAAACATACAATTAAATTACAAAAACGTTTCCGAAAAAATACCGGAAAGGAATGGAGGGATTAGAAATGGAGTTATGGAAGATTTCTTTAGATAAATATAACACTAACGATAATAAAAAATATGAAACACTTTTTACATTAGCAAATGGGAATAGGGGATTGAGAGGAGCGTTAGAGTTTTCCTCAAAGGGTAATAGAGGAAATTATATAGCAGGAATATTTGATAAATCTCAAAGTCAAGTAACTGAAATAGTAAACCTTCAAGATCCTTTAGGCTTTAATATTTATATTGAGGATGAAAAAGTAGATATTGATGAATGTGACTTATATAGCTTTAAAAGAGAATTAGACATGCACAATGGTGTTTTACAAATGAAGTTTATTGCGACTACTAAAAAGGGTAAAAGTGTAGAAATTAAATGTGAACGATTTGTAAGTAGAAATAAAACTAGTAGGTGGGCTGCAAAATACGAAATAACGCCTTTAAACTTTGATGGGAAAGTATTTATTGAAAACTATATAGATGGATCAGTGACCAATAGTACTTGGGATGTAATGAATAAGACAAAGCATTTTAAAGTAAAAAATATCTATGATAGTAACCCGGGTATTGCACTAACTATAGAGACAAATGATAATAATATAAAATCTATTGAGTTAACAACTTTAATGGGTGAAAATAATAAAGGCAATATATTTAAAAATAGGAGATATAGCGAGTTTGGAGAAGTAGTTAGTGAAGTTTATGAGACATTTATGTCTGAAGGAAAAACAGAGACTATAGTGAAATATGGTATAAGCATTAGTGATAAGGATATAAGAAGTGATTTAATTGCAGAGGGAACTAAAGAATTAAAGGACTTTATAAAGGAAGGGTATGAGGCTGAAGTTGAAGCACATAGCAACATTTGGAGAAAAATATGGGATGAAATAGATATAAAAATCCAGGGAGATGAAAAAGCTCAAATAGGTATAAGATTTAATTTATTCCAATTATCAGCTTCTGCTTATGCTGGTGATACTACAGTGAGTATAGCAGCAAAAGGTCTTCATGGTGAAGGGTACAAAGGTCATGTTTTCTGGGATACAGAGGTGTTCATGCTTCCTTTCTTTATATATACAAGACCAGATGTTGCAAAGGCACTATTAATGTATAGATACAATACTTTGAACGGTGCAAGAGAAAATGCTGCGATAACTGGATATAAAGGTGCAAGATTCGCATGGGAAGCAGCTGATGATGGACTAGAGGTTACTCCTAAGTGGGGAGTTGACTATGATGGTAATGCAGTTAGAATTTGGACTGGAGATGAGGAATATCACATAAATTCGGACATTGCTTTTGGAATAGTTGAATATTATAGGGCAACAAACGACAAAGAATTCCTTGTAAATTACGGTATTGAAATACTATTAGATACAGCTAAATTTTGGCAAAGTAGAGTGGAATACAATAAAGGCAACGATAGATATGAAATAAGTTCAGTAATAGGACCTGACGAATTTCATGAACATGTTGACAATAATGTATTCACAAATTATTTAGCTAAATGGAATATAGAAAAAGCACTATTTTTTAAAGAGTGGTTAAAGACTGAAGATAATGTTAACTACAAGGTTCTTTGTTCAAAACTAGGATTAAATGAAGAAGATTTTAATATGTGGGAAACAATGACTGAAAAAATGTATATTCCAATGAGTGAAGACGGAATGATAATTGAGCAGTTTGAAGGATATTTTGATTTGGAAGATATAGAAATTGAAGAGTATGATGAAAATGAAATGCCAGTATGGCCAGATTTTAAGGGTAACAAGTTGGGAGAAACGCAGCTTTTAAAACAAGCAGATGTTGCTCAATTGATGATTATGCTTCCAGAAGAGTTTTCTGAAGCTGTTAAAAAAGCAAACTATGAATATTATGAGAAAAGGACAATGCATAAGTCTTCTTTAAGCCCCTCAATGTATTCGATAATGGGTCTTGCTGTCGGAGATAGACATAATGCTTATAAATATTTCATGAAGGCTATATATACAGATCTTGAAGATAATCAAGGGAATACAGATTTTGGTCTACATGCAGCAGCTGCGGGAGGGTCATGGCAAAGTGCTATTTTTGGGTTTGTAGGGTTAAGAGTTAATAAAGAAGGCGTATTAAATATTAATCCATGGTTGCCAGAGCAGTGGGAAGGATTATCCTTTAATATCAATTGGAAGAGTTCAAGAATAGGTATCTCAATTTCAAAAGATAAGATAGAAGTGGATTCAACATGCGAAGCAACAGTGATTATATATGATAAAAGTTATTTAATTAGTGACAAAAAACAGTTAGTAGTTGCAAGATAGTAGAAAAGGTGGAGAATAGTACTTATAGAATAAATTTCATAAGAAGAGAGGAAAACAAAATGGAGAAAAAAAATATTACTATAAAAGATGTTGCAAAACAAGCAGGTGTATCTATAAGTACAGTATCCAGAGCATTTAATAATTATGCTGACATAAGTGATGTTACTAGAAAAAATATTTTAGAAATTGCAGAAGGTTTAGGATATAGGCCTAATATAGTTGCTAGAAGTTTAAGTGGAGAAAAAAACTACAGATTAGCACTCTTGGTGGAAGATTACAATGAAAGTGATTATATAATATATGAGATGTTCATGGCCTTTAAGTCGGTGGTTTCAGATTATGGATATGAAACCATAATACTTTCCACAACCTCTGATATGCAAAAGGGTCAGAGTCTTGAAAAGTTATTTAAGGAAAAACAGTTAGATGGAGCATTAATATTAGGACTCAAGATGACAGATGATTATTTTAGGCAATTAGAAAGTATGACTTATCCATGTGTTTTACATGACGTATATATAAAAAATCGTAGAGTAGGATGCGTTGGTGTTGATAATATAAAAGGATCAATACTTGCTGTAGAACATCTTTTAGACCAAGGTCACACAAAAATTGCTTTTATAAATGGGCATAAAGATGCACTAGTTAGTTATGAAAGATTAGATGGGTATTACTTGGCATTAAGTAGAAAAGGTATCAAAATTGAAGAAGAGCTTATAGTTAGTGGAGGGTTCTCATATGAAGGTGGAAAAGCTGCAGCAGAACAGCTTATTGGAAATCACGGAGATATAACAGCAATATATTGTGCCAGTGACTTAATGGCACTTGGAGCGATGGAAGGTTTAAAGAATAAGGGCTATGATATACCAAATGATATATCTATAGTAGGATTTGATGATATTAACTTATGCAATTTTGTCACACCAAAACTTACAACAATTAGACAAGATAGAGAGAAAATAGGCAAATCTGCAGGTAATTTAATTTTAAGTATAATTTCTGAACAGTATTTAGGGAGAATAATTATAGAACCTGAGTTAATTGAAAGAGAATCTTCAATTAAAATATAATTAAATTGCAATAATTAAGGGGGAGAATTTTAATGAAAAGAAATCGTATAATTGCATTGGTGTGTACAGTAGCAATAATAACTACATTATTTGTAGGTTGTGGTAGTAAGAATACTGCTAAGGTGGATGGTAAAACTGAAACGGAGGCTTCAGCAAAACCAGTTACTATAACGGTTGAAGTATGGGGGTCATCAGACACAGAAACAAAGCTTATTGATGATCAAATAGCTTCATTTAATGAACTAAATAAGAGTAAAAAAATTACACTTAAAAAAGAAGTTGCAACAGGGGATTATAACCAAGTTATGCAGACTAAAATAGCAGCTAAGACAGAACCAGATTTATTCTTTTTAGATGTATCACTAGTACCATCTTATGTTGAAAAAGGTGCAGTTGCACCAATAGACGAGTATTTGGATAAAGAAGATTTAAAAGATTTTTATCCAAACCTATTATCGGGATTTCAAGTGGGTGGTAAAACGTATGGTCTACCAAAAGATTTTAATTCATTAGCACTTTTCTATAATAAGAAGATGTTTGTTGATGCTGGAGTTACACCTCCAACTACATGGGCAGAATTAGAAGCAGTTTCTAAAAAATTAACAAAGGGAAAAGTGAAAGCACTAGCATTACCAGATGACTCAGCAAGATTTTCATCCTTCATGTTCCAGGCGGGTGGAAAAGTTGTTGATGGAGAAAAAATGGTATTTAATTCACCAGAAGCAATAAAAGGATTTGAATTTTACTATTCGTTTATAAAAAATGGATATGCAGCATCACCTGCGGATTTAGGCGACGGATGGGCTGGTGAGTCATTAGCTAAGGGGAATGCAGCTATGGTAGTAGAGGGCGGATGGTTGATACCCTTCATGAAAGATACAGCTCCAGATCTTGATTATGGAATTGTTGAACTTCCAAAAGGTGAAAAACAAGGTAATATGGTATTTACAGTTGCATACGCAATGAGCAAAAATACAAAAAAACCAAAACAAGCAGCTGAGGCTATTAAGTTCTTAACAGGTAAAGAGTCACAGAAAATGGTAGCAGATTCTGGTCTTGCAATACCAACTAGAAGTTCAATGTCAACTGTTTATGCAGAAAAATTTCCGCAAAGAAAAGCATTAGTAGATGGTACAGTATATGCAACTCCATATTCTTATGGTAAGAATTTTTCTAAAATAAATATTGAACTTCAAAAGGCAGGAGAAAGATATCGACTTAAGAAGAACCCAGATGGTAAATCTGCATTAGATGAAGCAATAAAAGCAGCTAAATAATACTAGAATAGGAGGCATGATTTCATGCTTCCTATTTTAAAAGGAGGGAAAATATGTTGACTGTAAAAACACCCACCGAAAATAAGGATTCAAAAGAAAAGAAAGTTCCAAAGAAATTCATAACAAAAAAGACTAGAGAGAAATTAGATGGCTGGTTATTTGTAGCACCTTTTGCTATTTCTGCAATAGTCTTCTTTATAGGACCGTTAATAGCGGCGTTTATATTAAGTTTTAAGGAGTATGGACTATTAGACCAAACATCGTTTTTAGGTGCAAAAAGTGTTGGCTTTGATAATTATATAAGAGTATTCAACGATGAGGTATTTGGGAAAGCACTAACAAATACTTTTACTTACTCTTTATGCGTTGTACCACTACAGTTAGTTATAGCATTATTACTTGCAATGGTAGTGGATTCTAAGATTAAGGCAAAGGCTTTTTTTAGAGCAGCTTACTATATACCAACGCTAACATCAGCTGTTGCGGTGTCACTTATATTTCTATTTATATTTAAGGTTGATGGAGTTCTTAATAACTTTCTTAATATATTTGGGATAGCCCCAAGAAATTGGTTTACAGAGCCTAAATTTGCATTGGCAGCTATAGTACTTATGGCAGTTTGGTCATCAGTTGGAATGTATATGATAATATTTTTATCAGGGCTTCAAGAAATTCCACAAACATTATATGAAGCGGCAGAAATAGATGGAGCTAGCAAGCTTCAAAGGTTCTTTAAAATAACATTACCTTTAATTAAACCAACTATTTTCTTTAACTTAGTAGTATCTGTTATAGGAACGCTGCAGATGTTTGACCAAGCATATATAATTTCTAAGGGGGTTGGTGGACCCTTAAACAGTACTATGACTATGGTTTTATATTTATACAATAAAGCATTTAAAGAAGGCGAAATGGGTTATGCATCAGCCATAGCGTTTGTGATTTTCGCAATACTATTTACATTGACAATAATACAAAAAAGATTATTTAAAGAAGAAGAAGCAAATTAGGGAGGGAGAGCTATGAAAAAATTAAAAAAAATATCACCACTTAGAATATTGTTTTATTTAATACTAATATCATATGCTGCTATAACTATTGGGCCATTCCTATGGAGTTTTATAGTTTCACTTAAGCCCTCTTCAGAGGTTGGCAAATCCACTATCGATTTTAGCACATTGTCCTTTAAAAATTATAAATATATATTAAGCAATTTTCCTTTTTCAAGGTGGATGTTTAATAGTATTGTAGTTGGATTAATTTGTACTATTGGAAATCTAATATTTAATTCAATGGCTGGATATGCTCTAGCAAGAATTAATTTTCCAGGAAAGAAAGCTCTGTTTTTAGGTATCCTCGGAATGATGATGATACCTGGGCAAGTAATTATGGTGCCAATGTATATGCTTTTAAGTAAACTGGGATGGATTAATACCTACAAAGGCCTTACAATTCCATTCTTAACTAGTATGTTTGGTATATTTTTAATGAGGCAATTTTTCCTTAGTATACCTAAGTCGTTAGAAGAAGCCGCATCTATAGATGGACTAGGAAGATTTGGAATCTTTTTTAGAATAATATTGCCTACATCAACCACAGCATTAACCACACAATTTATACTGATGTTTACAGGTAGCTGGAATGCTTTCTTGTGGCCAAGTTTATTAACAGCATCAGAATCAATGTATACACTCCCAGTTGGGCTAAACTCCTTCTATGGTCAACATTATTCATTGTGGGATCAGGTTTTAGCCGGAGCGATGTTACTGTCAGTACCTATGATAATAGTATTTTTGATATTTCAGAAGAATTTTATTAAAGGTATCGCTGCCACAGGTAGTAAGGAATAAAAAATATAATAATTGATGGAGGCTAAGTAGTATGAGTAAAACAAAAGCATGCTTATTTGATTTGGATGGGGTAGTAGTAGATACAGCAAAATATCATTACTTAGCATGGAAGAGACTTGCAAACAGCTTGGGTTTCGATTTTACGCATAAGGATAATGAAAGACTAAAGGGTGTAAGTAGAATGCAATCTTTAGAAATACTATTATCTATAGGAAAGATTAAACCAAGTGATGAGGAAAAATCAAAGATGGCAGAAGAAAAAAATAATTGGTATGTGGAATATATATCAAAATTAGATGAGAATGAAATATTGCCAGGGGTTAAAGATTTCTTAATAGAATTAAGGCGCAATGGAATAAAAATTGCACTAGGGTCAGCATCAAAAAACTCCATGCTAATATTAAATAATCTAAACTTAACTTCATATTTTGATGCCATAATAGATGGGAATAAGGTTTCAAAAGCAAAACCTGATCCTGAAGTGTTTTTGCTAGGAGCATATGAATTAAAGGTTCATCCATCAGAATGTGTTGTATTTGAAGATGCGCAAGCTGGAATAGACGCAGCAAAAGCTGCAAATATGAAGGTAATTGGAATAGGACAAAAAGATGTGCTATTAAATGCTGATAAGGTCTTTGAAGGGTTAAGCAATGCTGATATGGATATAATTGAATTTTAATCTAGAAGCTAAAAAATAAGCAAGCTATCCTGCTTATTTTTTAGCTTTTACAAGCATTTTTTGTACATACTTTTAAACATTCATTACAACCCTTAATTGTATTTGGAATGCAACGGTAAACATGGAAAGTATTATTCTCGAATGCTTTTCCAGGGCAGGCATTAATACATTTATCACAGTTTGTGCAATGATTTGTATCTTTTGTAATAAAAGATGGTTTAAGCGGTGCATTTGTAAAGGTGGCTGCAAAAAGAATTCCAGCGCCATAATCATTATTCACAATAATTCCATTTCTACCCCACACGCCAAGTCCAGCAGAAACTGCAAGCGGCCGAAAATCACCGTATACTGACATAATGCTTTTATGCTGCGTGGTATAGCCTTCGGATTTAAGAATCTTAGATGTTATATTTTGGACATGTTTACTTATGCTATATTCTTTTTTTAGTAGTTTTGATATATTGAGTGGCTCTTTAAGAAACCATTTATCAGTAAATGGAAATCCGAATATAATTACTGGGTCCAATACTCTTATTTTTGTATAACCTACCAATATGGCACCTTGAGCTAATGCTCTTTTAGTTATATAATCAGATAAATCATTTTGATTTTCCATAAAAGTTCCTCCTATTTATGATTGCTTTTAACTATATTTCTACATTAGTTTTTACATACTTCATATGAATATACGTTTTTTCTTTTTACAAAACAAAACATACGAATACATGAATAATTATTCAGTAGTATGCATATAAAAACTAATATAGCAGATGACATTTCAGATACATATTTGATGAAAATGGCTTGAATAGACACTTTTAAATCTTCAAAGAATTTTTAATACACCTATTGACTTATGCATTTAAATACAATACAATGTATATATAGAATTAAATGATTTATTCTATTAATTCAGGAGGTAATATAAATGTCAAATATTCAATTATTTCAATCAAAACAAGAATTAGTAGGTTTTATTTCAGAATATCTTATTAAACATGAGGATACTATAGCAATTATTAAAAAGGATTTAAGAAAAGATGTAATTAAGTCATTATTAGTAAATGAAGATTTTAATGTATTTAAAGACCTTTCTGATATAGATGAAAATGTATTATTTTTAATTAAGACTGGTGATAAGAAACAAAACAATTTAAGTCTTAAAATCTGTGATGCACATAATCAAAAGACTAAAGCTTTTAAAATGGTGGATATTGATAATATATTACTTGTAGATGGTGTAATAACTGATGATGAAGTTGGAAGTATTACTTATTATAAAGAAATTACTAAAATGAGATTGCAATAAAATAGCTATTAAAGGCTTAAAAATACAAATTAAAAAATAATTCAACACATTGAAATGATAAAAACCCCAATATATATTGGGGTTTTTATCATTTCAGAGAATTTTATTTAGAATTTTTTCTGTAATTAATAGTTATATCTTGTTTTTGAAGTAATGTTAAAGAAAGATTTATTATTATATTTTCTTTTATAGTATGAAAATGAGTTTCTAAAGGGAAATCTTTACTAAAAGGTTTTCTATCAACAAGAGTATATGTTTCATAAATTTTAGATTGTTCTATCTCACAATTTATTGGTTGAACATCGCAATTGATATATTCATTAAAGTCTTTATTAATATCTAAACAATTTGATGACATATAAATGGGTATATAATTTAGAGATTTCACTTTAGAGAAAACTGGGGAAGCTTTATAATGGATTAAAGTAGTACATTTAAAAGGAATATAAATTATAACACATTCAGTATCTAAATTAATTATGTTATCATGCATAGATTTTGCTATAGAAAAATCTAATTTGTTTCTAACAAAACCCTCTAAAAAAAGTTTACCATTTAAGGAAGGAAAAATATCATCTTTTTCATACATAGGTAGTAACCTACTATTAGTTAAGTATATGTCTTTTTTTATTTTTTTTATATCTAATGCAGAGTTTTTTAATCTAAATGTCGATTCAATGGGAATGTCTATATTTTTTTCTGCTATTATGATGGATACTGTTGATATTAAGTTTTCACAGTGATTGGTATTTATATTTTCAGATATTTCATAAATAGTGTTATCAGTAGTAGTATTAATTTCATCTTTTTTCTTGATACATTTTGTATCATCTCTAATAATTACTTCGGGAATAGGAAGTATGTATTTTGTATTAAGTTTATCTTTTGTAATATTTTTAGCACTTGAATTATTTTGGATTACATTGTTTTTATGCCCAATAATCATTGAGTCATTTTTAAATGGTTTATTAATACTTTCATTACTATTTGATTGTTGCAAGAGTTTTAAAATAATAAGAAGTTTTGCCATACTTAATTTATCACAGATAGGAAGAATAATTTCTGAATCATCTATAATAGTTATTTCTTCAATAGGAAGAATAGTTTCTGAATCATCCACAATAGTTATTTGTTCAATAGGAAGAATAGTCTCTGAATCATCCACAATAGTTATTTGTTCAATAGGAAAAATAGTTTCTGAATCATCTATAATAGTTACTTCTTGCAAGGGAAGTATAAATTCTGTGTTTACTTTATCTTTCGGATTTAAATTATTCGGATTTTTATGTTTAACATTTTTTGAATTTTTTTTAGATGTTTTATTTATATTTATAATACAATTTGGTTGTTGTAACATATTCAAAATGATAAGCGACTTTATCAGGCTTAATTTGTCACGGTTATTGTCTGGTTTCATTGAGACTGCTCCTTTATTATAAGGTTTTGGTATATGAAATAAAATAGACTAGCATACTTATTAGTTATTTTATTTCAGATGCCTTATGTATTTAAACATCATCAAATATGTGATATAAATTATATTGACTATATATAAATAACCGTTTTTCTAAAGAATAGTATTTTTTAGAAAAACGGTTATAATAACTAGATGTCTATATTACATATTTACTCGTCGTCATCGCAACTACGACGAACAACTGGGATATTTACCTGCTGCAATTGTAATACTTTAACTCTAATATATACAACCATTTTTTCAATTACTTTATTATAGAGCTGTACATTCGAATTAGTTTTATGGTATAAAGGATCTGTATTAATATCGTCTTCAAAAATCCTTACTCCCTCTAATTCACAGTATGGGTTTTCAGTAAAAGTTATATTATCTTCAAAAGATTGTTCACATCCTGATTTTCCCATAATAGTTCCTGTGCAGTCATGACACCCGCAACTACTTAATAAATCTATTTCAGTTTGGGCTCCGCGAACATTAACTACTGGTGGTACTGCATATACAACTTCTGTTACAGTTGTAAATGGGACATCTATTGTTGTATGAGCTATTCTGCCACTTATAACTTCTTTTTCTACACAGTCAGCGGTAGCATATTCTATATTTTTTCTTACGAATCCACTTATAAATAATTTTCCGGATAGGAGAGTGCCGTCAGCAGCAATTCTACCGGATCTTGGAAGCAATTTACATTGAGTTAAATATACATTTTTCTTTATTCTTTTAATTTCAAAGAATGGTTCGTTTAATTTAAATATAGCTTCAACATCTATTTGAATCTCTCTTTCGCCAAGGACTACAGGGATTTTCGCTACTAGAGGGCCATTAATACCAACTGGTATAATAGTAGTTCCACTACTTAAAGGTAATGTTTGTGAGCTAATGATTTTACCACAATTATCGCAAGGGTATACAACTTGATTCTTTTCCAAAGGTAATTCCTCCTTATTTTGAGGTCTTATGACCTTCTACATAATATGAGGGAAATACAGAAAGTGTTACTTTAATAATCATTGTATATAATACATACTATATAAAGTAGGTTGATTAAATATAAATAGCCATTCTTCTAAAGAATAATGTATTCTTTAGAAGAATGGCTATATCTAAATGACTATAGTTAAATTTTACTCGTGAAAATCGGAATACTGAGGTTTAGAGCAAATGGATTTATCTGGAATAGAATATGGTATATTTACTTGTTGTAATTGTAATACTTTAATTCTTACGTATAAAACCATTTTTTCAATTATTTTATTGTAAAGTTGTATATTTGACTTATTAGTACATTTAATAGGATCTGAATTAATATCGTCTTCAATAATTCTTACCCCTTCGAGCTCACAGTATGGGCTTTCAGTAAAAGTTATACTATCTTCAAAATATTGTTCACATCCTGATTTTCCAATAAGAGTTCCGGTGCAATCTTGACAACCACAACTACTTAACAAATCTATTTCAGTTTGAACTCCTCGAGCATTAACTACTGGGGGCACAGCATATTGAATTTCTGATACAGCTGTAAATGGAACATCTATTGTTGTATGTGCTATTCTCCCGCTAACAATTTTATCTTCGATGCAGTCGGCGGTGGCATATTCTATATTTTTCCTTACGAATCCACTTATAAATAGTTTTCCAGAACGTAGAATGCCACATTCAATTACACCTGATCTTGGAAGCAATTTACATTGAGTTAAATATACGTTTTTCTTTATCCTTTTGATTTCAAAGAATGGTTCATTCAACTTAAACTCAGTTTCAATATCTATTTGAATCTCTGTTTCAGCGATTACAACAGGGATTTTAGCAACTAGAGGTCCACTAATACCAATTGGTATAATAGTAACTCCACTACTTAAAGGCAATGTTTTAGAACTAATGATCTCACCACAAGTATCAGAAGGGTGAGTAATTTGATTTTTTTCCATAGGTAAATCCTCCTCTTTTTCAGGTCTTATGACCTTTTACATAATATGTGGAAAGTAAAAAAAGAGTTACCTTTAATATGAATATAGTTTAAAATTTATATATGAAAGATAAAAGTAGAATAGTTGAGTTATATAAGCAGAATAGTTGAAATAATATACGTAAATGAAGTAATATATAAATAAGTAGGATATAATAGACTTTAAGTAATATGAATTAAATAAGTAAGTGGTTTTTTAAGAGGATAAAAAATAAATTTTAATGTAAACAGTGAGGTTGGTAATTATGTCAGAAAAAAGGAATTATAGCGAAGAAATTAGCATTAAAGAAAAGATAGAGACCAAAATTAATAAACCTAATAAGTACTTGGTTATTATTCATAATGATGATTATACAAGTATGGAATTTGTTGTACAGGTTTTAGTTGGAGTTTTTAAAAAGCAGGTTGTAGAAGCTACAAAAATTATGTTTGACGTGCATAAAAAAGGCAATGGCGTTGCAGGAATATATAGCTATGACGTGGGACTCACAAAAATAGATCAAGCGATGATGATGTGTGAGGAAAGCGGATTCCCGCTGAAATTAACATTAGAAAAGGAGTAATTATGCAATTAGATAATATAGTAAATGAAATTATTACGGCAGCTTATAATGAAGCTCAAATGTCAAATCATGAATATTTTACGCCAGAACATATACTTTATGCTGCTCTATTTTTTGAAGAAGGAATTGATATAGTAGAAAAAAGTGGTGGTAATATTAAAAGATTAAAAAAACAGATAACTAAATTTTTAAAGGAAAACATAGAAATTGTGGAAGATATAGAGCCAATCCAGACTATTGGAATTCAAACAATTTTATCATCAGCTGCAGATCATGTTATGCTTTCGGGTAAAGAGCTAGTTAAGATTGGTGATGTGATAGTTGCGATGTATGATGATGAGGAGAGTTTTGCTTCTTATTTTTTGAGGGAGCAGCAAATGAAGAGGAGGGATCTTCTTAATTATATAGCTCATGGTATATCTGTTGTGGACACGTATGGCTTTGATTCTGCGTTAAACAATGAGGGAAAAGAACAAGCTGAATTTACAAGCGATGACGAAGATATAGAATACATTTATGATGACGACGATGACGATAGCAATCCGATTGATGATGTTAATTTTCTAAGTAATTTTACTGTGGATTTAACTAAAAAAGCTATTAATGGCGAAATGGACCCTCTTATAGGAAGGGAAGACATTCTGCAAAGAACATTACAAGTATTATGCAGAAGGCTTAAAAACAATCCAGTGCATGTAGGAGAACCAGGGGTTGGTAAAACAGCTATTACTGAAGGCCTTGCACAATTAATTGCGGAAAATAAAGTGCCAAAGTTGTTGCAAGGAAGTAAAATATACTATTTGGATATGGGTTCTCTTCTCGCAGGTACTAAGTATAGAGGAGATTTTGAAGAACGTATTAAAAAAGTATTAAGTGAAATTAGTAAAGAGGAAAAGCCTATAGTCTATATTGATGAAATTCATACCATTGTTGGTGCAGGCGCAGTCTCGGGAGGGTCTATGGATGCTTCTAATATTTTAAAGCCATTTCTGGCAGATGGAAAGGTAAGATTCATTGGTGCAACTACCTATGATGAGTATAAGAAGCATTTTGAAAAAGATAGTGCACTTGCTCGAAGATTTCAAAAAGTTGAAGTTCCAGAGCCTTCCACTGAAGAGACTTTTGGTATTCTTATGGGACTCAAAGATAAATATGAAGAGTACCATAAGGTGACATACACAGAGGAAGCTTTAAGAACTGCTGTAGAATTATCGAGTAAGTATATTAAGGATAGATTTCTTCCGGATAAAGCTATCGATATTATGGATGAAGCAGGTGCTTATGCAAGGCTATATGCACAGGAGAATGAAGAAAACATAACTATTACTGTAGGTGCAGTAGAAAAAATAGTAGCATCTATTGCAAAAATTCCTGAGCAGAGTGTATCAAATAATGAAGTAGAGACATTAAAGAATTTAGGCATTAATTTAGAGAAACAAGTTTTTGGGCAAAACAATGCTATAAATACCTTGGTTAAGGCTATCAAGAGATCCAGAGCAGGTTTTAATGATGAGGATAAGCCTATTGCATCTCTGCTTTTTGTGGGACCTACAGGAGTAGGAAAGACAGAAGTGAGTAAGCAATTAGCGAGTAGCTTAGCTATTCCACTTATAAGATTTGATATGAGTGAATTCCAGGAAAAGCATACTGTAGCTAGACTTATTGGTGCACCACCAGGATATGTAGGGTATGAAGAGGGTGGTCTATTAATAGATGCAATGAAAAAAAATCCTTATTGTGTGCTACTTCTAGATGAAATTGAGAAAGCTCACCCAGATATATTTAATGTGTTATTACAGGTTATGGATTATGCAACTCTAACTGATAATACTGGTAAAAAGGCAGATTTTAGAAATGTAATTCTAATAATGACCTCTAACGCAGGAGCAAGGGAAGTAAGTAAAAATATAATTGGTTTTGGGGACAGAATAGGATCAGGCGGAGCAATTACTAAAGAAGTTGAACGAGTATTCTCACCTGAATTTAGAAATAGACTAGATAATATAATTTCATTTAATAAAATAGATGAAGTTATGGCTCTTCAAATAGCTAAAAAAGCAATGAAACAATTTGAAGAAAAACTTTTAACTAAAAATATAAAATTAAGTGTTACAGATAATTTATATGCTTGGCTTAGTAAAAAAGGTTTTTCGGAGGCTTACGGAGCTAGGGAAATTAATAGAGTAGTTCAACAAGAAATAAAGACTTATTTTGTAGATGAAGTATTATTCGGTGATCTTTCCACAGGTGGTAGTGCAGTAATTGATATCGTAGATGGTAAACTAAAAATTACTAAAGAAAAAATTAAAATAACTAAAAGTAAAAAAAATAAGATATAAATAAAAAGATGTTGCTAATAAATAGCAACATCTTTTTTATCTAATAACCTCTGTTTTTGAGAATTGGCTACTTAAAATGATAATATCTACGGTTCTATTTTTGGCCTTTCCAACTTGGGTAGTATTAGTAGCAATGGGTCTGTTTTCTCCATACGCTACTGATGATATTCTTTGAGGATTAATTCCGGATTGTGAAATAAGGAGTTCTGTAACATTAGTTGCGCGAATAGCAGAAAGCTGCCAGTTTGAGCTGAATTCATTATTACTAATAGGTGAACTATCCGTGTGACCTTCGATTCTTATATAGTTATTTACACTATTTAGCATCTGGCCTATACTAATTAACTTTTTAGATGAGGCAGCTAAAACATTTGCTTTACCAATATCAAAGAGCAATGTGCTATTAAGACTTACTGCAAGACCTCTTTCGTCTATTTTAGTAGATACGCTACCACTTAGACCATTTTTTTTCAAATAAGTATCAACATTTTGTTTAATATCCTTCATGTTGTTTTCTTCTAGTGTTTTACTTGCAGCAGCAACATCTGTAACTTCGGGGGTTGTCGTACTAGTAGGTACTGGACTACTTACACCAGATTGATCTCCAACAACTGATTTGCCACTACCACCCTCAAACGCTGCATTAAGTGATTGAGATAGTTGCTTATACTTTACGGCGTTTACAGAGCTAGATGCATACATAATAACAAAGAATATCATAAGTAAAGTTATTAAGTCGGAATAAGTTAAAAGCCATCTCTCATGATTAGGTTCTTTTTCTTCCTTTCTTTTCATTATGATTTTTCCTCATTGTCTATTTCATTAAACTTCTTAGCTTGTTTCTTATCTAGGAATCCCTTTAGCTTTTCAGTTAATATATTAGGATTTGCACCTTCTTGAATTAGAAGGATAGCTTCTATTATTAACCCTTTTTCTTTGGTTTCTTCGTTATTAAGATCTTTTAACCTTGATGCCATAGGAAGAAATATTAGATTTGCAGATCCAACGCCATAAAGTGTAGCAATAAATGCAACTGCAATTTTTTCGCCTAAGACAGCAGGGTCGGCAAGGTTACTCAAAACTTGTACCAGACCCATAACAGTTCCTATAACACCCATAGTAGGTGCAAATCCACCAGCTGATTCAAATATAGCACCATTTTCTTTATGTCTATCATAAGTTGATTCAAGTTCAAACTCTAATATGGATCTTACCATTTGTGGGTCTACCCCATCAACGACCAGTTGCAAACCTTTTTTAATAAAAGGGTCTAATTCATCAGTTAATTCGCCTTCAATGCTAAGCAAACCATTTTTTCTAGTTTTAAAAGATAACTGTTTAAAGTAGTTCACGATTTCTACTAAATCTTTCTCTTTTGCTGTAAATATAAGTTTAAGCATTGCTGGAATATTTTTTAATTTTTTTGGAGATGATCCAAGGCCTACTGATCCGATGGTACCTCCAAATACTATTATAGCTGCAGTTTCAGCTGCCAGCATAGCAGGGCTTCCACCTTCTAAAATAAATGCACCTATCATTGAACCAAAACTTACTATTAAAAATATTATTGGATAAATGTTCATAAAGTCCTCCTATTATTGCAAGTCATGTAATCTGAATTATATGTAATAACATGTAAAATTACTTTGATAATATTTATTTATAAAATAATATCATATAATAATAATCGAACAAATCTAATATATATTTAGTGTTTTTTTTAATATTTTATTACTATTAATAGACATGCTAATAGAAACAAGGATGATAGATGTATATTTGTAAGTATTTAATACAAATGTAAAATTAAACATACTTATTAAGGCCCATTTGGGAAATACAAATATAGTTGTATTTCCCAAATGGGCTAATGATTTTATTTTAATGAATATCAAATTACTATATTATTATTTTGTTGGAATAACTTCTGTCCAATATCCATCAGGATCCATTATAAAATATATACCCATAGGTTTGTTTTCATAACATATACATCCCATTTTTTTATGGTACGCATATGCCTCGTCAAAGTCATCTGCAACTACAGCAAGATGAAACTCATTGTCGCCTAAATTATAAGGTTCAGTTCTATCATTCATACAAGTAAGTTCTAACTTATGATTAGTGGTTTCATCGCCTAAGAATACAAGGGTAAAACTATCATCTTCTGGATGGAACCTTCTAGTTTCTGTAAAGCCTAAAGCTTTTTTATAGAATTCAACGCTTTTATCTAAATCTAATACATTTATGTTATTATGATCAAAAGAAAATTTCATTAGATACAACCACCTTTTTAAATAATTAGTATATAACATATACTATACCATGATTAGAGCTTTGTGGTAAAATAAGGTCACATACTCAATAAATATTATTTAAAGAAGGAGAGATAATTTATGGAAGAAATACAAGCAAAAATATATTATATATATCATAGTGGGTTTGCAATTAAGACTAAAAATCATTTCTTGATATTTGATTATTTTAAAGAATCTTTGGTAAATAATAAAACTCACAAGACTTATCAGAGGTCAACGATTCTGTCCCCTGAGAATATTAAAAACATGAATAATGTTTATGTTTTTTCATCTCATAGTCACGAGGATCATTTTAATTCTAGTATTTTAAATTGGGAAAATTATAACAGTGAAATACAATATATACTTAGCAGTGACATAAAAACTGAAGAAAACAAATCAAATTATAATTTCATAGAGGAGGGCGACGAAAAAACATTTAATGATGTTTATGTGAAAGCATACGGTTCAACAGACATTGGGATTTCTTTTTTAGTAAAAGTAGATGGATTAACGATTTTCCATGCTGGAGATCTTAATTGGTGGCACTGGAAAGAGGATAGTTTAGAGGAACAAAGATTAGCTGAAACCTCATTTAAGGCACACATAAATAAGTTAAAAAAAGAGAAACTTATAGATATTGCTTTTTTTCCTGTAGATCCAAGACTTGAAGAGTTTTATTCTATAGGTGGAGAATATTTTGGGAGTGTTATTCAACCAAAATTATTAATACCTATGCATTTCGGAGATGATGTTTATATTACTAAGAAATTTGTAAAGGAAATGGAGAAAATAAATATAAATGCGGTTGAAATAAATTATCCAGGGCAAGAAATAATATATTAAAAAACTTTTATATATTTGGATAAATATATTGATTTATGTCAATAATTTAAATAACCAAATAAAAGAGCATCACATACAGTATTTTTTAGTCCCCCTAAACTAATATTGTATGTGGTGCTTTTTATAATTAAATAAATTTTAAATAAATTATAATCAAAATAAAAAATAATAATGTTTATATTTACACAATGTTATATTTGTGATAACTTTATTGTTGGAAGTATAAGGTTAAATTAAGGTGGAAAGTGAGTTAAAATAATGAGACGAGAAACTAAGAATGAAAACATATTGAATTATATATACATTATTATCGGTACTACAATACTTGCAGCAGGGGTGAACATGTTTTTTGCAAAACTAAAATTAGTAACAGGTGGTGTATCTGGTCTTGCCATTGTTATAGAATATATAATGAAAAAAAATTATGGAATTAATATACCTTTGTGGTTTACTAATATTGCAGTAAATATTCCACTGCTTGCTATTGCTATTAAACTTAAGGGCAGAGAATTTGTAGGAAAATCAATATTTTCGGCAGCATATTTATCATTTGCACTGTTTTACACAAGCTTTATACCGTCTCCAGACGTGGATTATTTGCTTGCAAGTGTATTTGGTGGAGTATTTGTTGGTACAGGCTTAGGGTTTGTATTAAGAGCATCTGCTAGTACTGGTGGAACTGATCTTGCAGCAAATATCCTAAAGGTTTACCTAAATAACATTCCAATAGCTAAAATTATATTAATAATTGATTCATCAATAGTTTTAGTAGGTGCTTTTGTATTTGGAATTGAAAAGGCAATGTATGCATTAATATCAATATATATAGTTGCTAAAGTTATAGATAGTATACTCGAAGGAATAAATTTTTCAAAAGCTGTATTTATTATTTCTGATTTTTCAGAGGAAATATCAGAAGTACTAATGAAAGATTTAAATAGAGGTGTTACAGGAATACATGCTACAGGAATGTATTCAAAGGGAGAAAAACAGGTATTATTTGTAGTAGTTGGTACGAATGAAATTGTGCCACTTCAAAAAATGGTAAAGGAAGTAGATGCTAAAGCATTTATGACTGTTGCAGATGTAAGAGAGGTTTTAGGAGAAGGATTTACAGAATGATGGATAACATAATAGGCAATATTTCTAAAGTATATTTTGAAGTATTCATGCACAAACTTAACTTAGAAGGGATGTGTTATGCTTGGATGATAAATTGAATGGAAAGCCAGTTACTTTTGATCACCCAGAAAAACTTATAAAAGGAGTATCTTTAGAAGAAGGTGATGTTGAAGCAAAAACTTTTATTAATGAAGTTAATGGACAGGTAAAGGTTAACATTGTTATAGAAAATAAAAATACTGGAGAAATTGCCAAGAAAGATGAAGTTATTGGCGAAATAGTTAAAGAGGAAAATGTAGATTCAGATTCTCATTTAGGTTTAGGATTATTAGCTGCTGGGGCGATTCCTGGTGCTATGTATGGTGCAGGTACAGGAGTAGGAGTAGGTTTAGGGTTCGGTTTAGATTCAGATGTTGCGTCGCGAAAAGATTAAATAGGTAAAGTGAATGTTTTTTGAGTTTTATTAGATGGACTTATTAAATAAAAAGATTACACTATAGGCAATATTTCCAAAGTATATTTCGAAGTGTTCATGCACACACTAGATTTAGAAAGGGAGTGTTATACATGGATGATAAATTAAATGGAAAACCAGTTACGTTTGACCACCCTGAGAAACTTACACAGGGAGTATCTTTAGTAGAAGGTGATGTTGAAGCAAAAACTTTCATTAATGAAGTTGATGGACAGGTAAAGTGTAACATTGTTATTGAAAATAAGGCTACAGGAGAAATTGCTAAGAGGGATACGGTAATTGGTGAGATTGTTGAAAATGCAGATGAAGACATAGAAGAGTTTGATGGCGAAGAAGAGTTTTAAATAGCTAATACTTTTACCCTATAGGGTAGACAAAGAAAGAAGTCTACCCTATAGGGTATTTTTAATTAAGTGAATGTTGCTAACAAATGTTCTATACACAAAGAATAGTAATATATACTTTTCTATTTTTTTTTATTTGACATTTATTATTAAAAATATTATAATTTAAGTGAATATAAGTAATAAGTAGTGTATATACTAATATTTATGAAGTTAAATGTAAAGACAATGAAGAGAAGAGTAGATATAAAAGGGAGTTTAAGCGAGTTGGTGATGGTGAAAGACCAATACGAAGTTTATATTGAAGAACATCTCAGAGTCTCTAACCGAAATCTATAAGGAGAGTAGGCTTAGACGGGTCCAATCCGTTAAAAGTTGGATAGATCGAATTATAATTTGCAATACGATTTTATAATTCTGTACTAATTAAAACGGTCATATTATGGCCAAATGGGTGGCAATGCGAAATTATAGCTTTTCGTCCCTTTATTATTAAGGGGTGGAGGGCTTTTTTTATTATTTAAAAAGCAACAAATTATTAGGAGGGCAATTTTATGGAAAAATTAGTAGTGAAACAAATTTATAGAGAAAAAGAAAAATATGCGGATGGAGATGTGTCTGTATCGGGATGGATAAGGACTTTAAGATCATCTAAAGCATTTGGATTTATAGAGGTTAATGATGGAAGCTTTTTCAAAAACATTCAAGTGGTCTTCGAAGAAGATTTAGAAAATTTTGCTGAAATAGCTAAATTACCTATAAGCTCATCTTTGACTATAGAGGGGAAACTAGTTGTAACTCCAGGAGCTAAGCAACCATTTGAGATTAAAGCTACAAAAATAATAATAGAGGGAATGTCAAATACTGATTACCCATTACAAAAGAAAAGACACTCTTTTGAGTATTTAAGAACTATTGCACACTTAAGACCGAGAAGTAATGCTTTCTCAGCTGTATTTAGAGTTCGTTCACTAACTGCTTTTGCTATTCACGAGTTTTTCCAAAAGAGAGGTTTTGTGTATACACATACTCCAATAATTACTGGTAGTGATTGCGAGGGTGCTGGTGAAATGTTCAGAATATCTACCCTTGATTTAAGCGATGTTCCACTGGGCGAAGATAAGAAAGTTGATTATTCTAAGGATTTCTTTGGTAAAGAAACTAGTTTAACAGTAAGTGGTCAACTAGCAGCGGAGGCTTTTGCTTTAGCTTTTAGAAATGTATATACATTTGGTCCGACATTTAGGGCAGAAAACTCTAACACTGCAAGGCATGCGGCTGAGTTCTGGATGATAGAACCTGAAATAGCTTTTGCAGATTTAAAAGATGATATGAAACTTGCAGAAGACATGATGAAATATATAATAAAATATGTTATGGAAAATGCTCCAGAAGAGATGGAGTTTTTCAATAGCTTCGTAGACAAAGGTTTAATTGAAAGGTTAAATGGTGTTGTGAATTCAGAGTTCGGTCAGGTGACATACACTGAGGCTGTAGATATATTGCAAAAATCGGGAAAAGAATTTCAATATCCAGTAACTTGGGGATGTGATCTTCAAACTGAGCATGAAAGATATTTAACAGAAGAGGTATATAAAAAACCACTATTTGTAACTGATTATCCAAAGGAAATAAAATCATTCTATATGAGAATAAATGATGATAATAAAACAGTTGCAGCCATGGACTTACTTGTACCAGGAATAGGCGAAATTATCGGTGGAAGTCAAAGAGAAGAGCGACAAGATATTTTAGAAGCTAGAATGGAAGAGTGTGGTCTAAACAAAGAAGACTACTGGTGGTATTTAGAACTAAGAAAATACGGCGGTACTAAACATGCTGGATTTGGATTAGGATTTGAAAGAGCTATTATGTATATAACTGGTATGAGTAACATAAGAGATGTTATTCCATTTCCAAGAACAACTGGATCTGCAGAGTTTTAATTAAAAAGATTAATTTAACAAATGTTTTGCAATGGTTAAGTAGCTTCCTATAATATAAATGGGGGGCTGCTTCTATTTATGGTTTATGGATAACATTATTAATAGTAGTAATGAAAGAAGTGACTATAATATTTTTTGATTTTTAAAATTAAAATTAGGAGGAAATAAGCATGAAAATAATTGTTAAACAATATATTTTGATAACTATTGGAATAGCACTAGTAGCTTCGGGTTTTTATTTTTTCTTAGTACCAAACGATTTAGCAGTAGGCGGGGTTAGTGGTCTTGCTATGGTTATAAATTGGTACATTCCAGGTCTGACAATTGGTGCTATAATGCTTGTATTAAATGTTATTCTATTCGTTGTAGGATTCATATTTATAGGATCTAATTTTGGAGTTAAAACAATTTATGCTAGTTTTGGATTATCCGGTATGATATGGGCACTCGAAAAAGGTTTTCCTATGAGTGGTAGTATAACAAATGATTTATTTCTAGAATTAATATTTGGAATATTAATCGGTGGGGTAGGAATGGGAATGGTATTTAACCAGAATGCATCCACTGGAGGAACTGATATAATAGCAAAAATACTTAATAAGTATTTTCATATAGATATAGGTAAAGCTTTGCTTTTAGCAGATTTTTTCGTTACGGTCTTAGCGGCAATAGCATTTGGACCAAGAATTGGTATGTATGCGTTACTTGGTGTTATTATAAATGGATTTACTATAGATGCAGTTATTGCAGGGCTAAACAATTGTAAAAAAGTTGAGGTTGTAAGTTCAAGAGGCGAAGATATTAAAAAATTTATTATTGAGAATCTTAATAGAGGCGCAACTTTATATATAGCTAAAGGTGCATATACTAATGATGATAAAGAAATTATAACAACTGTTGTAGGTAAAAAACAGTTTATAAAATTAAAAAATTATATAAAAGAAATTGATAACAAGGCATTTATAATAACTTATAATGTGCATGAAACTCTTGGGGAAGGGTTCAAGGATCTAAATGAATAAAAAAAGTATATATTACTAGTAATGCTATCATTTCGCTAAGAACTACTAATTATATTTTTAATTAATCTGCTAAAAAATATAATAAGAAGTTCTAAAGCTTATTCTAATGCATTATACGTAATATATACTTTTTTTGCGTATAGGAACATTTTCTTAGAAAAAATGGTGTGTTGGGAATAGATTAAAAAATATCCTGTATTGTTATGACCTTCTCCAATTTATAATATAATAAAAAAAACAAGCTACTGACAAAAGTCAGTAGCTTGTTTTTTTAAAAAATGATTATGTTATTTTTAACTAAGCTTCAACTGGAGCGCCTGTAGGACAAACACCTGCACAAGCTCCGCAATCTATACAAGTATCAGCATCTATAACAAATAATGAATCTCCTTGGCTTATTGCGTTAACTGGACATTCAGGTTCACAAGCTCCACAGCTTACACATGCATCAGTAATTTTATATGACATAATAACCAACCTCCTTTTCAACTAATTTACTACATAATATCATAATTAGAGTAATAAATAAAGGGTTTTTTACAAATAGAAAACATTAATACTATGGTAAATTTAGTACATTATTTTAAAATACAAAACAAAGAACCATAGACTTTTAATCTATAGCAAATTACGGAAAATTCATAATTATTTGAATAATTTAAATTTCGATTAGTTATGCTAAATATTAAATGAACTGATCTAAATTAAATAATAGTTACAGCTAAAACTAAATTTAAATCAGTTCATTTAATGTTATGGTAGTTAGTAACCTTTAGCTGTATCTATATGAAAGATGAGCTCATCCATTTAGCTGTGAGTTAGTAACTATTGATGATATTATGTGTAGGAATATAATATTATATTCAATATAATATAAAAAAATAAATGGATTATTTAGATCTCTACACATATTCTAAGCTCTATGGTATTATTAGAAAATGGAACATATATATATTGAAAATGAATCGTTTCAATAAATAGGGGGATTACTATGTATAAGGTTGTCTTTATCGATGATGAACTGATGGTAAGAAAGAATATAATTAAAAAAATAGAATGGGAAAAGTACGGCTTTTGTATTGTTGGGGAAGCTGATAATGGTAGAGATGCTTTAGATGTAATCGATTTTACGAATCCAGATGTGATTATTACAGATATAGATATGCCATTTATGGATGGTCTAGAGATGGCAAAGATAGTAACTGAAAAGTATCCGATGATAAAAATAGTCATTCTATCTGGTTTCGATGAGTTTAAATATGCACAGCAAGCCATAGAACTTAATGTAACTGAATATGTATTAAAACCCATTTCAGCTGATGGAATAATTAAGATATTAATGAAAATTAAAGCAATAATTGATGGAGAAATTTTTAATAAAGAAAATATAGATGTATTAAGGCGACATTATATAGAAAGTTTACCAGTGCTTAAAGGTAATTTTCTTAGTACCCTTGTGGTTGGTAAGCAACGAAAAGAAGACATATTAAATAAAGCGAACTATTACAATATAGACCTAAAGGGTGATACATTTGCATGTGCGGTAGTTAGTATTGATAAAAATGTGTTTAATGAAAAAAAACTTAGTGAGGAAGAGGAAGAGTTAAACCGATATGGAGTATTAAATATAATGGAGGAAGTGGTCTGTAAACACTCTTTAGGAATTGTATTCTCTCATGATAATCATATTGTGTGTATTATAGTGGATAATGAAAAAAGTAAAGAATGTATGATTAGTAAAATATTTAGGGTTCTTGAAGAAGTACGGCAAGCTATAGAAAAATATATGAAATTTACAGTTACTATTGGAATAGGAGGTTTATGTACAAGCATTAAAAATATAGATGGGTCCTTTTATGGAGGGTTATCTGCCTTAGAGTATAGATTTGTTACTGGAAATAATAAATTAATATATATTGATGATTTAGAACCAGAGAAAACTAAAAATATTATATTTGATGATAACAAAGAACATATACTTCTATCAAGTATTAAATTTGGAACCGAAGAAGATGTGTACAATGCCATTAAAATTTTATTTGAAGATATTACAGAGGTGAAGGTCTCATTTAGTGATTACCAAATCTATATTTTAGAGGTTCTTGCTGCAATTACTAGGATGTCAAAAGATCTTACATTGGATTTTTCATCAATTCTTGACCCAAATTATAATATTTTTGTTGAAATGTTTAAATTTAATACAAATGTAGAAGTTAAAGAATGGTTTGAGAAGATATGTATAAAAATTATGAATTCTATCGGAAGAAAAAGGAAGAATTCCGGAAAAATAATTGTAGATAAAGCTTTAGAATATGTAAGAGAAAATTATGCTGATAGTGATTTATCTTTAAATAAGGTTAGTAGCTTTATTCATATAAGTCCTAATTATTTTGGAAATATATTTAAAACTGAAACTGGCGAAACTTTTGCAAATTACCTATTGAGAATTAGAATGGAAATTGCCAAGGACATTTTATGTTCTACAAATTATAAAAATCTTCAAATAGCTGAAAAAGTAGGGATTTCTGATCAGTACTATTTTAGCCACTGTTTTAAAAAATATTTTAAAAGTTCACCTAAAGAAGTTAGAAATAGTTTTAATAAGTAAGGAGATGCTGTGCTTGAATTTAAAAATAAAAAAATATATTTTTAGGCTGGTTAGAATATTTAGAAGTACTTTTCGAGTGAGCAGTTTACAATCGATTATTACAATTTCTTTTAGTTTACTTATAGTGTTAAACGTCAAATTATAACTAAGTGAAACGTCATTTTATTTCTATTATTAGTAGGTAATCTACGTCAGATTATCTCTGCAAAATCACTTTATAAATAAGGAAAAAGCAT
>NZ_JAHLEB010000058.1 GCF_018861735.1 Clostridium lacusfryxellense | reverse complement strand
CTCCGCATTACATTTTTTCAAGGGTTCTTTGAGTACTCTTTTTTTTGCACTTTTTGGAGGTTTTCCCAAAAGTTATCCACAATTTTTATTTTAGCATTTCACAAGCCCCTATTATCTTGTGTAGCATAGGCTACATTTTATAATTAATTATAAGTATAGTTTTATTTTCTAATACCATACCCGCCATATATAGTTTTAGTATCTACCAGCGAAATAACAGCATTTATTCCCGAATTTTGTATCAACTTCAACATTTGAGATTTCCTTTTCCTCTTTACATGTAATATAAGCATTTTTTTCTCTTCTTTTAAACCTTCTGCATCTACAATAGTAACTCCTACATTTTCTGCCCTTATCAGTTCGGCGAGTGTCTTGCCGTCTTTAACAGACACTATTACATTTAGTGTCATGAGCCCAAGTGCTAGTTTCTCTTCTAGAATGCAACCTATGTAATTACCACAAGCAAAGCCTAATGCATAAGTAACCATTTTAAAGGGTGCTTCATTTATTCCATCAAGCATTGTACCAATTACATATAACCATATAATTACTTCGAAAAAACCAATAATAGATCCATATAGTTTTTCACCGCGAGTTATAAGTACTGTTCTAACAGTAGTTAAAGAAACCTCAATAATTTTAGCGAAAAATATAAACATAAAACCGAACATAAGTAGTCCCCTTTATCAAAAAAATATTTGTTGCTTGTACGCTTCCTACTTTATAATACTGCGCCATTTAAGGTAACATTACAATACCTATTATTAAAAGTTTAAATTTATTTAATTAAAATAGTAAATTTTTGAAAAGAATTAATAAACAAAAGGTTGTATTTAGTACAGTTGCGTAAATGTACAATCGTTGACAAGTCAACTAAATTTCGCTATAATAAGGTTGACTTGTCAACTAGATATAAAATATTTAATATAGTCTAATAAGGGAGGTGCTAAAACATGAAGGAAGACATAATGCATTTGTTGAAACTTAACAATAAGATTTTTAGAACAGCACAAGGGTATTTAGATAAGGTACTAAAAGAATATGAGCTAAGTAGTGGTTCTTATCCATACTTATTAATATTAAGAGAAAATGAAGGTATTAGCCAAAATAAAATAAGTAAAGAGTTAGGTTATGATAAGGCAATGTCAGCTAGAACCATAATAAAGCTTATAAAACTTGGATATTTAGATAGAAAAGAGGATGAAAATGATTCTAGGGCTTATAAATTATTTTTAACAGATAAAGCAAAGGATACAATCCCAAAAGTTCTTAATGAAATTCATGGACTTGTTCATTTAATAACAATGGATTTAAGTGAGCAAGAGAAGCATATTACTATAGATTCCTTGAGTAAGGTTCTAAATAATATAAAAAGATTGGAATTATGAAAAGAAAAGGAGAATGAAAATGGATTCAGTAGAAAATAGTAATTTTAAAAATAGATGGGTAATTTTATTTATAGTTGTTATGGTAACTTTTATGTGTACATTAGATAGTAGTATTGTAAATGTAGCTTTACCTGAAATGGCTAAATCTTTAAAAGTAACATCAGCAGGTATCCAATTGGTTGTAGCAAGTTATTTAATTGTTATTTCAGCATTAATATTAGTTTTTGGAAGGCTAGGCGACATGCTTGGCAAAACAAAGGTATTTAAGTTTGGAATAGCAATATTTACGATAGGTTCATTATTTTGTGGAATAACAAGTTCACTATCAATTTTAGTTATAGCTAGGGTAATACAGGCGATAGGTGCTGCAGCTACTATGGCTAACAGTCAGGGAATTATCACTGGAGTGTTTCCAGCAAAGGAAAGAGGTAGGGCTCTTGGAATTACAGGAACCTTTGTTGCACTTGGGGCAATGGTTGGACCGGGACTTGGAGGATTTATAGTAGACGCTACTAGTTGGGAATATATATTCTTAATAAATATTCCAATAGGTTTAATAACTTTATTTTATGGTTTAAAAATTCTACCTAAGGCACACAAGACTGAGAAGGTTAAATTGGATGGGTATGGAGCATTACTATTCTCATTTGCTATAATACCTTTATTTGTGGCTCTAGGTAAAGGACAGGAAATTGGATTTACACAGCCTATAATTTTAATAGGATTTTTAATATCAATTGTTTCATTCATAACATTTATATTAGTGGAGAAGAAACGTAAAAATCCTTTATTAGATCTTAAAATATTTGAGAATAAATTATTTTCACTTTCTATATTTTGTGGATTTATATCTTTTGTAGCACTGTTTTGTTCAGTTATTATACAGCCATTTTTTCTTCAAGATGTACTTCAGTATTCACCTGCATTTACTGGATTAATACTTATGGTATCGCCACTGATTTTATCTGTTGTTGCACCAATAAGTGGACATTTATCTGATAAAATAGGATCTGAGATTCTAACTTTTATAGGGCTTGCAATAAACAGTGTTGGACTACTTTTAATGTCAACTTTAAATGAGCAAACTAGTCTAATGAGTATGGTGTTTTATATAGCAGTTATGACAATTGGAAATGGGTTATTTCAGTCTCCTAATAACTCACTTATAATGTCCACAGTGCCAAGAGATAAACTAGGAATTGCAGGTAGTATTAATGGGCTTGTAAGAAACCTGGGAATGGTATGTGGAATAGCATTATCTACTACTATCTTGTATAACGGTATGAGTCACAAAATTGGTTATCGTGTAACTAATTACGTTGTTGGACGTAATGATGCATTTATATACGGCATGAGAATTGTGTATATAACTGCATCAGTTATTTGTTTAGTCGGTGCAATTTTAACCTTTCTAAGATTATATAGTATTAAATCTAAATCTATAAACATCGTAAAATAGTAAAATATTAACAAAAAACATTAAACCCTATAAAATATTTCTGGGGCTTAATGTTTTTTATAGTTATAGCTACATTTGTAATTAAGTTTATTTTATTAATTCTTGTTTTCCAGTAACTTTACTTGTACCATCCATTTTAAATGTAGATTTCGCTTCATCTGTAGTGAAATATACGTTCCCGTCCACAGTAGCATCTTTTAACTGAAAGTCACTTGCTGAAACATAAAGGTCGCCTTTAAAAGTACCATGTTCTATGCTACCTTTTGGACTGTTAAAAGTTAATTTTGGAGAAGTCAAAGTAAATCTATTGGTTACATTTTTATTTTCATCTTGAGTGTACAAAGCTACTTTGCGTTGAACTACATCTTTACCACTATCGTCTTTTTTGCCGTTTTTATATTCGCCTTCTACTAAAAGGTCTTTATCAATAGCTAAATCTTTAGTGAGTGCAATAATCCACGTTCCTTCGCTACTTATAGCTTTTTCGAAAGCGGCTGAAGTATTTACTATTGAAGCTGTGGTTACAACATTTGGGGTTGTCTCCGGTGGCGTTGTTTGTTTTGGAGTTACAGGTTGCTTAGAGCAGCCTACAAATAATACAGTTAATAAGGCAGATACTAATAATATAATTTTTGATTTCATTGTAAATCCTCCTCGTTAGTAAAATAAATTTTACTTTAAAGGTAGTATAACCAAAATTAATGTTTTTTATATGACTCATTTTTATTCACTTCGTTTTTTAAAAACATTCTATTAATATCTCCATGGAACCTCCACATACCATTCCTTCATCTTCAGCAATAGAACTCGTCATATCAATTATTTCAATTCTATATCCACCAGTTCTAATTACATCATGTGCAATATTTATGGCGGAGCTTTCGCTACAACCTCCACCAATACTTCCTAAAATATTTCCATCACTCCATACAAGCATTTTTGCCCCTTCTTTTCTTGGAACTGAGCCATTAGTTGAAATTATAGTAATGATTGCTTTGGGAATATCATAATTATGGCTTAGTTCAGTCAATACTTTTCTATCAAATTCTGGCCAATTAGATTTAATATTTTTTTTACAATCAGTAATTTCTTTATTTAATCTCTTATAACTAATGACCTCAGAAATAATGGAACATGCTATTTCTTCAGGAGTGATTGCGCCAATTGATAGACCAATTGGGGCATTAACTTTATCAAGATTTTCTTTAAGATACCCCTCATTAAGTAATAAATCAATGACGCCACGAACTCTGCGTTTAGAACCGATCATTCCCACATATGCAGTATTATATGTAAGTACATGCCTAAGACAAGTTATGTCATGTTTGTGACCTCTTGTTACAATTACAACAAAAGAAGAGTCATTTAAATCAATTAAATCAAAACATTTGTCGAAGCTTTCACAGATAACATTATGAGCATTAGGAAATCTCTTATGATTAGCAAAATATGGTCTATCGTCAATAACGGTAGTAGAAAATCCGACTAAATGAGCTAATTGAGATAATGGAACTGCAATATGACCACCACCTAAAACTATTAGATGAGCCTCAGGAAAATAAGGCTCGATTAAATATAAGTAGTATTCAGAAATTTTAACGAATTGGATAGTGCCGGATTGCAGTACATATTGAACTTTTTGATAAAATGATTTGCTGAAATCGTAATCATTATGAGAGTGTAGAGTCTTTTGGGTAAAAATATATTTTTTTATTGAATAAATTTCATTTTTATTAATAATTGATACAAAAGCTACCTTTTCGCCATTTTCCAAATACCTCAGTAGTTGATTATAAATGTTTGAGTTCATTTTGTTTTTCCTCCCAGCTGATTTTTTTTAGATAATAAAAACATTAAATAATATTCTCATAATGTATTATATTGATATATAATAAAAGTTATGGTAAAATTAACATAATAAATTTTTTATATAAGGAGGAAAAACTATGGCTAAGTTCTTTTTAGAGAATACAATTTTAGATAGATTACCAATGTCATTATCTGGAATAAGTTTCGCTGATATCATTTTTATGGGAGAAGTATACCCAAAATTGAATATATCGCTAAAAAGAAGTGAGTTATCCTTACCTTAAATACATTATAATTATGTTATTTGAAACCTAGGTGAGGATTATCTTGCCTAGGTTTTTTGATTCGTATATGCATAGGTTACAGAACTAATCTATAATAAAATCAAACATAAAAACTTCGGCAAGGCTCTCTTGCTGGGGTTTTATTTGTTTTTGAAGTTTATTCTTGAAATTAGAAATAAGTAATGTTATATAAATAAAAAAAATGGAGGAATTAATAATGATAGAACTAGAATTAAAGAGAGTAGAAAAATATTTCGGTGGTAATAGGATATTTAGTAATATTAGTTTTGAAGTTCATAATAATGAAAGAGTTGGACTAATCGGGAAAAATGGCTCGGGTAAAACTACTATTTTTAAAATTATTGCCGGCATGGAGAATAAAGATAATGGTAGCATATCTATAAGAAAAAATTCGACAATAGGATATTTGAAGCAGATACCAGATTATCCAGAATATTTTAAAGTAATAGATGTATTAAAAACTGCTTTTCAAGATCATTATGAAATAAATAAACAAGTAAAATTGATAGAAGTACAAATGGGTAGCTTAAAAGGAAATGAATTAGAACATGTTTTAAGAAAATATAGTGAACTTAATGAACTTTATATGGCAAAGGGTGGGTATGAAATTGAAGAGAAAATGAGCAAGGTTTGTACTGGATTAAAGTTTGAAGAAGAGTCTTTAGACAGGAAATTTATGACTTTAAGTGGTGGTGAGAAAACCATTGTGATGTTAGGCAAAATATTACTTGAGAATCCTGAGATACTTCTACTTGATGAGCCATCAAATCATTTAGATGTAACATCAATAGAATGGCTTGAAAATTATCTTAAAGCATATAAAGGAACAGTAATAGTTATTTCACATGATAGATATTTTTTGGACAGAGTTGTAACAAAAATAGTTGAAATTGAGGAGGGTGAAACTTCTTTGTATAATGGTAATTACTCATATTATGTTATAGAAAAGCAAAGAAGGATATTTGAGGAGTTTGAAGCATATAAAGATCAACAAAAGAAAATAAAAGCAATGGAAAAAGCAATAAAAAAATTAAGAGAATGGGCTACTCAAGGTGATAATGAAAAATTCTTTAAAAGAGCTGAAAGTATGCAAAAGAGACTTAATAAGGTAGAAAGGGTTGATAAACCATTAATAAATCAAGCTAAAATAAAACTTGATTTCGCGAAAACTGATAGGTCTGGAACGGATGTTGTGAGTCTTAAAGGAATAAGTAAAAGATTTGAAGATAAAAAGCTATTAGAAGATTTGTATTTAGATGTCAGAAATAGCGAATCTACGGCTTTAATAGGAGGTAATGGTAGTGGTAAATCAACCATTATTAAAATTATTTTAGGTCAAGTTATACCTGAGAAGGGTGAGGTTAAGCTAGGATCTAATATTAAAATAGGATATCTACCACAGAATATATCATTTGACAATGAGGAGTTAACTGTACTTGACGTTTTTAGAGACGGAATCACTGTTTCAGAGGGGGAAGCTCGAGGAATCCTTGCTAAATTTTTATTTTATGGAGAACGAGTATTTAAAAAAGTTGAAAATCTTTCTGGTGGAGAAAAAAGCAGACTTAAATTATGCATTTTAATTCAAAATGATATAAATTTATTGATACTTGATGAGCCAACAAATCATCTTGACATAGATTCAAGGGAAATGCTAGAAGAAGCGTTAATAATATTTGAAGGAACTATATTATTTATATCTCATGATAGATTTTTTATAAATAAGCTAGCAAAAAGAATATTAGAAATAGAAGACAAAAAAATTATTATCTATAATGGTGATTATGAGTATTATAAAGAAAAGAAAAATCAGTTTAAACAAGATAAAACAGAAGTACCTAAGGGGTTTAAAATAAATAAGCATCGCAGTGAAACAACTAATAAAACTATAAGTAATAACAAGCTAACTAGAATTTTGAAAATAGAAAATACGGTACAAGAGCTTGAAGATAAAATAACAAGTATAGATATTGAAATGAATATAAAGGGTAGTGAGTATGAAAAATTGTTGGAGCTTGGAGTTAGTAAGGAAAAAATTCAAGAGGAGTTAGATGTAGTTATTCAAGAATGGATGGAAATTGAAAACTCTTGATACTGTTTAAAAGGAGGAGGAAATATAGTTTATTATGGCTATTATAAATTTTATTGTTAGTGGAGGAAAAAAAGTGAAGCATAAATAGTGTATCAAACATTTTCATTGGTGGATTTTATGGTATAATTTTCTTAAACCTAAGAGATAATAAAGTATATAGAAAAAATTAAACTAATTGTATAAAAAATCAAAATTGATCAGTTTAGCGTATGCTAGACTAGATACAGAAGGGAAGTGACTATTTGGTGAATATGTGATTATTGTACACTTGTTCACTGAAGATAAATTATGAATAATGAATTATTAGAAAAATATGCTCTTTTACTTATAAAGACAGGTATTAATATTCAAAAGGATCAAATATTAGTAATAAATTCTCCTATAGAATGCGCTCCTTTTACTAGAATAGTTTCTAAAATTGCGTATATACAAGGTGCTAGGGATGTAGTTATAAATTGGAGAGATGAATTATCCTCTAAAATTAAATTCATGAATGCTCCGGAAGAGATATTTTTAGAATATCCAGATTGGCAAAAGGATTTTTATGTGTCAAATGCGCGTAAGGGTGCAGCTTTCTTAAGTATTTCAGCATCAGACCCTGAACTTATGAAGGAAGTTAATCCAGAAAGAATGTCAAATTCTCATAAAGCAGCGAGTACTGCAATAAAGGAATATAGAGATAGACTCATGAGCAACAAAAATGTTTGGTGTGTTGCATCAATTCCAACTGTCTCTTGGGCAAAAAAAGTGTTTCCAGATTTAGCTGAAGATGAAGCGACTGAAAAGCTTTGGAACTCTATATTTAAAACAGTAAGAGTTGATACTCCTGATCCAGTTGCTTCATGGGAAACACATAAAGGCAATTTAAAGAAAAGTATGGATTTTTTAAATTCAAATAACTTTAAATATTTGGTATATAAAAATTTATTGGGTACTGATCTTAAAATTGAACTTCCAGAAAATCATTTATGGCTTGGAGGATCGGATTATACACCTGATGGAGTAGAATTTATAGCTAATATGCCTACGGAAGAGGTGTTCACGCTTCCTAAAAAAGATGGAGTTAATGGTACTGTAGTAAGCTCAAAACCTTTGAATTATAATGGAAATTTAATTGAAAACTTCTCAATTACTTTTAAGCAAGGAAAAATCGTCGATTTTAGTGCAGAATCGGGTTATGATATATTAAAGAGCATAATTGATACTGATGAAGGATCACATTATCTTGGTGAGGTAGCATTAGTCCCTTATGATTCTCCAATTTCAAATTCTAATATATTGTTTTACAATACACTTTTTGATGAAAATGCATCCTGTCATTTGGCTATTGGAAAAGCATATCCAGTATGCGTAAAAAATGGAGAAAATTTAAAAGATGAAGAATTAGCAGCTCAAGGAGTTAATGATTCTTTTGTGCATGAAGATTTTATGGTTGGGACAAAAGACTTGCAAATAATAGGGATTACCATAGAAGGTAAAGAAATTCCTATAATAGAAAACGGAAATTTTGCATTTTAAAGTTTCAAAAAAATAATATATTAATAAAAATTAAGTGAGTAATATGTAGAAATATGATGACATTAAAAGATTAAAAAATATTGTACAAGTATAGGAAATATGTTAATATAAGTATATAGTGGTAATTAATAATTACTACGTGCAAGAATCTAATCTGATAAACAACATATCCTCTTTTATTTAGGAAATTATTGTTAATCAATTTTAGATCTTAATTTCCCAATAAAGGAGGAATATTTATCATGGAAGACAAAAATTTAGTATGTAAAGACTGTGGAAAAGAATTCGTATTTACTGAAGGTGAACAAGCTTTCTATAAAGAAAAAGGATTTGAAAATGAACCACAAAGATGTGTAGATTGCAGAAGAGCAAGAAAACAACAAAACAATAACTCATCTTTTTCAAGATAGTTAAATAAGTAATGTAAAACCTACGAAACTTTGCTTTCGTAGGTTTTTATTAATTATTTTAATAAATAAGTGGGAAGTCGCACTAAATAAAAGAAAAGAAAAGTAGAAGCTCATAGGTGTAAAATCTATGCTATAAATGAAAATTGTGGTGTTTGTTTTTATATAAAAATTCCTGTTTAATATAATGTTAATTCTAGATAAGAGCACTATCCCCTTACTGTGTAACAGTAATGGGATAGTGCTCTTATCTTTTAAGTTGTAAAACCTATTATTGGAGTATGAATATAGTTAAATTAAAATAGCAGAAATAAAATAAAGAGGATATTTTAATTTAAATAAGAGAAACTATCTAATATATAAATTAAAGCTCAGAATCAATTTATAATTTTGAAGGTGATTATCTATGGGATAAGGAGAGAGGAGTTCAATGGAAAACGGTGATCTAAGTAGAAATATAGAATTAGTTAGAAATGGTCTCGGCAAACAAAGTCCTATGGTGGTAAAGCATTTTTATATTGGAATTGATCAGCCTTTAGAAGCTGCTATTATCTATGTTAATGGAATTACAAACAAGGATGTTATTGATAGAGATATACTAAATCCTCTGATGATTCATATAGGAGAAAATTTAAATGAAAAGGAAAATATAGGAGATTATCTTTGCAAAAGATATATTTCAATGAGCAATACATCGGTGGAATTAGATTTGAATGTAGTAATTGATTTTCTTAAAAGAGGGAAAACGGCAGTGTTCATAAATGGCGCTTTAGAAGTAATAATAGCTGACACTACAGGGGGATCACAACGGGCTATTATGGAACCTATGAATGAAACTGCATCAAAAGGTCCAAGAGATGGTTTCATAGAAAATTTAGAAACAAATATTAGCCTTATTCGAAGAAAAGTCAAGGATAAGAATCTAAGCATTGAGTTATTCAATTTAGGAAAGCGATTGCAGAGTGACATTGCCATGGTTTATATAGACGATATAGTAGATAAGCAGGTCTTGGAGAAATTAAGAAAAAAAATAGAATCCGTTGATGTAGATGCTGTACTTTCAGCGGGAAAGCTTGAGCAATATATTGAAGACTATACTTATACGGTTTTTCCACAGTCCCTGAGCACAGAGAGACCGGATAGAGCTATTGCAAATATGTTAGAAGGAAGAATAATTCTTTTATTAGAAGGAACGCCAATGGTTCTTATTTATCCAGCATTATTTATGCAGTTTTTTCAGGCTGTGGAGGATTATACTCAGAGAACTTTGATAGCTTCTTTTGTAAGGCTTCTAAGGATTTTGGCAGCAATTATTGTTATCACCTTACCCTCTATCTATTTAACACTAATAAAATTTAATGTAGAACTTATACCCATTAAATTTGTCGCCCCAATTGTTCAGTCCAGGGTAGGAATTGCTCTAACTCCATTTTTAGAGATTATAGCTATGGAAATGGTTGTGGAGTTTTTAAGAGAGGGTGGATTGAGGTTACCTACTAAAATAGCGCAAACATTAAGTTTAGTTGGAGGTATTATTATAGGGGACACTGCTATTCAATCTAAGATGGTTAGTCCTACTACATTACTTATAGTGGGAATTACAGTAATAACTACATTCTTAATACCCAACTATGATATGTCTCTTTCTATTAGATTGTTACGTTTTCCGATGCTTATACTAGCAAATATTATGGGTATTTTTGGAATAGCTGTAGGGTGGTTTTTAATTTTAGTACATCTTTCGTCTTTAGATAGTTTAGGAGTACCATATTTTGAGTTTCATAAAAGTGATATGAAGGATACATTTATCAGAGCGCCTTTATGGAAGATGAACAAGCGGCCAGAGGGGATTCCAAATCAAGACCCAATAAGGCAGACAGATTTTAGAAACAAGTTTAAGAAAAAAAGGTAGTGATTAAATGGAAGGAAACTCTAATATAAAACAAAGTTACATAACGGTAAGTCAGTTTGCACTAATTATATTTGGTAGTATTGTTGGAGTTGGTATATTATCTCTTCCAAATAGTGTAGTAAAAGTCGCACATCAGGATGGGTGGATCTCCACTTTAATTGGAGGGGTATACCCACTGTATGTAGTAATGATAGCTAGCTATATAGGCAAAAAAAATCCTAATGATAGCATACTAATTCTTAGTAAAAAGTATTTTAGTAGATTTATAGGAAGTATCTTAAATTTGATTTTTGCAACTTACTTTATTTTTGTTGCATCAATGATAGCTAGCTATTATACCAATTTAATGCGAACTTATATAGTGGGATTTTTAACTCCAATTAAAGTCATAGCTATCCTATTTATCTCTATTATTTATGCAGCATCTAGAAATTTGAAGGTAGTAGGAAGAATTAGTGAAATTTCTTTTTATCTTACAATCTTTCTTCTTTTGTCACCTATAGTAGCGCTAAAAGATGCAAATATGATAAATATTTCTCCTATATTTGGTTCTGGATTTAGGTCAATAGTAAAAGGGACTTTGAAATCGGTTTTTGCATATTCAGGAGCCGAAATAATTTTACTTATTTATCCTTTTATAAAAGAAAAAAAGAAAATGCTGGTATCATCACTTATAAGTGTAATCCTGGTTATTGTAATGTATGTATGGTGTGTTTTTATAACTACATATTATTTAGGACCTGATATTGTTGACAAAAACTATTGGTCATTTTTATTGGTGACGGGAAGTTTAACTTTATCAGTAGTCAATAGTTATAAATATATTTTCATACTTTTGTGGAGTTTAATTGCATTTAAAAGTATGAGTATTAACGGTTATGCAAGTATACATATTTTAAAAGATTTCTCACATAAAATAGGGGGAAAAAAGATTTATTTTTTGATTTACCCAGTATTTGTATACTTAGCCTTGAAGTATGGAAATGAAATAAGTAGGCAAAAGATTAGTGATATTGTTTTTCCATGGTATATCATATTCAATTTATTATATATGACAAGTATAGCTGTATTTGTATTTTTTAAAGGAGGACGTAACGCTTGAACAAGAAAAAATACTTTATAATAATTATTAGTGTACTTATTTATGTATTTATTGTGCTTGGGCAAGACCGGGTTCCTATTGAGGATGTAGCGGTTATTAGTGGAATTGGTTATGATATAGAGCTGAAAGGTGAAGATAATATTGAATATAGTATACCAATTAGTACAAATGTCTACAAACACAGTGGTATGCGAGTTAACTTACTGTTTAAAGAACAAGGTCAAAATTTAGGAGAAGTGCTTCAGAAAAGGCAAGAAAAGATGGATAAAAAGTTTGTTCAAGGGAATGAGAGGGTAGTTCTGGTTAGTGAAGATTATGCCAGGTATGGTCTAAAAACTTTGATAGATGATAGATTTAGAAATGCAGAAACAAATGATATGGCTTATATGGCAGTGTGTAAAGGGAAATCAGAGGATTTCCTAAAATACAAGGTAAAGGGATATGGTAACTCTTCAGAGTTTTTAGGCGGTCTTATAGAGGCTTCTGTTAATTACAACTTTTTTTCTGATGATCACAAATTAATAGATACATATGTGAGGATTGGAGCAGAAGGTAGGTGCCTGACGCTTCCATATTTAGAAATTACAAAAGACGGAATAGAAATAATTGGTATGGCTATTTTTAATGAGGATAAAATGATTGAAGTAGCAGACATAAAAGACAGTAAATTTCTTAATTTGTTAAAGAACAATAATGTAAAGGGGATATTATCTTTACAAAAAAGTCCTAAAGAATATATTGATTTTGATGCAAAATCTAGAAAAAGAAAAGTTAAATGCTATAAGAAAGGGGATAAATACAGTTTTAGTATTGATTTAACATTAACAGGTACTATTATAAATAATGAAATGTACACTGATATGTTAGCGGATTTAGATGAAAAAAAAGAATTTGAAAAAAATATGGCAAAAAGTATAGAAAAGCAATGCTATGATTTTCTCAGAACAATGAAAAGTGATTATAAAGTAGATTGTATTTCACTGGGAAGAGAGGCTGCGGCTAAGTATGGGAGACAGAAAGGAATTGATTGGAATGAAGTGATTTTAGGATCTGACATTAAAGTAAACGTGAAGGTTAAGGTGGATTTACAGGGTAGAGGAGATTATTAAGGATGCAAAAAGAAAAGAAAAATCTACTAACTCCAAATGAAGTTACATTTATATTAATAGGAATTATGCTGGATGTAACAGCAACAAGTTTACCTAATGATGTTGTGGTTGTTGCAAAACAAGATGGGTGGATTTCTGTATTAATAGGGGCAATATATCCACTATATGTAGCTCTGCTTGCGATATATGTAAGTGGTAAATTTCCTAAGGAAAATATTTTAGTGCTGAGTAAAAGATATTTGGGCAAGGCTTTTGGAACTATATTAAATTTTCTTTTTTTAATGAGCTTTTTTAGCTTTTTTCCACCCTTGATTTCCACACTTGGAATAATTGTAAGAACTGAGGCATTACCTATTTTAACTCCATTAAAAATTTATGTGGCTGTATTTTTTGTAGGAATATACGCTGCAAGTCGCGGAATTAAAGTGATAGGAAGGATATGTTCTATAACATTTTGGATGGTAATTGTAATCATTGTACCTACCATTTCTGTTTTGGAACAAGGAAGTCATTTAAATGTAAGTCCCGTTTTTGGAACGGGCATTGTAAATATTTTAAAAGGAAGTCTGAATTCTGTTTATGATTATTCATTATTAGAGCTTATATTTTTAATTTACCCATTTATAAACGATAGTAGAAAAATAAGGAGTGCAACTTTAAAGGCAGTAGGATTTACTGCCATTATATATACTTGGATTACTTTTATAACCATATATTATATGGGAAAAGATATCATTCCTAAAACGATATGGGGTTTTTTTACAGTTATAGAAGCAGTGCATATTGAAGTAGTAAATAATTTCAGATATATTTTCGTGTTTTTTTGGATAATAATAGCTGTTAAGTCTGTGACCATTTTTAATTATATATGTATGTATATTTTGCAGGATCTTAAAAAAATAAATGGCAAAAAAATAATATATGTAGTTATGGCCAGTGTGGTTATTCTTATTGCAAAGAACTATTATGGAGATGTGGTTGTAATGGATGAAATTACAAAGTATACCGCTCCAATTAGTGTTATATACAATTTATTATATATAACCCTTGTGTCCACTTTAATATGGATAAAAAAGGAGGGGTGAAATGAAAAAAAATATGAATATGTTATTTAATATTTTCTTATGTTGTACATTAGTTATAGTTTTCTTTGGTGGTGAAAAAATGAAATTAATCAGTGTGGAGGATTTGGACATCTATATAGGAGCAGGAGTGGGGATAAATAAAAATGGAAAAAGTGATATGGAGTTTAGAATTCCGGCCACTTTGAACAAATATACGGAAGGCGAAGGTGCCGAACGTGTAATAAATACTGGAGTTGGAAGTACCATTGGTAAAACCAGAGAAAATAGGCAAAACAAAATAGGAAAACAACTTTTTTTTGGTCTTGCAAAAATTTATTTGATAGAGGAAGAATATGCGAGGTATGGAATAAGGTCTCTTGTAGATGTTAATTTTAAGAACCCGGGGGTTAATAATAGGCTGTATTTAGTAGTATGTAAAGGTAAGAGTGAAGACTATTTTAATCTTGATATTCCTGGATATGATAATTCAGCAGAGTTTATTAGCGATATGATTAAAAATTCAGTGCAATATAATTTTTTCAAGGAGGGATATATGCTCCAAGATGCAGTATTATCAATGGATGCAGAGGGTAAAAATATAGTTTCTCCTTATATTGAAATAACGGAAGATGGAATTGCAGTAACAGGAATAGCTGTGTTTAAAAAGGATAAGGTAGCCTCTATTTTAGATATGAAGGATACAAAAACAATGAATATGCTTAGGGAAAACAAGGTAAAAGGAATATTAACCTTGCAAAAGAATTCAAAAGAATATTTAAATTATGTAGCGGAATCCAAAAGAAAAATTAAATGTACAAAAACTGGAGATAAATATACTTTTATTATTGACTTGGATTTGAAAGGGGAAATTGTAAACGATGAGTTATATCAAGGTATGACAGTGAAGACAGAGACTATTAAAAAATTTGAGGATGACATGTCAAAACAAGTAGAAAATATGTGTATTGGATTTTTGGATAAGATGAAGAAACAATATAAAGTAGACTTACTGCAGCTAGGATGGGTGGCTACTGCGAAATATGGACGGGACACAGGAGTAGATTGGGATGAGGTTGTTTCTAACTCTGACATTAAGATAAATGTAAAGGTACACGTTGATAAAGTAGGAAGAGGACAATATTAGATGTAGGATAAGCAAAAAAAATAGAAGGTGATTCATATTGAAAAAGAAAAAAGTAATAATTGTGTTGTTAATGGTAATTATAGCTTCTATTTATGCAGGAAAATTGAAAGTAAGTCCTATGGAGGATTTAAATATAACAGCAGGTGTTGGGTATGATATTAACAAAGATCTAAATGGTGATGTGGAATATAGAGTTCCTATTACTATTTACGATTTTAAAACAAAGGGAAAAGGGGGTGAAGGCAGTTCTATTCAAAATTCAACTAAAACTAGAAAAGTTAATGATATAAGTAGTACTACTATAAAAACAGAGGCAAATACCATTGCAGAAATAAGGCAACAAAGACAATTAAATACAAGTAAACCCTTTACGATTGGAACTCCAAAAATAACTATAATAGGTGAAGAACAGGCATTTTATGGTATAAAAAACATTGTAAATATACTCTTTTTCAACGCAAATATTAATGATAAAGTTATATTTACAGTAGGTAAAGGGAAGGCAGAAGATATATTAAGGGTTAAGGTAGATGGGTATCCTAGTTCCGCAGATTATATGGAAGGTATGGTTAAATATGCCACAAACTATAACTTTTTAAACTCTGATTATAATTTATTGAATATATATGTAACGTTGGATTCAGAAGGGAAAAACTTAGTACTGCCATATCTAGAAATAAAGGATGAAAATATTGCGATTAAAGGTATGGCATTATTTAAAGGAGATAAATTGGCTTATGTACTACCTATGGAGGAAGGCAAAATTATGAATATGCTTAGGGAGAAAAAAGGGAAGGGAATATTAAGTTTGCAGGAAGGTCCAGATAAGTATATAAATTATGATGTTACGGTTAAAAAAAAGGTAAAATGCAATAAAACAGGAGGTAAATATGAATTCATCATTGACTTAGATTTTAAGGGTGACATCATAGAGAATACATTATATAAGACTATAAAAAAAGAAAATGAAAAAGAGTTTGAAAGACTAATGTCAAAAAAAATAGAGATAATGTGTTATGATTTTTTGGGGAAAATGAAAAATGATTATAAAATAGATTGCTTAAATTTAGGAATGTATGCTGCGGCCAAATATGGCAGAGAATCTGGCGTGGATTGGAATAAAGAGGTAAGTAATTCAGATATTAAAGTGAATATAGTGGTGAATATTGATAGGATTGGAATAGGGCAGTATTAAAGTACATGGGGAGCAAAAAGATGGATAAAGCAAAAAAAAACTTCTTAGAAGAGAGCGAAGCTACAGCAATAGTAGTAGGATTTATAATAGGAGTAAATATTTTAGCATTACCCAATAGGGTAGTACAGTTCTCAAAGCAGGATGGCTGGATAGCGGTTGTAGTTGGTGGTCTGTATCCCCTATATATGGCCTTATTATCAACCTATTATGCAAAAAAACATCCAAATCAGAATATATTGACCTTAAGTAATATATATTTAGGAAGGATACTCGGAACTATTTGCAATATTTTATTTATGGTTGAATTTGGTGTATTTACAATAGTTGCGATTGTTGGTGTAAGTAATATTTTTAGAGTTCATGCAACAGCATTTTTAACACCGATAAAAATTTTTATTCCTACCTTACTACTAGCTATTTATTTAAGTAGTAAAGGGGTAAAAGTATTAGTAAGAATCAATAAAATTTCGCTATATATTATAGTGACATTAACAATGCTATTAGTAATATCACTGAAAAGTGGAGATTACTTAAATCTGTTTCCTTTATTCGGATCTGGAATTAAAAATATTTTTAGTGGTAGCATTGAATCAGTTTTCGCCTATAGCGGAATGGAAGCCATATTTTTATTCTATCCAGTTTTGAAAGAAAAAAGTAAATTAAATAAAATAACTTTGAAAGCTTTATTTATCACTATGTCAATTTATGTTTGGATTACATTTGTATGTATATATTCTTTAGGATATAAGGTTACTTCTAGAGCTTTATGGCCAGTTTTACTAGTAGCAGGAGGAATAGATATACCAATACTAATTAACTTTAGATTTTTGTTTTTATTTTTATGGAGTATAGTGATGTTTATGATTATAGCAAATGAGAACTATGCGTTTACTTACATTCTAAGTGATATATGTAAAATAAAAGATAAAAAGAAAATATATTGGGTTGCATTTCCAATTGCCCTTTATTTATGCTCCATTATTAAAAATGAAGTGCAAAGAAGAGTTTTCATTGGATATATTGTTCCTAAAATTGTTTTATTTAATATTGTTTACATCTCTATTATTGCTGTCTTAATATTTATAAAAGAAAATTGGAAAAAGTAAATTATGCTTTGCTAATATTTATTTTTTATGAATTTATTTTAATTGAAAAATCTCCAGAATTATTCTGGAGATTTTTCAGGACATATTAAAATTGTATATAAAAAGGTTAGTCTTCTATTTTATAAGTATAAGGGTATACATCTTCAACAGATTTATTTAAACTGTTAGCAAATTTTTTAGTATCAATTTCTTCGATGGTAGAATTATCTTTATAAACTCTTGCATTCCATACATCGCCATCAGAATTAACTAGCAATTCAGCAGGATAGGTTGAACCGTCATCAAATTTTATTTCACCTTTTTTCCATTGCATACAACTTCCCTCCTGTAAAAATATTATTTGTTATGAGATAATTTAGATCGTTTAGTGAACCTATCATTATTTGCGTCGATTTTTACACCATTTTCGATACCTATATCACTACCATCTTTAGGAAACATTTTTCTAAGTTCAGCATTGCTTTTTTTATCTTCCTTCATTCGGTTTTTATTGTTGTCCATACATATTCCTCCTTTTAAATTAAAATATAATATTAATATAACCTTAATGTTATAATATAAACATTAGAATGTTAATATATTAAAAAAATTAAAGCAAAAGTAGATTGGAGAAATGAGCATATGTATGTTAATGAAACGAAACTAAAAGTAAGATATGTTGAGACAGATCAAATGGGAATTGTACACCATTCAAATCACTATGCATGGTTTGAAGTAGGTAGAACAGAATATATAACAAAAATTGGAATGACATATAAACAAATGGAAGAAAATAACATTATGATACCAGTAATAGAAAGCTCTTGCAAGTACATAGAGGGAGCAAAATACGAGGATATTATAGTAATCCAAACATATATAAAAGAATTAAATGGAGCAAAGGTGATATTTAATTATAATGTAGTTCGTGAAATGGATGGAAAAATTCTAGCGAAAGGCAGCACAACACATGCCTTTGTTAACGAAAAATTTAGAGTAGTAAACCTGAAAAAATTTAATCCCGATGTGTGGATTAGACTCCAGAAAATCTTTGATATCGAGTAGAAATGCTAAAAGAGTAATACCGATTGCGATATAATAGTTTTTTTATTGGATTATGCTATAACGAAAAGTATATATTGCTAGAAATGCGCTCACTCCACTAAGTAATTCTAAAATTCATTTTATTTCCAGATGCTAAAAAATACAACTCGCTCGCTCAAACATGTATTTTTCTTTACGCATCTGAAAATAAAATAAATTAAGAATTGCTAAGTGTCGCTTAAACGCATTCTGCGCAATATATACTGTAGTAGCATAATACAATAAAAAATTCTTAACACGTAATAATATTATCAGATTATTATAGATTATTTAGTAAGTTCAGTGAAGTAGTGCCTTGGGATAAAACCTTTTTTTATACCTTCTGTAACTAGTAAATATGTTGCAGTGGTATCAAATCTAGCATCATGAAAGTTTGCAGTATCTCCGAAATATTCGTTGCTTTTTAAATTTATGTGAGTTTCATTTAATTCTAGGAATTTAATGGTTTCAGCTAATTTAGGGTTTTTATATCCTCCACGTGATGTGTAAAGTTTGCATATATCTTTATAATATTTCATTGTACAGAATGTGTGTTTTGGGGTTAGACTATGACCACAACTTTCAAGTTCGTGGGATAAAAATTTTATATCAAAATTTACATTGTGTCCTATAAGTATATCAGCAGTTAAAAAATCATCTATAAAATCTTCATAAGAATCTTCAAAGGTCTTGCCATCACTTAGATCAAATAAATCATCTATACTGAATCCATGCACTTCTTGTGCAGATGGTTCTACATAATCCACGGTAAAGAATATATTCCTACCTATTGTTTTTGTAGGTTTAAACTGAGTATCGACAAGTATATAGCTAAGCTGACATATGTTTCCTGGTCTTATGCCAGTAGTTTCTGTATCAAAAAAAATCATTTTCATTAGTGGAACCTCCTGTAGTTCTCTTGGCAGATAACAATTTTATTTTGTTAAGCCTTCTTTATTTATATCCAGTACAAAAACAATTAAAATATAAGGTTGTCCACAATATTATAAATGTTTTTTATTTACTAAAATTAATGTTACATTGATTATAACATAGATATTATATCTTTATATATTGTAGAATATTGTATATACTAATTATAAAAGAATCTTTAGGTACACGTACCTTTTAGGAAATGGAGTTAATAAGTATGATTGAATTGCTAAAAAGTCTTACTAATAATTTAGGGTATATAATTCTTATTGCATTTTGTGTTTCTAGGATGGGAAGTTTTAAAAAAATTGTACAGAAGGATAAGTTTAGAGTAAGAGACTTAATTATATTTTCAATTATTTTTGGAGGATTTGGAGTTTTGGGAACTTATACAGGAACAGAGATCAACGGTGCTATTGCAAATACCAGAATTATAGGAGTAATGGCAGGAGGAATACTATGCGGTCCATATGTTGGAATATTAGCAGGAATTATTGCTGGAATGCATAGGTTACTTATAGATATAGGAGGGATTACTTCCGTGCCATGTACAATAACTACTGTAATTTCAGGAATAGTTGCAGGTGTTATATATATAAAGTCAAATCAAAAAAACAAGTGGTTGTATGGCTTAATCGGTGGACTTTTAATTGAAATTTTAGAGATGGTTTTAATACTTATTATGTCCCATCCTTTTAATAGCGCTTTAAGTATTGTTAAAAACATTTATTTTCCTATGAGTTTTACAAATGCTATAGGAATTGCAATTTTAATATTAATAATACAAAAAATACTTAGTGAGAAGGAAGAAATTGCAGCGAAACAGGCACAAATTGCTTTAGAAATAGCTAATAAAACTTTACCATATTTTAGAGAAATGGATGAACATTCCTTAGAAAAAATATGTGGAATAATAAAAGAATCTATACATGCAGATGCAGTAGCTATAACAAATATGGAGTACATATTAGCTCACGTTGGAGAGGGAGCTGATCATCATATAAAAGGGCATAAAATTATAACAAAAGCCACTCAAAAAGTTATCAAAGAAGGCAATTTACTTACATTAACTAATGCAGAGCAGATAGATTGTCATAACCTAAGCTGTAACTTAAAATCCGCAATTATTGCTCCTTTAAAAGAAGGTGAGGTAATGATTGGGACTTTAAAAATATATTATTGTAAGGAAGATGCAATCTCTTTTAGAAATATAAATTTAGCACTTGGGTTATCTCAAATTATTTCTACGCAACTCGAGATAAGTAAGCTTGGAGAGGCAAAGCTTATGGCAAAGAAAGCTGAAATAAAGGCATTGCAAGCCCAGATAAGCCCACATTTTTTATTTAATGCTCTAAATACTATAATTTCTTTTATTAGATTTGACCCAGATCGTGCAAGGGAGTTAATTATAAACTTATCCACTTATTTAAGGTATAATTTAGAAGTAGGAGAAAAGCCAGTGGATATTTACCATGAACTTGAGCAGGTTAAAGCATATATAGAGATAGAAAAAGCAAGATTTGGTGAAAAACTTAATATAATTTACAAAGTTGATGACAATTTGGATGTTAAAATTCCAAGTCTTATAATACAACCAATAGTTGAAAACTCTATAAAACACGGTATTTTAGAAGGAAAGGGACAGGGAAAAGTAATAATTGAAATTAAAAAAGTTCCATTAGGGGATGTCATGATAGTAATTGAAGATGATGGGGTTGGAATTTCGAATGATATTATAGAAAAAGTATATAAAGGGACCATGGAAGAAAACAAAATAGGTATTTCAAATGTACATAATAGATTAAAATATATTTATGGTGAAGGATTAAAAATAGAAAGACTAGTTAAAGGCACTAGAATTAATTTCAATGTGAGGAACATAGGGGAGTGATAAAGTGAATTGTATAATAGTAGATGATGAATACCCATCAAGAGAGGAACTTAAACATTTCATAAATAATTTTAGTAATATTAAAATAATGGATGAATTTGATGATTCTATTAAAGCATTAGAGTATATTGAAGTTAATAATCCAGACATTATTTTTTTGGATATTAATATGCCAAAACTAGATGGTATGGCCCTGGGTAAAATTATTAATCACTTTCCAAAACGTTCCCTCATCATTTTTATTACAGCGCATAAAGATTATGCTGTGGATGCCTTTGAAATTCAAGCTTATGATTATATATTAAAGCCGTATTCGGAGGAGCGTATAATTGGTGCACTTAAAAAGATTGAAAATTTTTTCAGCAAAAAAAGCATAAATAACAAAATAACTTTATGGAAAGATAATAAGATGATGGTGAGGAGTATTATTGATATTGCTTATTGTGAAGCTAGCGAAAGAGAAACATTAGTTTATATAAAAGCAGAACAATATAACATAAATTGTAGCATTTCAGAATTTTATAAAAAACTTCCAAAAGAACTTTTTTTTAGAAGTCATAGATCATATATTATTAATACAGATAAGATAATTGAAATAATTCCATGGTTTAATAATACATTTATGCTAAGAATACAAGATGAAAAGGAAAACATCCCAGTGAGTAGAAATAATATAATTGAGTTCAAACAAATAATGGGAATATAAAAGCACTTCATGTGCTTTTATTGTTTTTTCATGTATGAAATCGTATTCAATTGCTGCAATTATGAAATTTAATTGTTAATATGTGGTATATTTAATAATAAATATAAAATATGTATTAATAAATTTGGAGGGGTTCAAATGGTATCGTTCATTTTAGCAATTATCGCTCTTATTGTAGGTTATTTTATTTATGGTACAATTGTGGAAAAAGCTTTTGGGGCAGATGAATCAATTATAACTCCTGCTATTAGGTTAGCAGATGGTGTGGATTTCGTCGAGTTGCCTGCATGGAAAATTTTCTTAATTCAATTTCTTAATATTGCGGGGTTAGGTCCTATTTTTGGCGCAATTGCCGGTGCAATGTGGGGTCCTGCAGCATTTTTGTGGATTGTATTTGGTTGTATATTTGCAGGTGGAGTACATGATTATTTTTCTGGTATGTTATCAGTAAGACATGATGGTGCTAGTATACCTGAAGTTGTAGGGAAATACCTTGGTAAGGGTTTTCAAAACTTTATGAGAGTATTTTCAGTTATACTTTTAGTATTAGTAGGAGTGGTTTTCGTAACCGGACCAGCAGGAATATTAAAAGATTTGACAGGAATGAATTTTCAGACACTAATTTATATAATATTTGCATATTATATTCTAGCAACAATGCTTCCAATAGATAAACTTATCGGGAAAATATATCCTATATTTGGTTTTTGTTTATTATTTATGGCAGTTGGTCTTGCTTTTGCCATGGTTTTGGGAAGGTTACCTATTCCAGAAATAACAATATCTAATTTAGTTAATATGCATTCAAATCCTGGTAAAAATCCATTATTCCCTATGTTATTTATAACTATTGCGTGTGGTGCTATATCGGGATTCCATGCGACTCAATCACCATTAATGGCAAGGTGTATATCTAGTGAAAAGCAAGGTAAAAAAATATTTTATGGTGCTATGATTGTAGAAGGTATAGTTGCACTAATTTGGGCGGCTGTAGCAATGAGTTTCTTTGGAGGAGTTCCTCAACTAAACGCTACAATGGCAATCTCAGGTCATACAGCAGCGTGGGCAGTAAATGAATCCTCAATTGGGTTGCTTGGAAAAGTTGGGGGAGTTTTGGCTATACTTGGAGTAGTAGCTTGCCCTATAACTTCTGGTGATACTGCCTTTAGAAGTGCAAGAATAACAATAGCTGATACATTTAAGTTTAAACAAGGTCCTATTAAAAATAGACTTATAATTAGTATTCCACTATTCGTTATAGGATTCATAATAGCTAAATTGGATTTTGCAATAATATGGAGGTATTTTGGATGGTCTAACCAAACTTTAGCTACTATAGTATTATGGACAGCGGGTATGTACATGGTTCATATAGGAAAAAGACATTGGATTGCAACATTGCCAGCTACCTTTATGACAGCAGTATGCATTTCCTATATTTTAATCGCACCAGAGGGCTTTAAACTTTCGCAAAGTATTTCATATCCAGTAGGAATTATAGCAGCAATTGTAGCAATGTTAATTTTTTTAATGGCAGCAAAAAAGGTAGATGTGAAACATAATATTAATATATAGAAAACTTTCATAAGAGTATATAAATAAAAAAGATTGTAAACATAATTTTATGTTTACAATCTTTTTTTTGCAAGTTACGAATCGAATATTACAAAAATTTGATAGAAAGTTGTCATAAAAAAGCATCTTATGTACTTATTTTGTTTTTTCATGTATGAAAGCGTATTCAAATGTGAAAACATATTATAATTTAGTTAATAACAATTAGGAGGCGTTCAAATGGTATCGTTTATTTTAGCAATTATAGCTCTTATAGCAGGTTATTTTATTTATGGCACAATTGTAGAAAAAGCTTTTGGGGCAGATGAATCAATTAAAACTCCCGCAATAAGGCTCGCAGATGGGGTAGATTTTGTTGAAATGCCTGAATGGAAGATTTTCTTAATTCAATTTCTTAACATTGCTGGCTTAGGACCTATATTTGGTGCAATTGCAGGTGCAATGTGGGGACCAGTAGCATTTTTGTGGATTGTCTTTGGATGCATATTTGCAGGTGGAGTTCATGATTATTTTTCTGGGATGTTATCAGTAAGACATGATGGTGCAAGTATTCCGGAAGTAGTAGGGAAATATCTCGGTAAAGGCTTTCAAAATTTTATGAGAATATTTTCAGTAATAGTTTTAATACTAGTTGGAGTGGTTTTCGTAACTGGACCAGCAGGTATTCTAAAAGATTTGACAGGTATGAATCTTACAACATTAATATATATAATATTCGCATATTACTTACTTGCGACAATGGTTCCAATAGATAAGCTTATCGGAAAAATATATCCTATATTTGGGTTTTGTCTATTAATTATGGCAGTTGGTATTGCTGGCGCATTAATTTTTGGAGGTTATAATATTCCAGAAGTAACAGTAGCTAATTTAGTTAACATGCATTCGGGTCCAGATAAAAATCCGATATTTCCTATGTTATTTATAACTATTGCATGTGGAGCTATTTCGGGGTTCCATGCAACTCAATCACCTATGATGGCAAGGTGTATAACTAGTGAAAAACAAGGTAAAAAAATATTTTATGGTTCAATGATTGTGGAGGGTATTGTCGCATTAATCTGGGCGGCTGCAGCAATGAGCTTCTTTGGAGGAGTGCCTCAATTAAATGCTACTATGGCGTTACCAGGTCATACAGCAGCATGGGTAGTAAATGAATCTTCAATTAGTTTACTTGGGAAAGTTGGTGGAGTCTTAGCTATACTTGGAGTTGTAGCTTGTCCCATTACTTCTGGAGATACAGCATTTAGAAGTGCAAGACTAACTTTGGCTGATGCATTTAAATTTAGTCAAGGTCCTATTAAAAATAGATTTGTAATTAGTATTCCGTTATTTGTGATAGGGTTCATATTAACTAAGATGGATTTTGCAATAATATGGAGATACTTTGGATGGTCTAATCAAACTTTAGCCACTATAGTATTATGGACAGCTGGTATGTACATGGTTAATATCGGTAAAAAGCATTGGATGGCAACAATTCCAGCTACATTCATGACAGCTGTATGTGTATCATATATCTTAATTGCACCAGAAGGATTTAGATTATCTCAAGCTATTTCTTATCCAATAGGAATTATAGCAGCAATTGGAGCTATGGTAATTTTCTTAATAGCAGCAAAAAAGGTAGAAGTAAAAAATAACGTTAGTATATAAAAAATATATAAACTTAATTTAAGTCACTTACAATTGTATTTTTCCTAAAAGGACATTAACATAAAATCTATGTTAATGTCCTTTTAAATTTTTTGAAACAATATATTGTTTCAAACCATAACCTTGACGTAAAAGTTATAGTGGCGTATAATACCTCATTGGAGGTGAAGTATGGATACAAAATATTATAAAATTGAAGAAGTTGCGATTAAAACTGGGCTTACCAAAAGGACCTTAAGATATTATGAAGACTTAGAGATTATAATTCCGAAAAGAACGGATGCTTCATATAGATTATATTGTGAAGAAGATATTGAAAATATTAATAGAATAAAGGATTTAAGAGAAAGGTTAGGATTCTGCTTAAAGGATGTTAAGGTAATTATAGAACTCGGAAACGATGTTAAACAAATTTTCAAGGATGATATAAAAGATGATGTTATGATAGATAAATCTATAAACCAAATTAAAAAGCAAATAACTTTACTTGAAGAAAAAGAACTTTCTTTAATAAATTCTAAAGAAAAATTTAAAGTAGCATTAACCAAGCTTGAAGAATTGCGTGATGATAAATAAGAATATATAAGTTAGGAGTGAGTGAATGGACAAATCTAAACAATTAGGAGAAATGAAAGTATCAAAACTATTAATCAAATTTTCAATACCAGCAATAATAGGTATGCTAGTGAATGCACTATATAATGTAGTTGATAGAATTTTCATAGGCAATGGAGTTGGATCTTTAGGAATTGCTGGTATTACAATTGCCTTTCCAGTAATGCTAGTAATGATGGCCTTTTCTATGCTTATAGGCATAGGAGCTAATTCATTAGTATCAATAAGATTAGGGCAAAATAGAAAAGAAGAGGCCCAAGGGATTTTTGGAAATGCAGTTAGTTTGCTGATTTTGAGTTCTTTAAGTTTAAGCATTATAGGAATAGTATTTTTGAATCCTTTATTAAAACTTTTAGGAGCAAGCGCACAAATATTACCATATGCAAAGGATTATCTAAAGATTATTTTAATAGGTGGAGTATTCCAATCTATTGGAATGGGTATGAATAATTTTATAAGATCAGAAGGTAATCCTAAAATAGCAATGTACACAATGCTTATAGGAGCATTGATAAATACTATTTTAGATCCCATTTTTATATTTTGGTTCAAGTGGGGAATGCAAGGAGCTGCACTAGCTACAATTATATCTCAAGCAGTTTCAGCAATATGGGTATTTAAGTATTTCCTTAGTGGAAATAGTTTATTAAAGTTACATAAAAAGGATATAAAATTAAAAATAAATGTCATTCGTGGAATTCTTGCGCTAGGCGCCGCGCCATTTGCAATGCAAATTGCAGCTAGTATACAAAATTTCATTATGAACACTAGTTTAGCTACTTATGGAGGAGATATTGCGATCTCCGGAATGGGTGTTGTAATTAGTATTATGACACTTATGGTTATGCCTATATTTGGTATTACTCAAGGTGTACAACCTATCATTGGTTACAATTATGGTGCAAAGAAATACAATAGGGTAAAAGAAGCATATAAATTAGCAGTATTATTTGCAACAAGTATAGTTATAATTGGATGGATTATTACAAGAGTATTCCCAGAACAATTAGTTTCTATGTTTAATAGTAAAGATACGGAGCTTATAGCCTTTGGAACTATGGCAATTAAGAGGTTTATGATATTTTTACCTTTTATCGGATTCCAAATTGTTTCATCAAATTACTTTCAAGCTGTGGGCAAACCAAAACATTCTGCGTTGCTCGGACTTTCAAGGCAGGTAATTATACTAATTCCTGCTTTAATGATATTACCAAAATTTTTCGGATTGATAGGTGTCATATCTGCGGGACCATTAGCTGATATTTTTTCAACTGTGTTAACGGGAATTTTCATTTTCTTTGAAATGAAAAAATTAGATGAACATCATAAATCAACAATTGTAAGTGATATAGGTGAAATAAAAAAAGAATTATATGGGGTCGATAATATAGTTGAGGAACTTTAATGTATTATAAAAAACAAACACCAGCGGTTTAATCCTATTGGTGTTTGTTTTTTTATAATATTATTGCATAATAATATGAAATATAATATAATAACGTTAGTCAATTTTTAGAAAATTCTATAATGGCAGAAAAAAGGTTTGAAAGAGGTGCACAAATGTCAAAAAAAATCGGTCTTTTACCAAAGTTAATTTTAGGTATTATTTTAGGTATTATTTTAGGTTTAGTTTCTAGATCTTTAGAGTTTTATGTTATTGTAAGGTTATTAAGTACATTTTCGTCGCTATTCGGAAATTTTTTAAGTTTTGTAATTCCATTAATAATAATAGCTTTCGTCGCACCTGGTATTGCTGATTTAGGAAAAGGCGCAGGTAAGTTATTGGCTTTAACCACAGGGGTTGCATATCTTTCAACAATAATAGCGGGAGCGGCAGCATATATTGTTGGAATATCGGTGCTTCCTAAATTTATAAAATTAGGACAAGTTGCTAAAAAATCAGGTATAGATGTAACTCCATATTTTACTATAGAAATGCCTGCAGTTATGGGAGTTATGACAGCATTAGTTCTTGCATTTATATTGGGACTTGGTATGGCTCACATTAAAGGCAAGACATTACTTGAATCAACAAAGGATTTTCAACATATAATTCAAGGAGTGGTTAGGACAATTTTAATTCCGTTTATACCACTTCATATAGCGGGTTTGTTTTCTAAATTAACTGCGTCTGGAGAAATGTTTAAAACTATTAAGGCTTTTGCAATAGTTTTTGTTCTGCTTATCCTGCTTCAGATGATTTACATAATTTTTCAATATACAATTGCATGGATGTTTACAGGGAAAAGTCCTGCAAAATCAATTAAGAATATGATGCCAGCATATTTTACAGCGCTTGGAACTCAATCATCTGCAGCGACAATTCCTGTAACTTTACAATGTGCTAAAGCAAATGGGGTTTCTGAGGATATTGCAGATTTTGTTATCCCCTTATGCGCAACTATACATTTAGCAGGGGATACAATAACGCTAGTACTTGCATCTATGGGGGTAATGATTTTATCAGGAACTACTCCAACGTTTGTAATGATGGGACCATTTATATTAATGCTTGGTATAACAATGGTAGCAGCACCAGGTATTCCAGGTGGAGGTGTAATGGCAGCTCTTGGGCTACTTGAGAAAATGTTAATGTTTACTCCAGCACAACAGGGACTTATGATTGCAATTCATTTTGCTCAAGATAGTTTTGGAACAGCAACTAATATTACAGGTGATTGTGCCATTGCAATAGTAGTAGATGAGGTTTCGAAAAAATAAATTTAACACTTTAAAAGCATATGAATTTAAGTTGTATTATTACAAAAAAAGCTGATTAGAAATTTAATTTCTAATCAGCTTTTTAAACCCTATAATATGAAAGGCATATTTATAAGGTTTAACTATTTTCGGTGTTCGACTAAATCAATAGCTCCAAGTACAATATGAGCTAAGCCAAAACCGATAACACCAGCTTCAATCATAGGAAGCATGTTTTTTTTCTTCATATTACCTCTTGAAAATGATGCTCCAGCTGCTGTTACAACTGCACCTAACATTGTTGGAATTAATCCTTCACGCATATTTGAAAACCTCCCTTTTTTTAGGCAAAACAAATAAAAATCAGTAGTATAATTTATTTAAATGTGCCTTTTATGATATTATCCTTTACAAATATAAGAATTTTAATACCTTTATATTAATTCTTTATTTTTATAATCCTGTATATTATTTTTTATTTGAGTAAATCTAAAAGTATAAACATAATTTTGATAATCTATTTATTAAATTAGAATAAAAGTTACCTTCTAGGTAAAAATAATATTATAATATTTAATTAAAAAAACAAATTTTATTAATATTTAAAGGAGGAGATTGAAAGATTATGAATAAAACAAAATTGCCAAAAGGCCAGCATGAAAAAGAAGTTGAGAATGTAAAAGATCTGCTTCATAAAGGAATGGGTTATATTGAAATTATGGAATTTACTAACTTAAATGAAGAGGAAGTCTTAAATATTAATAAAGAGTTTAAAGAAAAATAATAAATAAATTTAAGGAAGGTGAATTATGGCTAAAAAAGGAATGAGCAGACCAATGCCACCAGAAGTTCAAGGTAAAGGAGATAAAAACAAGAAAAAGAATAATAATGATGCAAAGAATGTTCCTGTTACAGGGAAATAAGAGATACCCAAACATGTTAGTAATTATGTAGATAGAATAAAATAAGCACCATGTTGAATTTCACTTCAATGATATGATACCTCTAAAGTAGACAGTTTAAATATAAAAACTGATACTTTGGAGGTATTTTTAATGTCAAAACCTAAATGTCCTGCTGAACAAAAATTACAAGCTGTCG
>NZ_JAHLEB010000057.1 GCF_018861735.1 Clostridium lacusfryxellense | reverse complement strand
TTGTAAACTTTTGCTCGTTGATATAATCTCTTAAAATTTCTTTTGATATGTTTGACATAAAAATACTCCTCCTTACAATCTTTGATAATCACTTATCTCAATTATTGCCAATAAAGAGTATATTATATTCTGTTTACACAAAATTATTTACAGGCCCGATATTTCTTCGGTTGTAGCAGAAATAGTATTTGAAGATTCTAATACCTCAGCGGAATCCTTTTTTAATTCTCCAACAACTTTTATTAATTCTTCCCTTAGTTTTATTAAACTGGTTCCCATAATGCCTATTTCATCCTTGCTTGATAGCATCTGGTTAAGGTTATTGTCGTTATAAGTTAAATCTAGCTCAGCTAATTTACCAATAAAACCTGTTGCAACTTCTATTGGTCTAGATATTCTTCTGCCAATAATTAATGCAATAACTATTGAAAGTATAATTCCTAGAGTGATAATTAAAATAATAATATATATTGAATCATTTAAGGTTTTGAACACTTCTGAACTAGGCACTTTCACTCCCATAATTTGACCATTATTCAATGTATAATAACTCATCATCTGCTTATGCCCCACAAAATTTGTCTCGAGCACCATAGATTTTTTATTACTTAATTCATCGGTTATAAATTTATATTTTCCATTTTCAAAAGTGTCTAATTTATCCGTCGATTTTTGGTCCGTAGCAACTACAAAACTGTAATCCTTATCTAGCAAAAATGCAGAACCTGTATCATATATCTTTGTATTTAAAATTATCTTTCTCAAACTTTCAAAGGATATATCCATACCTGCAACTCCGACTAATTCATTATTAGCATACACAGGCATCGTATAAGAAATCATATTTACTTTACTAGCTGAGTCTATATAAGGTTTTGACCAAACTCCTAGTTTAGCTTTAATTGGACTATAATACCAATTCATATCCGCGTTATTTTCTTTAAAGTCCTTTAGGCTTGAACTATTTTTTGTCATAGAGCTTAGTTTTTTCTGCTCGTCATACTTATAAGTTACATCGTAAGCCTTACTTCCATCTGTAAATTTAGGGTCGAAATTTATATATAGCCCTACAAGTCCATTATTGCTATCACCTAAACTCTTCATTAAAGGAATTAACTGTTGTTCATATGAATTTATATAGGCTAGGTCTTTAACCTTAGAAACTTTTATTGTCCCTAAAACTAGTCCAGATAACTCCTTTACAGTGTTTTCCACCTTTGTAGTTTTTACTGTGTATTCATTTCCTCTACTAGAAGCTATATTTAATAAGTTCTCTGTGGCTTCCTGCTTAATTATACTTGTGGATTTAACAATACTCGCAATTCCCACAAGCGCTGATACTAAAATAGAGCACCCCACTATAGCAATAACAATTTTAGTGCTAATCTTATGTTTCAAAAAAATCTCCTCCTTAAGTAATTAAAAATAATTTCGTCATTCTTTTAATATTGCTTTAACACTATACAACGTTACATTAGATTATCGATTGTTTTTAAATATTATTTATACTTAATACAAATTTTTTCGTATTTAAATAGGTTTTTCATTATATCAAAATCAATAAATAGTTCTTCATAGTTATTTCAATTTCTTTATTTATTTATTATATAAGCTTGTTGCATACTAATTATAAAAAATGCTTATATTTAAGTAGAGAAAACGAAGGTTTATGGAGCTATATTCCTTAGCGTGGGTTTTGTCGGTTCCGTTAGCTCCACCCCTACGTGTAAAAATACTCAGGTATTTAGAGCGTTTATATTTATTTTAATGATAAATGGTAATAAAAAAGAGGAACTTTGGGGAAGGCCCCTCTCATGAAATATGAATTTACCGTGATTTAAAGTAAAAACTATATTAAAATACAAAGTGAAAGTAACACAATGTCAATTGTGTTACTTTCACTTTGGGTCTATTTCCTATACCTTGTTATACTTATTATATTAAATCGTTCGTTTAAAGTACAAATATTACATGAACGGATTATATGTATATTCACCACCATATAATGCCACTTTCAAGGCTATTAGTTCTCGTTCGTCTACGGTATACTCTATACGAACGCCTCATATATTTTGAATATCTAATATTTAAAGTAATATTTAATTAGGCATATCATAATCTAGGCTTAAATTTCTCTGCCATCTTAATGTGCCTACTGAACTGAAAATTAAAATATAATCATATATAAATCAATGATTCAGACACACGTACATTAAATTATGTTAATCTTAATAAGTTACGTAATTCATTATTAATTATTATGTATCTTCTAATTTTCATCTCCCGTTTCTCCGAAAACTTCAATTCGTTCTTCTATTAATAACTCCATGTAATCCTTAATGTTACCACTTATAGATTCTACATTTTTTACAAGAGATATGCTTGATTCTAAATTTATTTTATAAAATTCCATATACCTATTTTTCTGTCTATCTTTGATAGCATATGCAGGCATTAAATATTCACTAATGCTGTTTTCTAAATGATCTATTAAATCACTAAACAATATTAGATGATAATTTTGAAACCAATAACGTTCTTCTTTCTTTAATTTTAATTTTAATATATGTTCAGAATTAAATAGATCGTCCTTTAAATAATAAGATACGAGTAACTGATTATTGCTTTCAACAACGATATCAACTGTTTCTTTTAATATACAATCGAATCCTAATATTTTAATCGTATAATAATAATATAGTTGTTCTTCATTATAATATTTAGATAATACATCATTGTATCTTACCCTTAGAAATTTTTTGAATTTTTCTCCTGAAAAATAATCCAAATATTTAAAATGATTTATAGAATATAACATAGTTTCAGGAGAAAATTTGAATATATAACATAATTGATGATAATTAAATTCTTCGAAAGCATATTTTTTAATATCAATTTCTTGAAAATACGTTGATTTAAAAAAGGTGTTTAGAAAGGTTTTTTTTAGTTTATCATCTTTTAAATTAGATACACGATAAATTAATTGATTACTAAAATAGAGTTTATTATTATTTATACTTTTATCAAATCTACGTTTACACTCTGATCTAATTTTTTTCCAATATTTTTCAATTAGATGATAGTTATTATATGGTAAATACGTCCATAATTCTGTTTTACCATCATTTCTTTCTAAACTATATTTTTCCAAGACAGTATCAAATATGCTAATTACATTTTCATTATATTTTTTATCACAAAAAAAGTAAAAATCATCTGAAAAGTACGAAAAACTACACTCAATTTTAGCTTCTTTTAATCTAATTTCAATTTCATTACTTATTTCCTTTAAATATTTTTCTGCAAAATACAATGATATATAATTACCCATTATTAGACCATTAGTGTTTCCCGTATTTAAATTTGTTAAATAGTTTTCATCTCCTTTATTTTCAAATTTAATATCATGCGCATAAATTCTTTCATAATAGCCTTTAATATCTAATTTAAGTAAATTATCATATATACATAATTCTTGAAAGTCATTTTCTAATTGTTCATCGTATGTACCCGCTGCAAAATCTCCAGTATCTAAATTAGGTACTAACCTTTTGTGATTATCTATATTATAAATATCTAAAAAGTCTTTTGAATCTTTAAAACGTTTGTATGCACATAAGAAATTTAAAACATTTGGCATCTTTAATGTTCTGTATTGATCATCTTGTTTTCTAACTCTAAAATTTATAGGTTTAGTCCAAGCTAAATCTTTAATTTCCATTTCATCAATTTTAACTGGACAACGTACATTATTTATATTTAAGAAATGTCTTACTGTATTTTTAAAATTATAAAAATTATTTATTTCCATATTGTTTTTTACCTCCGAGCATTATTTTATTTTTATATTTCTCTCTAAGATCAATATAATAAACTTTAAAAGGTACGATTTTTATGTCACATTTATGTTATATAATAGTTAAATTGTAGAGATTAACTTTCATAGTTACATTAGAAAAGAGATAGCCTCTAGCTATCTCTTAAGTCTTAATTATCCTACTTCCTCAGAATTAATTTTAATATTAGATAAAGTGCTCATTATTTTTCTTGCATCATCCATATTTTCTTTAAACAACTCTGTTATATTACCAACATTTCTAAATGGATCTTCAATAAGAACTCGATTATTCTCTATAAATCCATTAACTACTACATAATCAATAATTAACTTAACAAAGTGCATTTGCTTTATATTTAGATTTCCATTGCTTAGAAACTCCGTAAAAGCTTCATTAGCTGCTTGTCTATCTAGTCCTACTATTTTTCTAACTAATTTGTTAACTGGCATTTCACCAAATTCTTTTTTATAATCATCCTGTGTTCCTAACTGTTTCCACATTAAATCTTCTAAGGCGGTTAAATCTTGCTTAGTTAACCTTTTGTTGTTTCTAAGCTTAAAAATAGATATTTCGTCCTTATGCTCTTTAAGGTAGAACTCCACTTTTTTTCTATAGTTTTTAAGATCATTAGCGTTATAAAAAGCTCCACTCTTATCTTCCCTAACAATTATATCTTCAAAATGTGTAGTATAAATTATTTGAATCTCTTTTTCAAGATACTTTAACAGTTCACGTAAAGATTCTCTTACGGAATCTAGATCAAAAATGTCAGCACTTTCCCAAAATTCCTCTGTCATAACCTTTTCTATTACAGACTTTTGAGCATTCACTTCTGGTATTGTTCCAAGTTTTGAAAGTTTCTCGGCGGTCTTAATTACAATTTTAATAGGTTTTGTTGCATTTCCATCTTGAAGTTTTGCAAGCTGAATTGTATACATTGCAACATCAAATCTTTTCGCAAATTCATCATCATTTAATGGGGTGATCAATGAAGAAACATTTTCTTTAATTTCATTTACACCAATTGTTCCAAGTGATGTCCACTCGCTCGCTTGTTTATACTTGTGAACAAACTTTAGCTCCATATGTACTCTAAAGTTATCCTCATTTAATGAATTAATACTTAACACCGCATTCTCAACCAAAGCATCCCTAAAGGTTTTATATTCACCCTCTTGATACTTAATGTCTTGAAGCTCTTTAATAATATTTAACTTTAAATTGAATATTCTTTCTGTAAGGTTTTGGGTAGTAGCACCATCAAACCCTTTTGGGTTTACCTTAAAAAATTCAAAATTGTTACAAAAATCAAATACTAAAAACTTTTCTTTGTCTATTCCTACACCTAAAAGATCAGGGCAAAGTCTTGTTCCTCTACCTATCATTTGCCAAAACTTAGATTTAGATCTCACCTTTTTAAAGAAAACTAGGTTTAATATTTCTGGTATGTCTATTCCTGTATCTAGCATATCTACCGAAACTGCAATTTGAGGCATTTTACCTTTATCTGAAAAGTCATCTATTAAGCTATCTACGTAATTAATAGAATAATCAATCTCTCTACAAAATTGGCTTCCTAATTCAGGATACCGTTTATTAAACCTTTCAACAATAACTTTTGCATGTCTATTATTTTTTGCAAATATTATTGTTTTACCCAGTTTTTCTCCACCTTCAATTTTTATACCTTCCTCGATTAGCTTATTCAAAACCAAATCAATAGTATTATCATTAAATAACCATTCATTAATAGCAGAATTTAATATTTCTTCACCTATATTTTCGTCATCGTCAAAAGTATCCTCATAAGCTTCTTTATCTTCATCAGATAACTTGTCATATTTTATGCCATCTTTCATTAACATTGACTCATATTCTAAAACCTCATAGCTTACAAGGTATTTATCTTCTACTGCCTTTTTTAATTCATAAGCATATGTTGGCACTCCACTTTCTAAATCAAATATGCTATAGGTATTTTTATCTATATCGTCCTTTGGAGTAGCAGTTAATCCTAGAAGATAAGCATCAAAATAATCAAATATGGCTCTGAATTTTTTATATATACTTCTGTGTGACTCATCCACTATTATTAAATCAAAATGTCCAGGTGTAAGTAACCTATTTCCATTCTTAGATTTCCGATCATCTATGGCGTTCATCATAGTAGGATAGGTTGAAAATATCATTCTTGCTTCTTCCGGATTATCTTTATTATCTAGAAGATTGCATAGCGCTAAGTCTGGTGAAAGCTTTGAAAAACTGTTTTTCGCTTGTTTTACTAATGCTTTTCTATCTGTTAGAAACAATATATTTTTAACCCAGTTATGTCTTGTTAACACATCAACTATTGATATGGCTACTCTTGTTTTTCCACTACCTGTAGCCATTACAAGAAGCATTTTTCTTTGTTTTTTATCTATTGCTTCACATACTGAAATTACTGATTCTTTCTGATAATATCTATTTGCTATACTATCCTTCATTCCAATTTGGTCAAATGTTTTTTTACTGGTCCTTCTATCAATTAATAATTGTAACTCTTCCTTTTTAAAGAAACCATAAACTCTTCTTTCGCTGTAGCCATTAAAATCATCCCATAAATACGTCTCAAACCCATTTGTATAAAATATTATAGGTCTCTGACTAAACTGTTTTTCTATGCAATCAGCATATAATTTTACCTGCTGCTGTCCTATCTTTGCATCTTTACTACTTCTTTTAGCTTCAACAATACCTACTGGCTTGCCATTAGATCCATATAATACATAATCTATATAACCAAGCCCTGTGTCACTAGGCATACCAGTAACTTCAATTTCTTCACCAATATCTTTGCCAAAATCCCATCCAGCAAGTTTGAGTTCAACATCAATGTATCTCTTTCTTGTCTCAAACTCACAAATTTCATCTACATTAAAGTCATAATTTTCAGAGCTAGTATTCATCTTTCTCTTTTCAGTTAGATCTTTTCTAAGTTCTTCATTTTGTTTTATTATTTCTTCAAGTTTTTTATCCTTTGAACTTAATTTTTCATAAAGGTCTTTAAGCTCCTCTGGTTTAGTTCTATTTTCTTCACCTTGCAATAAAATCCCCTCATTAAATTCACCCGCAGTGAATTCATCTGCATAGCAATAATCAATCCACGAGATAAATTGATGAAGATTATGAAGGGTAAGAATTGCTTCTTGACGTTTAATATTAGAATTTGTATGAATTGCTACATTTCCAAGACTAACTATGTATTTTAATAGCCTCAACATCTTTGCATCCACAAGTATAATAAAACTATTGTCATGAATTAAACTTGATAAATTATCTTGATAAGGTACCTTTAAATCTTGATCAAAGCTATATACCCATTTAACAGATAACTCCAAAGCTCTTCTTGCAAGTATCGCACAAGTAGCCGGACTTACTAATATACTCTTTTCAGCTTCAATACACGCTGGTGTAAAACCTTTGAAAATGTCTTTATTACTTAAAAAGTTAAAATTGCCCACATTTTTAGCCCCCCTAAAAATATCTTTAATATTTGTTAATTAAGTTTCCATAAAGCTATTAAATGGCGTTGAAAGTTCAGTAGCCACATAAATAACAAACATAGCTCTTAATATCTCATCATCTATTTTTATAAATTTCACACTATAATTATTGAATAAATATTCACGAGCATCTTTCATTGTTGAAAAATTATTACTCTCTGTCCTCATTAATTTCTTAGAAACTGTAGCTTGCATCTCTCCTAATGATCTCTCATCGGTACCAATCTTCTGTGCTAGTGTCCTTGATCTACCCACATACATAGGAACTTTTTTATCATACATTAGATATACACCTTTTACTGGTATGCTTTCAGAAAGTATTTCTTTAACTCTTCCTTCAGTAAGAGTAGTATCAATTTTATAATTTTCTGATTCCACTAACTGTCTAAATATTATTGGTAACATCTCAACATAATTAAAAAATTTTCCCATAAATTCCTATCTCCTTTTTAGTTAAATAGTTCTCCTTTAAATGCCTTTTGCATTATTGAATTAAAGTTGCTTTCTAGTTGATTTAGACTTTGTTGTAGTAATTCTTTTTGCTTTTCTATTGTTTCTACTATTTGCTCGAATTCATCTTGGATATCTATTGGAGGTAAAATAATATTTATAAAATTACATGTTGTCTTATTCATGTATAAAACTGTAGTTGAGGTTGCCATTCTTTCCATTTCGCCTTTATAATAAGGAAGAACATAGCATAAATAGTAATTGTTTATTTTTTCTTTGCACTGAAATGAATGCAACTGTTGATTGATTATCATTTCTTTTCCTGCAATTGATGTAATCCCTAAGTTACCAACACAACTTAATATTACACTTCCCTTTGGTATTGTTTTTCTTTTTACTTCTCCAATTTCCTCAATTGTAAGAGCCATATCACTCTTAGACTTATATGTTACTCCTCCCCTATTTAAATCTTCTATTGTTATCCATGGAATATCTCCAGTGAAACTTTTAGGCTTGTCTCTTCCTGGCACCATACAATCGCATACATCTATTACTTTTACTCGTTCCCATAATTTATTGTTTAAGATAGGATCCCCAAACATATCATAAAAAATACTTTTTAGTAATTCACCTAAGGCTTCTATTTGAGCTTTTCTTTTATCTATCAATTCTTGAGCTTTGTCTAAGGCTTGTGCTATTTTTTGTTGTATTTCTATATTTGGTAAAATCACTTCTATATTCTGCAAATAATCATTTAATCTTAAATTTATTATTCCTGTAGTCTTATTTTGATACTTTAATACTGTTCTTTTATTATATAGATCTTTAAGTAAATAAAATGAGTACTTGTAATTCACTAATTTAGTAGGTCTTAATACTGCAGTGAAGTTATTACAGTAATATTTTTCTTCAGTACTCTTTTCAAATATAACTACTCTTCCTACTGGTTGTGACGGACTTCCACCTGATTTTTCTATTATTACATCTCCATATTTTAACATCTTATCTTTATACTTTTCCGTGTCTATATTTCTTAAAACAATTTTACTATAGTCTAATTTTCCTAAGTTGGTAAAGTTAGTAGTTCTAATTACTTTAATACCTTCCTCACCTTCCACTAAATTTTTTCCCCACTCGCCACTTTTAGGTTTTTCAAATATCTCAGCTAACACATATTTCATTTATCTACCCCTCTATCATTCTTTCTAGTTTTTCTATCCCCACAACTATCTCTGCCTCTAGTCCCTTAAGCTTCTCTAAAATAACACTAGGAGCATCATAAACTAATTCCTCATATTCTATTTCCTTATACTTATTAATAGAAAGGTCATAGCCATTATCCCTTATTTCCTGTACAGGAACAAAGAAGGATTGCTCTTTTCTTTTACTATCTGTTTCTTTATCTAAATTACTGAATCTTTCTATAATATCATCTATATCACTATTCTCAATAGGATTTCTCTTATCATCTAAGCTATATCCATCAGCTTTCATATCATAAAACCACACCTTATCTGTTCCACCACTACCTGTTTTGGTAAATATCATGATAGCTGTTGATACTCCTGCGTATGGTTTAAAAACTCCACTCGGCATTGATATGATAGCTTCTAATTTGTGGTTATCTATTATTTCTTGTCTTATAGATTTATGTCCTCCAGTTGATCCAAATAACACTCCATCTGGAACAATTGAGGCACCTCTTCCACCATTTTTTAATTCTCTTAGAAATAAAGCTAAGAATAAAATCTCTGTCTTCTTTGTTTTAGTTATCTTTAATAAATCTGCTGATACTGCTTCATAATCTAAACTTCCCTTAAAAGGAGGGTTTGCTAGTACTAGCGTAAACTTATCCTTGTCCGTATTCACTTCTGATAGCGAATCTTTATATTCAATATTTGGGTTATCAACTCCATGTAACATCATATTCATAGCACCTATTCTAAGCATGGTGCTATCCATATCAAAGCCATAAAACATATTATTATTAAAGTGCTCTTTTAACCCTTTAACTAAAAATAAATCAGCATGATTATCACGTAAATATTGTTGCGCTGATACTAAAAATCCCGCTGTCCCTGCCGCTGGATCTAATATAATATCTTCTGGTGTTGGCTTCATAAGTTTTACCATCATATCAATGATATGTCTAGGTGTTCTAAACTGACCATTAGTACCTGCTGTTGCGACCTTTGAAAGTAGGTATTCATAAAGATCTCCCTTTGTATCCTTTCCTTCCATATTTATGTTGCTTATTCCATCTATTATTTTGGAAATCATTAACGGAGTTGGTATTTTGAAAATTGCATCTCCCATGTATTTTGCATAAGCAGAATTCTCATCTCCATGAAGATTCTTTATAAATGGGAACACCTCTTCTTGCATTACTTTATACATTTCTCCTGCTTCAAAGTCTTTAAATTTGCTCCACCTTAAATGTTGCTTATCACTTGGAAACATACCTTCAAATTCTATATTCAAAAATGATGCTTCATTTTCACTTATTGTTTCTTTATCATCTAAGCCTTTAATAAATAAAAGGTATGTAAATTGCTCTATAACTTCTAATGGATTTGATATTCCACCGGTCCAAAAAGTTTCCCATATTTTATCTACTTTACTCCTTAATTCACCTGTAATCATTAGTTTTCCTCCAAATTTAAATAATTGCACTATCCAAAACTAATGCAATTATATTATAATCCATATTTTCCACAAATTCTATGAAAAGTTGTACTAGCCTTGCATATTACTTTCTTCAATAAGCTTAATATATTTATATAAACAAGACCTAGATATATCGCACACTCTAGCACATTCACTCTTATTTGTTTTGCCATTCTTTAATCGGTCATATGCTTTGAATACTGCTACTGGAATATTTTCTATAGTAGTTGTAGGTCTACCTAATAATTTCCCTTTAGCTTTAGCATTAGCCAAACCACTTTTAACTCTCCGACTTATCATGTTACGTTCTATCTCAGAGAACACACCCATCATTTTTAACATTCCTTCAGTCATAGGATCTAATTCTTTTATGCAATCTACAATAAAATTTCCTAATACTAATTTGATTTTCTTAATTTTAGCTAATTCTATAACTTCACATAATTGTTTGGTGCTTCTGGTTATTCTACTGACCTCTGTTGCTATTATAGTGTCACCCTCTGTAACTTTAACTAATAGCTTATTAAATTCTATTCTGTCTATTTTAGTGCCACTTGCATATTCCAGGTATATATTATTAGTAGTAACTCCTAACGCCTCTAATTCTCTTGTCTGTCTTGTTATATCCTGCTTAGTATTGTCTGTAGAACATCTTGCATATCCATATAACATATATTCCACCCTTTCAACTTCACTCTCATTATGTAGTATGCCATCTATACCAAACTGTATACAAAATGTTATAAATGTTTCGACTACAGTTTTTAATATAAAAGCATCTTAAAACCCTTATAATTGAAATATAAATTCAATCATCACTTAACAATTAAAGTGTAGTCAAAAACAAATGTTTTTATTTACATTCACAACTAATTATTTATAGTAGAAAATTAGAAAATGCGCATTTATTTCTAAGTTATCTATATATTTACATCAATATGTGATATATTAAAGGTAACATTTTGGTTTGTATATTTATGAGAGGATCTTTCCCCAAAGGGTCCTCTTATTCTATTATCAATTAAGATAAATAAAAAACACTCTAAATACCTGAGTATTCAAAGTGTACCATCTTTTCATAGTTAAATTTAACTCAAATCTTACTACCTACCTACTACCTATGTATTACTTGTATCACATAATACAGCCCTCTCTTTTAAACGTATAAAACATCTCAGTAAAATGGTCATGAATTTAAGAGAAGCATTATATATCTTTCTTAGAGATTTATAAATCCTTTGGGTTTATAACAACAACTTCATTACATTTCTTGCAAACTAATACTATCCATCATAAATTTTAAATTCAAAATCAGCTATTTTATTATCTGTTTTTATATCTTCTATATTTCCGCATTTACACATCATTTTCATTGTATAACCCCTGTCTGTAATTAATTTTACACAACTTAACTACACTTTAAATTTTAAACAAAATCCATTTACATGTTGCAAGATTATACTTAATTTCAAATAATTTTAGAGCACCATCAATTAAACTTTGGCACTTATAAACAAGCATAACATTACCTGCAAGTTTCTCAATATCTTTTACTATAACCTTATCTATTTTTATAACTTGCATAGGCTCATCATTTATTTGCATTCTAAACCTAATAGGCTTTATAGCACCTTTATTGTCTGTGTAAGAAACCATTTCTATAGGTAAAGCTAAAACCTTCATTACTTGCTACCTCCAAACCATTAAAATCACCAATAATCTTCATTTTTACCTCTTCACATTAGAACATAAGTTCGTAATAATTATATACTAAATTTTTAGTTTTTAAAAGTGGTTTTATGAAATTGCATTTAGTAATATATTTAATCACAAACATATTTACTTTAAATTGTTGTAAATTTATATTCCTATACATGATTGATATTTATATGGTTTGTCAATAATTTAAAGAGTTAAGGAGGTTATTGATATGCCTGAAAATTTAAAAATAGATCTTACTTATTTAGAAGATATAGAGATATACGAGCTTTTATTACAAGGCACGATCCCATGCTTCCCATCAGGATTTTGGGTTAATAGAAGTACATCAGAAGCAAAGGAAGTTGCTGTTAAGTTATTAAAATATCTAATCGATGTAAGACTAAAATTTAATAACTCAGATGTAAAAAGAGAAGTTATCTGTCCTCTTATAATTTTATCAAGGAAAGAAGAATGAATTAATGATTTTTGATTATTTATATCATTTTGAAGTTCATTATTTGTAGAAATCAAATTAGAAACACTACCATTTATTAAGGAGAATGCATTTCCACTAGGCGTTGATTCTTCTCCAGTAAACTGTTTTAACTGTTTAACAATATCAAAGACAGGTTTACTGTTACTATAAGCAAGTATACTTGCAATTATGACCCCAGCTAAAAGTGTAATCAAAAATATTTTAAAAGAAATCAAAGTAAAGTCATTTAGGTTTGCAAATACTAATTTGGAAGGCAATGCAATAACATATTTCCAACCTCTTTCTTTGGAAGTTATATATGTCACAATCATCTTCTTACCATCGATATTTTTGGAGAAAAATCCTTCCTCTTTTGTTAACTCCTTTGCGTTAATCTTATTGCTAGGATTGATATTTCCAGGTAAACTGGTTATTACATTACCCTCATCATTTTCGACATAAATGAATCCCCCTTTTGATATATCAATGTAAGAAATTAATTCTGTTATTTTTTCGTTTTTGAATACGATTGTCATTGCACCCTTTGGTTTTTCATTATACCCAAAAGGAACTGATTGAAGAAAATTGGTTCTATTAGAGTCTAAACCCTTTACATCATAGGATGTTAAGGGCACATACTCGCAAGCATAATGATCACTCATTAGCATTTTCAACCATTTTCCATACTCTGAAGGCTTAAATTTCAGTACCATATTATAATATACATCTGCCTTATAAAGAGTATCTTGAGTAATAATATAATCGCTATTCTTTAAATAAATATAATAACCATCTAAATAATCCATTTTTAAGGGGGGAAATTATTAATGAAAAAATCGATACTAAGAAGTGTAGGTTTAGCTTTATCTCTCGCTTTGGTAACTGGCGGTTTAGTTGGATGTAAATCTAATGATACTAAAGAAACTGTGACAAAAGCAGAAAATGGGGCAGTAGTTAAACCAACAATAATAAAAATGACTACTGATACTTTTCTAAAACCTGAAGATGGCATGGATGAATTCCTAGCAGGTTTCAAAAAACAAACAGGTATGGAACTTAAAGTAACACAACCGGTTCATAATCAGTATTACGATAAGCTTAGTCTTCAATTCGCATCTGGTGATGTACCTGATGTAGTAGAAATAGCCAGCACGTACTTAACTACTTTTGGAAGTAATGGGGCACTTTGGGATATGACAGACACAATCTCCAAGTCTAAAGTTCTAAAAGATATTGATCCCAAATATTCAGATTCAATTAAAGTAAATGATAAATCATTTGCCTACCCAATTCAAACTGGTGGTAACGGTAAGAAAACTATTATTCCTGTTAGTGCTGCTGGAGTAATAAACACAGAAGTTCCTTATTCTATATATTTGAGAGAATTCTACCAAGATGCTATACCTAACTTTACACAAGTTGATGGTAAATGGGTAGATGGTATGTCACAACCTAATATGAAACTTGCTCTTGAAAGAATAAGTACAGCTTATGCTGATGGCTTAATTGACAAAGAGATAGTTACAAATAAAACTTCAAGTGTCCGTGATAAATTCTATGCTGGAAAAATTGGAGCATTCACTTATTGGCAGGAGATTGGAATAGAGTTATTGAACAAAACTTACAAAAAGCTGTACCAAGTGGAAAAGTTGTTGCAATGCCTACAATAAAAGAAACTAAGTATATTGAAAGAGCACCTATTGCACTAGGAATAACTAGCAAAGCAAAAAACCCAGAAGGAATATTCAAATATCTTATTGAGTATATGCATGATGGTGGCGAAGGCGAAATGATATTTACAAATGGAATTAAGGATATAAACTACACAGTTAAAGATGGAGTTACTGCAAAAGTACCTAGCAAACTTGATCCTAAAATACAGTTCCCCAAAATATATGAAGCAGCTGAATTATCTTTAACAAAATTCAAAAACCCAGTTGTTGTTGATGAGAGAATAACTAATTCTCTAGAAATATTTACTAAAGACTCAGTTCTAGAACCTTTGTTACCTGCATCTGAAGTTCTTAGTAAAGCAATTCCAGACTTATTAGCAATAAAAACCGAAGTAATCTCTAATGTACTTGTTGGAACATTGTCAGTTGATGATGGTTTAGCTAAATACAATAAAGATTCAAAATCATTAGTTGATAGTATTCTAGCTGATCTTAATAAATAATAATTTAATTTAATTTATAATTGGAAGTAATTTTTAATTTTACTTCCAATTATATTTTATATAAATTATGAGTTTTAAATTCAACTAATACAAAAGGAGGACTAATTAATTGCAAACTAAAACAAGAAAAACATCAAATACTAATGTTATGAAAACATCGAATAGTAGTGTGATAAAAAGAATGATCAGATATAAATATTTTTATCTTATGTTTCTTCCAGTCTTATTAATTACATTCTTATTCTACTACATGCCTATGTATGGTATTAAATTTGCATTTACAAAATACGGCCCTTTTGCCCCTGCGAAGTTTATAGGTTTGGAAAATTTCAGAGTATTATTTAAAACTCCTAAGTTTTTAAGTGCCTTTAGCAATACAATTAGCCTTAGCTTACTGAATCTCTCAATAGGTATGGTAGTAACAATCATTTTTGCCTTATTATTAAATGAATTAAGTAGTAAATTTGCTAAAAGTTTTGTTCAAACACTTTTATATCTTCCTCATTTTCTATCTTGGGTAGTTGTAGCTTCCATATTTACAATAATTTTATCACCTCAGGATGGATTTATAAATCAAATACTTGTTCAATTAAGTTACAAACCATTTTATTTCTTAGTATCAGAAAAATGGTGGACGCCTATATTCCTTTTCATAGCAAGATGGAAAGATACTGGATGGGGAACTATAATTTATTTGGCTGCACTCTCTGGAATTAGCCCTGAATTATATGAAGCCGCTGCTATAGATGGTGCGAGTAGAATTAAACAATGTATTCATGTTACTTTGCCTGGAATTATGAATACAATTCTTGTTGTATTTATACTTGATCTAGCCAAAGTATTAAATTTATTTGACTCAGTATTTAACCTTATGAACCCTGTAGTTTATAGTGTTTCAGATACTATTCAAACTTACACATTTAGGGTTATGCAACAACAAGCAGATTACGGTTACACTACTGCTGTTGGATTATTTAAATCTGTTGTAACTTTGGTATTAGTAATTTTAGCAAATCAAATCAGCAAAAAAATTAAGGGCTCAAGTATCTTATAGTGAGAGGAGAAAGTTATTAATGAATGATAAATTTAGCTTCAAAAAAGGTCACCGTGGAAGAGCTTTTTTCAGAATATTCAACTCCCTCTTTCAACTCGTAACTGTAATTGTGATACTTGTACCTATTTTGAAAGTAGTATCCGATTCATTAGATGCCACTGGTTCATATGGTTTAAGACTTATTCCAATACACCCAACACTTGCAGCTTATAAAGCTGTTATTACACAAACCACACTATATACACCTTTTCTTGTTTCTATTTATATAACAGTAGTAGGTACACTTATTGGTTTATTTTTGACTACACTCGGAGCCTATGTATTAATTCAAGATGATATGCCTGGAAGAAAGTTGTTTGCATCTATTTTATTTTTTACAATGTTATTTAATGGCGGACTAGTACCTACATATTTAAATATGAAAAATCTTGGACTAATGAATAGTTTATGGTCAATTGTTCTTCCATTAAGTTTACAAGTATATAATTTGATACTTATGAAGAGCTTCTTTGAGGGAATACCTAAAGCTTTAATGGAATCAGCGGAGATAGATGGTTGTACTCCTATGGGTATATTTGTTAAAATAGTATTGCCACTTTCAAAACCAGCACTCGCAGCTATTGGATTGTTTTTCGCTAGGTGTAACCCTTGGAGCAGTTAAGGGATAATGACGCTCTATACTAAAGGAGGTTTCTATGAACACTTCACCATATTCAACAATATTTAATGTCACAGAATTCGGAGCAATTCCCGGCGGCATTACCTCCTGTACAAATTCTTTCACTACAGCAATAAATTCCTGTAGTGAATCTGGTGGGGGAACAGTGTACGTACCCGCTGGCAAGTTTCTTACGGGATCTATTAGATTAAAAAGCAACATTAATTTAAATTTAGATTTAGGTGCTATTTTAATATTTTCTAACGATATAACACAGTATCCTGTTGTAAATTCAAGATGGGAAGGGGTATTGAGTCCTGTATATTCATCTTGCATATATGCACAAGATGCAGAAAATATTGCTATTACTGGTCGTGGAAAACTAGATGGATAAGGCATGTTTTGATGGAAACTTATGAAAAACAATGAAAATTTATATCCCAGACCTAAATTAATAAGTTTTCATGGTTGTAATAATGTACTTATTGAGGGAATTACTTTAATTAACTCCCCCAGCTGGACTATCAACCCTATATGTTGTTAAAATGTTACAGTAGACAAAATTTCAATTAAAAACCCAGCGGACTCTCCAAACACTGATGGGATTAATCCAGAATCCTGCAAAAATGTACATATATCCAATTGCCACATTGATGTTGGTGATGATTGCATAGCTATAAAATCTGGTACAGAAGATACCCTTATTAGAGTTCCTTGTGAAAATATTACTATATCAAATTGCACTATGGTACATGGTCATGGTGTGGTAGTAATCGGCAGTGAAATGAGTGGGGATATTAGGAACGTTACCATAAGCAACTGTGTATTTGAAGGAACTGATAGAGGCATTAGAATGAAATCCCGGCGTGGTCGCGGAGGCGTTATTGAAGATATAAGAATTAATAACATAGTAATGAAGGATGTTTTATGTCCATTTATTGCAAATCTATACTACTATTGTGGACCTAAAGGAAAAGATAAATATGTTTGGGATAAAACTCCTTACCCCATAACAAAAGATACACCAGCTTTTAGAAGAATTCATTTTTCTAATATAACTGCTAGAGAAGTACGGGCTGCTGCAGGGTTTTTATATGGGCTTGCCGAAATGTATGTAGAGGATGTATCCTTTGAAAATATCTCTATATCAATGGCTAAAAACGCAGAACCTGGCATGCCAGATATGATGTCAAACCTTGAGCCAATGGCGCAAAGAGGCTTCTTCTGCTCAAATGTAAAAGACATAAGCTTTAGCAATGTCACTATAAGTAATCACAAAGGTCCAGCTTTCTATGTTGAAAATGCTTTTAATGTTGAATTCTCTAGATGTAAAACTAAAAATGCAAAGAATGATGACCCTATGGTAAAACTTATTAACGTTATTTATAGACTTCAACTCAGTAGCAAATAAATTTTATATACAAAATAGAGAGGTGTAATAAATGGAAAATTGGGCTGTTAGGATGACAAATTCAGTTATGATGAGAACTCCAGAATTAAATGGTAAATGGGAATATGACAATGGTGTCATTTTTAAAGGAATAGAATTATTATGGAGAAATACCGGAGAAGATAAATACTTTGATTTTATTAAAAAGAACATGGACTTTTTCATTGATGAAACTGGTGGAATTAGAAAATATAGTGTTACTGAATATAATATAGATCATGTAAACAATGGAAAGTTGCTTTTCCTTCTTTATAAAGAAACAGGACTAAAGAAATATAAAAAAGCTGCTTTTTTATTAAGAGAGCAATTAAAAAACCATCCAAGAACTAGTGAAGGTGCCTTCTGGCATAAGCAAATCTACCCTTATCAAATTTGGTTAGATGGACTTTACATGGGATCCCCCTTCTATGCTGAGTTTATAAAAGAGTTTGGTGAGACATCAGAATTTGATGATGTTACAAAACAATTTCTAATCTGTGAAAAGCATGCAAAAGATCCTGAAACTGGCCTGCTATATCATGCATGGGATGAAAAAAAAGTTCAACCCTGGTGTGATAAAGAAACAGGTCTTTCAAAGAACTTCTGGGGTCGTTCTGTTGGTTGGTATGTTATGGCTATAGTAGATGTATTAGACTATATACCTGAAGACCATAAAGACAAAGCTAGAATAATCGAAATTTTAAATGAGGTATTAGACTCACTTCTTAGAGTTCAAGATGAAGAAACAGGGCTTTGGTACCAAGTATTAAATGAAGGTGACCGAAAGGGTAACTACTTAGAAGCCTCAGCCTCATGTATGATATTATATGCAATTGCAAAAGGATCAAAAAAAGGTTATCTTCCTAATAGTTGGTTTAGAGTTGCAAAGAAAACCTATAAGGGTATTATTGATGAGTTTATTACGGTTACTCAAGATGGCTTAGTAAACTTAAACAAAACTTGCAGCGTAGCAGGACTTGGTGGTGCCAGAAAAGAGACGGTACATATGCTTACTATATAAGTGAGCCAATTGTAACAAATGATCCAAAAGGTGTTGGAGCATTTATCCTTGCCTCCTCTGTAATGGAGACTTTGGACTAATTTAACAGTCATTAAAAGCTAGCAATTTATTTTGCTAGCTTTTATAAAACTCATAATTAAAATCCAAACCAAATATATTTCCCGGGGTGTACTCCTTAACTTCCTCATCAGTTAATGTCTTTGCCCATGTAACCCTGTTACGTAGATTACCTCCAGGACCTAAGCTATTATACTCCTCATAACTAGTAGTACTCTGCGTAACCAAACGGTCCCAATTATGCCACCCGATCTGGGCAATGTGTTCTCCCATAAAACAATTTATAAAAGTAGTTTTTGCATAATCTCTCCAAGGCCTCCCAAGATAAACAGAATTAGGTTTTGCATCACTTAGTAACTTGCAATCTATAAATACATATCCAAACCTCTCACCTTCAATTGTAGATGCTGCAGTTATATATCCATTTACACTTTTATCTCTATTATTTGAGAATATCTCACAGTCTTTAAACTTAGCTTTATCACCATCCACATATATAGCAACTGCCTGGCCATATGTATCTCCGCAACCTGAAGAGTTCTCAAAAGTTATATTTTGCGCGATGAAATTATCTCCCCCAATGAACGTACTAAAGGAATTAAAGGTACCCATCTTTTCTCCATTTGGAAACAACTTATATGCGTGATCATCATAGGTCAATATTGTATTAAATTCATTCTCGCCTATTAACATTATATTGTTCATATCAACAAATATCTTTTCTTTATAAATTCCATTTTTAATATTTATAACTATCCTCTTTTGGTTTCCAAAAGGTATAGAATTTATTGCCTCCTGCACGGTATTAAAATCTCCACTTCCATCCTTTGCAACTATCATATTTCCCCACCTCTACCGCTCCAATTATTAACAAAATCATAGGTTTTCTCACCATTCCACATATGGGGTCCCTCAAATATATGATGATAGAGATTCTCTTGTTTATTATATATATTATAGGCCTTTCTAGTTATATCAACTTGCTGAATTACATTCTTAATTCCTCGATGTCCATTTAAACTATCTTTAGTACCACTTTCAATTAAGAGTTTATTAGGTGCAATTAATGCTGCTAAATCTCCAAGCTCAATATATTCCCAAAGCCTAGGTACAAAATTACATCCACATAAATGAGTCTTTAGTATGGAGTCTTTAAACCCATAAAAATAACCACTAACAACGCTACAAGTTATTCTGTCATCTAAAGCTGATAACCAAAGAGCTTGTAATCCACCTCCCGAAAAACCACAACATGCTATTTTTGAGTGATCACAATAATCAAGGGTTTCGATGTAATCAGTGAGCCTCATAAGGTCCCAAGTCATCATACCAACTAAAGTTTGCCCTATACTAATGGCAACATTATTTATATCATTACAAGATGTACTCATAAGCGATGTTATATCTATACCTTGATGTTTTTTTTCTCGCCTTTCACCTGCTCCTCTAGCATCATTACAAAATACCACATACCCCTGATTAACAAATTCTAAACCATAATCATAGTTATATTTTTCTATGCTTTCCTTAATCCCAGGGATATCAGTTCTTCCTACAATTGAGTACTTACCAGCGCCTCCATGTCCATGGGGTGCAATAACGCAAGGTCTCTTTTCATTTACCTTAATACCATCAGGAATCAATATATAAAGTGGCATCCAAACTCCTGGCTCCGTTTGAATAATAATTTTATCCCTCCTATATCCTGTAAAATTTTGCGACTCTACTATTTGCGCTTCTAAATCACATGATTTCATGTTGTTCAATCCTATTATTTCCTTTAGTTTACTTCGCAACTCAGTTTTCCATAATTTATATTCAAAAATATTCTCCGCTTTAAAACCGAATTTTCTAGATTTTTCATTGTAAAGCTTCTCCAAATATTCACTAGTTGTAAAGTATTTCTCCTGCTCAAACATGCGTTAAGCTACTTCCTTTTAATATCTATACTTTTAATACCTATTATTTTAGCACCTATCCTTGCAATTGTTTTAAATTATAAAACTCTCCCTTTAAGTCTAATAATTCCGTGTAAGTCCCACATTCGACACACCTTCCATTTCTCATAACAACAATGCGGTCTGCATCTCTTATAGTAGAAAGACTATGCGCTACTATAAATGTTGTGCGACCACTAACTAAATTTCTCATTGCCTTTTGCACATGGAGTTCTGAAATATTATCTAGTGCTGACGTAGCTTCATCCAAAACAATTATTTGAGGATCTCGAATTAAAGCCCTTGCTATAGCAATCCGTTGCCTTTGACCACCGGATAACATACCTCCGTGCTCTCCAATGGAAGTATTTAGTCCCTTAGGCAGTTTAGCTACTACCTGCGTTAAATTTGAAGATTCTACTACTTGCCTAATTTCCTCTTCGCTTACATTTGTAAGCCCGTAAGTAATATTACTTCTAATGGTACCTGAAAAAAGGATTGTGTTTTGAGGCACTACAGCTATATTCTTTCTGTAACTTCGCAAGTCTATTCCAGTTATATCCATGCCATCAATAAATAACTTTCCTTTTGAAGCTTTATTAAACCCAATAATTAGATTTAATATCGTAGTTTTCCCGGCTCCTGATTCACCTACAAAAGCTATACACTCTCCTGCCTTTACTTTAAGATTAAAGTCGCTAAGTACTGGCCTTTCTGAAGTTTCATAATTAAACCCTACAGATTTAAAATAAAAATCACCTTTAACATTTGTAAGCTTAAGTTTTCCTTTATTATCTTCAACATCATCAGATAATAAAATTTCTCCAACTGAATCTATTGATTCAAAACCCTTCACAATGTCTGGGTATACATTAATTAAACTAGAAACTTGATTTAATATAGATGAAAAATAGCTTTGATATAACACAACATCTCCAACAGAAATTTTGCCCCTATAAGCTAAATAGCCTGTAAATGCAAGGCATCCAACTTGAAAAACTTGGAAAACAGCCCAACCGGAGGCTCCTAAAAATGCTGTTACAATATCTAAATTGTATCCGCTATGTCTTACTTTTTCTAATTGTTTATCCATTCTATTGATTTCTACATTCTCAAGTCCGTGTGCCCTTGTTATAGGGACAAGTTCTACCATTTCTGCCACATTTGCAGACATTTCTTCAATATCCTTTCTGAAGTCTCTATTTGTTTTTCTTATATTCTTCCTAAAGTGTTTTATAATAAAAAAAGATACTGGCATAGACATCATAAAAAATATTGCAACCGTAAAGCTTTTTGTTAAAGTAATGGTAAGAGCTACAACAATGTTTAGAATTGTAGGTACAAACCCATTGAAAATCTGCCTTGATAATACCGTAATTGCCTCTACATCTCTTAATACCTTGGACTGTATCTTTCCTGACTTTAATTGTTTATGGTATGAAATCGATAATATCTGAAGTTTTCGTACTAATTTGCTCCGTAGCTCTGCTTCAACACATCTTAACGCTTGGCTGAAAAATTTTGTGTATAATATACTAGTTGGAACGTTTTGAATAATTAATACGGATGCTATTATTAAGTTAATCCATAACTCTCTTAAGTTGTGAGTTGCTGGACCACTTGCTATATCAATAACATTTGCTGTTATAATAGGCATTACCCAAGCTGGCGAATGTTTAATAATAAAAAATATAAAAGATACAAATAATCTCCAAATGTTATCCTTATACAAATATACTAATGTTTTGAGAGGTTTATTTTTATATATATTTTGTTCTTTTAACAGGTTCTCAAATTCTAGATCAGGTTTATTAATTTCACCCATGTGCACACCTTCCTACCAGTTCTTTTTCACTCAAGTAATCGTTAACAGATACTACAAATTATACCACTATTTAATATCTGCAACAATATTTTAAGTCCGTTTTTGTTAATTAAAAGACAGTACTCTGCTAAAAATCTCCTTAATTATATCAATATGTAGAAAACGCCAAAATTTAATTATCATTTTCATAACTTCTACCTATTTGCATTTTACTTTATTTATGTTACATTTTAATTGATATAAAAACAATTAATTTATTATAATAATTTACATAAATGCATTTTATAAATGCAGTTGGAGGAAAAAATGGGTAAATCAAAAAGAGAATTCGGCGAAGGACCTTTATACACAATAACTAACTACATATTTTGGTTCTTTATGGGTAATTTATACTTTCTGCTTCTAAATATTCCACTAGTTTTTATGTTACTTGTGCTTCTATCTAATGGTACAAAAGCAATTCCACAAGGATTTACTACTATTGCTATTATATGTTGTATTCCTATAGCTCCTGCAGCAACGGCTCTTTTTAGTGTTATGGGCAAACTTATAAGGGAAAAAGATATAAATATTACTAAAGATTTTTTTAAGGCTTATAAAACTAACTTTTTTCAATCATTGTTTTTTGGAGCGTTAGAAATAATATTAATATGTGTACTGTTCATTGATATTAGATTCTTTATTTCTAGCGGTTACCCACGAATGTTAACCATTTCAATTTTTGTAGTTATGGCTTTTATTTTTTCAATGAGTTTGTATGTATTCCCAATAATCTCAAGGTTTTATTTAGGTTGGAAAGATGTTCTTAAAACCGCTGCATATTATACAATTCGAAAATTTAATATTACATTACTATGTCTTTCTAGTTTTTTAATTGTCGGGTTTATATTTTTCAAAATATCAACCTTTGTATTAGTATTTGTATCAAGTATTATATGTTTTTTAATAATGTATTATCAACAAAAAGTATTATTAGAAATTGAAGAAAAAATGAAAAAAAACACTGATAAAGTGCAAATATAAATTCTATTATAATAAAAAACACTATAGGCGGTTTATTAGTATTTACCAAAACCTAAATACTAATAAATCGCCTATAAATTTATATCATTTGTTTTTTATTAGACTCTACTATACACATTCTCTATAAACCTCATACTTTCATCCATATCCACTTCTTTAATATCCTCAAGCAAGATGTTTATAAATGGTTTTTTATCTTTAAGGAGTTTTAGTATCAATTTATAATTCAACCTTCCCTTCCCTGCCGCTACTGTAATAATTTTACCATTACTAACTACAAAGTCCTTTGCATGCATTACTACGATTCTATCCCTAAATAAATTAAAGGCATCTTTAATGATTTCATCTTGATCTTTGAAGTTAGTTATTGATAAATAATTAGTTGGATCGTAGATAACCTGTAAATTGTTAGAAGGAATTAAATCTAGAACTCTTCTCATTTTTTTAGGACTGGTCACCACTTCATTTTTACCACCCTCAATTCCAACTATAACCACAAACTTTTCCGCTTCGGTAGTAAGTTCTTTTAAGCTTTCAGTTAATGTTTCAAAGGCCCCTTCTGACTCGTTATCATAATCACGTACTCCATCGACCTTTAATGTTCCAGTTTCTGTCCCAACTATACTACATTTAAAATCTCTAGCAAATCTTATATGTTCCTTAAATCTATCTATTCCTTTTCTTCTCTCACAAATATTGGGATGTATATGATTTATATAACAACCTAAAACAGCTATTTGAACATTTTCTTTTTTAAAGCTATCTCTAATATAGTTCCGAGGCCGGGACTTAACTTTCCTAAGCTACAATCTATTCCATATATTGCTTTGTCTAAAGCCAATTGAACATGCGTGTAACCCTGCTTTGATACTTTTGCTGTTAGTTCTTCAAGTGATAATTTACCAAAATCATGCGCTCTTCCGCCTATTATCATAATATTAAACCCCCATTTATATTTACTTTAATTATAAAATACGCACTTCAGTTTTAATCGTATACGTTTATTATACTTGTAATTTACTTTAGTTTCCTACTTATATATAGTTGTTTATGATAATATATATAACATAAGGTAATTAAGTTACATACTTAAGTTATTATACATATTAATGGAGGCAGTAAATTTGAAATCGGATAGCAAACATAACACTCATAACACACTGATGTCTTGGCATAGCTTTAGATTAAAGCTTGTGTGTGAATCAATATGTATAGGTATCATCACAGGTTTATTAATTGTGTTGTATCGTCACGTACTTGAAGAAGCCGGAATATTTTTAAATGGCGTTTATATGACTCTTTCTATAAAACCTATACTTATTATCCCATGGATTGGTATTTTAATTATTTTGGGATATATTGTAGGTTTAATGGTTAAACGTGAACCAATGATAAGCGGAAGTGGAATCCCTCAAGTTGAAGGTGTTCTTCTTAGAAAACTGGACATGAACTGGCTACGTGTTATTTCCGGTAAGTTTATCGGAGGAGTTCTTACAATAGGCTCTGGACTTTCACTTGGACGTGAAGGACCGTCAGTACAATTAGGTGCAGCGGTAGGCCAGGGATTTAGCAAGATATTTAAAAGAGTCAAAATTGAAGAGAAATATCTTATTACAAGCGGAGCGAGTGCAGGGCTTGCAGCAGCCTTTAATGCTCCACTAGCAGCTGTAATGTTTTCACTCGAAGAAGTTCATAAAAACTTTTCTCCTTTAGTTTTACTCTCAACTTTGGCTGCCGCACTATCTGCAGACTTCGTAGCCAGAGGTTTTTTTGGATTAAAACCAGTTTTTAATTTTGAAAATATTTCTACATTACCACTTAAATTTTATTTTTACATTGTATTATTAGGTGCTATTGTAGGTGTTTTAGGTGTAGCTTTTAATACTCTTCTTCTAAAAACTCAAAATATATATGAAAAACAAAAATGGTTACCAAAAGAAATGAAAATCATAATACCACTATTAATTTCCGTTATTTTCGGCATTTTTTTGCCACAAATTTTAGGAGGAGGTCATAACCTCATAGTATCTCTAGTTACTGGAAATCTTCCTTTAACAATTTTAATTGTTTTAGTACTTGCAAAATTTTTATTCACCATGGCAAGTTACGGCTCAGGCGCACCTGGTGGAATTTTTCTTCCACTGCTTGCAATCGGAGCTTTAGTCGGAAATGTCTATGGTGTAGTACTTGTGCATTTTGTGAATTTTGATACAATGTATGTTAATAATATGATAATACTTGCTATGGCAGGGTATTTTACTGCAGTAGTTAGATCACCTATAACAGGTATTATATTAATTGCTGAAATGTCAGGTTCCTTTAAACATATGCTTTCTCTAGCTATTGTTTCAATAGTTGCATATATCGTTGCAGATATATTAGCATCGAAACCTATATATGAATCTCTTCTTGAAAAATTTCTACACAATCAAGGTGAAAAAATATTTACTGGACATAATAAGAATAAAGCTATACTGGAATTTGCAGTTTGCATGGGCTCATATCTAGATGGGAAACAAATTAAAGAAGTTAAATGGCCTTCCCATTGTTTATTGGTATCCGTTAAACGTGGGGGAGATGAAATCCTTCCTCGGGGAGACACAGTTATTTATCCTGGTGATTATTTAGTTGTACTTACTAATGAGGATAAGGTATCTAAAATCAATGATTCATTAATTTTAATGATTTCAAGTTGTGAGATAATAAATTAAACAGAATATATTCTTGCAATCTACAGCGTAATCTTTTATATTTAATATAGAACAAATTTCAATTAGATACAATTATAAAATAATCCATAAAAATTAACATATATAACAAGGAGGAATTTACATTGAATAAAATTGAACAATTAACCGTAGATACTATAAGGGTTCTGTCAGCTGAAGCTATACAAAAGGCTAACTCTGGACATCCAGGCCTTCCACTAGGGGTTGCACCAATGGCTTATACATTATGGGCAAATCATATGAAACATAATCCAGCAAATTCAAAATGGCAGGATAGAGACAGATTTGTACTCTCAGCAGGTCACGGTTCAATGCTTGAATATTCACTTCTTAATATTTTTGGTTATGGTCTAACTATTGAAGATTTAAAGAATTTCAGACAATTTGGTAGTTTAACACCTGGTCACCCTGAATACAATCATACAAATGGTGTTGAAATTACAACAGGACCTCTTGGACAAGGAATTGCTAATGCAGTTGGTATGGCAATAGCTGAAAGCCATCTTGCAGCGAAATTTAACACAAAGAAACATTCTATTGTAGATCATTATACATATGCTATATGTGGTGACGGTGACAATATGGAAGGAATTTCTGGTGAAGCAGCATCCCTAGCAGGAACCTTAGGTCTATCTAAACTTATTGTAATGTACGATTCAAATAGTATATCTATTGAAGGTTCAACAGATATTGCTTTTAAAGAAGATGTAGCTAAAAGATATGAGGCATATGGATGGCAAGTAATATGCGTAGAAGATGGCAACGATATGGATGCAATAGGTAAAGCCATTGAAACTGCAAAACTTGAACTCAATAAACCTACCTTCATTAAAATTACTACTATTATTGGGTTTGGTTGTGCCAAAAAGCAAGGCCAGGCATCTGCACACGGAGAACCGCTTGGTGAAGATAATATAATTGAAATGAAAAAATGCATGGGTTGGGATCTATCACCATTTTCAGTTCCAACTGAAGTTACTAAACATATGGAAAACGTAAAATTAGAGCTAAGTCGTAAAGAAGAAACATGGAATACACTTTATGCTTCTTACAGCGACGAAAATCCGCAGCTTGCTAAAGAATATGAATTATGGCAAAGTGGAGAAATATCTGCTGATTTACTAAAAGAAAACGACATGTGGAAATTTGAAGGCAAAGCGGCGACAAGGAACTCCTCTGGTGCTATCTTAAATGTATTAGCTAAACATGTACCTAATCTTATAGGTGGTTCAGCAGATCTTGCTCCTTCTAATAAGACATATATGAAGGGTATGGGAGATTTCTCTATGGAAGATAGAAATGGATCTAACCTTCATTTTGGAGTAAGAGAGCATGCAATGGCAGCTATAGCAAATGGAATATATGTACATGGAGGTCTTAAACCTTTTGTTTCAACTTTCTTTGTATTTAGCGATTATATGAAAGGTGCAATGAGATTATCAGCACTTATGGGTCTTCCTGTTGTTTATGTTTTAACTCATGATAGCATAGCTGTTGGTGAAGATGGTCCTACTCATGAACCAATAGAACATCTTGCAGCACTTAGAGCTCTACCAAACTTTAATGTATTTAGACCTGCTGATTCTAGAGAAACAGCTTTTGGTTGGTATGCTGGAATAACTTCAAAAACAACTCCAACTGCATTGGTATTAACAAGGCAAAACCTTCCTTTATATGAAGAGACTTCAATAGAATCATTAAAAGGTGCATATGTATTAAAGACATATGAAGTAGAAGGTCAAAATCCTGATATAATTTTAATGGCAACAGGCTCTGAAGTAGAATTTATTTATGAGGGAGCTAAGGTATTAAATGCCCAAGGTATTACGGCTAGAGTAATTAGTATGCCTTGTTTAGATATATTTGAATCACAATCAAAAGAATATAAAGAATCTATATTACCATCATCTGTAAGAACAAGATTAGCTGTTGAAGCTGGCGCTTCCTTTGGATGGCACAAATATGTTGGTCTAGATGGAGATGTAATTTCAATTGATAGATTTGGAGCATCAGGAAAAGCTGATGTACTATTTAAAGAATTTGGTTTTACAACTGAAAATGTTGTTGCTAGATCACTTAAACTACTTAATAAGTAATTTATTCAGGCTTTGAATATCATATAGAATAATATTTTATTGTAACTGAAAATCCCATTGAGAAACGCAATATTTGCTTTCACATTGGGATTTTCTCAATATAGGGAGGTAAATCCAATGGGAAAAGGTATTTCTGTTTTCACAGGAATGAAATATACTTTAAAAGAAAATATTACATATATAAATAATTCTAAAGCTCTGGGCTTTGATACTATATTTACATCACTTCATATTCCAGAAGCAAATTATGAAAAAGCTGTAGAAGAATTCAAAGTAATTGTTGCTGAGGCAAATAATTTAAGTATGTCCATAATTGCTGATATTTCACCTAGAGCATTCACCTATCTTTGCGCCGATATGAATAATTTAAAATCAATAAAAGATATGGGACTGCAAGGAGTAAGGGTCGACTTTGGGTTTTCTCCTAAGCAAATCTCGAACTTTACTAATAATAAGTTTGGTTTAAAAATAGAGATAAATGCAAGCACTGTAACTGAAAGATTTTTCGTTGAGCTTGAAGAATATAATCCTAATTATGAAATGCTTCAATCATGTCACAATTACTACCCTAGACTAAATACGGGGTTATCCATAAATACATTCAATAAAAAAAACAAAATGCTAAAAAAAAGGAATATAAAAATTTCAGCATTTGTACCATCCCTAATTAATAAAAGGGGGCCTATTTATGAAGGCTTGGCCACGCTTGAAAAACATAGATTCTTATCTCCTTATGTTGCCGCTAAAGAATTATTCGCTCTAGGCATGGATAATATTATATTCGGTGATAGTATACCAAGTGACGATGAACTTAGGAGTGTTGGTGATATTAATGAGAACATCCTAGAGCTTAGAGTAAATTTAAATAACTGTAGCTCTATTGAGAGGAAAATAATTTTTGACAATATACATGAAAACAGACCTGACTCCGCAGAAGACGTAATAAGATCTACAAATTCAAGAGTTGACCTGCACGGGGGGACTATATATCCTCACGACAATACAACTAGAACGATCGGTAGCATTACAATTGATAATAAAGATTATCTTAGATATAGTGGAGAACTACAAATTTGCAAAAAAACACTTCCCCAAGATGATCGAGTAAATGTTGTAGGAAATATCCTTAAGGATGATTTAATTTTATTAAAATATATAGATGATGAAACAAAATTTAAACTTAAATAAAAAAGAATACGACCTATAAATTCCTCCTGCGGGTCACCAAATAAGAGTTTGAAACGTGAAATTTCATTAAGAAATTCTAATCTTTTGCAAATATAAAATTCCCTATCACTCACATTCGGCGTGCGCCGGTTCGCTAGCCTTCCTTCCAGTCAGGCTCACGAGAATTTTATATTTGCAAAAGAAGAATTTTAAATGGAATTTCAATGTTTCTGCTCTT
>NZ_JAHLEB010000056.1 GCF_018861735.1 Clostridium lacusfryxellense | reverse complement strand
TGTTTGACATAAAAATACTCCTCCTTACAATCTTTGATAATCACTTATCTCAATTATTGCCAAGAAAGAGTATATTATATTCTGTTTACACAAAATTATTTACAGGCCCAATTTACATATTTTCTATAGATCTCCATATGTCTTCATCTACCGGTATTCCTAACTCTAAATTTCTATTTCTAGTATTTAACGTTCTTTCACCTGGGTAAAATATTTCATTATTTTCATCTACTCTTTCTGAGGTTTTAATATTATTTAGTTCTTCTTAAACTTCCATAATACTCTCATTTATAGGAATTATATTTCCTCTATATCTTACAACATATTATGACTCATCTAATTATAATAAGACTTTTACTACCAAAGACTATATTTAGCCCATTAACGATAGCATAATGGCTCGGTTCAAAACCATATTTGTTTATATTTAAATTCCCATACTGGATATTAATTTAGCCCCATTTTCTTTTAATATTTTAAGTCTATTTATTTCATCATCATGTAATTGCTTAAAATTGTCATAAGTTCTAAAACATAATTCTCTATTAATAGTTTCTAAATCATTGCCAATATTCATTATTAAGAATGCAGAGTAACAATCTCTTTGAATTGCAGTAGAAACATCCCATCTATCCTTTAATTCCTTTCTCCCTCTTAAATATTATTAAGCTTAAAAATATAAACTTAAACTTACTATTAATTATTATCTAAAACACCCTAAATAATAAGTGGTATTTAATGCAATATTCTAGGAAATCGTACTACATAAAACAGCAAAAAAATAATAAGTCTGAACCTCTTTTTAAAGAAGTTCAGACTTATTATTTATCTGATTTACGAACTAATATATACACAATTTCAGGATACTCCCATTTTAAATTATATCTATCAAATAATTCATACTTGCCTTTTTTTTCTTCATTACTTCCATCGTCCCACCAAATGCACATAATATTTTTTTCTCTTGCGGCAGTCACATAATATTTAGCCCATTCTAACCGTTCTTTAAGATTGTTTTTATTAGCTGCACCAAACTCACTAATAATAACAGGTATCCCCTTACTAATAAACTTATTATAAAGATTATTGAAAGTGTTATCTATTTCTTTTGTATCATCACTATTATCTTTACTCCATATCTTCTCAACATCTTCCTTCATAGTAAATTCATATGGGATATATTCGTGTATTGACAAGATAATTCGTTCATCCTTAGGTAATACAAAATCGTCTAAAGCTTCAATGTCGGATGAATTACAGTATGGTGCTACCATTAAATAACGTTTTTTATTTTCATTTGACCCTGACCTTATTGTTTCTACAAACGTCTCATTTAAATTATTTACCACTTCTCTAACCTCTTTGTTTCCAGCATTCCACTCAAACTCTGTACCAATTAACCTTGGCTCATTCATCGCTTCAAATATTAAATGATCATCATAATTTGCAAATCGCTCTGCAATTTGAGACCATGTTGAACTCAACATCTTCTTGGCATTCTCTTGATTATCATAAGATGGCACAAACCATTTATCATGGTGGATATCAACGATGGCATACATATCATTTTCAATAACGTAATCAACAACTTCTTGCACTCTGTTCATCCATTTTTGATCAATTACACCTTTTTCATCCATATGATGGTACCATGTAACTGGGATTCTAACTGTATTAAACCCACCATCTTTAATCTCATCTATAATAACCTTTGTAGTAACTGGATTTCCCCAAGAAACCTCGTAGATTTCTGGATCACCATTTTTAATCTTCTTTCCATCAGCATCTAAAGAATTTCCAAGATTCCAGCCAACATTCATGTTTTTTACAAACCGAATGCCAGCTGATTTATTATAGGTATATTGAACAAAATAGATTCCAGATAAAATCACAATTAGAACTACAATAAATATACGATATTTTTTATAATAAATCCATTTCTTGGAATTCTTCATTATTTGATACCTTTGTATCATTTTTCCCCTCCGTTTCATTTGGATTATGAATCCTAACTTCTTCAATCCATTTCTCTAGTAATTTTTGCTTTTCATCATTATTATGGATTTCATTGTAATTTTCAATTGCATATAGGGCTATATTATCTGTTATTATTCTCTCATATTTACATATAAGTTCTAACCCCTCTACTAATAGCAATGTGAAATTAGTAGCTTTATCTTCTACACTTAATACAATATGTTTGTAGTTATAATTTATTATATGCACAAAGCTACCACTATCGGTATTAACATCAATTTCCATATTAATTCTAGGAAGCCTTCTATTCTGATAAAACGTCTCTTTTGATCGATTAGAAACATTGAGTCTTAAATCATCAAAGCTACTTAGAGACTCAGATAAATTTAAAGGAAGTGTAGGTACTCTATCATATAATATTTGTAGATATTCCTCATATGAATCTAGCATATCAGTTATACAGAATGCATATTTAAAGCCTTCACTACTTTCTTCAACATGAACTATTCTACCCTTCATTTTCGCGTGATATCTATCTGTTTTTAAATCAATATCAACATCTAGTTCATCATCAATATTTACAGGTTTATTTAGCATAACTGAAATACCATCTTCAGAAAAATCTTTAGTTGTAGTTATTATGGACATAAGGTTATCTCGCACTTCACAATCTACTTCGGCATTAACTCTTTCGCTCTTACGAATAAAATCTCTTCCTTGTACAAAGAAAAGTGACATAACTAAACTGAATAAATTCGTAATTAACCAGAATAAAATAACAACTGGATTTAATGATCCACTTTCAAAGATTGTGCGTATACAATTGATAATGCCTATGACCGACAATACAATCAAAACTATAAAAGGAATCATATATCCAGCATTTTTACCTTTTTCATTTATAATTTCACCCTTCTTAGTAACTTTAAACTTCTTAAGAGTTATACCAAAAGTTTCTAGAATAATTGGGAATAACATAAATGGGAACATAAGTGTTTCGTAAACGCTTGTCCACTTTGTAGTTCGAATGTTTTGGCTAAGCATTTTTAATGATATATTACTGGTTATATACATAGGAAGCCAGAATATTAATATTTGAGGCAGTGTACACTTAAGTACTACATATCCAAATGTAGCAAAAAGAATTGGTGACATAATATATATTAACCTTTTTATTGGTACATACCAATACCAAATTGATGCCAAATAATTAACTTTTTGTCCTAAGCTTAAGTGAGGTGTAAAAAGAATATGCATCTTTCTTCCCGTTGAAATTACCCCTCTCCCCCAACGAACACGTTGATCTATTAAACTCTTAAGCTCTGTTGCAGATAGTCCTGAAGCTAAAACCTCGTTTATTGCATAACATATATATCCTTTCTTCTGAAGTAATATGCCTGTGGCAAAATCTTCTGTAATAGAACCTGTATAGAACCCACCAATGTCAACAAGCGCTGCTCTTGATAACATTGTATTAGATCCACCATAAATAACACTATTTGTTTTATTTCTTGAAACTTGAATATCTTTATAAAAATAGTCTTGCTCATTTGGAATCCTATTTTCAGAGAATAGGTTAAACTGAAACAAATCCGGATTGTAAAAACTTTGTGGTGTCTGAACAAACCCAAGTCTAATTTTATCCTTTTCATTACGATCCTTATTCTTAATATCCACATCAACAAAATATGGAACAGTTTTCATTAAGAAATCGTGTTTTGGAATCATATCAGCATCAAAAGTCACAATCAAAGGAGATGATGTAACAGACATAGCATGGTTTAAATTCCCCGCCTTAGCACCTTTATTATCTTTTCTATCTAAATAACCTACGCCCATCTCCTGTGCAAGTTTGCGAACTTCTGGTCTCCTACTATCATCGCATAAATATATGTGAACTTTACTCTTATCGGGATAGTCCATGTGCACACATCCATTTACTGTTTTGAAAAGTAAATCATTAGGTTCACTATATGTTGCAATATATACATCCACATCTGGGAACATATCTATAGGAACATCAGGCAACAGATGGTTTTCTATTCTATTCATATTGAAATAATGAACACCTGCTTCTAAAGCACCTAATACCTCCACAACAACTAATGCTACACCAGCAACTAGTGATACCATTCCGTATTCAACTGGCACCGTGTAGAAAACCCTCCACACTAAATAAATAATAGTTAACACTATATTAAGCATTAACCAAGCTCTGTTTTTATAACTTCGTAAATTATTTTTTTTCATAACGTTTTATACCCCCTTATTTTTAAGATTATATTCGAATTATTTTTGTAGTTCCAATACCTTACCATTACTATGAAAAACCTTATCCCCAGTTCCTGTATAAAGCAATAAAGTTTTTATTTCTTCACAGGTTTTCTTAATTATCTCATCAGAATTATTTGATGTAACTACCGCATAAGTTGGACTTACCGCTCTAATAAATCTCTCTGAATTAATGTTTGCCCTACCGTGGTGAGGTATTTTCAAAAGGTCAATGTTTCGCCAGTTAGTAAGCAACATTTCGTCAAGCCTTTTTTTCTCGGCATCTCCTGCAAAGAGCATATTAACGCTGCCATGATTAATCAATGTAGCTAATGAATAATTATTGTCTTTCGAATAATGTTTTTCTAGTGGTGGATATACAACTAGATTCATCTCTCCAACTGAAAATTTGCGAGTTAAAATCGGATATATAATAGGGATATTTTCTTCTTTAATTTTCTTATTCAACTTATCCAGCAGTTCATTGCTTTTCGGATAATAAGGCTCGATGATATTTTTCACCTTAAAATTCTTTATAACATCAGTTGCACTACCAATATGGTCCTTATCTGGATGTGTTAAGATTAAATATTCAATAGTATTCACATTTTTTTCTTTCAAATAATTTATAATTTTATCAGAATCTTGTATTTCACCTGTATCAATCAGCACGTTAACTTGTCCTTGCTGCAAAAGAATGCAGTCTGCATCTTCGCGAAGTCCTAAAAAAGAAACTTCAACTCGTGATCCTTGTTCACTTTTCTTTATATTTTGCATGTGAATGCCCCAGTATCCACAAAACATAATTGCTAAAAGAATAATCCAACCAAAAATATTTAGTATTTTTTTATGCAACCGCAGCCTCCCCACTATTAATATTATATTATTTCTATTTATTTTTGAAAAAAGTAAAAGCTTCATCATCAATATTGTCTGGATATAATTCAACGAATACATAATCAAATTTATTCTCTTTTAGATATTTTTCAATATCCACCTTACTACTCGTCGCAAGTGGCCAAATCATATCTATTTCACTGCATAATGGTGCCAAAAAAGAAAGGGTTGGCGAGAAATAAGAATCTCTTATACACAAAATTTTAGGACCATTTGGATTGTTCTTATTTGTTATTTTATCCCATGGATTGATTTGGCTATATGCATCATACTTAGAAACAGTGTAAATTTTAGAAGATGATGTTAGAAGATCTAATCGTAATACTGCCTCTTCATAACTACCTTCCGTACGTTTTTTAATGCCCTCAAGATTTATCGATTCCCAAACTAAATCTGTTTTAAATTTAGGTGTAATAAATGTAAAATCATCAAGCCCACTATAATTAATTCCTGTGTTTCGTCCCATAGAACCTAACATACTTTTAGGATAGGTGTATTTATTGTAATTATTTATATCACTATAGAATCCATCTGGATCAACATTCAATCCATATCGGCTTTTCATATCACTCAAGATGGCACGAAACCCAAGAAAAGCTGCCTCAATTGTCCAGTGATGGTCTGTTTTATAAAAAAGTTTATCATAAGGCAAACCCGATTCTAGTATTGGTTTGCGTAAATCTAATGTTTCCACACCATTACTCTGAAGATTAAGTAAAAACTCATCTTGAACTAGATTTGGATCCTTAACAGGAAACCCACTGTCAAATACCGAATTGTGACCTTGATATTTTCCTGGTGGATTAATAAATAGTGTTTTAGCGCCAGTACTTTCAACACTTTCTTTTAATCTTCGCATTTGTTTTGCATATTCCATTAATTTAGAATTATCTTCTCTATAAAAGCTTGCATAGTTTAGATAACCATTTTTATCCTTTCCGTAAGTAAAATTATCAATTTCACTTTTACCAAGAAGCTTTTGAATGTATCCATATGTTTCAATAAAGTCAATTTTAAAAAGCAGCTTATCATTTGCCGTTGCTTCTACTTTGCTAATTAGATTTTTCACATCACTTTGATTAGTTATTTTTCCATACTCCTTAAAAGTTGTTTTCATCCCATCAAATTGATATATAAAATTAGTAATTCCGAAGGTAAACAATATAAGAAGAAATACTCCTGCAAATATATACTTCTTCATAAAAAAATGTTTCATATCTATGCCCCCTTTTGCACACTAAAAATTAAAGTAGATAAATGGATTGTATGTGCCTCTCGCTAAGTAAACAACACATATAATAAATAGCCCTGTTATAGCAATTGGATAAGCAATACTGTATATATTTCCAAGGACAGACATTTTTCGAGCTGCCAGCAGATTATTTATCTTCTTTGAAATCGGTGTGCATAATAAAACCCCTAGGCCTAACCACAAGGCATTTTCTTTTATAAATACAATTGCTAAATCACTGTAAAATCCATTGTTATTAAGACCAAACATATTAAGATAATACCTTCCTGCTTGATACAGATCCTTGGCCCTAAATGTTACCCAGCCAAATGTTACAATAATCATAGTATAAATATTCATTAGGATTCTATGTTTATTATTCTCATGGTAATGCAAAAAACGTTCTGACAATATAAAGATGAAGTTCCACAATCCCCAAAATAGGAATGTCCAATTAGCTCCATGCCAAATCCCTGTGAGTAGCCATACAATAAGTAGATTTCGTACCATTTTATCTTTACTAGCAGTTCTTGAACCACCCAAAGGAAAATAAACATATTCTTTAAACCAACTTGATAGTGAAATATGCCATCTTCTCCAAAATTCTGTTATAGACCTTGAAATATAAGGATAATTAAAGTTTTCATTAAACTTAAATCCAAACATCAATCCAAGCCCGATTGCCATATCAGAATATGCAGAAAAATCAAAGAAAATTTGCAATGTATATGCGATTGCACCTAGCCATGCAAGCATTACTGGAACTTCATAAGTTTGCGCACCAATCGTTGACCAATTAAAAATATTATCTGCCATTATAGCAAAATTATTTGCTAGCAGCATTTTCTTACCTAGTCCAGTTACAAAACGACATGCACCAACAGAAAATTTTTGATAGCTTGAAGTACGCGTTCTAATTTGCTCTGCCACATCATTATATTGAATAATAGGGCCTGCAATTAGCTGTGGAAAAAACGAAATATATAATCCAACGTAGAATGGGTTTTTTTCTACTTTTGTAGTTCCGTTATAAACATCAATAACATAAGATAATGCCTGGAAAGTAAAAAATGATATCCCTAAAGGAAGTAAAAGTGATGTAGTAGGTAAATGCCCTTTAAACATATCATTAATATTTACTATCAAGAAATTTAAGTACTTGTAAAAAAATAATATACCCATGTTTATGCAGCAATCAACAATAAGTAATATTTTTGCTGTTTTTGTGTCCTCACGATTTTTATCAATGAGAAATCCAAATAATGAATTCAATAAAATTGAAAACAGCATAAGCAGCACATAAATGGGTTCACCCCATGCATAAAATAAAATACTAGTAATAAATAACCAAATATTTTGTGAAAGTCTTGAGAAACTCAAGAAATAATAAATTAATATTACTACTGGTAAAAAATAAAATAAAAAAACTATACTTGAAAATAACATTTATCTTCTCCCACACAACAATAAACTGTTGTAATTCTTTTTTGTCATTTTTTATTTTGTCATTCTTTTTTATTTTCATAATAAAAGAAACTTATTAGTATACTTAACATACAAACACAAAACGCTATTCTAAAAAACCATATCCAAAAGGGTGTATTTATATCTTGCAAAAAGTATTTAACTTCCTCTACCTTTTGGGGAATAACCGCTATAAAAACATTACTATATTTCATCATAGTTTTAAACTTCCTCCTGGTTCATTGAATATACTTTTGCTTTAATTTTATTCCCGTGATACATAAATTATCGGAATACAGAACAAAGCCACAACGAAAAGTAATATCAAATTTGTTCGACTTGTCCAATCTGTTTCTTTGGTTGCAACTTGCCCTAATGCTTGTAAGCTCTTTGGAATTTCATTTCCATGTTTTCTTAAAATTGTTTTTAACTTAAATACATCTTGATCGTACTCAGAAATTTCACGATTAATCTTGTCGCCTTCTGCATCTCTATATGGTTTTAGTGCATAACCATCTTGCTTACTCCGAATTTCATTCCAGCGAGCCCATTCGCGTTCCTGCGCTGGGGCAATATATGCTTCAATTTCATTTATATCATTTGTAATATTTTCCTCTGAAAGATATGTTCGTCTAAGCTGTGCATAACGTTTTTGAAGTTTTAATACAAATGATTTGTCTTTTGTAAGTCTGTCAAACCACGGTGCTGTTTGAACAGCCAGAGCTTTAACATTCATAGGTTTTTCAGTAAAATTGTCTACTGCACCATCGAAGTCCCATACCGGTCCAATGCTAAGCTTCCCACCTAATTCCTTATACATATAAGTAGAATTATTACCTGCGTCATAATTTCCAAAATATTCATTAATTATAAAATAATCAATAAAAGAATCAACATTAATATAGTAAGGATATGTTGAAAATTCAGATGAATTATCTGAGTATAATATTTTTTCAATTTTACTAATATCTTTTTCAATATAATCTATCATCTTTGGGTTTACGTTAATTTTACTAGGATAACGAAGACCAAGATATCCGGAACTAAGTTTATTTTGCGTAGCATATGTTTTAAGCATAATAGCTTCTTCGTCATATCTATCCCTACGCACCATATAACTGTTATAATTCTCAGTTGCCTTATATTTAGAAATATCTACTCTATTTAGGCCTTGTTTAACACTTTCACCCATTAGGTAAACCCCTTGATAGGTATAGGCATCCTTTTCTTTTATCACCACTTCGCAATACAAGGCATCTGGTGTGTAACTAAGAAATTTAGATGCCGTACGGTAGGCTAAATAATTGCGCATCATACTTTTATCAGTCATAGTTCCGTTTATAATCCACTCATTATCCGTGCCCATACCTAACAATGATAGTTCATTATCTTGCCCTGTTTCTGTGATAAGTTTAACTAAATATTGAGGTTTAGCGTATTTCATCGATGTATTTCCACGTAGTTTGATTTTAATTTTGCTTTTGCTTGTTGGATTATCTGTTAACAGATTCCTTTTGTTATTATCAAGCACCGAAATAGTGCCATCAACAAAAGGTTCAATATCTTTAATTGGTTCATATAAAAGTGTCTGTTCGTTAAATTTTGTATTCACGGGTGGTTCTATACTTTCAGTATCAATAATAACTATTGGCAAATTAGATGAAAAATCACTTTTCAGTGTGAAATCATCGCTTAATGATGATAATGCATTATCTTCTTTATCAGCGCTAACTAATGGTTCACTATAAGAATTAGTGCTTTTTACCGCTGCTTTTTTATTAGTGTAAATCGTCATACTTAAAGTGATGATAAGACTTACCGCAATTACTATTAAACTGGTAATGCGCCTATTTGTCATTCTTCACCATCCTTTATCGATTTATCTCATCATTTTGGCATACCATATTTACGTTACTGATACCTTCTTTTTTATACAATATGTCTGAGATAGGTTCTTCATTTTTATTTGCAGCCTTAATCATCACTTGAGATAACTCAAATATATATTCCACTGTTTGGGCTGAAGTATTTTTTACTCTTAAACGTGCTTTACCATTGTACTGTGAGCTTACAGTATTTTCAATATATTCGCCGCATTCACGCGTGCCACGAACTACAAGTAGAAAACGATCATTGGTTTTAACCAAACCAAATATTAATAAGAATAAAAATATTACCGCTGACCCAACCCCAGCTATCATGAATTCTGAGGCACCACAACATATTCCAACAGCTATGCACCAAAAAATATATGCTGTATCTCTAGGGTCTTTAATAGCTGTACGAAAACGTACAATAGATAAAGCACCGACCATACCTAATGATAGGGCTATATTGTTTCCGATTACGTTCATAACCATTGTAGTTATTAGTGTAAGCATAACCAAAGAAACATTAAACCTTGCACTATATACTGCTCCAGTTTGTGAAAAACGATAGGATATATATATAACAGCACCGAGCACAACTGACATTAGAAAATTAAATAAAACACCCTCTAGTGTTAGTGCTCCTGTATTTGTAACTAAATAGTTAAGTAATTGTTCTTTCATAGTTTCCCCCAGACTTTAATATGTGAATTATTGTATTATTATTGTTAACAAATAACTATTCTTATGTAAATAGTCCACCAGTAGATTGACTAATACTTCTTCCCAAACAATATTTGCTGTTTGATGTCGAAATCTTATTACATTCTGACAACAAATCTCTGACATAACTTAATAAAAATCTATTGTATTTCACTTCGAGAGTAACATCATCAAAATGGCTTACTGGGTATAGATTTAAATTTTGCGAAAACAGGTCAAAATTATTTTCTGTTGCTTCAATACGTGAATCAAGAGTAATCCGGATATCATTTTCAGTTATAAAAAATGCTGTTCGCCTGTATTCGATAATGCATTTTGGCATATAGAGCTGTTGCATCATCGCAAAATATAACTCCAGGGCAAAAGAATTTTCGTAAGATAATAAACATTCATATCTTCCTGATATTAACTCCAATGCATGTTCCTTTGAAATATTAAGTGACCTTTTACGTTGATTATCTCCTAATTTCTCTTTCATTTCTAACTTCGCGTTATTGGCACTTGGAGAATAAATACGCAAACGAATTTTTTTTCTATATTCATATCCATCCTCTTTTTGAGTATAGTCAGTATCATCTATTGTATCAAAATATAATGACCTTACCATATATCCCTCACGAGCTGAATTTTGGTCTTGATGTAAAACTTGAGATAACAATTGATACATATTACTAGATGTTGCTTGAGATATAATATACTTCTTTTCCTTTCTTAAGACCTCTGTTATACCGTCCATTCTATATACATACCCCCAACTTCTACATTCACTAAAATAACCTTTATTATTCCATTATAATTCCTTTTTCTACTACTTTATATAGATTATATTATGATATTACTTATTTTGCAAGAATTTTCTTTCAATTTACATCTGCTTACTAATTTACAGTTTGTTTACATAGAGTTTATACTCTGTTTACAAACAAAACATACATTTTTCTCAATATGCAGACAAAAAAATATGGATAAGCATTAATGCCTATCCATAATTTTCTTCTCTTATTTATTTAAATTTTCTTCCATTTCTGCTGAATATATATTATATCTATTTCCACCTTTTCGTTTAGCTTCATACATTCCTAAATCTGCATTCTTTATTAACGTATCGGCATCAATTCCATGGTCTGGGAATATACTTATTCCTATACTACTGCCTATTAATAATTTGTTTTCCTTATATGTAAACGTTGTACTTAATGTTTTCACTGCTGCAATTGCAATTTTTTTAACATTCTCTGTATCTTTTAAATCTCTTAGTATTATTATAAATTCATCTCCACCAATTCTATAAATTGTATCCATTGAACTTACAATGTCTTTTAATCTCCTACCAACACTTTTAAGAATTTCATCTCCTGCTAGATGACCATAATTATCATTAGCACTTTTAAACTTATCCAAATCTATAAACAGAACTGCAAATTTATCATTTTTATTTTCTAATAATATGTTAATATCCTCTAACATCTTTTTTCTGTTGGGCACTTCTGTAAGTGCATCATAATATACAAAATGACGTATTTGCTCTTCTGCGTGTAATCTATCTTCTATCTCTTTTTTAAGCTTAATATTTGAATCTTCTAATTCATATGTATACAACTTTTGTAACTCATCTATCTTTTTTCTTTCAGAAACATCATGTAATATTACAAGAATTCCCAATACATCTTTATACTCATCATATATAACTGTTCCCGATAATTCACAAATAAGTTTATCTTTATTTTTTTTATGTAAATCCACTTCAATATTAACAACCTTTTCCTCTTGCATTATAGTATTAAATTTAAAATCCCTAAAATTTATTATAACATTGAGCGATTTCCGCTCTAAATCTAGATAATCATAACCTGTTATATTTAGTGATGCTTCATTACAATTTTTTATTAGTAGGTCCTCACTTAGAATGAAAATCGGCTCATTTACAGCTTCAAAAATATATTCTGATACAAGTTCATAAGAAATTGACATCATTTTATGTTTATTAATTGCATACCACATTCCACCCATTCCAATAGAAACAGTAATAATACCAAGGGGGAAATTAAGAATACCAAACATGGGTAAAATTAAATCTGATATCCCTGCTAACACAAAACTAATTAAACTGGTAATTAAAATAGTTTTCATCTGTATTTTCACTCTATTCTTATGAGAATTTCTCATTTGAAAATATATTATTAGAATACTTGATACAAACAAAATTAATATAAATATACTAAAGACAACTCCAATAGGCTTAGTAGTATATAAATTATCTACAAACCCATAAACTTCATTACTTATTTCTTTTGAGGGCTGATATACTAATGAATTTATAAAAAATATTATTGTTATTATATATATTAGAAATTGTATTTTGCTCGTTCTGTAATTTTCTTTATTTATATTTACAATAGAAGATGCGAAAGATATCCATACTGCATTAAAAGAAAACCAACCTAATGCAGAAACTATTCTCCAGATTCTCGCAATTTCTAAACTAGGAGAAATTAACATGAATGCATATCCTAATGCCCAAAGGCTACAGGATATACACAAAATTAAAAAATCCACATTTACTTTTGACTTTCTATCTTTTTTATAAATATCAATGCCAAAAAACAAGTAAAAAACAAAACAAATACATAATATTGCAAATAATATAATCCTAATAAGTTCTTGATGTAACATCCTGTATTGCCCCCTCGTGTGACTCTTTTTCTTTCTTTTCTAGGCAATATATTGTATATTGATTTCCGCCATTTCTCTTAGCCTCATACATTCCTGAATCTGCATTCTTTATTAACGTGTCTGCATCCATTCCATGTTCTGGGAATATGCTAATACCTATACTACTACCTACAAACAACTTATTATCCTTATAAATAAAAGCTGTACTTAATGTTTCAACTGCTGCTAACGCAATTCTATGAACATTTTCTATATCTTTTATATCTCTTAGTATTATAATAAATTCATCTCCACCAATTCTATAAATCGTGTCCATTGAACTTATAATGTTTATTAGTCTCCTACCAACACTTTTAAGAATTTCGTCTCCTGCTAGATGACCATAATTATCATTAGCACTTTTAAACTTATCCAAATCTATAAACAGAACTGCAAATTTTTCATTTTTATTTTCTAATAATATATTAATGTCTTCCAACATTTTTTTTCTGTTGGGGACTTCTGTAAGTGCATCATAATATACAAAATGGCGTATTTGCTCTTCTGCACGTTGTCTATCTTCTATCTCATTTTTAAGTTTAAGATTTGAATCTTCTAATTCATATGTATAAATCTTTTGTAACTCATCTATCTTTTTTCTTTCAGAGACATCATGCAATATAATAAGAATTCCTAATACATCTTTATACTCATCATATACAACGGTTGCCGATAGTTCACAAATAAGTGTTTCTTTATTTTTTCTATATAAATCAACCTCTATATTAGTAACCTTTCCCTCTTGCATAATACTATTAAAATTATAATCCCTAAAATTTATTATTGAATTAAGGTACTTTTTATCTAAGTCTGAATAATTATATCCAGTTATATCCAGTGAAACTTCATTACAATTTTTCACCAGAAAATCTTCACCTAAAATGAAAATTGGTTCACTAACAGCTTTAAAAATAAATTGTGATACACGTTTATAAGAAATAGACATCATATTATATTTATTAACTGCAAACCACATTCCACCCATTCCAATAGACATCGCTATAATCCCAGCTGGAAAAACTTTAATGCCCATTATTGGACAAATTAAATCTGGTATTCCCCCTAAGAAAAAGCAGATTGAACTAGTAATTAATATAGTTTTCATTTGCTTTCTTACCCTATTCTTTTTAGAATCTTTCATTATAAAATATTCCATTACAAAACTTATTGTAAGCAAGGTTGCTATATATATAGTAAACATAGTTCCGATTGCTGTAGTAAAATATAAATCACCTACAAATCCATAGGATTCTTTACTTATTACTTTAGATGGTTCGTATGATATATTACTTATGAAAAATATTATTAAAGGTATATATGCCAAATAATGTACTTTATAGTTTGATCTTTTTTCATTTATTTCTTTAAGAGAAAATACGAAGGATAAGACTAATCCATCTAAAAAGCAAGCTCCAAATAGAGCTATTATTCTCCATATATTCGCAATTTCTATACTAGGGCTAATTAACATAAATGCATATCCAATAGCCCAAAGGCTAGCGCATATACATAAAAATAAAAAAATTATATTTACTTTCGAATTTTTATCTTTCTTATAACTATAAACACCTAGAAATAAGTATAAGACAAAACATATACATAATATTGCAAACAAAGTAGTTCTAATAATATTTTCTTGTAGCATTGATTATTTCCCTCCGATTTACCCTAATACATTATAAAACTTACCCTAATACATTATATAACCTTCCAATTGTTATTCAATGCTACCTTAACTGTTTTTCTTACAAGAATGTAGTTTGCAATTAGTTCAGCCATATCTATGGGTATGTCTTTAAGAATTGGTTTCCCCTTAAACATTAAATAGTCACCACCGCCACCGGCTCTATAATTGTTCATCACCACAGCATAGTCCTCTTCCATATTTAGTGGATTGTTTTTATAATTTATTTTTGTAATCCTAGAGTTTATGGGTTTTGAAACATCTATAACATACTCTATTCCTTCCCACATATCATAATTATAATGATGAACTTTAGGATATTTACCATTCATGCTTACCTGCAAATTCCCATCAACCATACTAAAATATTGTGCAGATTTTTCTAGCGCTGCTTTAATGTCGGCGCCTTTTAAGCTAATTACCTTTAATGTATTGGGGTATTTGTAGTTTGCTATTATATCTCGCATAGTAACATTATTCTTAAATCCCTTGCAGTGGTTATCAAAAATAGCAGTATTTGATATATCAACCTTCGCAGCATCCATCTGAACATTATTTATAAATTCAGCATAAGCATTATCTTTAAGCCTTGCCTCAAAAGGATCTTTAATAATCATGTCACCCTCTATATCTCCCATAGGAGTATCAAGCCATGCTTGAGTTTTTGTTTCTATATTATTTACGCAATCCACAATTCTTGTATCTACATGAACTCCATTTGCATTAATAGTTGATGACTCTTTACTAGATATAGACCATTTCCCAGATTTTTTAGTAAGTTCAATAGAAACTTTGCCAATCGACCTTGCATTGTAACCTGTTTGCAAAACCAAAACACCATTCACCAAAATATTTTCTATAATTCTATGCTGATGCCCAGTTAAAAGCACATCCATATTATTAACTTTTTTGCATAATTCATATGCCTGATTTTCTCCTGTTAATTTTTCCGATGGCTCACCAGTTTCTAAATCTCTTTCAAATCCACCATGATAAGATACTATATTTACATCAGTATTCTCTTGTCTTTTCATTATATCAAGCCATTTGCTAGCGCTCTCTACTACATCTTCAAAATTCAAATCCTCAATTGTTTCAGGATTTTCCCAGTTAGGAATATACTTTGTGGTTAATCCTAAGATACCTACTTTTAATCCATTATCAAATGTTTTAATAATGTAAGGCTTACTTGTAAAGCTCTCTCCATTAGTTTTTTTCGTTATATTGGCACATATCCATGGAAAATTTGATAATTTAATAGCATCCTCTAAATAAACCCTACCATAGTTAAACTCATGGTTTCCAATGACAGCAACATCATATCCCATAAGATTCATAACTTCAATCATTGGATTTTTTATATCATTATTTATTTTAGCATGGAAATATGTAATTGCAGTACCTTGAAGCATATCGCCATTATCTATAAGTAAGGTATTCTTATTTATTTTACGTTGATCTCTAATTATTGTAGATAAAGCTGCAAGTCCACAATTAGAATATGAATTGTCGGAATAATTTATAGGTAATATAGATCCATGAACATCACTAGTTTCTAAAATTGTAAGCTTAAACTCTTCATCTAAATGCATATTACACTCTCCTAATTATAAAAAAATTTAATAATTATTTTTAGTCTCTTTATTTTACCATATATAGTAGAAAAAGTTGTAACACTTTTAATGAACATATTAATTAAAATAGTTTGTAATACATAATAATTTTTATATTCAGGTATTGAATTTTTATTATTTTAGTAATACAATAAGAATAAGTAATAAACATTAATAGAAAACAATAACAATAAATAACAAATAGGAGGTTTATACTTTGGCTAATGATAGAATCCAATTACTTAAAAGTGGTCTTTTTGAAAATAAAAGAGAAGTATCCCTTGAAAGGGCTCTGCTATATACTCAAAGTTATAAAGAAACAATGCTTGATTCAGCAATTATAAGGCGGGCAAAAGCAACTGCCCATGTCCTTGATAATGTAAGAATCTCTATAAGAACTGAAGAACTTATAATTGGTAATAGAACTATAAAACCTAGGAGCGGAATCATTTCTCCTGAAATGGATCCATACTGGATTAGTGATGAACTTGATACTTTAGAAAGTAGACCACAAGACCCTTTTATTATCTCTGCTCAGGATAAGAAAATTTATAGAGAGGTTCTTTATCCCTATTGGGCCGGTAAATCCTTAAAAGACTTTATAAATGATAAGATTACTTGTGAGGTACGCAAGCCTGTTGATTTAGATATTTTCAAACTTAATCAAACTGATAAAGGTCAAGGTCATATAATAACGAATTTTGAGAAACTATTAAACCAAGGCCTTGGCATGATAATCCATGAATCATCAGAGCTATCTGAAAAGAACCCAGGCAATGATTTCTATAAAGCATCCCAAATAACCCTTAAAGCTTCTCAAAGACATATTTTAAGATATGCTGAATTTGCTAAATTGAGTGCTGAGAAAGAACTTAACAAAAGACGAAAAGCTGAGTTTTTAGAAATCTCTAGAATTTCAACAAAAATCTCTAAGGAAAAGCCTGAGACTTTTTATGAAGCTTGCCAGCTATTATGGTATTTTTCTGTAATTCTACAATATGAATCCAATGCTAGTTCCTTGTCTTTAGGTGGTTTTGATAAGTATATGTATCATTTTTATGAAAATGACCTTAAGAATGGGATAAGTGCTGAGAGTCTACGAGAAGTCTTAACCTGCTTATGGATTAAAACAAATGATGTTGTTTTAATTAGAAGTAGCAATAGTGCTACTTACTTTGCTGGGTTCCCAACTGGGTATACTATAACCCTTGGAGGACTTACTCCTAGTGGTCGATCTGCAGTTAATGATTTATCATATCTTGCTCTAGATACTTATCAAGATATTCGCCTTCCTCAACCAAATTTGGGTGTACGTGTAAATGAACTTATAGAGCCAGCTTTCTTAAAGAAGACCGCTGAAACAGTAAGACTTGGCACAGGAATTCCTCAAATATTTAACGATGAAGTAATAGTTCCAGGATTTTTAAACAGAGGTGTTAGTTTAGAGGATGCAAGAGACTATTCTGTCGTTGGTTGTGTTGAACTCTCACTTCCTGGTAAAACTTATGGACTACATGATATAGCACTATTTAACTTACTAAAAATAATGGAGATATCATTAAAGGAAAGCGTTAACAATGAGAATATTACCTTTGATGAAATAATCCTAGAAATAAAAGAAAATATCGATAAATATGTGAAACTCATGGTCGATGGTTGTAACATTGTAGATATTGCACATAAAGAATTTGCACCTGTCCCACTTCTTTCGTGTTTCATAGATAATTGTTTAGTAACTGGAAAAGATATCACAGATGGTGGTGCAAAATATAATTTTTCTGGGGTACAAGGTATTGGCATTGCAAATTTAAGCGATTCACTTTATGCCCTAAAAAAGATAGTTTTTGAGGAGAAAAGAATTACCTTAAAGGCTCTAATAAAAGCTTTGGACTGTAATTTCGAAGGTATCGAAAATGAAAAACTTAGAGTTCGTTTGATAAATAAGTATGATAAGTTCGGAAATGACAATGATGAAGTAGACAATCTTAGCTCTGATATTCTTAGATACTACTCGAAATCCGTGGAAAAGCATGTTACTCCTAGAGGTGGAACATTTGTACCTGGTTCGTACACTGTATCAGCGCATATTCCACTTGGTAAATCTGTAGGTGCTACTCCTGATGGTCGTAAATCCGGGCAGCAACTTGCAGATGGTGGCTTGTCCCCAATGGTTGGACGAGATGTTCTTGGACCTACTGCAGTACTTAAAAGCGTGAGCAAGTTAGATAACTACTTAACAACAAATGGCAGCTTATTAAATGTTAAGTTTAGTCCTAAAACTCTAGAAGGCACATCTGGAATCCATAAATTATGTGATTTTCTATATGCTTTTATGAAGCTAAAAATTCAGCATATACAATTCAATGTTGTTTCAGTAGAGACATTAAAAAGTGCTCAGGCAAGACCAAATGATTATAAGGGACTTGTAATAAGAGTTGCAGGTTATAGTGCTTTTTTTATAGAGCTAAGCCGCGAAATTCAAGATGACATCATAAGAAGAACGCAACATAATTTATAGGAAGTGATTAGGTGAAAGCTTTAATATTAAACATACAACGATATTCTTTACATGACGGCACAGGAATTCGGACAATTGTATTTTTTAAAGGTTGTCCCCTTAAATGCCCATGGTGTAGCAACCCTGAAGCTATAAGTTTTGAACCTCAAATAGTTAAAATGCAAAGTAAATGTATCCATTGCAAGCATTGTAGCCTAGACGTAATTGAATGTCCATCAGGTGCAATTACTGAGTTTGGTAAATATATGACTGTAGAAGAAGTTGTGGCAGAAGTTCAAAAGGATATGGTTTTCTATCGTACGTCTAAAGGTGGGGTTACTCTCTCAGGTGGTGAAGTATTATCTCAAAGTGCTTTTGCAAGTAAGTTACTTAAGAATCTAAAAACTCTAGGCATTAACACCGCTATAGAAACTAGTGGTCAAGGAAATACAAAAGCTCTTATTGAACTAGCTTCCTATTTAGATTTAATATTATTTGATCTTAAAATAATGGATAAAGAAAAATCCAAACTACTCCTTGGCGCAAATATAGAACTAATAAAAAATAATTTCAAACTCTTGGTGAAAATGAATAAAAAAGTTATACCCAGAGTACCTTTAATACCAGGGTATACTACAGATGATGAAAACATAAAAGAAATAATTAACTTCGTTAAAAGCTTAAATCTATCAGAAATTCATCTTCTACCTTTTCATCAATATGGCAGCAATAAATATAAATTATTAAAAGTGGATTATAAATTATCAGATGTATCTGCTTTTTCCACTGAAAGTATTGAGAAAATAGCAAGTAAAATGAGATATAATGGTCTTAACGTAATTATAGGTGGATAGTATATATGTCAATTCTTCTTAGTTTTTATAAATTGAAATTTTAAATAAAGGTGTGTGCTTAAATGAAAAAAATATTATTAACAGGCGGAAATGGTTTCTTTTGTACAAGATTTGCACTACGATATAAAAACACTTATGAAATTCTCTCTGCTAGTTCATCAATGCTTGATATTACTAATGAAGAGAATGTAACTGAAATTTTCGAGAGTTTTAAGCCAGATTATGTAATTCATGCAGCTGCCAAAGCAAGTACTGAATTTTGCGACAAAAATCCTGAGCTTGCATATAAAATTAATGTAACAGGCGCTTTAAACGTTGCAAAAGCTTGCAAGAAATCAAATTCTAAAATGATATTTCTCAGCACAGAACAAGTTTTTAATGGAAATGTAGACGCTGGTCCTTATACCGAAGATGATACTCCAAGTCCTGATACAATGTATGGTAAAAATAAACTTGAAGCTGAAGGTTTACTAAAAGAAGTATTAGATGAACTTTGGGTTGTAAGATTCACTTGGCTTTTGGGGATGCCTGAACGTAATTGTAGTATGTCTCCTAATATACTTTGGGGTACCTTAACTGATATTATGTTAGGTAAAAAAACAAAGGCTACTCCAAATGAATATAGAGGCTTAACTTATGTTCATGAAGTTATTGATCAGTTTCCAATGATATTTGAGATTCCTTATGGCATATATCACCTTGGTAGTCATAATGATTTAAGCCGTTATGACATATGCTCATTAATATTTAAAGAAGTTGGTTTAGAACATAGAATGAATGAATTATTAGAAAAGGAAACTGAAAAATATAAAGACCACCATAGAGATGTAAGACTATGTACTGATAAAATTAAAAGTTATGGTCTAGAGTTTTCAGACTCGAAAGATGGAATAAAGAAATGTCTAAAAGAATTTAAAATAAAATTATAAAATTTTACTAAGACCTAACTAAGGCTTAACTTCATTAAAGTGATTGTTTCCAGCATTCACTCAATAATGAAGTTAAGTCTTTAATTAATTTGTTGTTAAATTTAACAATATTTTAATTAAGTAAATTTTTCATATATAATCCCCTTAACTAATATATTTACTGGGAAATAATCTACCATAAATTTATTCCATTATATTTTCAGACTTATGGCCTGATATATTGGATTGAAAAATGGTAAGTATTATCCCTACAAGTAAAAGACAAATGTTTAGTAAGAATGGGAACCTTCGATCTACCCCCGATAATATACCTGCAATCCATCCAAATGGTGATGTAAAAGCTACTACAATTACGTATAATATAGCCATTATTCTAGCTCTTTCCTTTGGATCCACCAAGATTACTTGCATGGAATCTAGTATCGGACTTATGAGTGATATACTGCAGGCCTCTAAAATGATACTTATTATTAGAATAAGATATCCTTTATCTGGAGTTGCTATTAAAAGAATTTGGCTAATTGTGAACAATGAAAATCCAATAATTAAAGGTTTTTTAAATTTAAAAGCCCCAATGGTACGAACTAATGTAAAGAAGAATATAATCATAATGGTAGAACGTATAAAAGGAAACATTCCTATATATTTAGCTGGTATATGAATTCTTTCAGTTACTATAATTGCCCAGAAGGTATTATTTACTACCCCTATTATACTCATAATAAGCATTATTCCTACTGTAAGTAAGGTTTCTGGTGTTTTTAGTATTTTAATAAAGACAGTTGAATATCCCTTAAATAAATTCATAATATTTATGTGTTTGGTTTCTTCCATTCTAATCTTACCTTGTCCTGTTTCTGTAGAATACTTATTAAGTATTAAGAACTTAGATGTCATCATAACAAAAGAAATAATATATAGGACTCTAACAGTTGGAACCAATCCAAATTTGCTTATAAAAAGCCCTGATATTGGTGCAAAAAATGCAGCACCTAATCCTAATATGTAAATCCAGGTATAGATATTAACAATTTGTTTTTTATCACAATCCTCAACTAGTAAACAACTCCACGAGTTCATTGTTACTCGAGAAATACTATTTATTATAGCTGCAATCACAAAATAAGAGAAACTTCTTGAAAAAGCCCATATTAAACAAGGAATACTCCAAGCTAAAGTATCAAAAATTAAAGTAGTTCTTTTCCTACCTAGCTTGTCTGTAATTACACCTCCAAGAAGTGAAAATATAATTTGAAAAACCATTCCTATGCTAGCAGTAAAACCAATTTGGCTATCTGTTAGGCCTAAAGTATACATATATATAGAAACATATGGAGCAAATAAATTAAATGGAATTCCCCATAATGGCTCAGTATAGACGCACGCTCTAGGGTTTCCTTTTAAATGAATTAAAGTATGAATTAGTGGATGTTGTTTTCTCATAACTTTATCCTTTCTACTATATTTTATTATTACTATATTTTATTATTACTTTATAATAATTATAGTATAAATTTGTATATATATCTATACTTTAAATCCACTTATAATATTTTTATAAATTGTATATTGTACCTGTATAATTGATTTGAGAATCTATTTTATACTCCTCATAGTCGATATATGCACCCTTAAAATCCAGAATATTTTCTTGTATACCAAATCCTTCTATACTTATTGTTTCTATTTCATTATTATCATTAACGCATGTAGCTAATGTATAATAAAAATCCTCTTCAACATTATATATAATTGATGTATTTAATATAATAAATCTTCCTTGTCTTATAATATCTCTATTTTCATTTAAAATTTCCACGAAATTAATTCCTCCTCCATCTCCATCATTATTTTCTTTTTCTTTATAAAAACTCGCCATGATTATTCTCCTTTTAATTTAAATTATATTTTCGCTATCACTAAAATTAATATCCATTATATATTATTCATCAGAGTTTCATTACATTCCTTATTGAAAATTTATTCCATGGCTGAAGCCACGAGTATTCTTTTCGATATTATAAATAGTATTTTTAATCTATAAATATCTTAAAAATATTTGTCTAAAAATGTTGAAATTCATCTGTATTGGTGATATGGTGTATATATAACTTTCAGAATTTTTGTAAAATTTCATTAATTAACGAATTAAATTATTATTCTAAGGAGTGATTTTAAGTTTAATCTGCGACCCAACTGGCGTTTTATAATGTATATTAGACTATTGTCACATTATTTATATTATTTATATTCTCTATTCTAATAATTCTTATTTTTCTTTCATTATTTTTTAGAATTTGACTTACGCTCATCCATTCCTCATCAACATTTATAACCTCACACAATCAGTAACAATTGTACTAAAATGATATCAAACGACAACAAATAGTAATTTGCAAATCAAATAAGGAGGTAATATTTACTTATGAAAAAAGCAGTATTTTTTGACATAGATGGAACATTAATAGATTGTTTGAACGGTTTAACAGATATTACCCCAAGAGTGAAGAAAGCAATTCGTAAGCTACAAACTAATGGAGATTATGTTTTCCTTGCAACAGGTCGACCTTATGCATTTTTAAGTAAAGAACTATTAGATTTCGGATTTGATGGTTTTATTCTAACAAATGGAGCACATGTAACAATTAAAGATAAAGTTATTTATAAAGAACCTCTGGATAAAGAAGTTCTTAAAAAATTAATTGCTAATTTTGAAGCACTTGGCATTCAATACATGTTACAAGGAGCATTATATTCATATATGAAAGAAAGTAGCAAAGAATTTTATTCGATTTATGATACTTACAATATTTCTAGAAAATACATAAAGTCTAGTTATGACATTGAAAATATAGACACCTACAAGATTGAAATGCTTTGCAAAGATAAAAACGGCATAGATTACTGTTTGTCCTTGGGATATGATAGTGATGAATATGATTATCTTCATAATATAGATCAAAACTCATTTGAGCTTTATTCAAAAAGAAATACAAAAGGAACAGGAATCCTAAAAGCACTAACTTATTTAAATATTCCAAAAGAAAATAGTTATGCCTTTGGTGATGGAAAAAATGATATAGAAATGTTATCTACTGTTGGATGTGGAATAGCTATGGGAAATGCCAGTGATGAAGTTAAGTCCTACGCAAAAAAAGTGACTGATACCGTACATAATGACGGTATAGCCTTAGGAATCAAAGATTATATAAATTAATCTTTGGAACGATCATTCTTTAGCTTCTTTTGATCTATCGTTTTACCCTTCTTTTTGTCTCTTTCCTTAACCTGAGGTAATTCTTTCTCATCATCATCTTCCTTTTCTCCTTGGCTTATAACTATATCAATTTTGCCACCTTTTTCATAAGATGTATTTACCTCAGGTGACTGACTAATAACTAAACCCTTATCAACACTGTCGCTGTAATTATTTGAAACATTTCCAAGTGAAAATCCATTATTAACTACATTCTGCTCAGCGATTTCTTGAGTACTTCCAATAAGTGACGGTATAACTTTCATTTCATTTACTGGTAACTCTTCAGTTGTTGGTACTTCCTCAGTTACTTGCACATCTTCAGTTGCTTTAGTACTAGTATTTTCAACAACAGGAACTGTTGTTTTTACAGCACTCGTTGGTGTTTTAGCAGTTTCATCTTTGGAAATAAACTTTCCTAAACCAGCTACAAACATAACTAAAATTATTGATGCCATTAATATCATAACCTTTTTCTTCTTGCTTATCTTCCTTTTTAGAGGTTGTACTTCTATATCATTATTAATCATTGTTTCATCTTCACCTGAAGTCGGACTCATTATAGTTGTTAAATCATCCCGTATATCAGAAGATATAACTGTATCCATAAGCCTTGTAGCATTATCTATGTTATTGTTAACCCCTATTTTATAATTAGGATTTTCTTTAATTGACATTAAAATCTTTACCATTTCATTAGCCGTTTGGTACCTTTTTATAGGTTCCTTTTCCATTGCCTTCAAAATTACCTGATTTATATTCTCTGGTATATCTGTGATAATTTTTTTGGGAGGTATAGCAGTTTCCTGAATATGCATCATTGCTATTGTAATAGAACTTTCTGCGTTATATGGCACCTTACCAGTGACCATCTCGTACATTACAATTCCTAAAGAATATATATCTGTTCGACAGTCCACGAGCTTTCCTTTTGCTTGTTCCGGCGAAAAATAATGTACAGTCCCCATAACCTTATTACTAATTGTTATGGTACTAGAATCCATAACTTTAGCTATTCCGAAATCCATAATTTTAACCATCATATCCTGAGTTATCATAATGTTATCTGGTTTTATATCTCGATGAATTATATTGTTACTATGTGCACACTCAAGTGCCTTAGCTACTTGCAAAACTATATCTAAGGTCTTCTGGGGGCTAAGCCTACCATCTTCCTTAATTATTTGCTTTAATGTTTTTCCGTTAATATATTCCATAATTATAAAATTAATATTGTTTTCTGAGCCAACATCATGAATATTTACTATATTGGGATGTGATAATTTAGCAATGGATGTAGCTTCTCTTTTAAATCTCATAACAAAATCCTCATCATCACTTAACTCTGCTTTTAGTATCTTTACAGCTACAAATCTATTTAATAAGTGACACTTTGCTTTATAAACAACTCCCATGCCACCCTCACCAATTTTCTCCAATAACTCATATCTATTTAAAAGTAATTTTCCAATCATATATTTTTTATCCTCCCATAATCAATAATACTTATACATTATATCATAAACGATAAAACTTATAAGGAATTAAACATTTTTTATGGTACTATAGTAGGAGTATAAAAATCTAATCTTATAAAAAAAATGAAAGTTTAAAGTGGTGATTAAAATGAAAAAACGAAAGAAATTTAATAGGTATAATGTTTTACTTATAATTATGGTAGTTATTTTTTCAGTAATAGGTGTTAAATTATACTATCTACAAGTATTTAATGGAGAATATTACAAGAATAAAGCAACTGCTGCAGCTAATACTCACAAGATTACTGTAGTTGCACCAAGAGGCCTTATAACAGATAAAAACGGTATAAACCTCGCAAATGAAATACCTGGCTATAACATTACATACACAAATACTGAAAAATCAAACCTACAATTATTTGCAATATTAGAAAAGGTATTTAAAATTCTGGATGAAAATGGAGAAGTTCAAACAGATAATTTCCCCTTGAAAATTAATCCATACAGATTTGAATTTACTTCAAGTGATCCTAAGTCAATACAAGTCCTGTTATTAAGATTTATAAAAGATAGAGGCCTTCAAGAAGAAATTTTGAAAAACAAATTTAAAAATAAAAAAGAAGCTGATTTAACTTCATCTGAAGTTACTGCTCTGAATAATGAGCTCTTAAAACTAACTCCTGAGCAAATATACAACAAACTTCTTAATAATTATGGTGTAGTAAAAGGCGTATCAAGTTTAAATATCGATGCTCCCCCAGCTCTACTAAGAAGATATTTAATTGTAAAAGACAATATTAAAATGAATTTTTTCACTCAATTTAAACCTATTAACATAGCAACTAATTTAAAGAAAGATACTTCGCTAATAATTGAGCAAAGCCTATCAGAATTACCAGGAATTAAAGTAGATGACCAACCAATGAGACAATACCCCTATGGACAACTTGCTTCATCTGTTTTAGGATATATAAGTAAAATAAGTCCTACTGATAAAGCAAAATATTCTGCAAAAGGTTATGATACAAGTGTAGATTATGTTGGTACATCTGGAATTGAAGCTGCAATGGAGAGTACTCTAAAAGGAGATAATGGCGACGAAGATGTAATTATCGATGATAAAGCTAATGCACGGGATAAATCAAATAGTAAAAAGGCAGTTCCCGGTAAAAATGTTCAGCTTACAATAGATGGAAATTTGCAATATGCCACAGAAAGTGCTTTAAATACTGAAATGAAGGTAATACGAAGTAAAATAACAAACAATGGCTTAGATGTAACAAATGCTACACGAGGCGGAGCTGTTGCCATAGATATCCATACTGGTGGAATATTAGCACTAGTTAGTTTGCCAGGTTATAATCCAAATGATTTTTCTACATCACAAGGATTAACGGAGGCTCAATCAGAAAAATACTTTAACCCAGACTATGAAAAAATGGCAAAAGCTCAAGGGAAATCACAAAGTCTAATTGATTATATGTTTCCCATAGACAAAAGCATAAAAGGAAATACAACAATTAGAAAGGATAAGTTTGATTACTATCCAAAATACTTATACAATTATGCAACTATGTCACTTATTCCTTCTGGTTCTATTTTTAAGCCAATGACAGCAATCGCAGGTCTTGAAACTGGGGTTATTAATGCTAGTTCGACCTACCTTGATAGAGGCGGGTATGATATGGGTGGTAAGAATCAAATAGGAGGCCCAAATTGGAATGAATTCAAAACAGATGGTGCGCTTGGTATTGTAAATGTAGTAAAGGCAATAGAAAAATCCAGTAACCCATTTTTCATGAATGTAGCTCAGAAATTAAGAGAAAAATTTGACGATGATATTTTAGCTAAATATGCATGGATGTTCGGACTCGGGGCTGATCCTAAAACAGTTAAACCTAGTACAGGAATAGAGATAAATGAGAATTTTGGGCAGGTGTATAATACGGTATCCCAGAAAAACCTATCAGCTTCACAATATCTTTATAGTATTGAGGAAGATTTAACTCTTGGAGTTAGTGGTGATGTAAATGGAACAAAATTTCCTGCGATAGATTTATATGATAGGGACGGAGATAATCTTATTGTTTATAAAGGCAGAAAACTCTCTGAGATAAAAACTGAAATTAAAGATAAAATAAAGGACTCTGTAAAGAATGGAACTTTTTCAAAAATAAATTATGAGATTTTGTTTAAACAATTAATCGCTACTGATTCTTTGTATAAAGATCAAAAATTTACAACTGCTAACCTTAACGCAATTGTAAATGATGTATACCTACGATCTGTAACTCAAGGGCATGCTTCTTTAAGCCTACCATACAATATGTTTATTGCCTCAATTGGACAAGGAATGGATAATTTCACGCCTCTTCAAATGGCAAATTATATAGCAACCCTTGCAAATGGCGGGACAAGATACAAACTACATTTGGTTGATAACGTAAAAGATTCTGAAGGCACGTTAGTATCTCAAACAAAACCTGAGGTTTTGGGTAAAGCAGATATGAGTGCAGAAACTAGAGATCTAGTTATGCAGGGAATGAATAAAGTTACAGGTGGTGTAGGTGGTACTACAGATGGTACTGCATCTGGTGCACTTGGTGATTTTCCTATACCTACAGGTGGTAAAACAGGTACAGCACAGTTTAATACACTTGATTTAATGAGTAAAGTTGGTAGAGGAGATTATGCATGGTATGTAGGCTATGCACCAGCGCAAAATCCTGAGATTGCAATATCCATAGCTATATTTGATGGTGGTTATGGTAGTGACGCCGCAAATGTTGCTAGAGGAATGTATGAGAGTTATTTTAAAAATGATCCTCGTATGGCAAAATATAAGAATACGTATGATATAAAACTAAAACGTATTAATTAAAGCTCAAAAAAAATGCTAATATGACTTATATATACATAAGTTATATTAGCATTTTTTTAATAATCAGATATTTTAAAGTTATATTTTTTTGCTAATCGAAGGAGTTCTTTTTCACTTACACTCTCATTAGTGACATTTAGAGACATACTTCTCAGCGATCCTACCTTTTTTAATAAATCTTCTTTTAATTTTTTATAGTTCAAATTATTCACCCTCCTACTTATTCTTTTCCATAGCTTTCAATTTCTACAGTATTAATATCTCGAGTAAGAATAAACGTTTACATACATTAGACAAATTTATCTAATACTACTTTATATTCTACATAAAAGCCTTCTATCCTTTAAACGTAAAGAAGTTAATAGAAATTTAATAAAATGTACCTTTTTTATTAAATTATATTTAAACACCCATATCTTTCAATGAGTATTATTTCAGATACTGCACACTATAATATCAGAAATGAAAATCATTATCAAGTAAAGAGGAGGTGAATTATATGTCAAGAAATAATAGAGTGTTAGTTCCAGAGGCTAAAGCTGGATTAAACAAATTTAAAATGGAAGCAGCTAAAGAAGTAGGAGTAAATCTTACAGATGGTTACAATGGAGATTTAACTTCAAGAGAAAATGGTTCAGTAGGCGGACAAATGGTAAAGAAGATGGTAGAAGCTTATGAAAACAATTTATAACAATAGACCTGTTAAGATTTAGCCTAGCGTAAGCTAGGCTTTTTTATATTTAATTAAAAGAAACCTTTATGAATATATTGTTTTTTGCTTGAAGTATACTCTGTTTATAGCTATACTGTTTGCAATAGCTTTTAAATTATGGGGGTGCAAAATGATAAAGGATTTGGTTTTGGCAAATAGATCTTACAGAAGATTTTATCAAAATGAAACAATAGATTTAAATACTCTAACGGAATTAGTTGACCTTGCTAGGTTATCCGCTTCTGCTGCAAATCTTCAACCATTGAAGTATATTATATCTAATGATATTGTTAAAAATGAGAGCATATTTAAAACTTTAGGATGGGCTGGTTATCTAAAGGATTGGAACGGTCCTTGTGAAGGCGAAAAACCAAGTGCATACATAGTTATCCTTAATGATTTAACTATCAGCAAACAACCTTCCTTAGATACTGGTATATCAGCTCAAAGTATTCTATTCGGCGCAGTAGAAAAAGGTTTAGGTGGATGTATGCTTGGGAATATAAATAAGATCGATTTACGATCAATTCTTAACATAGATAATAATTTTGAAATTAACTTAGTTATAGCTTTAGGAAAACCTAAAGAAAATGTTGTTATTAATGAAATTGTTATACCTGCTGATGTTAAGTACTGGCGAGATGAAAATGCAATTCACCATGTACCTAAAAGATCACTTGAAGAAGTTATTTTAAAATAATTATACTAATAAAAAGCCATCCATTTTTGATTTAGGTTAATCAAAAATTGATGGCTTTTATTTAATGCCTAATTCTAATTCCTAATTTTAGTATATTTAAACAAATTCTATAATAGTTTAATAGAAGGTTATTTTTATCATTGATCATAGGAGGAAGTATGAGACGATCTTTTAATAAAAGAAATCCAATAAGGATTTGGATCTTAATATTAATTCTTATTGTTTTAGCCATTGTTTATATGATTATTACTATTTTTTCGAATTCTAAAACGCCATTAAACAAATCTAACTATATACGAAATGGAGAGCAATACGATGTTCTAGTAAGTGGCAATGATATAGTATCATACTCAGATACACTTCTCGGAATGAATTACTTATGGGGAGGAGAAACACCTGAAATATTAGACCCTTTAGGTAAATATATCAGTGGTGGTTTTGATTGTTCTGGATTTGTACAGTATACCTTTAAGCATTTTGGTATAGATTTACCTAGGACAACTATGGACCAGGTAAATAAAGGTATTTCTATTAATATAAACAATCTCATGATTGGTGATTTAGTATTTTTTAGAACAAACCCAGCTGTTCAATATCAAATATCTCATGTTGGTATATATATTGGAAACAACAAATTTATTCATTCTCCAAAATCTGGGGATATCATAAAAGCATCTGAATTGATTGGGTATTATAAAAAAAAATTTGTGGTAGGTAAAAGGTTATTAAAATAATTTAAAACCATTAATTTTTGACGATAAGATATCAGAAATTAATGGTTTTATGCTTTATTAAATTTTTTAATTACTAAAACGTCCTATCCACCTTAATGTCCCATAAACCGGCATTAAAACCGATAATATTATTCGAGTTCGTTTCTTGTATACTTTATATTTCCACATCCAATACAAACCTAGTGGCCAAAAAACAAATAAAGTTCCTCCTACAGTATACGGATTAGAGTATGCTCTAATTTTCTTAATCTTTGTATCTGCCTTCTCATCATAAATCTCTTCCTCATCGTAATAAGATTCTTCCTCATTTGCATCGATTTCTTCCTCATTATAAGCGTCATCCATCTCACCATAAAAGTCATCATCATTATTATTATTACTATTAGATTCTTCCTTTCTATTGTATGGTTCTACCTTCCTGTCGTATGTTGGTTGTTCTTGTGCCTCTTGATACCCCACTGTTGGATTTTCAACATAAAGGCCATTATTTTCTTTCTGCTTCTTCATTTAATATCCCCCTCGTATAATGTAGTTGTAAGCATTGATAATAAATCAGTAATAATAACTACGAATCTTATCACTCATATCTTAACTAATGTTCGCAACTCATAAATTAATTTTAA
>NZ_JAHLEB010000055.1 GCF_018861735.1 Clostridium lacusfryxellense | reverse complement strand
TCGACAGCTTGTAATTTTTGTTCAGCAGGACATTTAGGTTTTGACATTAAAAATACCTCCAAAGTATCAGTTTTTATATTTAAACTGTCTACTTTAGAGGTATCATATCATTATCGTAAGTGCTTTTGCTATAGGTGTTAGCTATTAGGATTCACATGTACTGTGCAATGTTTAATTCTATTGTCTAAACTTTCTGTAGTATTATGGACCCTCTCTGCAATATCATGAGCCTGACATACTGATAAATTCTTATCAACACATATTTCTACGTCTACATATAATCTATTACCATGAATTCTAGTCTTTAACTCATCTAAATTTATAACACCACTGGTTTCTTCAATTTTATTTTTTATATTTTTTATAGTATTTGCATCTGCGCAGTGATCAACTAATTGATTAATTGCTTGTTTGTAAATGTCTATAGCTACTTTGGTTATTATAATACATATTACAAGAGACGCAATTGGATCGAGTATTGGGTAACCCATTCTAGCTCCTGCAATTCCAACTAATGTTCCAATTGATGAAAATGCATCAGATCTATGGTGCCAAGCATCTGCAATAAGTGCGGAACTATCAATTTTTTTAGCACCCTTAAGAGTATATCTATACATCCACTCTTTGGTTAGTATAGAAAGTAGAGCCGCATATATAGCAATTTTTCCAGGAATTATAGTTGTTCCGATAATAATACTTTTAATACCATTAAATCCAATAAGTAAGGCAGTAATTAACAAGATGCTTGCCAGTATCTTAGCCATAATAGGCTCCATTTTCTCATGACCATATGGGTGATCTTCATCAGCAGGTTGTTTTGCTAGTTTTAACCCTACCATTACAGCTATTGTACTTAGGACATCAGAAAGTGAGTGAATTCCATCAGCAATCATAGCACCACTTCTACCTAAAATACCTGCGAGCAACTTTAGAGCGGACAATATAATATTAATAAAAATTGTTATTTTAGATATGCTAATGCCAATTTTAAATCTTTCTTCAGAGTTCAATAAACACACCTCATTTTTAATTGATAATATAGTTTAAAAACTATATCAGTAGTATATGATGGTTTCATAGGATTCGTACTATTTTTAACACAGATTTTTAATTATCAATTGATAATTAAAATCAATAGAATTCTAAGTTGTGTTATCGTGAAGGAAATTTTAATCTTACAATTTTCTGATATAAAAGAAAAAACGGGCTTCAGCATTTTATAAATGCTGGAGCTCGTTTTAGAGAGAGTAAACATATATCTTTTTATTTTGTTGTAGAACTCTGCTCGGGTTTAATAGCTTCTTGGAGTTTTAAATTAATTGTATCAGCTTGAGCCTGAGTGATTACTTTGCTAGTAACTAATTCACTTAAACTATCAGTTTTAGATCTTTCTCCACCTTGAGCTGCATCATCAGGTTTTTCACCAGCGTCTTGAGCTCCATCTGGTTTAGTTGAACCGTCTGGCCTAGCTCCACCTCTACCTCCACCTGGCATATTTTCGGTAGAGGCGGCAAGAACCTTATCTGCCTGCGCCTGCGATATAGTTTTAGCTGAAACTAATGATTTAAGAGTAGTTTCGTAAGCAGTTTTCATTGCCTCAGGATCTCGCATGCCACCTCCACCCATTCCAGGATTGCCTGATCCTCTAGGGCCACCTTGCGAAGATGTTTTAGCAGTTGTTATTCCAGTTTCAGTAAGCCATGTTACAGAATCAGCAATAGTGAAATCCACTACTTTTGTTCCTCCTGTATATTTTCCATCTGTATAACCAGTAGCAGACTGAGTTGATGTTGTAGCACCACCTGTGTAAAGTGAATATTTTGATCCCTTTACAACAGTAGGTGAGCTAATGACTATAGTTTGATAGTCTTTTGTAGGTGTAAATGTACCAATACTTGTTCCGTCTTTATCTTGAAGATGAACAAGAGTGCCAGCCTTTTGAACAGCTGTATAAGTCATAATCACGGAATACTGGGTAGATTCTTCAGATGGTGCTTGTGCCATACCTGAACTTCCAACAGCCATAAGTGTACCACCACTTATTACAAATTTTCCATCAAAATCTAAAGATCCGTTGCCACCATTTGTTGGACCGTAAACAATAACGGTACCTTTAGTCATAGCAATTGAACCATTTGAATCAAGACCATCACCTGTTGCATCAACAGTTATATATCCTCCATTTATATTAAGTTTGCTATCTCCAGCTGACTGCTTAACTGCATCTCCAGAAGTCGATGATTCATCAGTACTGCCTGCTGCAGCATTGATACCATCATCACTGGCAATAACATGAATTTCACCACCTGATATTGTTATAACATCACTCTCAAGGCCCTCGTAACTTTTTGTAATATTAACTTTGCCATTTTTTATTGTTAATAATTCATCGGCATGAACTGCATCGTCACCAGTTGAAACTTCAACATCACCGGATAATATGTTTAGTGTCTTACTACTATGGAGTGCATCATCTGCGGAGTCAATTTTTAAACTACCTCCACCAATAGAAATATCTGTAGATGCTTTAATTCCTTTTGCGCTTTGTGTTTCTGTCTCTGCATCAGCAGTGGTAGTAGAGGTTTGACCCTTGCCCATATCATCTCCAGATTTTTTAGCAGCTTTTGCACTGCCACCACCAGTTGTAATAGTAAATGTTCCACCACTTATTAGTACAGATGTATTTGCCTGCATTCCGTCTGCTTGTGATTTTATATTAAAAGTTCCTCCCTCAAGGGCTATAGAGCCTTTTGTAGCATTGGTATCGTTTGAGGCTTTTATGCCATCTCCACCAGATTCAATAGCTATGGTACCAGCTTTAACTGCTACTATGTCTTTTCCAAGTAATCCATCATCAGCAGAGATTATTTTAATATTTCCTCCAGTAATTTTTAAATCATCTTTGCTTGTAATACCATCGTTATAGTTTCCAGTAACAGTTAGTTTGCCAGTTCCGTTTATAGTAAGGTCATCTTTGCTATAGATTGCAGCATTAGGTTCATCTTCTGAAGCATCTGCAAGAACATATTTTTTGCCATCAGATATAATGTTATCAGTTCCTGCCTCCAAACTTATTATAGCTTTTTCGGCAGATTTTACATAAATAGCTGAGCTGGTGGAGTTGTTTATTTGTGCTCCATTTAAAACTATCTTAACGCTGCCTTTGTCTGCAACATCTACAATTATTTGACCATCGGCTAATTTACCACTAATCACATATACACCAGCTTTTGTTATAGTAATTTTGTTATCCTTAATAGTTGCACCTGATCCTTCTAAAGTAGCACTAGTACCGGTTAGCTTAACATAGTTTGGAGTTTCATTTTTCCACTGGGTGTAATAGTCGTTTGCATCATATGTAACAAGCTTTCCTATAGAGCTTGCAACAGTTGTATCACTTACAGTTGTAGTGGTTGTTGCAGTTGGTGTTGTTGTTTTAGTTTTGCATGAATATAATAGTGTTGTACTTATAATCACCGATAATAATTTTATATATATTGATTTTCTATTCATAATAAAAGCCTCCTATTAAATTAACTATGGTATTAAGTAACTATGGTATTAAATTAATATTTAATGTTTTAATATTCCGCTGAATCGGCGCACATTGATAATGTAATATTTAAATTACCATTTCTGCATCTTAGATCATCTAAAAAGCCTTTTTGACTTGTTTTATTATCTAGTTCTACAGTGTAAATAAGTTGAAAAAGACTTCCAAGATCTGTAGTTTTAACCCTTATAAGTTTATGGCCTTTTGTGTATTCTAAAAATAAATCATCAAAAGCACCTTCATAATCCAAATCTTCAGGTATAGTTATCTTAAGAATGTTTTGAGTGCTTTTATTAGCACCAAAATTTATAAGTTTAAGTATAAACATAAGTATACAAAGGCTAGTGGTAAATAAAATCCCATACCCCAAAAGTCCAGTACCAACTCCGAGTCCTGCTGAGGTTGTAAAGAGAACAAAAGATATATCCTTTGAATCTCCAGGAGCACTTCTAAATCTAATTATTGATAAGGCACCGGCAAGGCTAAATGCTCTTGCAACGTTACTTCCTACTAAAAATACAATAATTGCTATAACAGTCGGGATAATAACCAAAGTGAGAGCGAAGTTCTGAGAGTATACTCCTTTATTAGAAGTTTTCATGTAAGTAAAACTAATTAATGCACCTAAGATAAAGGATACTATAATGGTTAAAATTGCGTCATTTAAAGTGATTGTTGTAGCAGCTGTGGTTGATGAGAGTATTGAGTCAAACATGTGTTCATTCCTCCTACTATTTTTTTGTCTGTAGACAATAGTTGTCTATTATTTAACAATAGTTTTTCATATTCTTTTCCGTATTTAGAATAGCTTGTTTTATATATCTTGTACTGCGAAAGTAAATTTGATAACCAAACTGGCATATTGTTTTCTGCTTTTATTTCCATTATCCATTTACCTTTATCCAATAGATTTTCTCCGTGATCACCACTTTCAAGTTTTAAATCATATCGCCGCGTTCTAATATTTGAATCAAATGTTATTCTTAAATCACGATTTACTTTGCTAAAGAATGCCTTGCGATCATAAGCTAAATAAAGTTTTGGCTCTAGATCATATATTTTTAGAATATACTCTATTTCCTTTAGAACTTGTGCATTCATATATTGCTTTATATCAGGTTTTATCCCCGAGGAAACAAGATCGTAGGCTTCTTGCAACTTTAATTTAGTTCTTCGTTTATTTACAACGCCACAAACCTTTTTCTTAATTTCTAAATACACTTTAGCATCGACATCTGGCACTCCATAAGATCTAAGTCTGAGTTTCTCTTTGTATTTTGGCTTGGACAAGGAATTTCTTATTAAATCATTTTCTCTAGTATCAAAGTAAAGATTACTTATAGTATAAAATTCATGGTTTTTATTATATTCATCAATTTCCATATATTCTAAAAGTCTAGTTTCAAATTCTTCATATATATCACTATTTATTAAAAACTTACTTTCATGTCTATTAAAAACCTCAATCCCCATTATTATGATCCCCTTTCATTTGTCTAGGTTTTGTGAATACTGTTTTGTTTGATAAGGTCGCTGCTCTATAAAACTATTATATAAAGTGAACCTTAAAGAAACCTTAAATGCCTTTCCCAAATGTCTATTTCATTTAAGGTTGATTAAAGGTTTCCTATGATATACTAAATGTAAATACTTAAATAAATGTAAATTAAGAAGGAAAAATAAATAATAAGGAAAAATAACTAATGAAAGGAAATAATTAATGAGGATATTAATAGTAGAAGATGAAATACATTTAGCAGAAGCTTTAACACATATATTAAGAAAGAAAAATTATACCGTTGATGCCGCGTATGATGGAGAATTAGGTCTGGATAATGCATTAAGTAGTATTTACGATATAATAATATTAGATATTATGTTGCCAAAGGTAGACGGTATAACAATATTAAAGGAAATAAGGAAAGAAGGAATATCAACTCCGGTTATACTACTTACAGCTAAAGGTGAAATTTCAGACAAAATTATTGGACTTGATAGTGGTGCTGATGACTATTTGGCGAAACCTTTTGCGACAGAGGAATTGCTTGCAAGGATAAGAGCTTTATCAAGGCGAAAAGGAGAATTGCTACCAGATGATACTTTGAATTTTGGGGATATAACGCTTAATACTAATACTCTTAATTTATCGAGTGGAAAGAGTGACGTAAAACTTACACTAAAAGAAAGTAATTTATTAGAACTTTTAATTTCGAGAGCGAAATTTGCTACATCTAAAGAGATAATAATTGAAAAAATTTGGGGATTTGATTCTGAGGTAGAACATAATCATGTGGAAGTGTATATTTCTTTTTTAAGAAAAAAACTTGTACATCTAAATTCAAAAGTGGTAATAAATACTGTTCGTGGGGTGGGGTACATTTTGGAGGTGAAAGAATAAATGTTTAAAGAACTAAAAAAAAGATTTCTAATTCTTAATTTAGTAATTATATCTATTATGATGTTGATTGCGTTCTCCTCTATATATTTAATAACCTACAATAATGTTCATCGCAATATAGATATGCAGCTCCACAAAACATCTGATATTAATCGGAATGAAAATGAAAAGCCTAAAGGGGAAAGGCCAGATTTGGACGATTCAAAGTCTCCTCAAGACCGATCACTTTCTTTTAGTTTAACTATAGACAAGGAAGGAAATATAGAAAGTTATTTTTCAATATTAAATATGGATAGCGACTTCTATGAAGAGGCAAAAGAAGCAGCACTTTCAAATAATAATGTTACTGGCGAAATTAAACTAGAAGACAATCAGTGGGCTTATCTATCGCAAAGTGATGGGGATGGCCAAAAAATTGCTTTTTTAGATGTAACGTCAGAGAAAAGTATACTTACAAATTTAATATTTACTTTTTTAGTAGTTGCATTTGTTATGTTAATTATTATATTCTTTATAAGTAAGTTTTTTGCAACTAAGTCTATTGAACCTATAAAAGACGCATTTGATAAGCAAAAACAATTTATTGCAGATGCATCACATGAACTTAAAACTCCTCTTGCAGTTATTAATACAAATGTAGATGTGCTTTTGTCTAGTGGAGAAGAGAATATAAAAAATGGATCTAAATGGCTTTATTATATAAAATCAGAAATAGAGAGAATGACTAAATTAACTAATGATTTACTATATTTAACTCAAGTAGATTATTCAGATATAAAAATGATTTCATCTAATTTTAGTGTAAGTGAAGCAACCCAAAATGTGATTTTAAATATGGAGGCTGTTATATTTGAAAATAATATTACACTTGAATATAATATAGAGCCAGATTTAAAAATATTTGGTAACAGTGAGCAGATTAAACAGGTTGTTATGATACTTTTGGATAATGCACTAAAATATACAGGGGTCAAGGGTACGGTAAATGTTAATTTGAATAAATATCAAAATAATATTCGGCTCTCTGTAGAAAACACAGGGGATGGAATTCCACAGGATTGTATAAATCAAATTTTTGATAGATTTTACAGAATTGATAAATCACGTTCTAGAAATAATGGAGGATATGGACTTGGTCTGGCTATTGCAAAAGCAATAATTGAGCAACATAGAGGGAAAATATCTGTAAAAAGTGTTCAGGGAGTGAGTACAATCTTTAGCGTGGAATTTCCTGCTTAATTTTAAAAAAAAACAGGGTACGCTTGCCATAGGCAATGCCTACCCTGTTTTATTTACAATATAATTTAGGAGAAATATGCTAAATCGATTATATCTTTTGACCGCCTTTGATTCCAAAGAATATCTAAATTTATATTTCTATGCTCACCATAAGTTGAGACTGAAAGATAATATATATTATCCTTAGGATTAAGATGTAAGCCAGTTATAGTCATCCAGTGCCAACTATATTCTTTAAACTCCTTTATTTTGTGTTTAAGAACTAGGATGGCAACTGGGAGTTTTAGTGATAAAGCAGTATTTATAAAGTTTATAGCATCCTCGATACTAGCAGCCTTATCGTCTAAAATATGAGGGACTAAAGATACTTCTCTCTCTTTTGAAAAATCCAAGACATTATCACAGAATTGGTGAACAGAGGTAAGGCCAAAGATCCCTGGCTTTACGTATTTTCGAATACTTATCATATGCTGGATAAAATCTTTTTTATTTACAATACCCTTGTAAGGATATAAATCACTATATTTACCGGCAAAGGTTTGAGACAAATAAGCAGTTATATTAGCAGCAGCAACGGGACCACAACCACTAAGCTTATGAAATTTGTTTGGAAACCAGTACTGACTACCACCATAATATGAAATATCAGAGTCATATATATCAAATTGAATATCCTCAAGGTGAGTATAGTTAGGTGTAATGATTCCTTCCATGGTTATCACCCCTTTTATGATTATTAGTTAGTTATTTAATCGTTTGTTAAAACTAAAAATTTTTATACTTATTATCTAATATACTATATTTTTTATTAGGTGTAAACAGGGTAAACATGGCATGTACATAAGTTAAAGTATTTTATTTAGTATAGTATATTCGGAATTAATAAATGGCTGATACTTTTTAAAAAGTATTTGTGTTTATTTTAGTAACCTTTAGGGAAATCACTTAAACACTATAAAACAAAAAGTGCATAAGATTAAAAAAGGGGATATAATGAAGTTAATTAAAGAAAACATATTAAATTAAGAGGTGAACAGGATGAAGAAAATAGAAGTTATAAGTGGGGATAGTATACAAGATTCTCTTGCTACTTCAAATAGGCAGTATTTAGTTGGAAATCTGAGCATCCCACAAGAATTAGATTATTTGAGAGATGACAATGTAGAGGTAGGTATTACTGAATATAAAGAAGATACAATTGAAAAACCACATTATCATACAACAACCACAGAATATGTTTATGTAGTAGAAGGAGAAACTAAATATATTGATGTAAATTCAAAAGAAGAAACTATTGTAAAAAAAGGAGACTTCTTTTTAATTCGCACGGGAATTACCTACGCGCAAAAATCAAAGGCAGGGCTTAAATTATTGTTTTTCAAATGTCCGTCAGGTAATGATAAAGTTAGCGTTAAATATGGAGAAAGTTTGGAAGAATGGTATAATTATTAATAGTAATTATGTTTTATACACATACTATGATATAGTTGATTTAAGTTAATGTATTAATAAATATAGAAAATAAGAATGCATTAGCATAAAATTAGTGGAGGTGTACAAATGTCGAATTTAAAAGACAAATTTGAAAGTACTAAGGATAAAGTTATTGGAAAAACTAAAGAGAATGTTGGAAAGGCCACTGGTAGCGAAGAAACCGAACTTAATGGCAAGGTTCAGTCGCAAAAGGGAGAGTTAAAGGAGAAGTTTGGTGAAATCAAGGAGAAAATATCAAAAAAAATAAATGACGCTATTGATGGAAATAAAGAGGATAAATAAAATCTAAAGATAGAAAAGTTGATTAAAAATACTATAATTAAGCGACCCTCGGTAGGATACTTTACTTACCAAGGGTTGCTTTTTATTTTGCTTCGACCATAATGATAAATTCTTTTTGAAATTGTTTTGGGGAAATATTCTTATAGGATTTAAAAAGTTTGATAAAATAACTGGTAGTGCTAAAGCCTACTGCATAAGAAACTTCTGTGATATTCATAGCTGTAGAAACCAGTAGTTTTTCGGCCTGGGAAATACGTATATAATTAACGTACTTATTAAAATTCATTCCCATATGTTCGTTAAAAGTTCTGGAAAAATAACTGGAACTCATATTACAAAGTGACGCCATGTTGGTGGCTTTTATTTCCTCATTGAAATGGTCTAGAACATAATCAAATGAAGGTTGTAAACGCTTGATAAAGGCTATATCTGTAAGGGTGGATTGCATAAAGCCGGTGCTGGTTTTATGGAAATACCTTAAAATCCATAAAAAAATTCTGCCAATATGGTTCTGTACTGCTAACTCATAACCGAAGGTCTCTAATTGAAATTCATTAGAAATTTCATAGAGAAGATCCGGAATAAAGGTGGCCCCAATAATCTCTTTTTTCATTACTTTTTGATGATTCGAAGTTTCTAAAATGAATGGAAGTACATATTTTAAATGTAAATGGTTATGAAACATATTGCTGTAAATAACTTCTGGTTCAAAACGAAGAACAATGTATTGCCCGCCCTCTTCTGAGCAAGAGTTAATCTGGTGCACTTCTTTTGAATTTATTAAAACTAAATCACCTTTTGTAAACTTGTGTAATTTCCCGTTTAAGATTACTTCATATTTGCCGGAAATACCATATAATATTTCAATATAATTATGATAGTGAGCAGGCCAAACATTGCCGGACTTAACTACATGTTCAATGTGGCACAGATAGTTACACAAAAATCCGTTTTTTAATTCTTTCATCTCTTCTACATACTTCATTTTAACTCCTCATAGGACAAAATATTTGCATTTTATGATATAAATATTATATCATAATTTTTTTATATACCATATAATAATCTTATTATATAAGTTGGAGGTAAGAGGGATGAAGATAGGTAAAATAGGTACTCCACTAAAAGGTTTTGCTGAGTTTAGCAGAATAGTAGCTGCGCAGGGTGCTGTGTTATTAATAAATGAAGAACAAAATCTTCCTATTAGGGAAAGGGAAATCGTTTCTATTTTTGGAAGAACTCAAATTAATTATTATAGAAGTGGAACGGGCTCAGGAGGTAGTGTAAATGTTGAATACACGACCAATCTTCTTGAAGGTCTTCGAAACAAGAAAAAAATACAAGTCAATGAAGAGTTAGCAATTATATATGAAAAATGGGCTGAAGAAAATCCATTTGACAATGGTGGAGGTGGCTGGGCTGCTGAGCCATGGCATCAAAAAGAAATGCCTCTAACAGATGAATTAGTATCAAAAGCAAGTCATAAATCCAGTAAGGCAATAGTTGTTATCGGACGTACTGCTGGAGAAGATCAGGATAATTCAGATGCAGAGGGAAGTTATCAATTAACAACACAAGAGAAAGAAATGATTAATGTAGTAAGTAAACACTTTAAAAATGTAGTGGTTGTACTGAATGTATCCAATATTATTGATATGACTTGGATAGATTATAGTTATCTAAATCCTATTAAAAGTGTTATATATGTATGGCAAGGGGGAATGGAAGGTGCTAATGCTGCTGCGGATGTTCTAGTAGGGGATGTTGTGCCAAGCGGAAAGCTTACAGATACCATTGCTTATTCCATTAATGATTACCCATCAACAATTAATTATGGTGGTGAGCTTAAGAACTACTATCAGGAGGATATTTATGTAGGCTACCGTTATTTTGAGACTTTTTGCCCTCAAAAGGTTAAGTTTGAGTTTGGTTTTGGTTTATCTTATACTGAGTTTGCGATAAAGCCTGTAGAGGGAAGAATTGTTATAAAGGATAGCAAGGAATATTTTGAAGTGGAAGTCATCGTGAAAAATATTGGAACAAAATATTCAGGTAAAGAAGTGGTTCAAGTTTATTATGAAGCTCCACAAGGCAAGTTAGGTAAGGCAGTAAGAGTACTAGGAGCATTTAGCAAAACTAAATTATTGCAGCCAGGAGAAACGGAGTGTATTACATTGAGTGTACCGATTAATAGCATGGCATCCTATGATGATAGTGGTGTTTCAGGGCATAATTCGTGTTATGTGCTAGAAAGTGGAGAATACAATTTTTACGTAGGAAACAGTGTAAAGAAGGTCGAAAGAGTTTTTGCACACGGAAAAAATGGTTACTTAGTGGAAACACTCAAGGTAATAAAGCAATTGGAGCAAGCTCTGGCACCAACGCAAGACTTTACTAGAATGAAGCCAGGTATGCAAAATAAAAATGGATCTTATGAAATAACTTATGTAGAAGTACCAAAACAAAAAGAAACACTCGCCAAGCGGATTGAGAAAAATCTCCCAGTACAGCTACCAGGCACTGGAGATCAAGGATATAAATTAAGAGATGTTTATGATAAAAAAGTGAGTATGGAAACATTTATTGCTCAATTAACAGATGATCAACTTTCAACAATTGTTAGAGGAGAAGGAATGAGTAGCCCGCTTGTTACAACTGGAACAGCTTCGGCTTTTGGTGGTGTAAGTGATGCTCTATTTAATTATGGAATTCCTGTTGCCTGCACAGCAGACGGTCCTTCGGGTATTCGTATGGAGGCTGGACTAAAGGCTACGCAACTTCCAATTGGAACACTACTTGCAGCAACTTGGGATGTAAATCTCGTGGAAGAACTTTATGTAATGGAAGGCCAGGAATTATTAAGTAATAACATAGATACTCTTCTGGGACCAGGGTTAAATATCAGACGTAGTCCATTAAACGGCCGTAACTTTGAATACTTTTCAGAAGACCCATTTATAACAGGTAGTTTTGCAACGGCACAAACTCGCGGCATTACGAAGGGCGGCTCTAATGCTACTTTGAAACATTTTGCTTGTAACAATCAGGAGAGAGCGCGTTCCTTCGTTGACTCAATTGTTTCTGAACGTGCCGCTCGAGAAATCTACTTAAAGGGATTTGAAATGGCAGTTAAACAAGGGGGTGCAAATTCAATTATGACGGCCTATAATCCTATTAATGGTCACTGGACTGCTTCCAATTATGATTTAAATACCACAATTCTCAGAAATGAATGGGGATTTAAAGGGATAGTTATGACGGACTGGTGGGCAAAGATGAATGATGTAGTAGAAGGCGGCACGGGGGAACGGACGAACACAGGCGCTATGGTTCGCGCGCAAAATGATTTATATATGGTAGTAAATAATTATGGAGCAGAGATTAATTCTTCAGATGACAATATAGTGGAGTGTTTAGAAAATGGTTCTTTATCGCGGGGTGAATTACAACGCTCTGCCATGAATATTTGTGGTTTCTTAATGAATGCACCGGTATTCCGTAGAAAGCAAGAGTTTGGAGAGTTTGTAGAAAAATTTGAAGCAAGTACTGATATTTTGCCAGAAAAAGCAGTAGAGTTGACTGAAGTTGTTTTGATTAACCCTTCAGCAGCAGGAAGTACCTATTTAAAAGTGGCAAAGGCAGGCATATATCGTATTATTGCAAACATTAAGTCTCCTGGAAGTTTCTTAGCTCAAACAGCTTGTAATATTATATTAAACGGCAAAATGGCAGCAATCATTCAAACTAATGGTACAGATAATGAATTGGTTAGATATAAGCTTGTAAAAATTGAACTTGAAGAAGGAATATATGAACTTAAAATTGAAGTTACAAAGCCTGGAATACAGATTGATTGGATAGAATTCAAACAGGTTTAAACTTAAGATTCACAATAGTGTTTTATATACAAAAGGATATGCTAGTTTTTTTAAATAGGACGTATGAATAATTAAGATTATTCGTACGTCCTATATTAATTATATAAAAAACTGTTTTTGACAGTTAACAACACTTTTAAGGTTAATGAATAGTTAGGTGTTAGTGGCTATACTATATGTAGATATGAATGAATTTTTATTTAACATTTGTAAACGTATAATAAAGTTTTATATAAAAGGTATAATATTAATTTAACTATACAAAAGGGAGGAATTTTAGATGATTCGTAAATGTATTATTATGAAAGTATTTAGTGGATTTCACGCTGAATATAAAAAACGTCATGATGAAATTTGGCCTGAAATGGTGGAGATGTTACATGTTTATGGTGCAAAAAATTATTCTATATTTTTGGATGCACAGACAAATAGTCTAATTGCATATTTAGAAATTGAAAATGAGGAAGTTTGGAGTAAAAGTAGTGAAACAGATATATGCCAAAAATGGTGGAAGTATATGAAGGATGTTATGGAAACAAATGAGGATAATAGTCCAATTTCAATTGAGTTAAGAGAATTATTCCATTTAGAATAAAGTAAGTGATTAATAAAATATAAAAAATGTATTTGCAAAAGATAGGAGGCATGTTATGGAATACTATCTAGCCATTGATATAGGGGCTTCTAGCGGAAGACATATACTAGGCTCAGTAGAAAATGGGAAATTAAAATTAGAAGAGATTTATAGATTTGAAAATGGTATTAGTAAAATTAATGATGAATTTTGTTGGGATATTGATAAATTATTTGAGAGTGTAAAGATAGGAATTAAAAAGTGCGTTGAGCTGGGGAAAATTCCGAGGAGTGTAGGAATAGATACTTGGGCAGTAGATTTTGTGTTACTAGATGAAAATGATAAATTGCTGGGTAATGCTGTTTCTTATAGAGATGATAGAACTGAAGGAATGATGGAAGAAGTTTTTGAAATTATACCTAAAGATATGATGTATCTATATACGGGTATTGCGTTTCAAAGATTTAATACAATATATCAGTTGCTATCAATAAAGAAAAATAAACCTGAAATTTTAGAAAAAGCGAAGACATTTTTAATGATTCCTGATTATCTTAATTTCCTTCTTACAGGGAAAAAGGTCAATGAGTATACTAATGCATCAACAACACAACTCGTAAATTCATTTGATAGAACTTGGGACCCGAAAATCTTAGATGATTTAGGGATTAAACAAGACATATTTCAGGAAATAAAATTACCTAAAACTAGACTTGGAACATTAAGGGCCGAACTTGCAATTGAATTTGGATTTGATATGGAGGTTATACTTCCAGCAACTCATGATACTGGTTCAGCATTTATATCATCAGTATGTAATGATAGTGATAGCATTTATTTAAGCTCAGGAACATGGTCATTAATTGGACTTGAAAATAGATTTCCACTATGCGTACCGCAAACTATGGAATATAATTTTACCAATGAAGGTGGAATAGATTATAGATATAGGTTCCTTAAAAATATTATGGGACTTTGGGTAATTCAAGAGGTTTCAAGAAATCTAGATAATAAATATTCTTTTTCAGAACTTGTAGATTTGGCAAGAGAAAAAGCAAGCTTTACTTCAGTAGTAGATGTTAATGACGATAGATTTTTAAAACCAGAAAATATGATAATGGAAATAAAAAATTATTGTTTGGAAACTAATCAAAAAGTTCCTGAGGAAGTTGGAGAAATAGCAATGTGCGTATATAATAGTTTAGCTCATTGTTATCAAAATGCTGTCCTAAACATTGAAGAAATATTTGAAAAGAAGTTCGAGAGAATAAATATTTTTGGTGGAGGATGCCAAAATAATTTTTTAAATGAATTGGTTGCAAATGTTACAGGTAAAGAAGTATTAGCTGGTCCAATTGAAGCTACTGCAATAGGTAATATTGTGGCTCAACTTCTAAGCTATAATATTTATAAAGATCTAGGAGAAGCAAGAAGTTCTATCAAAGAATCATTTAATATTATTACATTTAAACCTGGCGATGTTTAAACATCTAAAATTTAAGAATACCAATTATAAGGGAGGCAATTATTAATGAATATTAAAGAAAAATATGAAATGTCTAAACAAGAGTACGAGAAATGGGGATTAAACGTAGATAAGATTTTAGAAGAACTTAATAAAGTTAAAATATCAATTCACTGTTGGCAAGGGGATGACGTAACTGGTTTTGAAACTAGTCAGAGTGCATTGTCAGGCGGCATTGCTGCAACTGGTAATTACCCAGGAAAAGCAAGAAACGGAGAAGAACTAAGGAAAGATTTAGATAAAGCATTAACTTTAATTCCAGGAAAACATAAGATTAATCTTCATGCTATCTATGCTGAAACTGATGGAGAAGTAGTTGAAAGAGATGAGTTAAAACCAGAGCATTTTAAGAAATGGGTAGATTGGGCAAAGAAAAACGGGTTAGGTCTTGATTTTAATCCAACGATTTTTTCACATCCTAAAGCTTCAGAGGGATTAACGTTATCAAGTCCTGATAAAGAAATAAGAGACTTTTGGATAAGACATTGCAAGGCATCGAGAAAAATCGGAGAATATTTCGGCCGCGAACTTGGACAAACTTGTTTAACTAATATTTGGATTCCAGATGGATACAAAGATGTTCCAAGTGATAGAATGGGACCTAGAAAAAGACTTAAAGAATCATTAGATGAAATACTTACACAAAAAATTGATAAAAAATACAATCTTGATTGTGTTGAATCAAAGGTATTTGGCCTAGGAGCAGAAGCTTATACTGTTGGTTCAAGTGAATTTTATATAAGTTATGCAGCTAGAAACGACATAATGTCATTAATGGATACAGGACATTATCATCCAACAGAGGTTGTTTCAGATAAGCTCTCAGCAATGTTATTATTTAATGATAAAGTAGCACTACATGTAAGTAGACCAGTAAGGTGGGATTCAGATCACGTAATACTTTTGGATGATGAGATTAAAGAACTTGCTAAAGAAATTGTAAGAAATGATGCGTTAGATAGAGTTATTATTGGACTTGATTTCTTTGATGCAAGCATAAATAGAATAGCAGCATGGACAATAGGAACAAGAAATATGATAAAGGCGTTACTTAGTGCAATGCTCACACCTAATGAGAAATTAAAAGAATTACAAGATGAAGGAAACTTTACAGAAAGATTAGCGTTAATGGAAGAGTTTAAGACTTATCCAATGGGTGACATTTGGAATTACTATTGTGAAAAGAATAATGTTCCAGTAGCAGAAAAATGGCTTGATGATGTAAAAGATTATGAAAAAAGTGAATTAAATAAAAGAATTTAAAGAATAAGCCAGATTATTTAATCTGGCTTATTCTTATTTGTTTTGATTTTTTCTGTAAGCCTTAAAAATCATGGTATACTAAATATATGATTACAAAATAAAAAGTGATGGTGATTATATGGATATTATAGAGCTAGACGAAAAATTAAAACAATTAAATGATATAGAAAAGAAAATCTATAGTTTATATAATTCGGATTTTAATACTAATATAAATATTGAACTTAAGGAGCATTTCTCTAGCATTGTTAAAAATGATTTATGGGTGATTAACAATAAAAAATTGATGAATGAATCAGAAGTTATTTCTATTCACAAACATGATCGATTTATAAAATTTGATAAACATAAACATGATTATTTAGAAATGATGTTTGTGTATTCAGGTGAAATTAGACAAGAGATCGAAGGTCAAAAACTAGTAATACAAAAAGGCGAAATCCTATTACTAGATATGAATGTTGAACATAGTATAGAGATGGCAGGTAAATCTGATATTGCCATTAATGTATTGATAAAAAAAGAATTTTTTGATTGGGTTTTTATGAGCCAAATAGCGGATAATGATTTAATATCTAATTTTATAGTTGAAGCAATCTATGGTAAAAATAAATTTAAGCAATATATCCATTTTAAAACATCAGAAAATGATAAGGTTTGTAATTTTATGTTGCAAATACTTATGGAATATTATGATAAAAAAAATGGAATGGAGACTGCTATACGCGCTTATATAATGTTATTATTTAATGAATTATTAAGGGATTATAAAAAATATCTATCTAGTGAAATAGTTTCTAAAATTGATTCTACAATATCTACAGAAATTTTAAGTTATATTAATAGTCACTACAAAGATATAACACTTAAGGGTATGGCAGAGCACTTTAGTTATAATCCAGATTATATAAGCAAATTAGTTAAGAAAACAATAGGAAAAACAATAACAGAATTAATAAAAGAAAAGAGAATAAAACAAGCAGAATATCTGCTGCTTAATACGAAGATGCCAGTGATTGATGTTATAACAGAGATTGGATATTCTAATGTAAGTTATTTTTACAGGCAATTTAAAGAGCAGGTAGGGACTACTCCTGATGAATACAGAAGAAAATAAAAGTAAGCCGGATTATATTAATCTGACTTACTTTTATTTTTGCTTAAATATAGTTTATTATCTATGTTTTAAATATGATTAAGAAATTCCACAAGCGCCATTATAGTTAACGATTGTCCATAAGCCATTGGAGCTATAATTATATTTTTATAATGATCAACATTGTATCCCATTCCAGTACCGCCTGAGACATTAGCCACAGTACCATCTTTTCCTATGTTATTGCATAACGCCTGTATAGCCTTACTTGCAGGAATTTTAAATGAGTCATCTAATATTCCTAGTCTAATTCCAGTTAAAATACCGCATACAATAGCAGCAGATCCAGAAACTTCTTCATAACTAGTAGTATCATCTATAACTGTATGCCATAAACCAGACTCTGCTTGATATTTCACTAAGGTATTTACCTGAGCCTTAAAAGTATCAATTAAAAATCTCTTGATTCCAGGATTCATTGTGCCGTTAAACTCTTCTATATAGTCTAATATTCCAAATGTAAACCATGAATTACCTCTACACCAAAATACTTCACCGAAATTACTATTTTCATTAAAACTCCACCCGTGATAGAATAGACCAGATTTCTTATCATATAAATATTTTATATGAACTAGTATTTGATTAATTGATTCATCAATCCAATCTTTTCTGTCATATTTTTGACCCATTTTATTCAAAAATAAGACAGTCATAAATATAGTATCTATCCACATTTCGCTTTCATTTAACCTTACGGCTTGTCTATCGCCATTTGCGCTAGTTACATGCTGAAAAGCGCCTTCTTTAGTTCTTGGAAGACAATTCATAAGCCAATCAGCCCATTTTAAGCAAAGAGATTCATACTCAGGATTTGTTATAACTTCGCATAAATTTGCTAAAGTGAGCATTGGGGCTGTAGTATTGATGTTCTTAGAGGGTAATCCAGTTTCTATATTAGTTTTATACCAAGTAGTTAAAAAATCTAAGTATTTGTCGCTTTTATCATGTTTATCGAGTTTGAGCAATCCATATAAACCTACACCTTGTGGCCAGTCCCATTCTTGAATTCCAAAATCTCTAGGAAACATTCCGATGGCTTCACCGCCTTCAGTAGGTATTGTTTCTTTAACTTTCGGAGAATCTAGGTTAATAAGTTTATCAACAACTAAATCGAGTTTAATACGTATCGTTTTTTCTGTTAATTTCATAATAACACCTCGTAATTTTTATTATTAGTAGTATTTCCTAATTATTATTTGTAACCCAGATGGGAAAGTGCCTATGCTAAGCAGCAAATTAACCGATTACAGATAAAGAAGATTATCTTGTTAATTCAAATTATACAGTACAAAACAAAATAAATCTATATACAAACCAAAAAAACAAAGAAAAATATATAAAGTAATCATAAAACAACAATAAAAACCAATCTACATGTTGAATTTTACATAGACTAAGTATATGATTTATTTATAATAAAATTTATGTATAATAAAATTTAAATTAGAGGAGAATGAGATTATGAGAATTGGAGTTAGGGGTCATGATATTGGACATTATAAATTAGATAAGCTTGCAGAAATAATGGAGGGTAAAAACCTTAAGAGCATTCAATTTGTAATGAAGAAAGTAATTACTGAATTTAAAGTTGAGAGCGGAAGTATGACACCAGGAATGGCTGAGTATATCAAAAGAACTTTAAATAAACACGATATAAATATAAGTATACTTGGATGCTACATAAATTTAGCCAACACTGATGATGATGAACTTAATATGTTACTTGATACATTTAAAGAACATATACGTTTTGCAAAATATTTGGGATGTAATGTGGTTGGAACTGAAACTGGAGCTCTTAATAGGGAGTATGTTTATACTGATAAAAATAATACAGAAGAAGCATTTCAAAGGTCTTTAAATTCAATAAAAATACTTGTAGCTGAAGCTGAAAAATTTGGAGTTATTGTTGGAATAGAAGGAGTTACAAAACATGTAATGAACACTCCAGAAAGGATTAAGAGAGTATTAGATAATGTTAAATCTAATAATTTACAAGTTATATTTGATCCTATTAATTTTATAGATGAAAGCAACTATGATAAACAAGATGAGATAATAAAAAAATCATTTGAGCTATTTGGTAATAGAATAGTTATGATTCATGCAAAAGACTTTATTTATGAGGATGGGAAAGTGAAACAAGTTTCAATTGGTGAAGGGCAGTTTAATTATCCATTATTATTGTCTCTAATAAAAGAAAAAAAACCATATATAGATATAATACTTGAAGACACAGTTCCTAAAGATTTGGACTCGAGTATTAAGTATATAGAGGAATTATATAAAAAAATATAAGTTAAAATCCATAATTATAAAAATAAACAAATAATTTAAAAAGATAAGAAGGCATGTAGAAACATAAATCTACATGCCTTCTTATTTTATCATCCAAACAAGATGCCATTAGATAAAACCAATAAATACAAGCAAAAAACAATCTAAAAGTAACAAGAAACAAACAAAACATGTTGACTTTATGTTGTAATTGAAGTAATCTATAAATACAAAAGTGTAAAGGGTTTTAAGTAACCGATAACAAAATTTAAAAATTAAGTGAGTTTAATTATATTTACATTAATAGAGGAGTGTATTTAATGAAAACGACAAAAAAGGTATTTTTAATTTTATTATGTTTAATGTTTGTTGGATCTATTTCAAGTATAATTTTTTCAAAAGTTAAAGCAGTTCAAGATGAAGAAGTTGTGTTAAGACTTGCTCATGGACAAGCTGAAAGCTCTTTGGTAGCTAAATCAGTAGATAAGTTAACGGGGAAGTTAGAAGCGAATAAAGAAATGAAAATGGGACTTAATATATATCCAAGCGGTGTTTTAGGTTCTGAGAAAGATATGATAGAACTTGTTAAAGCAGGAGTTTTGGATATGGCTAAAATAAGTGCAACGGCCCTTGGACAATTTGATGATTATTATTCGATATTTGCATTACCTTACGTATTTACAGGAGTAGATCATTATTATAATTCAATGGAAAACAGCGCAGCCGTAAAAGAAATTTTTAATATGGATAAAGATAGAGGATTTATGGCAATTGGATGGTATGCATCAGGAGCAAGAAATATTTATACAAAAGATAAAAATCCAGTAAAATCTCCAGCAGATTTAAAGGGCAAGAAACTCAGGGTTCAAGAAAGTTCTACATCAATGAAAATGATTGAACAAATGGGTGGTTCCCCTGTTCCTATGACAGGGAGTGAAACATATACAGCTCTCCAACAAAATGTTATTGATGGAGCAGAAAATACTGAACTTGCATTAACGGTAGATAAACATGGTGAACTTGTTTCTTCATATACATATACAGAACATCAATATTCACCAGATATATACATAATTAGTACAAATGCATGGAACAAATTACCAAAAACTCAACAAGATTTTTTAGTGAAATCACTTAAAGACTTGAATGAAGATTATAAAGAAGTTTATAAAGAAATGATTAAAGATGCTACAAAGGATGCAGAGGCTATGGGTGTTAAATTCTATACTATTGACAAGGCACCTTTTATAGAAGCTGTACAACCTATGCATAAAGCATTCAAAGCAAAGGGCGGAAACTATTCAAAATTCTATGATGATATTCAAAAATATAAATAAGTACAAATAACGCGTGCATAGTAAAAATTAAGGAGTGAACTTAAGTGAAAAAAATAATTGATAAAATATTGAACTGCGCAATTGTATGTTTACTTGGAATCATGGTTTTAGTATGTTGTTGGCAAGTAATCACTAGATATGCATTAGGAGATCCTAGCAAGGTTACAGAAGAATTTTTAAGATATTCTTTAATATGGCTTACAATGCTGGGATGTCCATATGCATATGGACTAAACAAACATTTAGCTATAAATTTTATTGTTAAAAATTATACTAAAAACGAACAATCATACTTTAATATATTTGTTGAAAGTATGGTACTACTCTTTTCAATATCAGTACTTATTGGCGGTGGGATTTTAGTATGTATTAACTCACTTGGGCAGACATCGCCCGCCCTCCACATGCCAACGGTATTCCTATATCTATGTTTGCCAATAAATGGAGTGTTAATGGTGTATTATTCAATACTTAAATTAAAAGATAATTTGGGAAAAATGAAATCAGAGAAACTTAGAAAAATTAGTCTATAAATAAAAGGAGAGAGCCATAAATGGAATTACAAGCAGGATTATTACTTATAACAATATTCTTTGTACTACTCGTGACAAGTGTACCTATTTCAATTAGTATAGTTTTATCAGCCCTGGGTACCATGGTGTTTTTTTTAACACCAAAGTTTGGTATTCTCATTGCAGCCCAAAAATTAGCGACTGGAATGGATAGTTTTACACTTATAGCAGTGCCATTCTTTATTTTAGCAGGAGCATTTATGGGGAATGGTGGAATTGCAAAAAGATTAGTTGATTTCGGTTTAGCTCTACTTGGTAAAATACCAGGATCCCTTGCACATACCAATATAGCAGGTAATGCAATGTTTGGTTCTATTTCAGGATCTGGAATTGCGGCTGCTGCTGCAATCGGAGGAGTTATGGGACCGTTAGAAAAAGAAGCAGGTTATGATGAAGGATTCTCAGCAGCGGTTAACGTAGCTACTGCCCCAGTAGGTCAGCTTATACCTCCAACAGCAGCGTTTATAATATATTCACTAGCAAGTGGCGGAGCTTCAGTTGGTGTATTATTTATGGCTGGTTGGATTCCGGGATTATTGTGGTGTTTTCTTTGTATGATACTGGCGTATTTTATAGCAAAGAAAAACAAGTATGAAATAGTAGACGCAAAATTTGATTTAAAAGTTATAGGAAAGGCTTTTATAGCTGCGGTTCCAAGTTTATTTTTAATTGTTATTGTAATTGGTGGGATTGTAAAAGGCCTGTTTACCCCTACAGAAGCATCAGGTATTGCAGTTGCATATACATTCATTTTATCAGTTATAGTTTACAAGAGCATAAAATTATCTGAAATACCAAAGATACTTAGTGAAGCGGCAGTAATGACAACAACAGTAATGCTTATTATAGGAGCATCATCAGTATTATCTTTTGTAATGTCATTTACTGGGCTACCAACAGCAATTAGTAATATAATATTGGGTATATCTGATAATAAGATTATATTATTACTAATAATAAATCTATTCTTATTAATAGTAGGAACATTTATGGATATGGCTCCAGCATTATTAATATTCACACCCATATTATTACCAATAGCAACGACTTTAGGTATGGATACTATACACTTTGGTGTTATGATAGTTATGAATCTTGCTGTAGGTACAATTACACCTCCAGTTGGAAATGTATTATTTGTTGGTTGCAGCGTTGCTAATTTAGAAATTGAAGATGTACTAAAAAAATTACTACCGTTCTATGGGGTAATAATTATAGCATTACTTATGGTAACATTTATACCACAATTGAGTTTATGGTTACCAACAGCATTAGGAATGCTTGATTAAACATCATTAAAATGAATGATTTTGCATCTAGGTAGCTTTTCAGAGTTTCAATTAATAGTGATTTGTATTGTGTTGTCTTTTTTAGTTTGGTATATTTAATTTAGAATAATATATTTATTAATGTAAATGTAGTTATATAGAATTATTAAAATTAAAATAAGCAAATAATTATATAAGGAGTAATGAGGATGTTACCTAGAGAAAGATTAGAAATTATAAAAAAAATAGCAATAGATGAAAAGAAGGTATATGTAGCAAAGTTAAGTGAAAAATTTAAAGTTACAGAAGAAACAATAAGGCGTGATTTAGAAAAATTAGAACTTCAAGGTCTAGTTACTAGGAGTTATGGTGGGGCAATATTGAATGCTGAAAAAACTAAAGAAGATGTGCCTTTTTATAAAAGATCACAGACTAATATAGAAGGCAAAAAATATATTGCATCTAGGGCAATAGAATTCATTAAAGATGGTAGTACAATAGTAGCAGATTGCAGTTCGACAGTGCTCGAAATATTGAAATCTATTAAAAATAGAAGTGATGTAACGGTTATAACAAACTCAGTTGAGGTATTACAAGAATTGAGTCAAGCAGAACTAAATATAATATCAACTGGTGGAGGAATAAAGCAGAGATCATTATCACTGCAAGGTCCTATAACACAAAGCACCATTCAAAAGTACAATGTAGATCTAGCACTTGTAAGCTGCAAAGGGATGGATATAGATAAAGGGATATTAGATGCAAATGAAGCAGAAGCAGAAATTAAAAGGACTATGATCAATCAGGCAAGTAGAGTAATGCTATTAATTGACCATAGTAAATTTGATAAGAAATCTTTTGTAAAACTATTTGACTATCAAAATATAGATTACATAATCACAGATCAGAAGCCAAGTGAAGAGTGGCTTGAATTATTAAATTCGTATAACATCGAAATTATATATTAGAAAAAGCGAAAGAGCTACCCAAAATATATTATGGTAGCTCTTTAACTTTAGTTTAATTTATTCGCATAATGTTGATTAATTTACTGTATACAAACAAAAACAAAATAAAACAAACAAAAACAACAAAAAAGCTTGTATTAGATAGTGAAATAATATATAATTCTATATGATAGCTAGTACGAAATAAAGATATAAATTAAATATAAATTATAAAATAATTATAGTCAAAAACTAAATTAAAATAGAAAGTAGGATATTAAAATGATGAATGAAGAAATGATGATAGAAGACATGAAATTTGTAAAAAACTTTAAGAAAATAACTAATGATGCGTGGTTTAAAGGTTGGCACGAAAGAAATGGTGGTAATTTAACTTACAGATTAACCGAAGATGAAGTATCAGCAGTTAAAGGTTTTATGAATGAAGATTCAGAGTTCACACCAATTGGCATAAATGTTAAGAACTTAGCTAATGAGTATTTTTTAGTAACTGGAAGTGGGAAGTTTATAAGAAATATGACAGTTTCACTTGAAGAAAATGCTGGAATAGCTAAAGTTGATGAAACAGGAGAAAACTATAAAATAGTTTGGGGACTAATAAATGGAGCAAAACCAACAAGTGAATTGACATCGCATTTAATGAGTCATTCAATAAAGAAAGAAAAAACAAATGGAGAATACAGGGTTATAATGCATTCACATACTACAAACACCATAGCTTTAACATTTGTTTTACCACTAGATGGAAAGGTGTTTACTAGAGAACTTTGGGAAATGGCAACAGAATGCCCAGTAGTGTTTCCAAGTGGAGTAGGCGTAGTTCCTTGGATGGTTCCAGGTGGAGCTGCAATTGCAAGAGAAACTGGTAAATTAATGAATGATCACGATGTTGTAATTTGGGCACATCATGGTATGTTCTGTGCTGGTGAAACTTTAGATTTAACTTTTGGACTTATGGATACGGTAGAGAAATCAGCTGAAATTTTAGTTAAGGTATTATCTATGGGTGGAAAGAAACAAACAATAACTTCTCAAAACTTTAGAGATTTAGGAAAAGCATTTAATGTTGACATTTCCGAAGACTATTTAGGTTAATAATATTTAAAAAAATATATTATAAAAGGGGACTAATTATTATGGCAAATCGAATGATTTTAAATGAGACAAGTTATATAGGAGCAGGGGCAATTTCTAATATTATTACAGAAGTTAAAATTAGAGGTTATAAAAAAGCATTAGTAGTAACTGATAAAGATTTAATAAAGTTTAATGTAGCTTGCAAGGTAACAGATCTATTAAAAGATAATAAGTTGAATTTTGAAATATTTGATAACGTAAAAGCTAATCCTACTATAAGTGTAGTAAAAAGTGGTTTAGAAAAGTTTAAAGAAACCGGCGCAGATTATTTAATAGCAATAGGTGGAGGATCATCTATTGATACTGCAAAAGCTATTGCAATAATTATAAATAATCCTGAATTTTCAGATGTAAGAAGTCTTGAAGGTGCAGTGATAACAAATAATAAATGTGTACCTATTATAGCAGTACCAACAACAGCAGGAACTGCAGCAGAAGTTACTATTAATTATGTTATTACGGATGAAGAAAGAAAACGTAAATTTGTATGTGTGGATCCTCATGATATTCCAGTTATAGCAATTGTTGATTCAGAGATGATGTCATCAATGCCAAAGGGATTAACAGCGGCAACTGGTATGGATGCATTAACTCATGCTATTGAAGGATACATTACAAAAGGTGCTTGGGAACTAACAGATACGCTTCACCTAAAAGCTATTGAAATTATATCACGTTCACTTAGAAGCGCAGTAGCGAATGACCCTAAGGGACGCGAAGACATGGCACTAGGACAATATGTTGCAGGAATGGGTTTTAGTAATGTAGGCCTTGGACTTGTTCATGGAATGGCACATCCACTTGGAGCTTTTTATGATACTCCACATGGTATTGCTAATGCAGTAATATTGCCATACGTAATGGAATATAATGCAGAATCTACAGGAGAAAAATACAGAGAAATCGCCCGTGTTATGGGAGTTTCTGGTGTTGATAACATGTCTCAAGATGAATATAGAAAATCAGCTATTGATGCTGTTAAAAAACTTTCGCAAGATGTTGAGATTCCAAAGGTGTTAAGTGAAATTGGAGTTCTCGAGGAAGATTTAGAAGCACTTTCACAGTCAGCTATGGCAGATGCTTGCACTCCAGGAAATCCAAGAGAAGCCACTCTTAAAGATATATTGGATGTATATAAAAAGGCTTTTAAATAAGTTTATATATAAAAGTTAGAAAGAGGTATAGCATTAATTTGTTATACCTCTTTATTTATAGTGTATTTTACTAAATTATATATTTATAATATAATTAGTATAGACGGAAAAGGTAGAGGGGATTTGAATTATTTTGAAAAATAAAAATATTTTCACAGACAAAAAAGTTGTTGCTATTATTGCAACATTTTGTTGCTTATTATGGGGAAGCGCATATCCAGCAATAAAAAATGGGTACATATTATTTAATATTTCCCCGAGTGATATACCATCAAAACTGGTATTTGCAGGATATAGGTTTTTTATAGCCGGTTTAGTTTTACTTGTTATTGCACAAAAGTATGGAAAGAATATAATGAATATTTCAAGGAAAAACATTCAAAATGTATTTTTGCTAGGAATTGTTCAAACAACAGTGCATTATATATTCTTTTATGTTGGAGTTGCGAATACTACAGGAGTTAAAAGTTCTATAATGAATTCTACAGTTGCATTTTTTAGTGTTATTTTAGCTCATTATATATATAAGAATGACAAGCTAAATATGCAGAAAGTAATTGGATGTTTTATAGGATTCATCGGAGTTATGATAGTTAATTTTAGTGTTGATTTATTGAATTTCTCTTTTAGTTTTAAGGGAGAGGGTTTTGTTATAATTGCCGCATTTATATTTTCTATAAGTTCTATTTATGCAAAAAAACTTACTAAAAGCATGGATGTAATGGTGATAACAGGGTACAGTCTTTTCATAGGTGGTACTTTGTTAACTCTACTTGGTGTTGTTTTAGGTGGTAGGGTTTATCATTTCACAATGGCATCATCAGTGCTCTTAATTTATATGGCATTATTATCATCAGCAGCATTCTCGTTATGGAATCTACTTTTAAAATATAATAAAGTAGGTCCAGTATCTGTTTATAATTTCTTTACACCGATATTTGGATCGATACTTTCAGCAATTTTTTTAGGAGAAACTATTTTTGAATTTAAAAATATGATTGCATTAGGATTAGTGTGTTTAGGAATATGGATGGTAAATAAACAAAAAAAACTAAAGAACATTTAAATGTTATTTAGTTTTCTTCTTCTTTTAAACTTCTATATTCGCTAGGATAATGATTTGTATGTTGTTTAAATGTTCTGCTAAAATAATATTGATCACTATAGCCTACGAGTTCACCTACCGTTTTAATATCTAAGTCTAGATTAGTAGTTAAAAGGCGTTTTGCTTCATTTATCCTAAGGTGAATTAAATATTTTAAAGGAGATTTACCAGTAGATTTTTTATAGATTCTACTTAAATAGTCTGATGAAAAATTTAAACTTTTAGCTATATCTTCAAGTGTTAAATCGTTTTTATAATTTGTGCGAATGTATAACTCAACAGTTTTTACAAGCTCATCAGGCTTTACATTTTGTGACTTTGAATTTGCAAGGGTTAAAAGTGAAGTTAAATTTGAATCTAACTTTAGTTTGATTTTAGTAAGTGATTCAGACAACTGCTCCGTGGTTACTGGTTTTAATAAATAGTCATTTACACCATATTGAATAGCTTGGCGTGCAAATTCAAATTCATTAAAGCCACTCAATATAATCACTTTAATACTAGGATAAGTAAAGTAAATATTTTTTATGAGTTCTAAACCATTCATTATAGGCATTCGGATGTCAGTAACAACAAGATGTGGTAATTCTGATTCAATTAGTGTCAATGCGCTTTGTCCATCCATAGCAGAACCAACAACATCAAATCCTAGATTTAGTGTTTGAATTTTTTTACTTATACTTCTTCGTATTAGCGCTTCATCTTCTACTACAATCACTTTGTAATTTTTTGCAAGTAACATATTAATTTACCTCCCTATTTTTAATCACTTATTAATCCACTTATTAATATAGTTGTTCCACCAAGGGGAAGATTGGTTATAGTAAAAACAGCATCATCCTTATACATTAATTTTAATCTTGTACATATATTTATTAAACCCATTCCACCGATATGCAAATCAGGTAAGTTTGCCGGTCTATGCATTAAATCTTTAAACCTATCAATTAAGATTGGATCGAAACCTAGCCCGCTATCGGTTATTTCTAAAAACCATTTTTCATTTTTTAAGTAACCATGTACTGATATATTCCATGGTGGCGTCGAGTTAAGTCCATGCTTTATTGAATTTTCAAGTATTGGTTGTATTAGCAGTTTAGGAACTATTATATCCATCATGTCATCTTCTACTATAATTTCGAATTTCAAATTATCCTCATAACGTATTTTCATACAATTCAAATATTTATTTGCAAATTCTATTTCGTTGCTTAACGCAACTCCATTTTTACTATCAGTTGAAATATATCTGAGCATATAGGATACATCATGACACATAGCAACGATCTCCTTATTCATCCCTTCTTCTGCCATAACACTTATGTTTGCCAAATTATTATAAAGAAAATGAGGGTTCATTTGTGACTGCATTGCAAGAAGTTTTGCATTCATTTCCTCTGATTTCGCAATTAGGAGCTGATTTAAAGAAATACTAAGTTTTTGATGCATGGCATTAAAAGTTCTATTTAGATGCTCTATTTCATTTAGTGTATTATTAGGCATTGGATATCCGTTTAAATTAGGTGATGTTAACACATCTATATCTATATTTTTTAATGCATGTCTTAGTTTTCTTAAGGGCACAGTTACCTTTCGTGATACGGCGTAAGACATTACTAGTATCATGAATATAATTATAATTGAAAGTAAAATAAAAGTACTTGTGAAGTTTATCAATGACGAAAAAATTACTTTTTGTGATTGAACTACAATAATTGACCAACCGGAATAATCAGAGATAGTGTAAGTCATTGCTTGTTTAGAACGTTCATTTGGGCTTTTTACATTATGTATAGTAAGTGCTTTAAGTTTTTGGCTTTTTATAATATTTTTGTAATATCTAGCAGTTGAATTATTTTTGTTATCATAAGGATAAATATATGAGTCATCTTCATTAAATACATATAATTCTAGGTTGCTGTCTGTTTTTTTTAATTCATTTAGATTTTTAAATACAGTTCCACAATCTTGGACTATTTCTATTACTCCTTGTTTATCAAAATTACTATCAGTATACGTTCTAGTGGTGGACATAAATTGATGGTTCTCAAATATATTAGAGTTTGCTGAGTCTAATAGTTTAATATGGGAGGGAATACCAATATATTTTGAACCATTTAGGCTTAGTGTTTTTTTATACCAAGGCATTTTATTAAGATCTACAGCAGACTCACCGTTGAACAATCCCGCACCTATCATGTTTCCATTAAAATCATATATATTAGCTTGGCTTACTGTTTGGAAAGGGCCCGAAATTGCCATTATTACATCAATAAGTGATCTAATGTTAGAATATTTTTGATTATACATTGATATAGTACTTTTAGCAGAGCCTGTCCGTAGTGAGAGAAAAGTCTGAAAATGATTTTTTATTAAATTTGAATAAAGTATATTCATTGAAATAGTATCCATTTTCTTAATTTCTTCATCTAGTGAATTAGAAATTGAGGTGCAAAGTTGTCCTTGTTGCCCTGCAACCTTCTGCGTTGTATAATTTGAAAAAAAAGTATAAAAAACAATTGCTATAGCAAACAAAATAATAATAAAAAAGGAAGAATAACTTATGAAAAGCTTTACTTGAAGAGTTTTAAATTTCATTTTGTTTGCTCCTAATATGTGATTATAGTTATCTAATATAGTTATTTATTAAGGAAAAGTACAAACAATACGACGGTTTTATCTATTTAATAAAAGCTAAAATGATAGTAATATAAATTTATAAATGGAAGTACTTTAGTTCTTCTAATTAAGTTTACACTATTTAAATTATTAATCAAGGGGGTATATGTAATGAAAATGAAAACGGTTTTAGCAGCTTGTATGATGATTATGTTAACTACATCTAGCTTTGTGGGTTGTGGTAAATCTAGTTCTAGTGAAAAAACTAGCGGAACTACCAGTAAAAACATCACGCTAACATTTGGTTCTCATCAATCAGGATTGCCAACTAGTGGTATTGTTCAGGAAATTGCAAAAGACTATGAAAAAGAAACAGGAGTTAAAATAGATTTCCAAATTTCACCTGATGCTCAGTGGAGAGATCTACTTAAAACAAAAATAGCGGGAGGGGAGGCACCAGATATATATTGTGCTGATGCAGACCCATTTAGTTTATACGATAGAATTAGACCAGATGTAAATGCTGTAGATCTTACAAATGAGGAATTTGTTAAACGGATGGATCCTAATGCATTACCATCATTTTCTTATAAAGATAAGGTATATGGTATATCATTTTCAGGTTACAAAGTGTATTGGTATTACTATAACAAAAAAATATTTAAGGATTTAGGACTTAAGGCTCCAACAAATTACCAAGAATTTAAAGATGTAGCTGCTAAAATAAAGGCTACAGGAGTAACACCAGTATATGAAGGCATGCAAAATGGATGGCATCAAGTTCTACCACTCTTTGAAACAGGTGGAAATTACATGGCAAAGGATCCTCAAATTTATGATAAATTAAATAACAACAAGGTTAATATAAAGGATGTTACAGGAATTAAAACAGTTCTTACACAACTTAAAGAATTTCAAACATTGGGATACTTTGGAAAGGACTTTATGAGTAATACTGTTGAAGGCGGAGAGAAAGCTTTTGCTGATGGAAAAGCTGCAATAGTACTTGATGGATTTGGATGGGAGCAGAACCTAGCTAAAGATTTTCCGGAAACTAAAGATAATGTAGGCGTATTTGTTCAACCTTGGGGAGATAACAAAGAACTTGGAATTAACCCTGCTAGTAATGCATATTTTGCAAATGCTAAGAGCAAAAATAAAGACGAAGCAGTTAAGTTCTTTAGGTATTTAGCTAAAGCTGAAGTTCTTCAGAAAAGACTTGATGGAGATCCTAATTCGTTACAAGTTTGTTGGCCAGAAATAAAAGCTAAATATCCTCAATCTTATACAGATTATATTGCTACACTTAAAAAAGCTACAGTAGTTCAAGTTGGAGTTAAATATGTAGATCCACAATGGATGGATGTTGGCAAGGACATAGCTGCTATGTATGCGGGTGCAATGACTCCTGATGACGTAATGAATAGTATTTCTAAGAGGCGTGATGACCAAGCCAAGCTTCAAAAGGATCCTGCTTGGGTAAAGTAAGCTATTTTATCTATTCTACAAATATTTAGTTATAATAGAAAGGATTGATTGTTATGGATAGAAATAAGACTTACCCCTGGTATTTTGCCTTGGGAGCATTGTTGTTATTCTTTATTCTATGCTTTATACCATCAGTAATTGGAGTATTTTATTCTTTTACTGATTGGAATAGCTTTAGTGATAGTGTAAATTTCGTAGGCCTTGATAATTTTAAAACAATATTTATTAGCGATAAGTCCTATCTAACCTTCATTGGGAACACTGTGTATTTTACAGTGTTCACCACTGCACTTAAAACAATTGTTGGGTTAATCTTTGCACTGCTTTTTACTCGTGGAATTAAATTTGCTAATTTTCATAGAATGGTAATATTTTCTCCGCAAGTGCTTTCTTACCTTATAGTGGGTCTAGTTTTTAAAGGAATGCTACACCCATCTACAGGTTTTTTAAACATTTTTTTAGATAAGATTGGACTAGATTTTCTTACAAATGATTGGCTTGGTAGTATAAAGTATGCTTTTCCGTCAGTTATGCTTGTTGATACATGGAAAGGTGTTGGGTACGGAATGGTGATATTTATAGCAGGTATTCAGGGAATACCAGAAAGCTATTACGAAGCTGCATCTCTTGATGGAGCGGGATTTCTTCAGAAAACGTTTAAGATTACATTACCATTATTAATGCCAACATTAATTATGACAACTGTACTTAATGTAACTTATGGATTAAGAGTTTTCGATATTATTTACGTATTAACTAATGGAGGTCCTGGATATGCAACTGATGTAATGAATACGGCTGTTTTCAAGGAGTTTTCTAGAGGTAATTATGCTGTGGGAACCGCTTTATCTACATTGCTTGCTGTATTTACTATGGCTATTTCATATTTCATCCTTAAAGCTCTTAATAAAAAGACCAGCTAGTTAAAGTCAACTATTTAATTTAAATTTATTTTAGTTATTTACATTAATTTTAGGCTCAGCAAATAGACCATTTCGAAACACGAATGATGGTAAA
>NZ_JAHLEB010000054.1 GCF_018861735.1 Clostridium lacusfryxellense | reverse complement strand
GAAGCAAAGAAGAACAAACACACTGCATAAGAAATGCGACCAACAATTTGATCGCATCATCTTATACATTTTTAATTATTTTACGTGTCTACTTGACAGGTGTCGGTTCACTAGAATGGTAGGTGCTTTTGTTATTCGCAGGAATATATCATATATATCAGTATTAACTAACGTCAAAGCTATATCCAATATACATATAGAAGGTGTAAGGTTGAAGTCTGTGGATCGACCCTTCCATATATGTGATTAATGTGATTATAATGTTTGTTTTTAGCTTTAATAAATGTTACTCTTTCATCATTGTATTGTTTTAATAATGATAAAAGAGTAACCCATTCAGATATTTATAAACTTATAAATAGAAAAGACATATATAAGGAACACCAAATGTACCTAAGGAATATAGATATTATTATTGTGTGGAGAGTCTATTCTGTATATCACTGTAAAGTAATGGCCACAGTTTGACAGTAGTGATGCTAAAGATCTTTAGCAAAGGTTTTATAGTCTAAGACAAACAAATACTTTAGGAGAGCTAAGACGGCGCAATACTACTCTACCGAATCTAATTTTATACTTAGGAGGGGGTGGGGCATGAAACTAAAGAATTCTCCTCTATATGTATAGTCTGGTACCGAGAGGATTTATATTTATTTTTCAAAGTGGCTATACTTAATTTATTACTAATTGTCTTCAAGTAGATATAGGTTACCTTACAATCGTTCATTGACATTAGTCAAAGTCTTTTAAACCTTCTACGATTTCACTATAGGGGGAAACCTTTTTAGTTAACGAAGGTTTTTAATATCTAAGTCAAAACTCGGCTTGCACATATAGATCTTATTGGGTATATTTTTATCATATACTATATTCAACATAAGATTATCATTAAGGTCACTTAAAGCCTTTTTAATGTATTGTCGTTTGTACTGTATTTCCTTCTGAGCAACTGGAACACACTCTATTAAAGTATCTATCATAGTAGTAGTGTAATTATTTTTACCCATCCACAGTAAGGCTAGTAAGTATATCTTCTTAGCTGTATAATTCTTTGTTTTCCCATACAATGTTTTATCGTAAATTAAATTATAATTATTAACTATCATAGTATAAAAAAATCTACTTATTTTTATTTTAGTTACATCAACAATTTTTGTGATTCCGGATACATCAGTCTCTTCGTACCCAGTATAACCTTCGATATAATGATATTGAGAACTTAAATCGTTATCATATTTTTTAGTCCTTATATCATATAGTCCTCCTTTATAACTATTTGTTATAGTTGTTGCAACAAGCACCTCTATACTTCTTTTTATTAGATCTCTTGTGTGATTATTAATTGAGTTAAATCCTAATTCCCTAGACAGTTTATTGATTGTGAAGTCGATATACAGATCCTCGTCTAAAAGATCCTCAGTTTTTAATTCACAAATACCGTTATCAGTTTTATTTTTGATAAAGATACTCTCTAGTGCAACTAAAGTATCTAAATCTCTTAGTGTAGGTACTCCATATTCTGCATGTCCAGATACAAAGATACCTCTTTGAACAGGGGCGCCTTTTCTGCTACTCCAATTATATGCTAAGTCTATATAGCGGTTACCTTGATATTCAGCTATACATGGAAGTTGGATACTGTTGCCATCGACAATAGACTCACCAGCGTTAAGCTTGTATACTCTTGATTTATTAATGTCCATCAACTCTTTTTTAAATATTGTTTCAAGATCTTTAGTTCTTCTTGGCATTTATCCATACCTCCAATAAATTTATTCACCTTAACCTTCTGTAGGTAGTGATAGATTACTGACATTATATATTCTCTATATCAGTTCTCCTTCATGTACTGCATATTCTTTGTAATCATTAAAAGATAGAAAAACTACTCTTCTCCCTTTTCGTCTTTGATACACAGCTTGTTTTTTAGAAGGTCTATCGACAAAGTCCGAGGTCTTAATACCATTATTGTTAACTGCGTAGTTGATTCCATCTCTATTGGTTACCCAAGTGTAGACACTTCGAATCTCTCTATAATTGTAATAGAGAGATGGATGGCCTGTATGAGGTAATAACCAAAACTTTTCACCAGCCCAGTTTGTAGTTCTGCATAACTTTATAATTAGTTCTAATGTTTCTTTTGGTTCACTAAATAGCTCTTTAAAAAAGTTTATATCTTGCTCATTTACTGTTGCATAAGTAAATTGTGAATAAGAATGTGCTCCAGGCTTTTTGAACGATTGTATGCAATTAGAGCAATCTTCAATGATTTTCCATTGCTCACTACTGAATAAATCCCTGTGATTTTTATCTAATAGGAATCTTTTATATATTAGATGATTACCACGTATATGGAGTAATTGGAGTAACTCATTATTATCTGCTATTAAATTTTTATCAATTTCATTACCATGCTCATCGTATTCAATTATGTATACTTTTTTATGTTCATAGCTAGCCCTCCCTGTTATACTGGATAGTGTCTCTTCGTTGGGTTAAAGTAAGAAGAATTTTACTGAACAATAACATAGTATATCATCATACAAAAAAAGTCAACAATGTATAAATATGTGTCAATTCCGACATGACAATAGTAATTTAACAAAAGTGTGTTGAAATTATCTTGTTAGAAACCATATATAAATGCTAGTAATGTAACGGTTTGTATTAAATTCTTGAGTAGGAAACGGTTAATCATTTTTAGAATGTGATTGTGTTAGTGTAGACAAAAGTCGATAACAAAGATATTAAATACCTATGGATTATGGTAACTGTTGTATATTGAAGACGGTTATAGAATAATTAATTAATAGAGAGTATAATTATAATTATGTTATGTAAAGAGAGAAGAGGCTTTATAAGGTTGTTAGATTAGCGAGGGGGGCGAACTAAGGAATGAAGATAATAGATAATGTGCGAGAATTATTAAAGGATGATCTAGCCGTTGTTATGAAGAAGAATAGCAAGGTTGCTATAGCCGCATCCTATTTTTCAATATACGCCTACCAAGAGCTGAAGGCTCAGCTCAAAAACATTGATGAACTAAAGTTTATATTTACGTTACCATCCTTTACTACGGAGAAAGCAAAGAAAGAAAAAAGAGAATTCTACATTCCTCAGCTTAACCGAGAGAAAAGTCTTTATGGTACAGAGTTTGAGGTCAAGCTACGTAATGAGTTAACACAAAAGGCAATTGCAAAAGAATGCGCTGAGTGGGTGCGTAAAAAAGCAACTTTTAAAACAAACATTACACAAGAAAACATGGGTGGTTTTATCAATGTTCAAAATGATGACACTCAATTTACATATATGCCTATTAATGGCTTTACAACTGTTGACATTGGATGTGAGAAAGGTAACAACATATATAATATGGTCAATAGGTTTGAAGCGCCTTTCAGTGATGAGTACTTCAAACTTTTTAATGAGGTGTGGAGTGATAAGGAAAAGCTTCACGACGTTACGGATGAAGTTATCAAAAATATTACCACTGTTTATAGGGAGAATCCACCGGAGTTTATGTACTTTACAACACTTTATAATATCTTTAATGAGTTCTTAGAGGATATATCAGAGGATGTACTTCCAGACGAAGCAACAGGCTTTAAAGAAAGTGCTATATGGAAGAAGCTTTATAATTTCCAAAAAGATGCTGCCCTAGCAATCATTAATAAGCTTGAAAAGTTCAATGGTTGTATCCTAGCAGATAGTGTAGGACTGGGAAAAACGTATACGGCCCTTGGGGTCATTAAATATTATGAGAACCGTAACAAGTCGGTTTTGGTGTTATGCCCTAAAAAACTTATGGATAACTGGAACACTTTCAAATTGAATCTGCTTAATAATCCTATTGTAGGGGACAGGCTACGATATGATGTGTTATATCATACAGATTTATCTAGAACCAGAGGCTATTCAAATGGAATCCCCTTGGATAGAATCAACTGGGGGAATTATGATCTAGTGGTGATAGATGAATCACACAACTTCAGGAATGGTGGAAAGACCTCTGGAGAGGCTGGGGAAAAGGAAAATAGATACCTTAGGCTTTTGAATGAAGTAATTAGAAAAGGTGTAAAGACAAAGGTTCTTATGCTATCCGCAACTCCAGTGAATAATCGCTTTAATGATTTGAAAAATCAATTGGCATTAGCTTATGAAGGTGATGAGAGTTTAATCAATGATAAGCTGAATACAAAGAATAATATTGAGGTTATCTTCAGGCGAGCTCAAACATCATTTAATGTATGGAGTGGTCTAGACATTTCCGAGAGGACAACAGAGAATCTTCTCAAAATGCTTGATTTTGACTTCTTTGAACTCCTAGATAGTGTTACTATAGCACGTTCAAGAAAGCATATTGAGAGGTGCTATGATACTACAGATATAGGATCATTTCCACAAAGGAAGAAACCTATATCTATTCGTTGTGGATTGACTACACTACAACATGCTATTAACTACAACGACATATATGAACACTTGTCATCGTTGAACCTTAGCATATATACCCCTTTGGACTATATTTTCGATAGTAAAATAGAAAAGTATGAAGCAAAGTATGGTACTGATATGGGTCACACACGTTTTAAGCAGTCAGATCGTGAAATAGGAATTATGGTTCTAATGCGAATCAATTTGCTCAAGCGTTTGGAAAGCTCTGTATATGCTTTTAGACTGACTGTTAATCGTATATTAAAGCTGATAGAGCAAACCATTGAAGAGATAGAAAGCTATGATCCTGACAAGATTATAGAATTACGAGATCTCAACGATCGTGATTTTGATATGGATGATCAGAATACAGATTACTTTTCCGTTGGTAAAAAGGTTAAAATAGATTTATTGGATATGGATTATAAGACTTGGTTAGATGACTTAAAGGAAGACCGACACGTTCTATTAGAGTTACTTCTTGGAATTGATATTATCACCCCAAGCCAGGATAAGAAGTTAAACATATTGATGGAGACCATTGAAAATAAGATGGTAAATCCTATAAATGGAGACAACAAGAAAATTATTATATTTTCAGCCTTCGCAGATACGGTCGAGTACCGATATAATCATATAAGTAAGATGCTTAAAGAAAGATATGGATTGGACACCGCAATGGTGATAGGTGGTAATGGTAGTAGAACCACAGTGCCAAAGCTTCAAACTGACCTTAATACAATACTTACGTGCTTCTCACCTATATCTAAGGAAAAGCATTTAATTATGCCAAATGAAAAAGCAAAGATTGATATGTTGATTGCAACAGATTGTATATCAGAGGGTCAGAACCTTCAGGATTGTGACTTTCTTATCAACTACGATATACACTGGAATCCAGTCCGCATTATACAGAGATTTGGTAGAATAGACCGTATTGGAAGTAAAAATGATGTAATTCAACTGGTGAATTTTTGGCCGGATTTAGACCTAGACGAGTATATCAAATTAAGGACAAGGGTAGAAACTCGAATGAAGATTACAGTCATGACATCTACTGGTGATGATAACCCTATTGATGATGACAAGGGTGATTTGGAGTACCGCAAACAACAGCTAGAGAGACTTCAAAATGAAGTTGTGGATATAGAAGAAATGTCGAGTGGTGTGTCCATCATGGATTTAGGGCTTAATGAATTCCGTATGGATCTAATTGGATATATTAAGGACAACCCTGATTTAGACAAGACACCATTTGGAATGCACGCAATTGTATCTTCTGCTGGAAAAGAAGTTCCACCAGGAGTAATATTCGTTCTCAAGAATATCAATAAGGGTGTAAATGCAGAGAATCAAAATAGGCTCCATCCATTTTATATGGTCTATATTTCAGATGATGGTGAGGTTGTGTCTGATCATCTTAATCCAAAGAAGACCTTGGATATTTTAAGACTCATATGTAGGGGGAAAACAGAACCTATTGTAGAACTTTGCCATCAGTTTAATGAGAGCACTAATGACGGTGCGAATATGATTAAGTATTCTGACCTTCTCCAAGAAACAGTTGCGTCTATTATTAATGTTAATGAGGATAGCGATATAGATAGCCTGTTTAAAGCAGGAGGAACAACAGCACTTAGAAGCAACATAAGTGGCTTAAGCGACTTTGAACTAATATGTTTTGTGGTGGTGAAGTAGATGTTGGACTTTCCTAGAAGTACTGCATTCAATAAGAAGATACCCAAGCAAAAATTCTATGAGAAACTAAGTGTGTCTAGCGGCCTAGAGCAGCAGTTTGTGAAGGAGATTGATACTGTTTATTGGAAAAACAAACTGTCACCTGAAACCCTTAATGTTAGTTCTGGTGAAAGTGTTACAGAAATCGAAGTCTTTGAGATTGCATTAAAGGAACAACGTATTAGCAAGAATATCATTGAGGCAATTGACCGTGAGATTTCCTATCACATTGTGTTTGTGGTAAAGTACAAGGACTTGGGTCAGATATGGATTAGCTTTAAAGAAGACAGCAAGAGCCGTGAAGGTAAATTCAAGGTTTATAGCTATTATAAAACAGATTGGTTAAAGTATGATGATTTATCGTTGAAAATTGAGGGGTTGAATTTAGATAAAATTTATGAGACTTTTATGTTGCAAGTCGCAGATGGCAAGTTACAGCTAGATGATGGTTCAGATATAAAAGAGGCAGTTACAAAGGGCAAAGAATTGGAAAAGCTCGAGAGCTATATTAATAAGCTGGAAGTTAAAGTTAAGAACGAAAAACAGTATAACCGACAAGTAAAATTTATGGGTGAATTGAGGAAAGCTAAAACACAACTTCAAAATGACCTTAAAAAGGTGGAGGTATCAAAATGGACAAGTTAAATATGGAGAGTATTAATATGACGCAGAAGAACATTGAAGGAATAGGGGCTCTATTTCCTAATGTTATAACAGAAATGATTGATGAGGGTGGTAATCTTAAAAGAGGTATTAATTTTGAGTTATTGAAGCAAGAACTAGCTAGTGATGTAATTGATGGTGAGGAATGCTATGACTTTAATTGGGCTGGCAAAAAGGCGGCTATTGTAGAATGGAACACTCCCATTCGAAAGACACTTCGTCCGTGCATTAATGAGAGTAAGGATTGGGAAACTACTGGTAACTTATATATAGAAGGCGATAATCTGGATGTATTAAAATTACTTCAAGAAAGCTATCTAAACAGTATAAAAATGATTTATATTGATCCTCCATATAATACCGGGAATGATTTTATTTATAAAGACAATTTTACAATAAATAAAGATGAGTATGATGAACAAATAGGACGCTATGATGAAGAGGAAAATCAACTTTTTCAAAATACAGAATCAAATGGTAGATTTCATAGTGACTGGTGCAGTATGATATATCCAAGACTAAAGCTTGCCCAGAATTTACTTGCTGATGATGGGGTAATTTTTATTAGTATTGATAATAATGAAGTTGCTAACCTAAAAAAAATTTGCGATGAGGTCTTTGGTGAAAGTAATTTTATTGAACAGATTCCTTGGATTAAAAGGGTATCACCAGCTAACGATTCACAATGGTATAGTGGTGATCATGAATTCATATTGATTTATGCGAAATATAAAAACAATTGGTTTCCTAAAAGGACGAAGAGAACAGCTGAACATGATAAGTATTATAAAAATGCAGATAATGACCCACGCGGTCCTTGGAACTCTGCGGCTTATACGTGTAACAAAAGTCGCTCAAAAAGGCCAAATTTATATTATGCTATAGTTAATCCAAACACAGGTGAAGAGATTTATCCAAATGAAAATGCAGTATGGGCTTATTCAAAAGATACACATAAAGAAAATGTAAAAAATGGGTTGCTTTATTGGGGAGCTAATGGTCAATCAAAAAGCCCTAGAAGAAAGCAATTTTTAACTGAAGCTAAAGATGTAGTGGCCAGATCATATTGGCATTTTACAGAAGTTGGTAGTACACAAACAGCTACTACGGAATTGAGAAATTTATTTGATGGAGCATCATTTTCATATCCTAAACCAGTAAGTTTATTAAAAAAGATCATATATCAAGCCACTAATCCTGATACAAATGATATAATTCTTGACTTTTTCTCTGGTTCTGCAACTACTGCACATGCAGCTATGTTACTTAATGCTGAGGATGGAGGCAACCGCAAATATATTATGGTTCAGTTACCTGAAGTATGCGATGAAAAGGGTGAAGATTATAAGGCTGGCTATAATACCATTTGTGAAATAGGAAAAGATCGAGTTCGGCGTGCTGGAGATAAGATTAAAGAAGAGTTAATCAAGAATAATGCACAGATGGAAATAAAGCAAGAGGAAAAGCCTCTTATTGATATCGGATTAAGGGTCTTAAAAGTAGATAGCGCCAATATGAAAGACGTCTACTATGCTGCCAATGAATATAGCCAGTCAATGATTGAAGGGCTAGAGTCTAATATTAAAGAAGATCGTACAGATTTAGATTTACTATACGGGGTGATACTTGATTGGGGGTTAACTTTATCATTAAGCCATAAGATTGAAGAGATTGAGGATGTTACAGTTCATACTGTTGATAACGGATCTCTTGTTGCTTGCTTTGCAGAAAATGTTTCTGAAAGCGTAGTTAGAGAAATCGCAAAGCGCCAACCGCTTCGTGTAGTATTTAGAGATAGTAGTTTTGCAACCAGTCAAGGTAAAATTAATTTATTAGAAATATTTAAGCAGTTTTTTAAATGTAACGATGAGGAAGTAAGAAATAGAGTTAAGGTAATATAGGAGGTGGTTAAAATTGAAGTTAAAATTTAAACATCAAAAGTTCCAATCAGATGCGGCTACAGCGGTATGTGAGGTTTTTGCGGGCCAGCCGAAGCTCTCATCTACTTATGTTATTGATCAAGGAAGAGCAAATAGATTAGAGCAATTAAGCATTGTAAGTAAAACTGACTTCACAGGTTTTAATAATAAAAAAGTTCTAATATCTGATGATGTTATAAAAGCGAACTTGAATAGGATACAAAGGCAGTACCAAATTGAAACATCTACAAAGCTTGAAGGTAAATATAACCTTACAGTTGAGATGGAGACGGGTGTAGGTAAGACATATACATATATTAAAACAATGTTTGAATTAAATAAACGGTATGGATGGAGCAAGTTCATTGTGGTGATACCTTCAGTCGCCATCCGTGAAGGTGTCTTCAAGTCCTTTGATTTAACCTGTGAACATTTTGCTGAAGAATATAATAGGAAGATCCGTTACTTTATTTATAACTCGAAGGATTTAACTAAAATCGATAAGTTCGCTAATGATAGCGGAATAAATGTTATGATTATTAACTCCCAGGCGTTTAATGCTAGAGGGAAAGATGCTAGACGTATTTATATGAAGATGGACAGTTTTCGATCACGACGCCCAATTGATGTCATTGCAGCAACAAATCCCATATTGATTATTGACGAGCCACAATCAGTGGAAGGTGCGGCAACCAAGGAAAGATTAAAGGACTTTAAGCCTTTAATGACATTACGTTATTCAGCGACGCATAAAAAAGACTCTATATATAACATGATCTATCGTCTTGATGCTTTAGAGGCATATAATAAGAGACTGGTTAAAAAAATCGCTGTTAAAGGAATTTCAGTTTCTGGAACTACGGCAACAGAGAGCTATTTGTATCTTGAAAAGATAAATTTGTCTGGTGACCATCCTCCTACAGCTACATTGGAATTTGAGATTAAAAGATCAAGTGGTGCAAGAAAGACATCAAGAATTATAACGGAAGATTATAACTTATATGAGCAGTCTGGTGGGTTGGAGGAATATAAAGGGTATAGAGTGTCACGAATTAATGGGCTAACTAATACAGTTGAATTTACAAATGGAGTTATTATTTCTTCTGGTGATGTTATTGGAGCTGTTAATGAGGACCATATTCATCGTATTCAGATTAGAGAAACAATTAAGACTCATCTAGAGCGAGAACGGCAACTATTTTTTAGTGGAATTAAAGTTCTTTCCCTGTTTTTCATTGATGAGGTGGCTAAATATAGGCAATATGACGAGAATGGAACAGCAGTAAATGGTGAATATGCGCAGGTTTTCGAAGAAGAGTACGACGCTGCACTTGCCGAATGGCAGCTTGCAATAGGTGAGGACGATTATTTCAAATACCTAAATAAAATCAAATCAAATCAAACTCATGCAGGATAACAAGAAAAACAAACGATTTGCAAATAGCAAAATTGGAGATAAAAAGGAAAAAACTTCTGATGATGCGGATGCTTATGATTTGATTATGAAAGATAAAGAACGGTTGTTGGACCAAAAAGAACCTGTGCGCTTCATTTTCTCACACTCTGCTCTTCGTGAGGGTTGGGATAATCCTAATGTTTTTCAGATATGTACCCTAAAGCAGAGTGGCTCAGATGTCCGTAAACGCCAAGAGGTTGGACGTGGACTTCGTCTTTGTGTCAATAATAATGGTGAACGTATGGATAGTAATGTATTGGGTGGAGATGTCCATAATGTTAATGTTCTTACTATAATTGCCAACGAGAGCTATGATAGTTTTGCAAAACGACTTCAATCAGAAATGGCAGAAGTTGTTGCAGATAGGCCAAGAGAAGTAACAGCTGACCTATTTGAAAACAAGGTAATTGTGGATGAAAATGGGTTAAATGAACAGGTTATTGATCATAAGCTTGCTAATAAGCTAACTAATAGTTTTATCAGAAATGGATATATTGATGACGATAATACATTAACAGAAAAATACTACGAAGATATTAAAGGTGGTACGTTGCTGGTAGCAGAAGAGTTTGCTCCATACAAAGCAGACATCATCAATATTCTAGATACAATTTATAACCCTCAGACTATGGCACCCGAAGATGCTAGAAGTAATAATATTGAATTGAAGTTGAATGATTCAAAACTTCAGATGAAAGAGTTTAAAACACTTTGGAGTAAGATCAACTCAAAGTCAGCCTATGTTGTGGATTTTGATACGAAAGAATTAATAGAGAAATCTATACGAGCAATGAATAAGGACCTTAGGGTATCTCAGATATTCTTCAAGGTAGAGCATGGAGAAATGAAAACCATCAAGTCCAAAGAAGCACTACAAAGCGGGGAAGCATTCACTAAAATAACTGGAGGAACGAGTAAGGTTGATTCTGCAATTAACACAAATGTTAAGTATGACCTAATTGGAAAGGTTGTTACTGAGACAGGCCTAACTAGGAGTGCAGTTGGTGAGATATTAAGAAGAATTGAGAAAGTTACATTTGAGCAGTTTCATCGTAATCCAGAAGAATTTATTATAAAAGCTTCAAACCTTATTAATGAACAGAAGGCAACGGTTATCATTGAACACATAACATATAACAAGCTTGAAGAGGCATATTCTACAGATATCTTTACAGGGCCTACATTTAAAGGCAGGCTTGGAGTAAATGCGATGCAAGCAGAAAAGCATCTTTATGACCACATTATCTATGACTCAAAGAATGAAAAGAAATTTGCTACAGAACTAGATAAATGGGAGGAAGTAGCAGTTTATGTGAAGCTTCCAGGTGGTTTCTACATAAACACCCCAGTAGGTAAATATAACCCTGACTGGGCCATTGCTTTCCATGAAGGTAAAGTAAAACACATTTATTTTGTTGCTGAAACTAAAGGAGATTTGTCCTCTATGCAGCTTCGTAAGGTTGAAGAGCTCAAGATACACTGTGCAAGAGAGCATTTTAAGAAGATCAGTAGTGGCACTGTGAAGTATGAAGTTATAGATAGTTATGATACTTTACTCAATGATGTAATGAAATAAAGGAGGAATTAACATGGCGAATATAAAATTTGAGATTAAAGAAGCAAACGGAGTTCTTTCAGAGTCATCAAAGGGGTGGACAAAGGAACTAAATCTAATCTCTTGGAATGATAAAGAAGCAAAGTATGATATTAGAGACTGGGATTCAGAGCATAAGAAGATGGGTAAAGGAGTTACGTTGTCTGTGGAGGATTTAAAGAAGCTTAAAGATATACTTAATGGTATGGATTTATAATTAGTACTGATTTCAGACAGCATGAAGGTTTAACTTTATGCTGTCTATTATTTATATGGAATTAATATGTAAGCTAAATACAGTTGTTCGGAATTTCCGAATAACTGTATTTAGATGCTGAAAAATAACCTTCTTAAGAAGATTACTAATTAACACTCACAGTTGTATAGACTATGGGATAAGTGATGTAACAAGGAACTTTTTATAGTGAAGCGCAAGCTTTCAGTGGGGCCTAGGGACTTTATATGATGTTCGGCACAGGAGAATTGAATGTAATGATAGCATTCCTATACGCTCTTAAATTAACCTGGATACTAAGGTTAAGATATAAGGTGAATAGTTGCTTATATATACTTGATCGTTACTGTATACCTTTATTTAACTCAATTACGTCAGTCTCAGGATTAAAATGAGATTCTACGATTAACCCATTATTAAATAGTTCTTCTGAAGTAATTATAGCTGAATAATTAGACATGTCACCAACATGGATTTTTATAGGTTCATCTGAGTCTCTATTCAAAATGGTTAACCTATACTCCTGTTGATTCTTAAAGTATAAATCTTTCCATTATCTGAGGTATTACCTATAAATGGGTCTAATCTTTTTTTATAGTTTATGGAGAAATTACTATATTTTACTTTGCCGCCAGTACCGTCTATACCTTGAGCTTTAAAGGAATCATTTATGTTATTAACAAACTCTGTAAAGGATATAATTAAAGCATACTTACCAAAATGTTTTTTAAACTCTGTCTTTTGTTCTTCTGTATAAAATATATTAGCTTTGAAATAGTCTTTTCCTTGCTCAATTATTTCAAGGCTCCTAAAGTCTATATAGCTAGTACATAATACATGCTTTTCCGAATCCTCCTGAGTTGTTATCGCACTTGACTTTGCTTTTCCTGATAGAATTAGATTTCCAGTTTTATTATCATACACCTTCATATTTAAATCTGTGAGTATAAGTCTTCCTTCGTTATCGTCTCCCATACCACGTTCATTGGTTTCCTTCTCTAGTTTCCGGAAGTACTCTAAAGTATTTAGATATAGGGTTCCTTTTTGTAGCGATTCTAAAGTCCACTTTTCATCTGAGAATTTTACAAGTGATATCTTTCTATCCTTAAGTTGAGGAGCAATTTCATACATAATCACCGCCTTCTTCTATTATAGGGTTCTACATAAAATGGTGAAGTCCTTTAATATAACATACTAGATATTATGCTTAATTTAACAAGGTAAGCAGGAGAACTAAAGGCTTTAGACGCTGATAGTGGCAATGTATATCTAAAGCATGCTAGTGGTACTAAAACAGGTAATAAAGATCCTAATAAGCTATTAGATAGGGTTGAACACGGTGATACAATAGTTGATATAGAAGTGATCTGGATAACAAAAGCCACCAAACAATTATGTGAAGTCATAGACCTGGCTGAGTCTATGAAAATTAAATTAGTGGGATGAAACTCCGCTGTACATCGTACAAAACAAATTGATCAAATGGCAATAGGAAGGTTGAATATGATAGTTGAGTTGAACGTGCTAAAGGATGTGGGGATATTGTAATTGTAAAAGATAAATAGTTGGCAGACCAAAAACAAGACTAATAAACACCTACAGTATCAAAAGCCTCTTTCCCCATCTGGATGTGTTGTTTATATATGTATTTATGTGATATAATTCTTAGTATTGAAGAGTCATGAATGGCAGGTGATTAGAGTACATGGAAATAGAGATATATTGTGATGAGAGCAGACAGGATCTGTTCTGTAACAAGGAGCAGATAAACGATACTAATAGGTACATTTGTATCGGAGGAATATGGATATATAAAAGTATAAGGAAAGAGCTAAAGGACAAGATCAAAGAATTAATGACGAAGCATAGTGTCTATGGTGAAATAAAATGGAATAATGTTTCTAATAATAAATATAGCTTTTATGAAGAACTTATAGATTTATTTTTTAGCTACAACAATGAAGTGAGGTTTAGGTGTGTAGTAGTAGATGCTGCGAAGGTTGATATGGAATTATTTAATGACAATGACCATGAACTAGGATTTTATAAGTTTTACTACCAACTTATATATCACTGGACAAGTACTAATAATAGCTATAGCATATATACGGATTATAAAGTAAACAAAATGAGTAACCGTATATTGGAACTTAGAGATATAGTAAATAGGGTTAATAGGACCAGTTTAGTTAAGTTAATACAAGCTATTGATTCAAAAGAATCGCTTCTGTTACAGCTTGAAGATGTAATTATGGGGGCAGTAGGGTATAAGTATAATCTAGGACAAAAGGGACAATCACCATCCAAATTAGGAATTGTAAAGCGAATTGAGGAATACTTAGGTTGTGAAGTAGGCAACACTAGTAGAAATGAAAGCAAGTTCAATGTGTTCAATATAAACTTAAGTGTCAGGGGGCGTAAATAAATGCGTCCAGAGTTAATTTCATATGCAGACATAGAAGAGTATAGGCAGCACTTTATAGAAAATTATTGTGATGCGAGTAGTCCAACGCAGACTTTTGATGGAATAGAAGTATACTTCTATTCAGATATGTTTGATCATGCGTTCTTTGAAAGTAGTGACAGACGTGGTAGCAAGGATGTGTTTTCTACAAAAAGAGCTGAGAGAATAGATTGGATAAAATCAGTATTGCAAGATGAGTATGCAGAGTTATATGAGGGATATGATAGCAAAAGCAAAACCTGTGATAATAGTAGAAGAGTGGCTATAATAACAGAAGATGATTATGTTGTCATTATAAGATTCACAAAAGGTATTAAGGCAAAGTTTGTTACTGCATATGTTGCCGACAGTGGGCATACAGCTACAAAAATAAGGACAAGTCCTAAATGGACACCAAAAAAGAAAAATGACCACTGATTCGGGTTCAGTAGTCGAAACCTTTATATATCCCAAACTATAAGTAAAGGATTGTTTGAATAAAGTGTAACACAATGTAATGACAAATGCAATACAGATCTATTGCTGTTTGGAGTACATTTAGTTGATATACCACAACTACTACGGCTATGCATTAACATACATACTATTGAAGTTGCGTCAAGGGTGCTACACTATTACTATATGCAATTATAAAGAATTTTACACATTATAACTAATATTATTTAATTATAACCATTTATTTTGAAATTATACAGAGATAGTATGGTTAAAAGGATAAGAGGAGAACAATCAATTGTACAAGCGATATAGTATGATGCTGTCTAGTGTAGATATAAGGGCAGACATGCTAACATTTTGCTAACGTGGTGATCGAGAATGCATATTAACTATTGTTAATACAAGTTAAGTTAAAAGCTGTAGACCATTGATAACACTACGATTTGACTGAAAGAGAGTTAATGCTTGTTAAGTGTTGTTAGGTGGTAAAACTAACTACGAACCAGTTGGTCGCAGGTTCGACTCCTGTCCGACGCACCAAGACGAATGTAGGCACCTCAAGATTTGAGGTGCCTATCACTTTTTTGATAAAACACAAGAAGAATACGGGAAGAAAGCAGATATTTTTATAATACCTGCTTTTTTCTCGTTTTTTTAAATAAATTTTCAACTTTATCAGTAGCAATTGAATATGGTTTTAGGAGAATAAACTTTTGGTATAGATGGAGTTATATGGTCTATGACTATAACAGAAATATTAACTTGCATAACAGGATTATATTTAGGGGGTAAGCTTAAGCGAGATATTTTTATGAAGTTTAAAAATAGAATATGTTTAAAATATGAGTAAATAGTATTTAATTGGACATACTCTCTAATAGGAATTATTTAGGAGATGATCTATATGCAGGGGATGGAAATATTAAATATTTTAAATCTGGTTTTGGAAGCAAGTATTACATTATTACTTTTACTTATATTTGTTATTGGAGGAATAATAACATATTATTTTAAAGTTAGAGAGGTTGATTTAGATATTTTGAAGAAGAAAACCTATAAAAGCTTATCTAATAAATAGCAATCTGATTGGTAATAATTATTAAAAACACAGGGAGGATATAATGATTAAATTTAAGAGGTTTAGATATATATTATTAACATCAATATTGACAATTGGTATTTTAGAAATTACAACAGCAAAAGCATTTGCAGATACACTAACAACAAGTACCTATACTGTGAAAAGTGGGGATAGTTTATCTGTAATAGCACAAGAGCATGGGGAATCATTAAATGATTTAATGAAAGCTAATAATAAATGGAATGATTTAATTTTTGTAGGTCAAATTCTTAATGTATCTACAAAAAGTAATCCTAATACACAGAAGGCAGTACAGAATGAAGGCTCTGCATATTTAAAAAATCAAGTTGAACAAGAAGAAATAAGAAATTCTATTGAAGTTACTTCAAATCCAATTTTAGAGTATGCTTCGAATTTTCTTGGAGTTCCTTATGTATGGGGTGGGACAAGCCCGGTGGGATTTGACTGTTCAGGGTTTACACAGTATGTATTTTTGCATTTTGGTGTAACTTTACCAAGGGTATCGCAAGATCAACAAAATGTAGGAGAACTTATATCTAGAGCTAATCTTCAACCAGGTGATTTGGTATTTTTCGGGACACCTGCTCATCATGTAGGAATATATGTAGGAAATGATAAAATGATAGATGCACCTCATACTGGGGCTGTAATTAGGATTCAGTCACTAAATAGTGATTTTACGTATGGACGTAGAATTAGATTGAAAAAGGTAGAATCAAATACAATTCTTCGTAAATCAATGTGCTAATAAGGAGCCACTATCTTCAGGGTAACGGAGTATAATTTTTATATTGACAGATAATAATTAAAAAAGATGTAGGGGTGCAATTCAATGGGATAATTGGTATTTTATTTTACGTACCAGAATGTGTGGTTGTTTTTTGGAACAAATTAATGTAAACATAATATGACATATAACTATGTAGCAATTAATTTATGTTTACATTAATTCGTAAATGTATTTATTAAAAAAATTATAATGTATATAAGATTGCAGTATATATAAGGTAATAAAAGTAATACTTTTTATTACCCTAAAAGTAATAAAATTAGTACTAAGTAATACTTTTAATATTATTTAAATAACAATGGATATTATAATTAAGCACTGGGTGATTTTTATAAGTATGATAAGGAAGCAGAGAATTTATTACCTCTGTTTTTTATTTTGGGCTTTTTTATTAAATAGCTTTTGCTATAAAAACATACAATGTATTTATAATGATATAAAAATACAGTAAAATATGTTGAAAAGTACAAAAATAATAAGAAAGCATATTACAAACTATGAATTTTATGTTAATATAGATACATCAACGTTTACAATTGTGTTTAAACACAAATGAGGGGGGACTAAATGAGTTTTAAAGATTCGAAACTTATAAAAAAACAAAAGAGTGAAAATAATACAGAAGGTATATCTATTAGAAAAAAAATACCTTTACTCATTGGATCATTAATATTTATATCTACGGTGATTACTTCTATTGTTACATATATAGTTGTTTCGGGGGATATTAAAGAAAGTGGACAAACATTAAATCAAATGATGCAGAGAATATTAATAATAGCAGTACTTGCAGGTATATTTTCTATATTAGCTGGTGTAATTGCATCAAAGGTAATAGTAAATCCATTAACAAAAGTAACATTATTAGTTGACAAAACCTCTAAGCTTGATTTAAGCGAGGACAAGAATATAGAAAAACTAACTAAAAGTAATGATGAGATTGGAACTATAGCTAGGGCTATAGTTAATATGAGAAAGACGCTAAAAGATGTATTACAAGATATAATCGTAGCCTCAGAAACCATAAGCAGTAATGAGCACACGGTTGAAGAACTTACGAAGTTATTAAAAGTAAAAGCAGAAGAAAGCTCTACTGAAACAGAGAGTTTATCAGCTGGAATGGAAGAGACCGCAGCGACGGCTCAGGAAATTTCTGCTTCTTCAGGAGAGATGAAAACTATGGTTAATACTATAGCTGGAAAAGCTTCAGAAGGAGCCAATATAGCTCAAAGTATTGTTCAAAAGGCAATGGGAATTACTATGGGGACTACTGGATCTAAGGAAGAAACTGATAAGCTTTATAGTAATATAAAGAAGCAGTTAGAGGTTGCAATAGAAGGTTCAAAGGCTGTAGAGGAAATACATGGCCTTGCAACTTCAATACTTCATATAACTAACCAAACTAATTTATTGGCGCTAAATGCTGCGATAGAAGCGGCTAGAGCAGGAGAAGCTGGAAAAGGTTTTGCTGTGGTAGCAGATGAGGTTAGAAAGCTAGCAGAGCAATCTGGAGCAACAGCTGCTAACATCCAAAATGTAGTTAAGGTTGTAAATGATTCTGTAAAAAATTTATCAAGTAGTTCACTTAAAATGTTAGAGTTCATGGATGATGAGGTTTCTTTAAATTATGAGATTATTATGGGTACAGGTAAAGAATATATAGATGATGCTGAGAATTTCAATAAGTTCATGAAAGAATTTGATGAGACATCACAACAGTTGAACACATCCATAAATGGAATTGTGATTGCGATAGAGCAGGTTGCAGGTACTGTTAATGAGGGTGCACAAGGAATATTTAGTATAGCGGAGAAGAGTAGTGATATTGTAGATGAAATGGAAGAAATAAAGAAAGCTACAAATGGAAATAAAATTAGTGCCGAGAAACTAATAGATATAACTTCTAGATTTAAGATATAAAAAAATAGGACTGAAAATTTATTTCAGTCCTATTTTTTCGCCCATGAGTACAGAAGTTTCGAAGCCTAACTGTGTTTGGTTTATTAAATCCTCATGTATTTTAACTGTATCTTTTTTGAAAAATAAAATTACAGTGGAACCACCAAATTTGAAATATCCTTTTTCGTCTCCCTTTTTAACTTTAGAGCTTTGAGAATAACTTTGGATAATTGTACCTACGCAAGTAGCACCGACTTCCATGTAAATAACATCGCCAAAATTTTCTGACTGAAAAATACTCCATTCTCTTTTATTTTGACAAAATAATTTTTTTACATTTTTTAAAGCTACAGGGTTAACAGAGTAATAATGGCCCTTAATTTTATGAATGCCACCACATACTCCATCATCAATAAAATGAAATCTATGATAGTCTGTTGGGCATAACCTAAAAATCAAACAGGAGCCACCATCGTACTGATTGTATATTTCATCATCCTCTACGAGTTCTTTAAGTGAATATGTAAAACCTTTAATTTGAACTAAGTTATTTAAGTTAATATCCTCATAGGCGGATATTTTGCCGTCGCAAGGCGAGATTAATATGTTATGATTATTATCAATTAAACGCGAGTTTGGTTTCAAGGACCGTATAAAAAAATCATTAAAAGATGAATATTTATCATATGACTTATCATACATAGACATATCTATGTCAAAAGTTTTGATAAAGTCTTTTGTTTTTTTAGAACTTATTTTTGTGTCACAATAAAAACCATATAATTTTGAAAATAGCTTTTTCTTAAGTAATAATTCAACGAGTCCAATTCCAGCAGGGGAGGAATACGACCAATTCAAATATTTTTCACCAGCTACCTTTTCAATTTCATATCTGTTTTGTTTTCTGTTGTAATATTTAATCATAGCAAATACCTCTTCTTTATAGGATTAATAAGTTTAGTTTATATTTTACCGGATTTAATAATAGATATCAATAACCAAAAGCCCATAAATGCAGCGGCTAAAAATCCCGTTATACCAATTAGTGATATATTATATATTTTTGGGCCCATATTAGAATTTAAAATAGTAGATGACCCTATAATTGTAGAGGAAATAATAAGAGCAAAAACCAATCGATTTATACCTTTAACTAATTCACTTATAGGAGTGCTTAAATTTTTATGCTCAAGTTGTAATTTAGCTCTTCCGGTTATAAGACTATCAGATAGTTCTATTATTTTTGTTGGAAGTCTAAACGAGTCTCTAAAAAATGAATATGAACGAATAAGAAGTGTATCAAAATCTAAATTTGCAAAAGGTGAAAATTTATTATTAGCTTTTACATAAGGGATAGCTACATCAATTATTTTTATATCAGGAGCCACGGTTGCAATTACACCTTCTAGAATTACGAGAGCTCTTATTAGTAGAGTAAAATCACGGGGCAGACGTATATTGTTTTGCTTAGCTATATCGAAAATTTCAGAAAGCATAACAGAAATTTGAATATTATTTAACGATACTGAAAGATAATTCAAAAGAAGATAATCTAAATCTTCATAAAGCCTATTTCTATCTACATATCCTTTTTTTATTCCTATAGATAAAAGAGCTGAGATCATTTTGTTTATGTCGCTAAAGGCAACCGCAGATATCACATCATTTAGTGTTGATTTTAATGAATTTGATAAGCAACCCATAATTCCAAAATCTAAAAAACAAATTTTGCCTTCAAATATAAATATGTTACCAGGGTGTGGGTCTCCATGAAAAAAACCATCTTGCAGAACTTGTTTTAAGTAAGAAAGAGCTAATTTCTTGCCTAAGTCATCAAGATCATAATGTCCAGTTTCAAGCTTTTTCATATTATCTATCTTAAATCCGTAAATTCTTTCCATAGTTAATACCTTAGTACTAGACAAGCCTTCAACTACATAAGGGACGTATAAAAATGCGATATCCTTATTGAAGTTTCTAAAGGTATTTATGTTTTTAACCTCATTCTTAAAATCTAATTCAAGTTCAGTTATTAAAAGTATTTCATGCAAAGCTTGCTGCGGGTCAATTAATGCATCAGAAAATTTTGCCTTTGTAAACTTGACTATGCGCATAAGTATATTAATATCAAGTTTCATTTTCTCTGCAATATCTGGTCTTTGAACTTTTACTACAACCATCCTACCATCTTTTAATACAGCTTCATGTACTTGAGAAATCGATGCTGAGGCGAGAGGTTTTTCATAAAACTTTTCAAAACACTCACTTGTTGTTAGAGAAAATTGATCGTAAAAAATTTTCTCGATAGTTTCAATGCTTTCTGGGAGTACATTATCTTGGAGTTTTGAAAGTTCAACTATATAATCAGGTGATAGTAAATCTGGTCTAGTACTTAATATTTGTCCGATTTTTATAAAGGTAGGTCCCAGCTCTTCAAATGCTTTCCTTAAATTTTCAGGTAACTTATTTTGTTTGTTAAATTTAGAGTCTACTATGTATCCAAAACCATATGATCCAAGTACTTTAATAATTTCTCTAAAACGATTAACGGAATTTAGTCGCATTTTATACCTCACTTATAGACGTAAGAGATTTTCATTTTGAAATGTCATTAAAACAAAAGCCCTAGAAAAAAAGTAGGACTTTTATTTGACTTTCATTTGTGAATTTACGAATTGTTAGTTTCTAATGCCTTCAATCTTGCATTCAAAATTTCAATATCATCTTTAGTTGCAAAGTTCATTTCTTTTAAAAGCGAAGCTATATCTTCTTTTGTCAAAGGAGTTTTATCTTTTGCTAACGAAGTATTTATTTCTTTTTTTTCTTTTACAGTTCTTTTTAACTCTTCAGATAAATCTTTACCCTCTTCTAATGTTATTTTACCCCTTTGTACAAAGTCTTCTATTAGGGTTGTAGCTTTTTCATAAGTATAAGCCGCAGAGCCAAGTCCAGCGAGAAAAAAGTTCTTTATATCATTATTCAATTAAAGCACCTCCAATTAATAGTATATTATCTACAGTATATACTATTTCATGTATTTAAATTCTATCAATTACCAAACAATGGTCAAAGAACTGTAATCTTTATAAGAATATAAAAAATTTGTGGTTTAGAGTGGCTATAGGTTGACATACTTATGAAAGTGTAATATTATATTTAAGTAGAATATAATATATGCACCCGTAGCTCAGTTGGATAGAGCGTCCCCCTCCTAAGGGGAAGGTCGGAGGTTCGACTCCTCTCGTGTGCACCAAAAAAACCAGCAAAGTAATTTTTGCTGGTTTTTTTATTTTCTTATATAATTTCAGTATAATAAAACTAAATGTATTGAAATTACATTGATTGAGAAGTACAATATAAAAAATAGGATTATTAATAAATAACAATTTGCATTTTAAAGGGGAACACATGGAAAAACATTTTATTAATGAAGCATTAAAAGAAGCTAAAAGATCATTATTATTAAATGAGGTACCTGTAGGTGCTATTATAGTTAAAGATAATAAAATAATTGCTAGAGCTCATAATTTAAGGGAAACATTGCAAGATGCAACTGCCCATGCAGAAATCCTAGCAATAAAAAAAGCTTGTGATGTAACAGGTAGTTGGAGATTAACTGGTTGTGATATGTATGTAACCCTGGAACCGTGTCCTATGTGCGCGGGAGCCATATTACAGTCAAGGCTTAGAAAACTATATATAGGGATGTTTGATCCTAGTGTAGGGGCTTGTGGCTCAGTTATTAATGTTATTCAAAATGACGATTTAAATCACTGGACAGAGATAAATTGGATGTATAATGAGGAATGCGGTAACTTACTTACTAATTTTTTTAAAGATAGAAGATAGAGAATAGTATTAAAGGAGAAAAGATTATGGAAAATAATATAAATAGTGAGATAATGGATAAACTCACAAAGGTTTGTTTGTGCAAAGCAGTTCCAAGATCCACAATAAAAAAGGCTATACGAAATGGTGCAAGAACATTAGAGGAAATACAAAGAGTTACAGGTGCTGGTTCAGGTGGATGTAAGGGAAATAGATGTACTCCTAAAATTAATGAAATACTAAAACAAGAGTTAGAGAAATAAAATCCAAATAAATAAAAGCGAAGCCAAGTGGCTTCGCTTTTACTAATTTTAAGAGAAGCTCAAATAAAATTGATGGCTTATTTTTTCTTGTTTATGACAATTAAAAAAAATATTTTAATTATAATATTTATATTGACATCGTTATCAGAATATATTAAGATGAACATAAGCGAAAGCAAATGAAACATAAAACGAATATAAACGAACATTTAAAGTTCAAATATAATAAAATGGAGATTAGAAAATATGTTTCCTGAAGAAAGAAAATCAAAAATATTAGATAGTTTAAACAAGTATGGAAAAGTAAAAGTATGCGATTTATCACAACTGTATGAAGTGTCAGAAGTAACTATTAGACGAGATCTTCAAGAAATGGAAGAGGATGAATTGATTAAAAGAGTGCATGGAGGGGCAATCTTAAATGATAATACTAAATTTGAACCTACTTTTTCAGAGAAAATAGATAAGTTTTATGATGAGAAGGAATCTGTAGGAAAACTTGCAGCATCACTAATAGAAGATGGAGATACAATAGTTCTAGATGCAGGGACTACTACTTTAAGCATTGTTAAACATATAGTAGCTAAAAATATAACTGTTTTAACTAATTCATTGGATATATCATATGAACTCGCTAAAATTCGAGATGTAGAGGTTATTGTTACAGGAGGCACATTGAGATGGGAAACTAGAGCAATGGTAGGACCTGTGGCAGATAACACTCTTAAAGGTTTTAGGGTAGATAAAGCTTTTATAGGGACTAATGGTATATGTATCATTAATGGATTAACAACTCCAAATATTAATGAAGCTAACACAAAACGAGAAATGATAAAGATTGCAAAGCAAACTATAGTAGTATGTGATCATAGTAAATTCGGTATGGTTTCATTTTCTAAAATAGTAGATTTAGATAATGTTGATATTATTATTACAGATAATCAAGTAGAGAGAGAATTATTAGGAAAGTTTGAAAAAAAAGGTGTAAAAGTTATTACGACAAAATAAATGGTGGTGGGAAAATGATAATAACAGTAACTTTAAATCCAGCTTTAGACAAAACCATTGAAATAGACGAATTTAAAATTGGCAATGTTAATAGAAGTGTATCTACAAGGGTTGATGTTGGAGGCAAAGGTATTAATGTATCTAAAGTTATTAAAGAATTGAAGTATAAAAGCTTAGCTTTAGGTTTTTTAGGTGGAAGAAGTGGAAAGCAAATTAAAGAGTATTTAGATGATTCAAATATTGAAAATGATTTTTTACCTGTAGAAGATGAAACTAGGACTAATTTAAAAATTATCGATAGGGTGAATAATACACATACAGACGTAAATGAGAATGGACCTAGTTTGTCTTTAGACGACCTTTTTAGTATAAAAGAAAAAATCATTAAATATTGTGATGAAAATTCTTTAGTGGTTCTGTCAGGAAGTGTGCCAAGTGGAACAAGTAGTGTTATATATGGAGAAATAATTAAGGATGTAAAAAGCAAAGGTGGTAAAGTTATATTAGATGCAGATGGTGAAATGCTAATGCACGGTATTAAAGCTGGTCCTTACCTGGTAAAACCAAATATTGATGAACTTGAAAAAGCTTTTGGTGTAGAGATAAAAAGTGAAGATGAAGTAATAAAAACTGCTAAAAAGATACTAGAGTATGGAGTAAAATATGTTGTAATTTCGTTAGGGTCAGAAGGTTCTATATTCATAAGCCGTGATAAAGTTGCGAAAGTAAGTGGCATTAAGGTAGAAGTTAAAAGCACAGTAGGGGCGGGAGATTCTATGGTTGCAGCTCTTGCAATAGCAGTGGAGAATAAATATAGCTTTGAAGAAGCTATGAAGCTTGCATGTGCAACAAGCACAGCTAATGTAATGACTGAAGGAACACAAACAGGAAGAATTGAAGACATAGAGAAGTTAAAAAAACAAATAACAATAAAATACCTATAAGAAAGGATGATTATAAATGAATATAACTGAATTATTAAATGTTAACCTAATTAAACTTGAACTTACTAGTAAAACAAAAGAGGATGTAATAATTGAAATGGCAAAAATGTTAGATGAAGATGGTAAGCTATTAGATATAGATAAGTATATAAAAGCTGTCATGGATAGAGAAAAAGAATTTTCAACAGGTATAGGTATGGGAATAGCTATTCCTCATGGTAAAAGTAGTGGAGTTAAAGAGCCAGCATTATTATTTGGAAGAAGCACAGCAGGCATTGATTATAAGTCTATGGATGATGAGTTATCACACTTATTTTTTTTAATAGCAGTACCTGAAGAATCAAGTAATGAACATTTAAAAATTTTAAGCCAAATTTCTAGAAAGCTTATGCATAAAGAATTAAGAGATAGTTTAATGCAAGCTAATAGTCCGGAAGAAATAATAACATTGCTTCAAAAATAGACATTATATGTTTTATATATTTTTTATAAAGTTACAAAAAATATAATAAAAAATTCAAATTAGTAGGGGGAATGTATATGAAATTCGTAGCAATTACTTCATGTCCAACAGGAATAGCTCACACTTATATGGCAGCAGAAGCTCTTCAAATGGCTGGAGAAGAAATGGGAATAGAAATTAAAGTAGAAACTCAAGGATCGGTAGGAGCAGAAAACCAATTAACAGACGCTGATATAAGAGAAGCTAGAGTTGTAATAATCGCAGCAGATACTAATGTTTCAAAGGAACGTTTTGCAGGGAAGACTATAATTGAAGTCGGTGTAAAAGATGCAATTAAGGATGCAAAAGGGCTAATTCAAAAAGCAATAGATATAAAAATAGAAGATAAAAAAGTTTCGGAAAATATTAGTGAGAACAAAGAAGAAAAAAAGGTTGAGAAAAAAGGTATATATAAGCATCTTATGACAGGTGTTTCTTATATGATTCCATTTGTAGCTGCGGGAGGTATTTTAATTGCACTTTCTTTTGCTTTTGGAATATATGCATTTCTATAGCTGCTGCATTAAAGGATATTGGTGGTGCTGCCATGGGTCTTATGTATCCAATATTGGCAGGATTTATAGCATTCTCTATAGCTGATAGACCGGGTATTGTACCAGGTATGATTGGTGGTGTACTTGCTGCAACAGTAGGAGCTGGTTTTTTAGGTGGGATGGCAGCAGGGTTCTTAGCTGGTTACACAGTAGTTTTCTTAAAGAAAACAATAAAACTACCAAAATCATTACAAGGATTAATGCCAGTTATAATATTGCCAGTGTTATCTACATTGGTAGTCGGACTCGTAATGATATTTGTCATTGGAAAACCCGTAAGTGCTATAAATGTAGCAATGTCAGCTTGGTTAACTAATTTAAATGGAGCAAATGCAGGACTTCTTGGAATTATCATTGGTTTAATGATGGCTTTTGATATGGGTGGACCATTTAATAAAGCCGCATACGCTTTCGGAGTATCTACTTTGGTAGCGGGACAAACTTCTATGATAATGGCAGCGGTAATGGCGGCAGGAATGACTCCTCCACTAGGAATAGCACTTGCCACAGTTATAGCAAAAAAGAAATTTACTTTAGAAGAAAGAGAATCAGGAAAGTCTGCTTGGGCTTTAGGGTTTGCATTTATAACAGAGGGTGCAATACCATTTGCGGCAGCTGATCCACTTAAAATAATACCTTCAACAATGGTAGGTGCTGCAGTTGCAGGTGCATTATCTATGATATTTAAATCAGCTATAGTAGCTCCACATGGTGGTATATTCCTTTTATTCATTCCACATGCAGTTACTAATTTAGTTGGATATATAATTGCAATAGTAGCAGGTACAATAGTAACTGGTATTATGGTTTCAGTATTAAAGAAAGATGTTGTTGTTAAAAGCTAATATAAAAATAATGTAGATCGATAATTTTATTAAGCACCAACAATTATTTACGATAAAGTGAAATTCACTCCTAAGTTAGCAAAGTTTTTAAGTTTGCGACTAGGGGGTGAATTTTATTAATTTATAGAAAATTTAATTAGAAGTATTGAATGTTTATCTTTACTTTTTAACCATAATAAGTCACAATTAATCGAGGATCATTATGTATAATTAATCTTAACTATAAATGTGATGATACAATGCGAGAGTGTAATAAAGAGGGGAGAGGTTAATTATGGATCCAATAGCTTTTGATATATTTGGACTTACTATTAGATGGTATGGTATTCTCATTGCAACTGGAATGATGATTGGAATTATAATGGCAAATTTCACTTGTAGGCTAAAAAATCTTAATTATGATGAGTTTTTAAATATAGTACTAATATCATTCCCTATGGCAATCATTGGTGCTAGGGCTTATTATGTGATTTTTGAATTTAATCAATATAAAGATAATTTAATAGAGGTATTCAATATACGTCAAGGTGGGCTTGCAATTCATGGCGGAATTATTTTTGGAATGATAACAGCATTAATATATACACGATATAAAAAAGAGAGTTTGCTTAAATATGCGGATGTGGCAGCGCCATCTATAATTATTGCGCAAGCTATAGGTAGATGGGGTAATTTCTTTAATAGTGAAGCTCACGGTGCACCGGTTACGCAGGTGTTTATAAGTAAATTTCCAGACTTTGTGCAACGTGGAATGCTTATAGATGGAGTATATTATCAACCAACATTTTTTTATGAATCAATATGGAATGTGTTAGTATGCTTATTATTACTTTATCTATTAACAAAAACACTTAAAAGAGGCACTGTGTTTTTTACATATATCGGCTTATATTCTTTAGGAAGATTCTTTATTGAAGGATTAAGAACAGATAGTTTAATGTTTGCAGGCATGAGAGTGGCGCAGCTTATAAGTTTAGCGGGGGTTGCATTATGGATTATATTCATTGCTATTAATTATAGAAAGAGAAGACACTTTAATTACTAATTTATCATTAAATTTATTAAATTTGAATTTAAAATAATAGATATTATGTATATATATAAGTAGATTGAGAACTATATTAGAATAATGATGTTTAAAAAAACTTTATAATGTTTTAACAAATAACTATTGAAATTACTATTTATTAATAGTATAATTATCAATGTTACACTACTTGTGTATATACAATATTTAAAGTACTTTATGGAGAGATGTCCGAGTGGCTTAAGGAGCATGCCTGGAAAGCGTGTGTAGGGGCGACTCTACCGAGGGTTCGAATCCCTCTTTTTCCACCAGTTTATATTTCCGTACTAGCCGGGGAGTTAGCGGTGCCCTGTACCTGCAATCCGCTACAGCAGGGGTGAATTCCTCGCCTAGATTATAAAATGTGTGGCTGCCCTATATAAGTGGTGTTGATAACTGGGTCCCACGCAATGGAAATTCATGAACCCCGTCAGATCCGGAAGGAAGCAGCGGTAAGTGAAACCTTCCATGTGCCGTGGATCAACCTGGTTTGAGCTAACTATATAGGTAACGCACATAGTTTATTTATCAAAGCGAGGTGTACGGTCTACAAAAGAATTATAAGATGCCTATAAGGCATCTTTTTTTATTTAAGAAATACTATTATTTAAAGAGGTGAAATTTGTGGCATATAAAGCTTTGTATAGAGAGTGGCGACCAAAAACTTTTCAAGATGTAGTAGGGCAAGAGCATGTGACTATAACTTTAAAAAATCAAATAAATGGACAACGGATAGCCCATGCATACCTTTTATGTGGTACAAGAGGAACGGGAAAAACTTCAACAGCTAAGATACTAGCTAAAGCAGTTAATTGTACAAATTCTGATCATGGAGAACCTTGCAATGAATGTGAAATGTGTAAGAAGATCAATTCGGGAACAGCAATAGATGTTACAGAACTTGATGCAGCGTCACATAATGGAGTAGATAATATTCGTGATATAATTGAAGATGTTGCTTATCCACCACAGGAAGCTAAGTATAAAGTATATATTATAGATGAGGTACATATGTTATCTATAGGAGCGGTTAATGCTTTCTTAAAAACTCTGGAGGAGCCTCCAAGCAATATAATATTTATATTAGCTACAACTGATCCTCAAAAATTACCAATAACTATATTATCGAGATGTCAGAGATTTGACTTTAAAAGAATAAAAAGTTCAGATATATTTGATAGACTTAGAAAAATAGTATTAAAGCAGGGAATTTCAGTTGAAGATAATAGTTTGAAATTAATATCAAGAATTTCTGATGGAGCTATGAGAGATGCACTAAGTGTTCTTGATCAAGCCATATCAATGAATGATGGCAAAGTTGAATATGATAGTGTTATTGAGATGTTAGGACTTGTAACATCTGAGAGTCTTACAAAACTAACTGACAGTATAATAGATAGAAATATTGAAAATGCAATAAAGGTTATAAATGAAATAGTTTTTAGTGGTAAGGATATATATGTGTTTATTAAAGATATGACTACTCATATGAGAGATCTTTTGATGGCTAAAGTGAGTGAGAATGTAGAGGATATCTTAGACATGTCCAGTGAAAATATAGACATCTTAAAAGGGCAAGCAGCTAAAATTAGGGTAGAAGAAATTATGAGAAATATTAAGATACTTCAAGATGCACAAGAACAAGCAAAATGGAGTAAACAAAATAGAATTTATTTGGAACTTGCAGTTATTAAAATGTGTAAAATAGAGTATGACACTTCGAAAGAGGTACTCTTAGCTAGAATAAACAAATTAGAAGAAATAATAAAACAAGGAAAAATAACAGTAGCCTGTGAAAGTGTAACGCCGAGGAATCCTGAGAAGAACTCTCAAAGAAAAGACAGTGTTGTTAATAAAAAAACAGTAATAAGACCTGTGCAAAAACATAATGATAATTCAAGTTTAACTGTAGAGATTGTGAAAAAGTCATTTAAAGATATTTTAGATATGTTTAAAGCTCGAAGGCATATGGTTATTTACGCTTCTTTAATGACAGGAGAAATACTGTCATGTGATGGAGGGGTAATAGAACTGGGTTATGAAAAACAATTTTCATTCAACAAAATCAGGCTTGAGAAGGAAGAAAATAGAAATATAATAGAAGAGATATTTTCTGAATCCCTAAAAGAGCAAGTAAAAATAAAATATACTATAGAGTCAGGTGAAGAAGACGTTAGATCACCAGAGGATATATTAAAGGATACATTTGGAGAAGATCTTGTTGAGGTATTAGATGAATAAGCTAGGATTAGACATAAAAAATATTTACTTGTTTGGTGGAAATTATTATAGGTATTAGTATATAATAATATAGATAGGTTTTAATAATATTGAATTTTAAACTAAAAGAATTAGGAGGTAATTTATTATGGCAAAAGGTGGATTTCCAGGTATGGGTGGAAATATGAATAGTTTGATGAAGCAAGCTCAAAAATTTCAAAAACAAATGGAAGATATGCAAAAAGACTTAGGAGATAAAAAATTTGAATCTTCTGTTGGTGGTGGTGCAGTAACAGCAGTAGCTAATGGAAAGAGACAACTTATTGAAATAAAGATAAAACCAGAAGTAGTAGATCCAGATGATATTGAAATGCTTGAAGATTTAATCATGAGTGCTTGTAATGAAGCACTAAAGAAAGCAGAAGATGAATCTAGTAATGAAATGGGTAAATTAACAGGCGGAATGAACATGCCAGGAATGTTTTAATAAACAGTAGCATAAAAACTACATTGTTATGAGGTGACTAAATTGGATTTTTATCCAGTAGCAATAGAAAAAATAATAGAAGAATTTGCAAAACTCCCAGGTATAGGGAAGAAAACAGCTCAAAGACTTGCTTTGTTCGTGTTAAATCTTCCTAAGGAAGAAGTGGAGGAGTTTGCTCAGGCATTGATTGTAGCGAGGGGAACCATAAAATATTGCTCCGTATGCGGAAGTTTTACAGAGGCGGACCCTTGTCCAATTTGTTCTAACCCTAATAGGGATAAGAGCATCATATGTGTAGTTGAAAATCCAAAAGATATTATGACAGTGGAAAGAGTTAGAGAATTTAATGGGGTTTATCATGTTCTACATGGTACAATATCACCAATGGCAGGACGAGGTCCTGAAGATATAAAATTAAGAGAACTTATAAGAAGAATTAATGGAGAAGTTGAAGAAGTAATAGTAGCAACTAATCCAAACATAGAAGGAGAAGCTACAGCTATGTATATATCTAAAATATTAAAACCATTAGGTGCAAAAGTTACAAGAATTGCACATGGAATTCCAGTTGGTGGAGATTTAGAGTATATAGATGAAGTTACCCTTTCTAAAGCTTTAGAAGGTAGAAAAGAAATATAGAATATTACTCCTGTTTTATGTCAAGAATTAAGAAAAGACATAAAACAGGAGGTTTTTACTACGGATAGAAAAAGAATAATTGAAATATTATTTTCAACTCTAAAGTATACGCAAGATCAAAAGGATATTATTATGCAGTTAGAAGAAGCAAAGGTTGAGTGGGAAAGTGCAAGACAATATTTTCAAGTAGCAGATGATCCTAAACTTATAGATTATGCAATTTATAGAGAGGATCAATCTAAAGCTAGATATATATACTTTTTATTAGAAGCTAAAAGAAAGGGTATTACTATTGATGCTAGCTACATGATTGAGGAATTGGATGCCATTAATAAGTAATGAAAAATTATTAAGGTAAATTAAGAATATATTAAAAAGTTAAAAAGTATATTGTTAGTGAGATAGAATAGAATATAAATTTTGAAATTACATAAGGGGGACCCAAATATGGATGTTGTATTATATTTTTTGATTGGCATAGTTGCAATGGTAATTGTAGTCAAGCTCTTTTCTTGGCCATTAAAAATATTAGCTAAATTAGTATTTAATTGTGTTTTGGGTGTCGTGCTTCTACTTCTAGTTAATTTTTTAGGAGGATACGTAAATATATTTATACCTATAAATGCTGTATCTGCACTCATTGCTGGATTTTTAGGGGTACCAGGAGTTATATTTTTAATAATCTTTAAGTTATTAATGTAGTGTCATTATAGTGATGATGATGTATATCAATAATATATTTAGGTTAGAGTAATATTACCTTTAAGTAGTTAGAAGGGATATTACTTTTTTTTTGCAAATAAAAGCTATAGAAATAGTATATTTATAGCAGGTTAAGGAGAATACTTAGTGTATATGAAAATTGCTTGAGTCGTTTCATGTGGTGTATATTAATTAGGGGTTAGTAAGAATTAGAAAAATAACTATCCTGGTGTATCAATACAAGATATATAGCGATAAAGTTTATAAATACAAGAATGCGAAACCTGTCTTATTTTAATTACTTTAAACTTAATTATTGAGTGAAAATTATATGATAAAATACTTCTTGTCGATGCGAGTAGCTGTCGATAAAGTTAAAGTTTAATAAGTTAATATTTGTTACTTTTAAATATATTTAAAAGATATTTAAATTATGTTGACAAAACAAGAATTACCTAGTAAAATAATAGAAGTCGTCACTTGATGACAAAACAAATTGGTCTTTGAAAATTAAACAGAGAAATAGGTAAACTTAGCAAAATAATATTTTGTTAAACCAGTCAATTACTTTAGTATAA
>NZ_JAHLEB010000053.1 GCF_018861735.1 Clostridium lacusfryxellense | reverse complement strand
GTAATAATCTGCTTAGTAAAAAAGCAAATAACCACTAGATAATAATTAGTATTATAGTTATAATTTGACTTAGGAATGCAGTTTCATAAAGCTATATTTTGACGCACTACATTCCATCAACTACTATTTCAGGTGGTTCTTTCATGCCTTGTTTAATCCATTGAGTGGTTATCCCTACAAAAGCGTGGCTATAAAAATCAGCAATAAATTTTTTATCTTTGTCTGAAACGTTCATTTCAATGGATAAATCATCCATAGCATTCATAATAGTTTCAAGACAAAATTCAAAAAAGTATTCGCTAAATGTATTTTGACCCGGGGTATTAAGCGCATTAATATAAAAGGATTTGTTTTTCATTAGGTATAACAAAGTTCTATACGTACCTTCAGTCCAGTTTCCATAATTTTTACAATCAGCGATACTTTCTGAAACCTCAGTATAATATATCCAATTTACAAGGTCAAACTTATCTTTAAAATGATAATAAAATGTTTTCCTATTAAGTCCACAGCTGTCTACAATTTTTTGTATTGAGATTTTAGCTAATGGAACTGTATCCATTAACTGCTTGATAGAAACAGCAAGGGCTTTTTTTGTTATTAATGATTCTGACATATTATCAATCCTCTAATCTCTGTTGAAGAATTTTTACGATTTTAGAATAACATTCATCATTCAGATTTGCAAACGATATTCTGATAGACAATTTTGAATATTGTTGTTTTATTCTGTTATAATTAAGACAAAGATACAAAATATTGTGAGTAAATGTTTGCAATGAAGATTGTAAGTGAAGTTTACAAACTATTGGGGTGATTAGGATGAGTGTAAAAGAAAGAATTGAACAATTAAGAAATGAAATGAGAGAAAGAGGAATAGATGCTTGCATTGTTCCTAGTTCGGACCCACATCAAAGTGAATATGTAGCAGAGCATTATACTGCTAGAACTTTTATGACCGGATTTACTGGTTCTGCTGGTACGGCAATTATAACGTTAACAGAGGTTGGTTTATGGACAGATGGAAGATATTTCGTGCAAGCAGAAAATCAATTAATAGATACAGGAATAAAACTATTTAGAATGGGCCAGGATGGTGTTCCAACTGTGGAAGAATTTTTAAAAGAAACACTACATCAGGGAGCAAAAATCGCTTTTGATGGTAAGGTAATTTCAGTGGAGTATTTTAGAGGACTAAAGAGTGCTTTAGAATCTAGTGAATTTTCCTATGAAGTTAATGAAGATTTAGTAGATATAATTTGGAAAGATAGACCGCAAAAACCTTGTAGTAAGGTAGTTCTACATGATGTAGCGTATGCTGGAGAGTCAAGAGAATCAAAACTTACTAAGGTAGAAAGTGAAATGGAAACTATGGGAGCAAACTACTATGTTATATCGGGACTTGATGACATAGCGTGGCTGCTCAACATTAGAGCGAGAGATGTAAAATGCAATCCACTAAGTATCGCTTATGTAGTTATTTCAGAGAAAAAATATTTTTTATTCATAGACGATGTGAAAATAAATTCAGAGGTCAGGCGAGAACTTGAAATGGCTAATGTAGAAATAATGCCTTACGAAGGCATAGGAGAATTTTTAGGAAGAATTAAAGATGGAGTTATATTGCTTGATGTTGCAAGAACTAGTACTTGGATTTATAGTTCCATAAAGATTAAGATTTTAGAGGCTATGGATATTACTACAAGATTTAAGGGTATAAAGAATGATATTCAAATTAAAAATGTTAGAAAGGCTATGCTGCGCGATGGTGTGGCTATGGTTAAATTTATAACATGGATGAAGAAAACCATAAAATTGCGTAATATTACAGAAATAGAAGCATCAGATAAAATCGAGGAGATAAGAAGTGCAGGAGAAAATTTCTATGATTTAAGCTTTGCATCAATTTCAGCTTATAGTTCAAATGCTTCTATGCCTCATTACTCCGCTACAGAGAAAAATCAAGCTACAATAAAGCCGAAGGGGCTTTATCTATTAGACTCTGGTGCTCAATATTTAGATGGAACAACAGATATTACAAGAACACTAGCTGTAGGTCCTTTAACTGTGGAAGAAAAAACAGATTTTACCTTAGTATTAAGAGGAATGATTGATTTATCGTTGCAGAGATTTTTATATGGAACTACAGGTTCAAACTTAGATATTATAGCTAGAATTCCACTTTGGAATGCAGGTATGGATTATAAGCATGGAACAGGACATGGAGTAGGTTTCTTTCTAAATGTTCATGAAGGACCACACAGAATATCTGTGATTCCTAATAATATTGTGCTTAAAAAAGGAATGGTAGTCTCTAACGAACCAGGAGTTTATAAAGCAGGAAAGCATGGTATAAGAATAGAAAACTTAGTTGTAGTTGCGGAAGATGAAAAGACTGAGTATGGTGGACAATTTATGAAGCTTGAGACTTTGACGTTATGCCCTATAGACTTAGAAGCTATAGAGGTATCTCTATTAACAAATGATGAAAAATCTTGGCTAAATAATTATCATAAAACAGTATTTGAGAAGCTTTCTACCTATTTACAAGGAGAAGAACTAGAATACTTAAAGCAAGCAACTGTGGCAATATAAATACAAACTTAAATAATGATTTTATGTGTTAAAAGAAGGAGAGGTTTAAATTGAAAAAAATTGCAGTTTTTTTAGCAGAAGGATTTGAAGAGGGTGAAGCATTATTTACGGTTGATGTTTTAAGAAGGGCAGGATTTCAATGCGATACTATAAGTATCAATGAAGACATGGTAAAAGGTTCTCATGGTATTGTGGTACTAGCGGACAAAATTATAAGTGATGAAATAAAAGAATACGATATGATTGTTTTACCTGGTGGATTACCTGGTGCAACAAATTTAAGGGATGATGAAAGGGTTATTGACCTAGTAAAATATTTTGATAAAGCACCGGAAAAATTTGTTGCGGCTATTTGTGCAGCACCAATCGTTCTAGAAAAAGCAGAAATTATCAAGGGACGCAAAATAACATCATATCCTAGTGAGGAATATACTACATTGTTTAAAGATGCAAATTATGTAGAAGATATCGTTGTTGTAGATGATCACTTGATCACTAGCAGAGGACCAGCTTCAACCCTGCCATTTGCGTATACATTAGTAGATGCATTAGGTGGCGATAGTAGTTTGTTAAAGCAAGGAATGCTTTATAATATGGTAAGAGAAAGTAAATTCGAGTAGATAAGATGCATATGAAAATAATACTTAATATATTACTTAAGTATTAAGTTATAAGCAATTATAAGGAGCGTGAATATGAAAATAAAAAACTGGAATTTGTATGAAATTATTTGGATAGTAATATTTTCAATGGTTGCAATTGTGCTAACAATTGTATGGAAGGATACTTTATTTGGATTTTCTGTATTTATGACAGGTGTATTGTGTGTTATTCTTGCAGCAAAAGGTAATATTTGGACATATTTTTTTGGCATGTACAATACTTTTGGATATGCTTATCTAGCATTTAATAATGGTTTATTTGGTGAAATGGGTTTAAATCTTTTGTTTTTCACACCTATGAATATTGTTGGATTTATCATGTGGAGAAACCGTATGTCAGGAAGTATTGTACAAATGAGGGGATTACGGAGCAAAGATAAAATATTAACAGCTATAATTTGTGTGCTAGGTAGTATTGCACTCGGTATTGGGTTATCGCTAATCAAGGGTCAAAATACTCCATATATTGATGCAATTACCGATATATTATCTATTGTAGCAACTTTTTTAATGGTATGGAGATATAAGGAACAGTGGTTATTATATATTGTTCTAAATATTTTTACTATAGTTATGTGGAGTATCAGAACAGTAAATGGAAGTCCTGATGGAGCCATGATGATTGTAATGTGGAGTGCATATCTTGTAAATGCATTTTATGGTTACTACAATTGGAATAAAGGGGCAATACAAAGTAAGGAGACAATCTCAATATGAAGAAAGTTGGATTAACGCTAGGGAAATTTGCACCGTTACATCAAGGTCATCAATTTGTGATTGAAACTGCATTAGAGGAAATGGATGAATTAATTATACTTATTTATGATACAACAGTAACAAACATACCTTTGAGTGTAAGGTCAAGCTGGATAAAAAAAATGTATCCAAATGTTACAGTTATTGAGGGCTTTGATGGTCCAAAGGGATATTCTAATGAAAGAGCCTATGAGATTTTAGAGGAGCAGTATATTATACGTATGCTGGATGGAAGAAGAGTAACCCATTTTTATTCTAGTGAATTTTATGGTGAACATGTAAGTAAGGCTCTTGGTGCTGTAGATAGAAGAATAGATGAAGAACGCGTGAGAGTGCCTATTTCTGCAACAATGATAAGAGAGAACCCATTTAAATATCGAGAGTTTATTAGTGATGTTGTGTATAAAGATTTAATCACTAAAATAGTTTTTCTAGGAGCTATGTCTACCGGTAAGTCGACTATAACCGAAGCATTAGCAAAAAAATATAAAACTAGATATGCAAGTGAATATGGGAGAGATTATTGGACAGAACATCAAGTGGATAGGCGTATAAGCTTTGATTCATTTGATGAAATTGCCATAGGACATATTAAGCGTGAAGAAGAAGCAATACTAAAAGCTAATAAGTATTTTTTTGTAGATACTAATGCAATAACTACTTATATGTTCGCCATTGATTATCATGGTAGAGCTCCAAAACTACTTACACAGATTGCACTAGAAAATGCACAACGGTATGATTTGTTTTTTCTATGTGATGATGACATTCCATATGATGATACTTGGGATAGAAGTGGAGATCAGAAACGCAAGACATTTCATAAGCAAATCATTGCTGATTTGCATGAACGTAGAATACCGTATATTACTTTAAGTGGTACTTTAGAGGAACGTATAAAGGTAGTTGATAAAATTCTTGCTGAATTTGAAAAGTATAATAACTATTTTGGAGAAAAGATTTTAAATAAACTTTATTCTAACTAACTTTTATTTTTAGTATTGGAGTAATTATGTTTATAAAATGGAATGTTAGAAAAATTTAAAATGGAAATATCAAGAGATAAGCACATGCTCCTTCCACTTCCCCTTTCTTAAACGCCAATAGTATATAATTCCTCGCGTTATCCAATCAAAGTACATAGCGATCCATAAACCAGTTATACCAAACTTCATTGTAATACTAAGCAAATATCCTAGAAAAACTCTGAAAAACCAAAGGCTTATTATAGAAACCACCATTGTAAATTTTGAATCTCCCGCTCCTCGCAGGCCAGATGGGATTATAAAGGATGCTGGCCAAAGAAGTGGTATTACAATAGCGTTTATACGAATAAGCATAGAGGTCAACCTAACTACTTCTGGATCTTTTGAGTAGATGGAGGCAATTACAGTTGCGAGTGGAAATATGAAAATGCTTACTAACACTTTACATACTGTTGCTAATTTTACAAGATAGATTTGGATTATCTGGGCCTCTTTATGGTCCCCTTTACCCATAAACTGGCCAACCATTGTAGTAGCTACAATACTTAAAGCGCTACCTGGGATAATAAGCAGTCCGAAAACAGACCATGAAATTGTATTAGAAGCTAAACTTACAGTGCCAAGTGAGATAATGAAGATTTGTTGAATGAATTTTCCAATATTAAAAATAAAAGTTTCTATTCCAGCGGGAAGACCAACGTTTAAAATTGTTTTTTGCAATGACATATTTAATCTAAATTCTTTTATAGTCTTAAATCTAATTCCTTTGCTATTACCCAAAAATGCATACATGAATAAAATAACACCTACAAGTCTTGCCACAGTTACTGCAATTGCTGCACCTTTTACTCCCATACCACTAAATAAAATTTTCATGTGAAGAATTTCTAAATTTACTCCATATATTAAAAAATAACTTAGAATGATGTTTATAATATTTATAATAATGTTGATTTTCATTGGCTTATCTTGATGCCCTGAGCCTCTTAATATTCCACTTACAACAAAAGAAAATGCAGTTAAAGGATAACTCAATAATGTAATACTGAAATAAACAGCTGAATAGCTTAGTACTTGTTTTTCAGCATTTCCAAAAAAAGATTGAAGTATAAGATCTCTTGAAAACCATATAATTAATGTTGTAATTATAGAAATAACTACTGCAGAAACTATTGATTGTATTGACGCTTCTTTTACACCTTTTATATTTTTTTGACCAGTATATTGAGCTACTACTACTGTGCCACCTATAGCAAGAGAATTAAAAAAGAATATGATAATGTTATTAAAGGAATCAACTGTTCCAATTGCTGAAATAGCTTCTTTACCGATACCACTGGCTATAATTGTATTCACTACTCCAATGGACATAATGAAAAACTGTTCTATAAAAACAGGAACAGCCATTTTATATACATCTTTCCTAATTCTCATGTTTATCTCCTTCTCGTATGCATTATATTGTATTGTTTAACTCTCTTAAATTGAGTTTTTTATTTCCAATGCTTTAGTGTTAGTATATCATAAACTTAAAAAATGAGGTTGGTGGAATTTTGTACGCCCAGAATGTTCGCAGAGCCTATGAAAATTTAGTTAGTGGAAAGTATGCAATTATAACATCCCAAACAAGCATGAATATAAAAATCTTTAAAATAATGTTGACAAACTTTGCTTATCAATATAAAATGATACAGAGATTCAATTGATAACCACTTTCATTATCAATAAAAGAATCAAATGAAAACTCAACTCAGTAAAATGAACACAACAATTAGGGGGACAATTATGAAATTAAAATCAATAAGTTCAATGATTCTTGCTTGCGCTTTACTAATAACTGGATGCTCAAGTGTAGCAGAAAAAAAACAAGACAAATCTAATGTGGTAGAAAGTGCTTCGACAACTTATCCAATTACAGTTAAACATGCTTTTGGAGAAACTGTAATAGAAAAAGAACCAAAAAATGTTGTTGCAATTTCTTGGAGTAATCAAGACACACCTTTAGCCCTAGGAGTAATACCCGCTGGTGTATCTAAGGCTAACTATGGTAAAACAGATAAAAATGGTTTATTATCTTGGACAGGAGAAAAATATAAGGAACTAGGAGTAGACAAACCAGTTGTTTTTAATGATGTAGATGGTTTAGATTATGAAGCTATAAGCAGTTCAAACCCAGATATTATATTAGCTGCATACTCAGGACTTACAAAAGAGGAATACGATTTATTAAGCAAGATCGCTCCTGTTGTTGCTTATCCTAAACTTGCATGGCAAACATATTGGAGAGATCAAATAGCAATTAACGCTACTGCAATTGGTAAAAAAGATGAAGGAACTAAATTAGTTTCAGATTTAGATAAGTTAATAGTAGAAAAAACTGCTAAGTACCCTAGCATTAAGGGTAAAAAGGTTGCATTTTGTTACTTTAGTCCTACAGACCTCGGTAAGTTCTACATATATACATCAACAGATCCTCGCGCGGCATATCTAATTGATTTAGGATTAGTAGAGGCCGAGAGTGTTAAAGAACTTGCAAAAACTTCAAAAAGCTTTGCTTTAGAAATTAGTTCTGAAAATATTGATAAGTTAACAGATGTAGATATGATTGTAGCTTATGGAAATGATGTTTTATTAAAACAACTTCAATCAGATAAGTTATTAGGAACACTTCCGGCAATTAAAAATGGTGCAGTTGCACTTATTGAAGATGGATCATCCTTGGCAGCATCCGCTACTCCAAGTGCATTATCTATTCCAGCAACAATAGATGAATATTTAAAGATAATTGGAGACGCGGCAGGCAAAGTAAAATGAGACCTACAAGGACAATAGGGATATATTTAGTAAGTATTATTTTCCTAGGTATATGTGTAATAACATCATTAGCGTTGGGGTCAAAAAACATAGAATTTAGTCAGGCTATAAATGCCTTGCTAAGTTCTAATGATACCTCTTTTGCTACACTCGTAGTACGTGAGCGTATCCCAAGAACAATTTTTAGTATTATTGCAGGGGCTTCTCTTGGAGTATCAGGAGCCATTATGCAATCAATAACTAGAAATCCAATAGCTGACCCAAGTATATTAGGAGTTAATACAGGTGCATCTTTATTTGTTGTAATTGGAATAGCATTTTTTAATATAAATTCACCAAATCAGTATATTTGGATTGCATTAGCTGGAGCAGGTATAACAACAATAGTTGTTTATGGCATAGCATCTATTGGAAATGGAGGAATGACTCCAATAAAGCTTGCCTTAGCAGGGGCTGCTACTAGTGCGGTATTATCATCTTTAGTAAGTGCAATTATACTTCCTAGAAGTGATGTTATGGATACATTTAGATTTTGGCAGGTTGGTAGTGTAAGTGGAGCAACCTGGGAAAGTATTAATTTAATACTACCATTTATAATAATTGGGTTAATGATAAGCATGGCATCAACACCAGCACTAAATGTTCTAGCATTAGGGGATGATGTTGCATCTGGTCTAGGTGTAAATGTAGGGATTATTAGAATTATATGCGCAACTTCCGGGGTTATACTATCCGGGGCAACTACTGCAATTGCTGGTCCTATTGGATTTATAGGGTTAATGATACCTCACAGCGTACGTCTTATTTTTGGTTCGAATTTGAGAGGTATTGTTCCAATGTCTGCTATTTGCGGGGCATCGCTTTTAATAATTTCAGATGTATTAGGAAGAGTAATTGGAAGTCCAGGTGAAATTCAGGTGGGTATTATTACTGCATTTTTAGGTGCACCAATTCTTATTATCATTGCTAGGAAAGCGAAGGTGAAAGCTATATGATACAAACTAATCGCGTTTTGATTAAACAAGGTTATACAAGAAGGAAAAATCGCTCCATCAGTGTTAACGTCATTCTACTCCTTCTAACAGTATGTCTTTGTGGCATGATGCTTTTATATGGTAAAACTAATTATGGACTAAGTACAGTTATAAGAGTTCTTAGTGGAGAACAAATACAAGGCGCCACATTTACTATAGAAGTCCTACGTTTACCAAGAATGCTTTGTGGACTTTTAGCAGGGATAGCATTTGGCATATCAGGAAATACATTTCAAACTATGCTAAGGAATCCATTAGCTAGTCCTGATATTATAGGTATAAGTTCAGGCTCTAGTATTGCAGCGGTTTTTTGTATATTAGTTCTTAATATGAGTGGAAGTGGTGTTTCTATAGCGGCAGTAATTTCTGGGCTCATAGTATCAACAATTATATATGTATTATCTAAAGGTTCAGGATTTTCAGGCAGTAGACTTATACTAATAGGAATTGGAATGCAGGCAATGATAAATGCACTTATATCATACTTATTGGTTAAAGCTTCACAAAATGATGCTTCCGTTGCACTTAGATGGTTAAGTGGGAGCTTAAATGGAATGTCTACTAAAGATGTACCAGCTTTATTTATAGTTGTTTTTATATTTGGAATTATTATATTATGTTTAACAAAGCAACTTCAAATATTGGAACTAGGAGATGAATTTGCAACTACTCTTGGTGTTAAAATAAATTTAATACGGATTATGCTAATTCTAAGTTCGGTATTTTTAATTGCTTTTGCAACGTCTATTACAGGACCTATAGCTTTTGTTGCATTTTTATCGGGGCCGATAGCATCTAGACTTGTTGGACCAGGAGCGCCAAATGTTTTAGGAGCAGGTTTAGTTGGAGCATTATTAGTACTTGGAGCAGATATGATTGGCCAGTTTGTATTTAGTATAAGATTTCCGGTAGGTGTAATTACGGGAATTTTAGGAGCGCCATATATGCTCTTTCTATTAGTAGTTATAAATAAAAGGGGACAAACATAATGACTAAAAAACAGCAATTATTTGAAGCAAAGGAAATAGTAACTGGATATGACAAAAAGATTATAATTGATGGAATTGACATAACTATTCCAAGTAATAAAATTAGTGTTATTATCGGCGCTAATGCATGCGGTAAATCGACTTTACTTAAAACACTTTCTAGGCTTATTAAACCCTTTTCGGGAGAAGTTGTAATTGATGGTAAAGAAATTACTTCAATGCCTTCTAAGAAACTGGCACAAGTTTTAGGTCTGCTTCCCCAATCACCAGTAGTTCCAGAAGGTATAACTGTTTGGGATTTGGTTTCAAGAGGTAGATTTCCATATCAATCATTTTTAAAAGGTATGGATAAAACTGATTTTGAAGCTGTAGAAGAAGCGCTTGTTATGATGGGAATAACAGAGTTTGCTAATCGTAGCGTAGATGAGTTATCGGGTGGTCAACGTCAGAGAGTTTGGATTGCTATGGCACTTGCTCAGCAAACAGATATACTTCTTTTAGATGAGCCAACTACTTTTCTTGACATTGCTTATCAAGTAGAGATTCTCGATTTATTAACAGACTTAAATCGTAAAAGAGGTACCACTATTGTAATGGTACTTCATGATATAAATCTATCTGCTAGATATGCAGATTATATGTTTGCTCTTTGTAAGGGGAAATTAGTTGATCAAGGCAAGCCATCAGAGATTATAACATCAGAATTAATTGGTACAGTATTTGGACTCGATTGTATAGTTATACAAGATCCAGTATCCTATTCACCTTTTATAATACCAAGAGGAAGACATCATGTTAATATATAAAGTTAATATATTAGCTTTTAAAATAAAGTTATAACAATTTCTATGCTTTGAATTGTTATAACTTTTTACGACTATTTATTTAAAATCATGTAAGGTCTTATTCGGGAGTTGTTTAAAAGCTTTGCCCGACGCTTTACTTATACATAACCGCCAATTAACTCCTTCTTGCGGGGCATATTCATTATAAATACTAAACACATAAAACTCACCACCATTAATTACTACTGTATCATTATATACTGGTGTTAATACAGTGTGATAATCTATCGATTCACCTCTTAAGTTATAACCTATCGCTAAAGCTTGCTCAAGTGTCATTCCCGTATCAACTTTATTCGTCTTAACGCCTGACATTTCATTAGTATATGAAGATTTGTTATATACGTATAAAGTATTGTCAGCATAATATCGATAAGCTTTTCTAGTCGTCTTATCAATACCTAATCGCCAGTCGGCTCCAACATCGTATCCATTTGAGTCATTAACTTGAAATATATAAAAATAATGACCACATACCCATTGTGGATCAGCACAAAGAAGTGTAAATGATATTTCATTAGTTCGTAAATTTTGAGCAATAGATTCAGCGCCTACGTAATTTAATTGTGCATTAAGCTTAGCAACTCTTATTTTCTCGTCTGAAATTTTCTTATTAGCTACTCTTGTGGTTTCTATTTTTGCGAGTCTTGCATTTTCATCTGCTATCTTTTTATCAGTAATGATTTTATCAGCTATAGCTTTATCAGCAATTTGCTTATCCGCAATCTTCTCATCTGATATTCGTTTATCTTCTTTAATTTTGTCAACTTTTGCTTTAGCTTGGGCCATATTAAACTCTTTAATTTTAAGCGCTTGCTCTTTTATAATTTGTTCTTTCTTATGGATATTAAGGCCAGTAGGTATTGCTATGGCTAAACATATCACCACAGCACTAAAAATAATAACCATTAACTTAGTTCTATTTTTGAATAGGGCACGTAGCTTTTCTATCATTAATAATCTCCTTGTCATTGCTAGTATTTATCTATATTGTTATTGTTATGATATGAATATGCAATTTGTGAATCATAAAGCTATTGTATCAATACAGTTAAGTAAATTATTTTTTGTAGGGTATTGACAAAGATAATTAATATCAGTATGATTAAAGACAAACACAGTCTGTAATATCTTTTAAGGAGGTTGTACTATGAAATATACAAAAGCAACAAACCATGCATTACATATTGTCGCGTATATGATTAAATATGATAAAAGTGATAATTTGAGTTTACAACCATTAGCAAAACACTTGAATATGTCTGCTACCTATCTTTCAAAGATTTTAACGCAGCTCGTAAAGGCTGATATAATACAGTCAACCCCAGGTGTGAATGGTGGTTATACATTGCGCAGAAAGAAAGAAGACATTTCATTTATGGATGTAATCAATGCAACCGAAGGAACTGGAGCGTTATTTACTTGTGACTCACTAGAGGACGACAAGTGTTATATTTTTAAAGTAATGACAGAAGCAGAAAATGTTATGGAGACGTATCTGCAAAATAAAAAGATATATGAAGGATTCCCAAGTACAATAAACAATGGAATATGTGAGGAATAATCCTTTCATATATTAATTAAGGATATTAAGAGTCTTTAATAACTTCTATATAACAAATAAATTAATTTTATTAAGAGGAGGACAAATATGAAAAAACACCAACACAATTTAAAAGAAATGCAACAATTATCGAGAACAGTAGGATATTTAGACAGTCCTGAAAGAATAAAGGCTTTTCCACCAAAAGAACTATTGCAAATGCTCCCCATTAAAAAAACTGATAATATTTTAGATTTAGGTGCAGGTACAGGATATTTAGCAATTACTGCAGCTCAAATGGTTGATGGATTAGTTTATGCACTAGATATGAATCCTAAGATGCTGGACATTATAGAGTCTAAGGCTCAAGATGAAAATATTACAAACATTCAATTGGTTAAAGGAAGTATTGATGATATTCCACTACCTGATAATTCAATTGATATTGTACTAGCTTCGTTAGTTTTACATGAAGTTAGCCCATTATCTAAGACAATAAAGCAAATTAAACGTGTGCTTAAAGAAGGCGGATATTTTCTATGTGTCGAATTTGAAAAAACAGAAAGTGTTCTTGATGGCCCCCCAATGCATATAAGAATTCCTTCAGCGAATATGGAAGAGGAATTGATAAATGCTGGATTTAGTATAATACAAAAATTATTTCCAAGTGATCTTTTATACATCTTTATCGTTAAAAAGTAAGTTATATATAATGATAGTTGATTTTATTCCCATAAAAAATAGCCCTCCTTATAGTAAACAGTTTTATTATTTAACTGTTTACTATAAGGAAGGCATTTTTGGCTTCCGCTAATTCACATTTAATCAAAGATGCGTTGCAAGTATGATATTAATGTAAGATACCTACTTACCTTTTATTAAAAATAAAATGCTTTATCATTAAGCCTTTAAAAACTGCATGTACAATAGCATTAATTAAACTGTTATAATAATCAGCCATTAATGATGAAGTAATTATATTTTTATCAACTATGGCATTGAAAGCAACTTGTAAGCATAGCCATGCGGATAGAGTATATACAAGGCTTACCATAGTAATATGTTTATGTCCCCACTTTTTCACTGTAAGATAAACACTAGCACCAATAATTCCACCTATCAATAAATTTACTATGAAGCCTATTAATATTGAAGGTTTATTATAAGTAACAACAAGACTGTTTAATTGATATACGCTGTACTTTCCAAGTCCTAAAGAAAGTAAAATCCATGAACCTATTTCTCCTACAACTGTAGATGCAATACCTATTGCTCCTGCTATTAAAAGTTTATCATCATCTAAAATCTTTTTAACTTCCACGCTTTTGCCTCCTGTATGATATCGTTGGATTAACCTAATTTCTATATAGTCTTATCATACCCAAATATTTAGAAAATATCAGATTTAAACTTTTATATTAAACATATCCAAAAATAAAAAAGCGATTGACATGAAGTAACTGCCAAAATAAGCATGTAGGGCACCGAAGAATAAACGTCCCTCCATACTTTTATAACTAGTTTGTGCTAAATTCTGCATTCTTTAGATATTTTAAATATTTATTTGATTTTAGGGCCAATCCTATTACAACAGTCATATTATGAACTACTAATAAAGCAATGATTTGAAATTGTTTTATTGGTGATGTATCTATATGTGTAAAAATAGTATAGTGGTTTCAATATAGAAAAAATAGATAAACAGGAGTGATGATAAAATGAGTGTTAGACATTATGTGCTTTTAGCTACTGATGGGTTTATAGAGCTTCCAACATCGCCCAACTTGCCACCTGTAGAGACAGAGCGAAGGAAAGTGTATGTATTTGGTTTTGTTGGTGGGTTATATATGGTTAATAATAAAGTAGTGAACGAAGATCTTAATTGGACAAACCCATCTAACTTTCAAAAATTTAAAGAATTAATAGGAACTGCCACAATACCCTCACCTATGGTTTGGGGAAAAACTGGTGACATGGTTTATATAACATTAATAAATTTAGGAATGCCTACCGCAGGTATCATGGATACACATACCGTGCATATGCATGGAGCCCATGTGGCTACTCAGCTGGATGGTTTTCCAGAAACATCTTTTGGAGTTCCCATGTGGATGGATTTTGATGAAAAACCACCTGTGGCGACTTACCTTTTTGATACGGAGCATCCAGGAACCTATATGTATCATTGTCATGTTGAAGCATCTGAGCATGTTCAGATGGGTATGTATGGGGGGCTTATTGTCTATCCATCCATGGAAAGTCTTGCAGCGGCAGGCATAACAAAATTACCAGAATGTGGATGGTTTTACAAAGGAAAATTACAAGATCATATTTCTAAAACCGCCACAAATAAAAATTTTGCATACAATGATATACGGTCATATTTTGATAAGGAGTATGTGATGTTACTCTCTGATATAGATACAAGGTGGCATGATAGCGTTGAAACAGGGGGTGATTTCAATCCTGTAGATTTTAGACCTGACTTTTGGCTTGTAAACGGTCGTGCATTTCCAGACACCTTACTTCCACACCCATTAACTTCAATGTCCCAAGGTGATAAGAATGTATCTCGCCTTAACTATGAATCATATGTGCATGTAAAAACAGGAGAAATGTTCTTGCTTAGAATGATTAATATGGGGTACCAAGTAGTGCCGTGGCATATACACGGATGGCATTTTACCGTAGTAGGCAAGGACGCAGAACCAAGTCCATTTTTAAAGATAGCACAAAAACTAGATTTACACGGACATGAGGGACTTGAAAGAGGATTTACGGCTACAATAGGGTCAGGAGAAACCTTTGACCTATTAATAGATGCTGAAGATAAAAGAGCCGAGTATAGAAACTATATTGTAAATGGACAAGATTGTATAGCTTCATTGTGCAAACAAATGCGTAAAATTGATATAATAGATCCAGATGCAATAGCAGACATTCCCACTCAGCCAGTCAATATCGATAATATAGAAACAGTTAATTATTTAGAAATATGCCATGAACCTTCATGTGTTAATGATAATTTTTTTCCTCAATTTTATCCTATGCACAATCATGATGATTATAAGGTTACTAACAATGGAGTGTATCCAGGAGGACAATTGACCTATATTCAGACAGATGCTCCTGATGAGAAACATTTTCATGCCAATAAGTAAATTAATTATTAAGTAGCTAGTAAAGATAATATTACTGGCTACTTTTTTATTATTAAAAATATAATATGGGTTTTATAGGTATTAGTTGATTTATATTAATAATACATATTGACAAATAAATGAAAAACTAATATATTATGTATATATGTAACATGTTATCTATATACATAAAATGTATTGAAAATCAAAAAAATATAGTGTAAGAGGTGAAAATTATGAAAATAGTAGTAATATATAAGTCAAAAACAGGTTTTTCAAAGCAATATGCAAAATGGATTTCAGAGGAGTTATCTGCTGATATTTTTGAGGCTTCAGCAACTAATACAAATATGCTAGCAACCTATGACACCATAATCTATGGCGGTGGATTGTATGCTGGTGGCATAAATGGTACAAAGTATATAACACAAAACTTAGATAAACTCAAAAATAAAAAAAATGTTGTTTTTGCAACAGGAGTGTCCCCATTTAGAGAAGAGGCGATAAGTGAAGTAAGAGATAAAAACTTTACTTGTGAGGAACAGAAATATATACAATTCTTTTATTTAAGGGGTGGATTTGATTATAGTAAGCTTAAACCTTTTGATAAAGTGCTTATGACATTACTAAAATGGAAAATCAAAATGAAAAAGAAATTAACACCTGATGAAAGAGGTATGCTAGCCAGTTATGACAAACCAGTTGATTTTACTAGGAAGAAAAATATAGATGAAATAATAACCTATGTTAATTCATAAATCATGATATATTTGATTTTTTAATAATAGTGGTGACGGAGGTGGCTGGTGCAGTATTTACATCTCCAACACCAGCTAATTAAGCTAATCTTGTTTTTACAATATTCCCATTAACTTCAAATCGTTTTAGATATATCATAGCATTGTATTTTATTTTAATTGCTTTTTCAATATTATCTATTACTTGTTTATCCTTTTCAAAATGTTTATTATCAAAATTACATAAAGGTATATTAATATTAGTGAAATCCATATTGCTTGTAAAATCAATAAATCCTGTTGGGATAACATTTGTAATACTAGTTTTTTCATCTTTTTCTAAGATATATTCTATATTATTTTTCTTGAAAAAGTCCTCATTGTAAAACAATTTAATATCTAAATACTGACTATTTTGATTAAAGAATTTAGAAGAATTTAAAAATGAAACCTCATACAAATCATCTTCATTTTTTATACAGATATTCACCCCATAACGAATCCAGGTACCTTCAGTAACAAGATATTTCTTCTGAATTTCCATTTTGCATTACATCCCCTCACATTTTTATATCTGATTATAGATTTGTAACCATCTGGATATTATATTTATATGAATAAGGTTAAACTAGTTCAAGTTTCACTTGTTTAGATTCTAAAAAGGATCGAATTTCCGGTGAAATTTTCTTGTCAGTAATTACTTTATAAACATCCTCTGTTCGTAAATAGGGGGTTGCACTGGCATGCTCAAGTTTTGCAGATTCTGCTAAAATATAGGTGTGATTTGCACGAGCAGTCATAGCACGTACCGTATCAGATCTAATTAATTCAACTCCTGTAAAACCTATTTCTTTTGAAAAACCATCTGTTCCTACAAAAATTTTATCCACTTTAAGCTTTTTCACACATTCTTTTGTCATAGGACCCACCATAGACTGAGTATGTTTTTGATAATTTCCACCTAGTAGTATAATTTCTACATTATCATTGTCTTTAATAAAATTAGCAATGTATGAAGAATTAGTGATAATTGTAATACCCTTCCTAATAGATACAAGCTGCTCCACAAACATTGCACAGGTAGAGCCTGATTCGACGATAATAGTTTCGCGGTCCTCAACTAATTCTGCAGCTGCTTTAGCTATCTTTTGCTTTTCTTCATAATGAAATGCCATATGATAATTAATATCGTCTTTATTTTTTAATAAAGCATAACCACGTTCCCGTAGCAAGATACCCTTCCTAGATAAATACTCCAAATCTTTTCGAGTTGTAACTTGAGAAATTCCCAATAATTTTGACAATTCGTTAACTTCTATCTTTCCGTATTGACTTACAATTTCAATCAGTTTTATATGACGTTCATTCATAATTCATACTCCTTTGTATTAATTCTAGTATAGTAAAATGTTTCGTATATGTCAATTGAAAGTTTCGTACGAAACGTAATTTTAGACGTTCAATCTTAATCTTTTGCAAGTAATTATTACTCGATAATAAAGATTACTTAAATAGCCTCAATAAAAATAAAATTGAGAGTGAGTTATTTTTTTATGGTTAACAAAAATATAACCATATCTTAACCCAATCTAAATTACAATTATAAAACATTTTTCCAACATGATTGATATTCCAGTTATACCCCCTGTTATTAATCCATTTGGCTTTAAGATAGAAGTAATTGCAAATGCAATCAATAATTTTGAACTTATAGGCAGGTTAGATTAATTCTGTGTTAAGTTTAAGTTTAATGAGGTGCAACATTCTGACTAAATTTTAGGATGATTTTAATATATTATATTAAATATTAATTATTAACTAATTCAAAACAAACTTATAACATGTTCTTTACAATGAACTGTTAAAATAATGGAAACTGGTATAAATTTATATACATTTTTATAGAATAATTTTAAAAATTTTACTTTTAATAATTTATTAGAAAGGTGAGGATTAAAATGAGAGAAGAAGAATTGTTGTATAATGTAATTTTCCCGGAAGATGATGATCCTAATTTTATTAATTATGGTTATTTTATAGGGAGGAACAAAAGAAGTATATATAAATTGAAAGCTACTATTAATGATAGTCAACTAAATCCAATAATAATTTGCGATGGTAATAAAGAAAATGCTTTTTTTGCTAAAGTTTTTCAAAACGAAGTAGATAGATTTTTGAAAATTATCAATGAGTTTAGTTTCAAACAAATTAAGATAGATACTCAGTATATGAATGAAATTAAGTACCTTTTTGGTGAAGAGGTGATAATTCATCAAAAAAAAGCGTATAAGGCTGCCCATTGTCAATATCCACTGAGAGCTAACAACGGAATGATAAATTGGAAATTAGGAGATATAGTAGCATCAAATTTAAAATGTGAAAATAAACCAAACATAAAAAGAGCTATATAATCAATTTATGAATATAATTCAATAGTTACTTCTTACTAACAAAACTATTTTATAAAAGCTTTTTAGTGAATTCTAAATTATCGAGTTTGTTTTCTTTCATATAATTTATTGAATCATCTAAATAAGTTCTGTGATGTTCTATAGTTTTTGAGAAGGATTGAATAAATTCCACTATATTTTCTTTGTTATCTTGTTTATTATTTAGATATTTACCAACTAAATAGAATCTAATAAATGAATATCTTACTAATAGCATACTATATCCATCAAATATTGATTCAGAGTCAGAAAACGGAAACAAATAGTTATACATAAAATTCACCAAATAGTTTTCAAAAATATAGCTATTACTATTCATAAATTTTTCAGTATAATCTTCAAATGCTTTTATGTACAATTCTGAATGCTTACTAATATCCTCGTCTTCATTAAACTTGAAACCAGTTATAATTTCCTTAGTGTGTTCCTTAAAAGAAAGACTATCAACATCGTTAGATACATTTAAAAAATTAAGCATACTTTTAAAAAATTCCATCTGAACAATATAGTTTAATTGTTCTCTTTCATAATCAACCGAATTCATATCATATTCCATAATAAATCTAGGTGCATTACTGTAATTATATTCAAGTTCCTCTTCTAATTTTTTTATAAAATCACCTAATATATATAACCTTTTACTTAAGTTGAATTTCCTGTTTTGTATTATTTTAATACTTAATTCTCTAATCTCTTTTAAATATTTAATAGGTGAACTATCATATTCTTTAGAGCTAGTTTCGATATCACTTGATATTATATGTTTGCCTAAAGTTTCTTCACTTTCTTTAAATTCAATTCCTTCCTCTTTAAGTAAAATAATTCTTGCAGCTTCAGGGCAGGCTACATCAAGTGAGATTTCATAACATACATCTACTTTATTAATTATTCTAGGAAAACATGTGCAAACATTTGAAAGATACTCTTCTCCAATTTTAGAATAAATAATGCAATAATTACACTCATCTAAAAAGGCACACCTTTTTCCGGTTTTCAATTTTGCTTTTCCATAATCCACATCAGGGCTTAGGTAATAATCATTTATATGAATATTTTGTTGAAACATTTTCTTCATTTCTTTGTCTTTAACCTTAGTATATTGTTTGAAGGTAACCTTATCAATATCTATATCCCATCCAATACAACAACTGTCTGTACACTTTCCACCAATACAACTAAATTCTTTAAGATAGGTTGGATACCTCATTTTTATATTTTTTTCCATTGTCTACTTCCTTTACAGATAAATTACTTTTATGTTTCGTATTCATTTTACTACATATATTGTTTTAAAATCAAAAATACAAACATATTATAAATTAGTTAATATATTTACTATAAATTCAAAATTAAACACAGGATTAACATAAAAAATGTTAATCCTGTGTTTTATTTTTTAAAATTTCCAATTCGAGTTAGTCTGGTCTAATTAAATGAATTAATAACCAAGGTCTGAGATGATATCGGATGCTTTATCCTTGTATTTTAATGGGATAGCAGCATATATAAATGTTTTATCAATTCTTGATATAACATAATATAAATCTCCTGTAGTTGCTTTATAATAGCCATAATTTTTCAATGATACTGACTTATGTGAAGATGTTGATGATAATTTTTCTGCTTTCTCAATGTTTTCTTTATTTGTTTTATATGCATTTTGTGCTTGCGCTGTAGATTCAACAACATAAAATTCGATTTTACATGTATCCTTTTCTGCTAATTGTACAGACTCCACTAAACCTGCATCAAATTGGCTTGTAGCATCAGTTAGTGTATATTCCAAACCTTCCATTGATGATTTAAAATCGTCAGCTGTTATAGCTTCTCTTTTGCTACAACTACTTAAAAGCAATAACATACCAAATATTAAAAGTAAACTTAATATTCTTTTTTTCATTTAGATAGCCCCCTGCTTAAATTAGATTGTGTAAAACTGTCTAATTTAAATATTATATACAATATCACGTTATTATACCATAGTTGTATGGTTTAAATTCTATTAATATATTCTTGAAAGTCTCAGCTTGAGTGGAGCTAAGTTTATTAAAAGTAAACACCACTTACTAGTAAAGTGGTGTTTATGGTTAGAATTAATGAGAAAAAGTTATAGTCACTTTATTTCCGAGCTGCTAATATGCAAAGAGCATATGCAAACAGGTTGACCAAAATATTGGATGGGCCAGTGCCTTGTGGTTGTTGACATATAAACTCTTTTGTTAGAGTATCTAAAATTACATAGCCACGACCGATGCAATATTCTGCTAAAACTGCCCTTTGAATATTATTAAAAGTGGCTGTCATTAGTACTGTGGATTCACAGGGCAAGGTAATGCCTTGCTCTAGGTTGCCGTGAGCTACAGAGCAACTACACTCCATATCGATATTATTGTTATTTAATTGAATTGGACATTTCGAAAAAGGGTGCTTAAATGCCTTATGAGTCAAGGTAACATCTCGGCATGGATCAGGAAATATTAAATCAGGTGTACCTTTGGCACCGGGGGCAATATAGCCACCGGAGGATAAATTATCTCCCATATCTATAATTAAGACACCGCCCGCCCTTGTAAATGATTTTAAATTAGCTTGGGCTTGTGGGTCATTTTCCTGCGCTGCAGTAACTGCACTTCCTTCACTGTTAGATGGAATCAATACAACTGCAGTATTACAGGGAATTCCGACTGCAAGGTCGCTCATAGGGTGTATAAAATAGTCTGTTCCTAATATCTTTCCCAAAAATAATAGTGTAGCATTATTACGATTTTCACCGAACCAAGGGATATAATTCTGATAAACACGAATTATAGGACCGCGTACCACCTTCGCTTCGAGCTGTGTTAATTCTGTTGTATAAATAGTCTCCTGAGGAATATAATCCGCTTCAGGTGTAATAGTATTGTTGCTCATTATATCTACTCCTTTATTTTTTAATGTCATATGACAATATATCTTATGAGCATATAGCCAAAAAGTGTACAAGTATTGCTTGTACCACTAAAGATTTGTCGTTACCACTGGTAATATAATCGGTTACGTTACGGTTTAAGTTAACCCACGTTAGACTAAATTAAAATAAATACTATATAGTCTGTATTGTTATATAGTTCGACAATATATGACATAAGTATTTTGTTATAATGTGTATAATTGAGTAGAGTGTTTAGAATACAACAGTGGGGGTATTGTGGTGAAAAAAGTAATGATGTTAATAATTAAAACTTTATGGATAATTCTTGTTGTCTTTTCTCTGAATTACTTAGTGTTTTCACCAGGTACTGTGACTTATGCATCTGCTGAAAAAAATGTGTTATTTATTAGTTCATATACTGAAAGCTTCGACTCAGTGCCATACCAAATTAGTGGAATTCAATCAGTATTTAAGCCGAATGACATAAATTTGGATATTGAATACATGGATACGAAAAGGTTTGATACAGATGAGAACATGAGAAATTTTTATCAATTGATTAAATATAAATTTCAGAAACTTCCACCCTATGATGCGATAATAGTGGGTGATGACAATGCACTTGAGTTTATATTGAAATATCAAAAGGAATTATTTAATGAAACACCTATAATTTTTTTAGGGATTAATGATGTAAATAGGGCTATTATAGCTGCCAAAGATACTAATATTACTGGAGTGATTGAAGCCTTTTCTTTGGCTGAAACAATTCAGATTGCACAGAAATTTAATGAAAAAGCCACAAAGGTTCTAGCAATAATAGATGACACAATAACGGGCAAAGGTGATAAAGAGCAGTTTTATCAAACACAGAAGAATTTTAAAACACTTTCTTTTAGGGATTTGAACGCGTCGGAGTATACATTTGATGAGTTAAAGGGTGTTTTGAAAAAAATTGAGAAGGATACTATTTTATTATATCTAAGTATGTTTCAAGATAAAACTGGAGCCATTTTAAATATAAATGAATCAGTAAAATTATTGGTCGAAAATACAAGGGTACCAGTATATCGTGCATCTATTGGTGGTGTTGGACAAGGATTATTAGGTGGGAAAATGGTATCCTATGATGAACAGGGAAGAGTAGCTGCTAATATGGCACTTAAAGTTCTCACAGGCACTCCAATTGACACAATAAAAATTATTACTAAAAGCCCAAACAAATACATCTTTGATTATCAGATTATTGAGAAATATAATATGAATAAGAAAGTGATACCTGAAGATGCAGTTCTAATTAATAAAAGAATATCATTTTATGATCAAAACAAGAAAGTTATATGGATTGTGTTACTGATTATAGGGTTTTTACTTATTTTAATTATAGTCATAATGATGGATAATATTAAAAGAAGAATTATTGTAAAAGAATTAAATGAGAGCCATGAGGAACTTGAAGCAACATATGAAGAACTGGTGGCTTCCCAGGATGAGTTAGGAGCCCAATATAAGACTATACAACAGAATGCTAATAAAATTACTATACTTAATCAAAAGTATGAAATTGCTATAAATAGCACTGAATATCTTGCTTATCATGATTCACTTACAACACTTCCTAATAGGAGAAGTTTTATGAATAAAATTAGTGAACAAATTGTGAGTGGAACACCTGGTGCAATTTTATTATTAGATTTGGATAATTTTAAAGGTATTAATGATACATTAGGACATGCTTTTGGTGATAGTATATTAAAGGAAATTGCAATGAGACTTTTTACTCTCGCAAATGAAAAAATCTTTGTTTCAAGATTTGGAGGGGATGAATTTCTTATACTAATATGTGATGAGAATAATAATGAAGGTATTGTTAGGTACGCACAGAAGGTCATTGAATTATTTACAGAACCTTTTGACATGAAAGGAAATAAAAGATATTTTCATTTTAGTATTGGTATTGCACAATTTCCAAAGGATAGCAATGATATAGAAGAATTAATCATGTATGCTGATACTGCCATGTACAAGGTTAAAAATTCTGGTAAAAACAATTATGTGTTTTTTGAAAAAGAAATGATTGAAAAATTAAAAGAAATTGTAGATATTGAACATATTTTAGTAGATGCGTTAAAGACAGATGGTTTCGCTTTAGTTTACCAACCACAAGTACATACTATGACTGGGAAAATAACTGGGTTCGAAGCGCTTCTTAGATTAAAAGAACACAGAATATCTCCCGGTAAGTTTATCCCTATAGCTGAAGAGGCTGGGCTTATAGTAGACATAGGAAGATGGGTAACTATTGAAGCTATAAATCAAATTGCAATATGGAAGGAAAAGGGTTTTGAATTAAAGCCAATTGCAATTAATCTTTCAAGTAAACAGCTTAGTGATGAGAATTATAATGATTTTCTAAAATGTTTGTTAAAGAAAAAGGGTGTAGAGGCAAGGTATCTTGAGATCGAAATAACTGAAAGTATTTTACTAGAGGAATCTAATGATACTATATTATTTTTGAATAAAATAAAAGACATAGGAATAAAAATATCTTTAGATGATTTTGGTACGGGGTATTCTTCCTTTAATTATTTAACTTTTCTACCACTCGACAAGATTAAATTAGATAAATCTCTTATAGATAAATTTTTAAAACCAGACAGAATTCAAATAATGGACAATATTATTTCTCTTGCTCATAGTTTGAATCTAGAAATTACTGCAGAAGGTGTAGAGGAATATGAACAGTATAGACTACTTAAGGTAGGTGGTTGTGATTATATTCAAGGTTATTTCTTTAGCAAACCACTCGCAGCTGGAGAAATTGAGAAAATCTATAATACCAATTTTTTAGAGAAAATTAGCATTGAGGGTAGCAAATATTAATTGATTGGAAATGTAAATATAAATGCGACATAAAAACACCGTAAAATTCAGTTATGAATAATACGGTGTTTTGAGGATTTATTAGGATTAAGAGTATGGGAGTATTTCCTTAATTATTTACCACTGGCACCATAGTTTGATAACATTCTGGCGCTAGGGTCTGTTACGTTACAGCCTTCCCATTCTTTGTTTGGCATCCAAAAGTCTACTATCATTTCAGCTTGTAATGGATAATATTTTTCGAAATATTCTCTGTATAACAATGATTCTTTTGTAAATGGTTTAGAATTATTTTTATACTTTTTACATAGTTTTTCAAATTCTTCATCCGAATAGCATGATTCTGCATATTCTTTTAAATAATCTACCATAGAATGACCTACAGCATCGCTAAATGCTGCTTTTTCACGATATAAGATATTATCTGGCAGATAATCTCCTTCAAATGAACGCCTCAAAAGGTATTTACCCATGTTGTATTTGTTTAATTTCTTTTCAGGGTCAATGGACATAACATATTTTACAAAATCTAAATCTCCAAATGGTACCCTTGCTTCTAGAGAGTTTGAGCTAATGCAACGGTCTGCACGAAGTACATCATACATATGAAGCTCGCGGATTCTCTTTTGGGATTCTTTTTGAAATTCCTGCGCATTTGGAGCAAAATCAGTATATTTATATCCAAATAACTCATCAGAAATTTCACCTGTTAGAAGCACTCTGACATCAGATATCTCATGTATTTTCTTGCAAATCAAATACATTCCCATACTTGCTCTTATAGTGGTAATATCGTAGGTCCCAAGAAGTTTTATAACCTGCTCAAGTGATCCAAGCACTTCTTCTTTTGTCATATATATAGTGGTGTGATCACTATGAATATAATCTGCAACTTCTTGTGCATATTTAAGGTCAATTGCATCACCAGTCATACCTATAGCAAATGTTTTAATTGGTTTATTAGGATACATTTTTTGAGCAATTGAACATACTAAAGAACTGTCGAGGCCTCCACTTAACAAGAAACCTACAGGAGCATCAGCATCCATACGTTTTTCTATAGCAGTTACAAATTTATCATGAATTTTGCTGAAGATAACTTCTAAGTCATCATTACAATAATCACCTTCAACTACTGCGATATCGCAGTAGCATGTAAATTTACCATCAGCATAATAATGTCCTGGTGGAAATGACTTAATGTTGTAAGTAAGCCCAACTAGATTTTTCGCCTCACTTGCAAATATGATGTTGCCTGATTCGGAATAACCATAGAAAAGAGGGCGGATTCCAATTGGATCTCTCGCTGCAACGAAACTGTTCTTTTTTCCATCATATATGATAATTGCAAATTCTGCATCTAATTTTGAAAACATATCTAGCCCATATTCATAGTACATTGGAAGTAATATTTCACAGTCACTATCAGAAATAAACTTGTGTCCTTTTTCCATTAGGTCTTTCTTAATTTCACGGAAACCGTAAAGTTCACCGTTACAGATGGATGCATCAGTATTCCTTGTGTATGGCTGCATTCCACTAAAACTTAAATCCATAATAGAAAGTCTTTGAAACCCCAAAATACCAGAGGGTAAAGTGAGAATCTCTGTCATATCTGGTCCTCTAGATTCGGTTCTTTGTAGTGCCTCTGCAAATTTATCGTGTTTCATGTCTGTTCCTGTATAACACATAATTGTACACATATTAATATTCCTCCTTCTAGTCGGAAACACGGGGTAATTAAACCCGCTCGCTTCCGCTCACAAATTACCCGTTAAAGTCCATTTAGGACTTTAACCTCCTTAATTTTAGATATAAAAAAAAGTCCTCATCCTATAAAAATAGGACGAAAGACTTATACTTCCGCGGTACCACCTAAATTAGCTAATAAAGCTCACTTTAATCAGTACGGAATTAATATAAATTCGATACTGCCCAATCTATAACGGTTTGGCTCCGTCCAATACTACTCTTAATAAATTTCGTTTGGAAGCTCCGGGATGTTCTTCATTATTTGATTCGTATCAGTCTCTCACCGCCACTGATTCGCTTTGACTCTTCACAATAACTACTCTTCCCATCAATGCTTTTCTATTGATTACATGATATTTAATTTTGAATTTAGTTCATTTTACTTCGTATTTTACAATTCGTCAATAGTTTTATGAATTATTTCTTTGAATAAAATTCATTTTTTTTGAAATCCCTCTATTTAGTTTTAAAATCAAAGATGCAAACATATTATTAATTAGTTAATATATTTAATTTTTTGTTTAAGGTGATAAATTAATATTAAAGAGATAAATCAGTATGAAAGGAAATAACAGTATGAAGAATGTTGATATAAAAAAGCTTTTTAATAGTAAGGGTGCTGGAAATGTTATTATTTTAGTAATTTCAATTTTATTAATATATTTGCTTGGCTGCTTGTATTTTTCTAAGCATTTCTTTTTTAATACAGTAATAAACGGGGTAGATGTGTCATTAAAATCGCATAAAAATACACCTAATATAATTAGAAGTTATGTTAAGGAGTATAATCTGATACTCGTAGAAAGAAATGGGGAAATAGAAGAATTAAAAGGAAAAGATATAGGAATAACGTACAATGAAAAAAATAGTATAAATAAAGTTTACTATAGGAAAAATTCATTTAAATGGATAATTTCATTGTTGAAGGAGCAAAAATATTATGTTGGCGATTTATTTGTATATAATAAAGATGATTTAAATAATGCTATAAATGGATTAAATTGTTTAAATACAATTCTAATAGAACCTCAAAATGTAAGCTTTAAGTATATAAATGGTTCCTATAATGTAATTGAAGAAGTATATGGAAATAAGATTATTAAAGATGATTTATATGAACATATAGAAAAAAGCATACTAGAAGGAGTTAGAAAGTTAGATTTAAATGGAAATCTTTGTTATGAAAATCCAAAATACACTATAAATTCAGATATTACTCTTAAAACTAAAAATTTAATGAATGAGTATGTGAGAGCAAAAATCACATATAAATTTGGAAGTGAAAAGGAAATATTAGATGGAAATATAATAAGTGGATGGATTAGTGTTGATAAAAATTTAAAACCGGTTATAAGCGAAATAGAAGTTATGAAATATGTTAGAGAATTGAGCAAAAAATATGATACCGTCGGAATAGCAAGAAATTTTAAAACCGCTATGGGGAAAATAGTAGAAGTTAGCGGTGGAATTTATGGCTGGCAAATTAATCGTGATGCTGAAGCAGAAGTTTTATTAAAAAATATAAAAACAGGTAAAATGTTTGAAAAAGAACCTATATATACTAGGAAGGCCTTATATAGGGCGGAAAATGATATAGGAAACTCTTATGTAGAAATTAATATAACAAGGCAGCATTTATGGTTTTATAAAAATGGAAAGCTTATAACTCAAGGTTCTGTGGTAACAGGGAATCCTAGCAGAGGACGTTCTACTGTCCTTGGAACTTATATGCTTAATTATAAACAAAAGGGGGCGAAATTAACTGGACCTGGGTATGAAGCCCCAGTAACTTATTGGATGCCTTTTTTCGGGAATATAGGATTGCATGATGCAAGCTGGAGATATTCTTTTGGAGGAGAAATATATAAGAGAAGAGGAAGCCATGGATGCATAAATGCTCCAATATATTTAGCTAAAACAATTTATGATAATATTGAGGAGGGAACTCCAATTATTTGTTATGAAGAATAAGGTTTGCTTTGGAAAGATAGTAGCTAATTAGTACAAATGTAATATTGACATGTTGTCCACTTTGTGGTATAAATAATATTGGGAATTTATGAATATTTTATATGTTTTAATTATATTTATAATATACTGGAGGTGGGCGTTAAAGTGAAAAATTCATTTAAAACAAGATTAATATTTACAATGGTAGTGTTACTAAGTTTAGGGTTAACTGCTTGTGGTCTTAATAATAAATCTAAAGATAAAGTTGTAAATTACACAAAAGAAGAAGTTAATGTTTTTCAAAAAACACCAGAGACAATAATTAAAACTTATTATGCGGATGCTTTGCCATTATATCAATCAGCAGAGCCAGACGAAAAAGGTTTGAGTAGACTTTATAGTTTAATAAAGATTTGTGTTGCTAACACAGATAAATCAGAAGAGGTTTATGTTACACAAGTAAAGAATAATATAATAAAAACTTTTAAAACTTATGGTAAATTGCTTGATTATAAAATATCAGAACCTGTCAAAAATTTAGATGGTTCTACAAAAATAACTGTAGTGGAGCAATATGAAAAACGTGATCTTACTTCTGTATTTAATTTAAAAAAAGAAAATGATCTTTGGTATATATACAAGAAATAATTATATAGTCTAAGCAATTATATGCTCCCCTTAAGGTAACAGAGTTACTAGAAAGGGGAGCATTTTTGCAAAGTATTGAATTTGAAATATGGAGAGTGGATAGTTTATGTTTGGAGAAAAAATTAAAAATGATGTAGATGGAATACCTAATAAGAGGTTATACAAGGAAATTTGTAAGCAAGTCAGCAAGGGCATTTTTGGCGGTGGAATCAGTGTTAAGAATGCATTAAAGACTACACAATTAACTTTAGTAGACATGGAGATTAATGATATTTCATTCTTGAAGTATTTTAAAAATTTAGAAAGTATTAGTTTAAGTGGTAATGAAATAAATAATTTAGCTCCACTAAAAGATTTGAAGAAACTTAAGGTGTTAAATGTTGATGAAAACAATATCTATGAATTAGATTCATTAAGTAGTTTAACTACGCTAATAGAAGTTGAGGCAGAGGGAAATCAAATTAGTAATATATATGCATTACGTAATCTACTAAATTTAGAATCCCTTGGACTAGGACGTAATAAGGTTTCAGATATTTCAGCTATCAGTAATTTAAATAAGTTGAAGTATATAGATCTAGAAGGTAATACTGTGAAGGATATTTCGGTTCTTAAAAATTTAATAAATCTTGAAGAGCTTGATATGAATAAAAATGAAATAGAAGACATATCACCCCTCATTAATTTATCAAAACTTATATTTGTCTTTTTTAACAATAATAAAATAAAAGATTTAACTCCTATATCTAATCTTGAGGGGATCTCAATCGCTGAATTTACTAATAATCCGTTAGAAAGTATAGATTGGAAAGCGAAATTATCTCGAATTGAAACATTATTAATTTAAAAAAATATATCGTAACACAAAAATGGTAATACTATTGCTAAAGGAGCTTTAGTAATTAGTAAAGTCTTAATTATAAAGAGATATAATTAAAAATAAAAAAAAGAAAGGAGATACTATGACAAAGACAAAAGAAATAATAGAAACTGGATGGAACTTAGACAACAGTTATGCTCGTCTGCCGGAATTATTTTTTACTAGACTTGAGATAAATCCTGTACAATCACCGAAGCTAATCATTGTTAATTATCCACTGGCAACATCTCTTGGACTTAACGCCGACGCACTAGAAAGTGAAGACGGAGTTGCAGTTCTTGCAGGTAACAAAGTTCCTGAAGGTTCTTTACCTCTTGCTCAAGCTTATGCTGGACATCAGTTTGGGCACTTTGCAATGTTAGGTGACGGACGGGCTTTGCTTATTGGTGAGCAAATTACCCCACTAGGTAAACGCTTTGATATTCAGCTCAAGGGTTCAGGTAGAACACCGTATTCCCGTGGTGGAGATGGTCGAGCGGCACTTGGACCGATGCTTCGCGAATACATTATTAGCGAAGCGATGCATGCACTTGGTATTCCTACAACTCGTAGCTTAGCGGTGGTGACAACAGGTGAAGCAGTAATTCGTGAAACCGACCTTCCTGGTGCAATTATGACCCGAGTGGCAGACAGTCATATACGTGTGGGAACATTTCAATTTGTTTCAAAATGGGGAAATGATCAGGAGCTTAAGGCCTTGGCTGATTATACATTACAAAGACATTTTCCAGGCGCAGGCCTGGGAGTAAACCGTTATCTTTTCCTGCTTCAGGAAGTTATCAAGCGTCAGGCGGTGTTGATTGCAAAATGGCAACTGGTTGGATTTATACACGGTGTAATGAACACCGACAACATGGCCATTAGCGGAGAGACTATTGATTATGGTCCTTGTGCTTTCATGGATGTCTATGACCTGAAAACGGTCTTTAGTTCAATTGATGTTAATGGACGATATGCATATGGCAATCAGCCGAGTATTGCAGCATGGAATCTCGCGAGATTTGCCGAGACTCTATTGCCACTGCTACATGATAATCAAGCGGAGGCTCTTAAACTGGCTCAGGGTGAGATTTTAAATTTTACAAAGATTTATCACTGTAATTGGATCTCTGGAATGAGAGCAAAACTGGGTTTGTTTAATGAAGAGTTTCGCGATGAATCCATTATTGAAGATCTTCTCACTATGATGCAGAAATACCAGGCAGACTATACCAATACATTTCGCGATTTAACCTTTGATAAATCGTCGGATTCGAGCTTGTTTAGCTCTGATGAATTTTCTCTGTGGAAAAAGCTCTGGAAGGCTAGATTAAGTAGGCAACAAGAATCAAAGGCTTCCTCGCATAAGTTGATGCAAAGCAGCAATCCTGCGATAATCCCTCGTAACCACCGGGTAGAGGAGGCAATTGAGGCCGTTGTAAAACAAGGTGATTACAGCGTTATGGAGCGACTTCTTGATGCCCTTTCAAGCCCATATGATCACTCAACAAAGAAAGATGATTACTCCACACTACCTGAGAAACTGGATCGTCCTTACAGAACCTTTTGCGGAACATGATATGCTTGTAGATAATGAAAATTCTTAATGATAAAACTTGTTATTAATATGTTGCAAATTTAAAGGATAGTCCATTTAAAAATGGAATATCCTTTAATTTTTTTAGTGAAATTGCTTGTGATAGCGATAAAAACTACCATTCTTCAATTTCAATTATGTTATAATTAGTTTCTACCATGTTGGTATAATATGGTGAAAAATCTAGTTCTAAAAATAAGTAAAAGATAAAAGTGGGTGGCAATTATAAATTATTTTTTATATTTTGTAATTAATATTGTAATTTTTACAGTGGTTTTCAAAATATGTATATGGATAACTAAAAAATATGCTGGCGTGAATAAGTTAAATGGAAAACGGAGAAGAAAATATATTTTAAACAAAACATTAGATCCGTTAAAAAAATCAGATGAAACAAATATAAATAGAGAAAAGGAATTTTCATTATTCAATTTTATGTATGTATTAGTATGGGGTTCATTATTATTCATTTTAATTAGTGCTGCTCCTTATAGTGTAAAAACAATTTCTTTATTTTTAATAATTCTCATAATATTATTAATGGCCAGTGGTTTTGGAAGCCATATTATAATAGAAGAAGATAGAATTATAAGAAAGGGCATTTTCTGTTTAAGTTTTAGAGGGAAAAGGAATGTATATTTTAATGAAATATATGATATGTCAGTTAGATACAAGATTGTATTAGGGAAGTACAAAATTTACACTGAACCTATTTATATATTTAAGAATAAAGAAAATAGAAAAATATGTATTATAGATGCAGATAATTTGCCATTTAAATTAATGTCTGAGATGGATATGGTACTATTAAGCATTCTTAGACAAAATAAGGAATATAACAAGGGGAATATGTAAATTCTTTTTATTTTGTTTATTCTTTTTTTCAATTCTAATATATATTAAAGCGTGAGGCATATCGAATGACCTATTACATCTCAATAATAAAATAACATTATAAAATTTACTCTATTTGTAGTACTATGTATGTATATAATAATTAAATATATACATACTAGCATAACGTTCTACATCTATTTATATTAAAGAGGGGTTGTAGTTATATATGAATTTAAATCCAATAATGTATGGAGAGTTAGGTATTATTGCATTAGAAAATTGTAGTGAATTGGGAAATAAAGTTGATTGTCATATACAAAAAAACAGACTGAAAAATTTAAAAAATGATATAAGGGACGATGAGGCTGAGAAGAAGTCATATCTACTCCCAATACGGCAAATAAGATTTTCTAATGGTGAAGCTAAAATCCAACTTACAGAGTCTGTAAGAGGAAAGGATATCTTTATAATATCTGATATTGGAAACTATAGTTGTACCTATGACATGTTTGGTTTTGTAAATCACATTGGTCCAGATGAACATTTCCAGGATATTAAAAGAGTATTGTCTGCTTTAGGAGGAAAAGCAAGAAGGGTAACTGTGATAATGCCGTTACTCTACGCGTCAAGGCAACATAGGCGTAAGGGCCGAGAATCGTTAGATTGCGCTATTGCATTACAAGAACTTCAGAGATTAGGTGTAAATGATATTATTACATTTGACGTTCACGACCCAAATATTCAAAATGCTATTCCTCAGATTTCTCTTGAAAATCTGTATCCTACATATGAAATTGTTAAAACTTTTCTTAAAGAGGAAAGAGATTTATTTATTGATAGAACAAAAATGTTAGTAATTAGTCCAGATACAGGGGCTATGGACAGAGCGATATATTATTCAAGTATGTTAGGTCTTGACATAGGACTGTTCTACAAAAGGAGAGATCATTCGTTGATAATTAAAGGAGAAAATCCCATAGTACAACATGAGTATATGGGTAGAGATGTTGAAAATCAGAACATCTTAATTGTTGATGATATGATTGCATCTGGAGAATCTGTATTTGATATCGTTCTTCAATTGAAAAAGCGTAAAGCTAATAATATATATGTGGCAACTACGTTTTCTTTTTTCACAAAAGGTATTGAAAAGTTCAATGAGTTTTATGAAAAGGGGTATATTAAAAGAGTATTCTCTACAAATTTAACCTATATTCCTAAAACGATTAAACATGCAGAATGGTTTAAGGAAGTTGATATGTCTGGTCTTATTGCAAAGGTTATCGATAATATCAATTGTGATAAATCGATTTCTCCATTATTGGATGCAACTGAGGGAATAAAGGAACTTCTAGCAAAAAGTAATTTATAAATAACTCTATGTGTTTGAGTTTTATGATAATAGAAGGCACTCTTTTTGATATGATACCTCTAAAGTAGACAGTTTAAATATAAAAACTGATACTTTGGAGGTATTTTTAATGTCAAAACCTAAATGTCCTGCTGAACAAAAATTACAAGCTGTCGAA
>NZ_JAHLEB010000052.1 GCF_018861735.1 Clostridium lacusfryxellense | reverse complement strand
ATAATTTGATTAGTAAAAAAGCAAATAACCAGTAGATAATTATTAGTATTATAGTTATAATTTGACTTAGGAATGCAGTTTCATAAAGCTATATTTTGACGCACTACAATAGTCAAGATGTCGACTTGAATAAAATGCAAAAGGATATAAGATTTTTACTTAATTCAGGAAATAAAGAAGATATTCGAGAGTATGTTGATAGTATACTCGAATGCAGTTCAGGAAAAACAGATAAAAAATGCATTGAAAATCTGTGTTTTTCAGTGATAATGTGCATAGTTTTTGTGTTAAATGAAAATAATGAAGTTTTAAATTCTTGTTATAAAGATGTAGATCTAATCTGGGAAAAAATATTTAGGTTTGAGACAATTGGGGATGCCCGTGAATGGATAAAGAAATTAGTGATTTCTGCCAATGAGAAGATCTTGAGTAAATCAAGTAGTAAATATAAACTTATTGTTGAGGAAATAAAAAAATTTGCTAAAAAGAATTATATGAAAGGTATAAATATAGAGACTATCTCAGATAATCTTAATTATACTCCTAATTATCTAAGCTATGTATTTAAAAAAGAATCGGGAGAAACAATTGCTGATTATATCTCAAATTTAAAGATAGAAAAGGCTAAAGAAATGCTTTTAGATATACGTTATAAGATCTATGATATATCAAAATCATTGGCATTTAGTAATGCGGCTTATTTTTGTAGTGTATTCAAGAAGGTTACATCCATGACTCCTAATGAGTACAGAGAAAGGTATAGGTAAGATTATAAATTTATAAAGAATGGGCTACAATTATAGAAAATAATTTCTATAATTGTAGCCTGATTTGATATAATAATATATTTAAACGAATAGTCTGTATTTTGTTGTTGACCGATTATAAAAATAAAACTATAATATAATTAATGTTAGTATTAAGTTGTTAATGATATTATTAATTATTAAGAGGAGAGTGTAATAATGGCTAATTCAAAGAAAGCTAAAATTATTATTAATGCAGATGTTAAGAAGGGGAAAATTAACAAAAACATTTATGGACAGTTCTCTGAGCATTTAGGTAGGTGCATTTATGAGGGTCTCTGGGTTGGAAAGGACTCACCTATTGCAAACACAAATGGAATTCGTAATGATGTAGTACATGCTCTAAAAGATCTAAAGGTTCCTGTGCTCAGATGGCCAGGCGGATGTTTTGCTGATGAGTATCACTGGAAAGATGGTATAGGAGACCCAGAGGGTCGTCCTAAGATGATTAATACTCATTGGGGTGGTGTAGTTGAAAACAACCATTTTGGAACACATGAATTTTTTGAGTTATGTGAGCAACTTGAGACAGAACCTTATATTTGTGGAAATGTTGGAAGTGGTTCTGTTCAAGAAATGAGTGAATGGGTAGAGTACATGACTTTTGATGGTGTATCTCCTATGGCAGAACTTAGAGCGAAGAATGGTCATGAAAAGCCTTGGAAACTAAAATACTTTGGTGTTGGTAATGAGAATTGGGGCTGCGGTGGAAATATGAGGCCAGAATATTATTCAGACCTATATCGAAGATACTCTACGTATGTAAGAAATTATAAAGGAAATAATCTTTTTAAAATAGCTGGTGGTGCGAATACCTCAGACTATAACTGGACAGAAGTATTAATGAGAGAATCTGAAAGGTTTATGGATGGATTAAGTCTTCATTACTATACAATGCCACTTAGCTGGGGAGATAAAGGTTCTGCTACAGTGTTTGATGAATTATTATGGTTTAAGACTATGGAAAGAATATTATACATGGAAGAGCTTGTAGTTAAACATGGGACAATTATGGATAAATACGACCCTGACAAACGAGTTGGGCTAATAGTTGACGAATGGGGCACATGGTTTAATGCAGAACCAGGAACAAACCCTGGCTTTCTTTATCAACAAAATACCCTAAGAGATGCACTAGTTGCGGGCGTAGGACTTAATATATTTAACAACCATTGTGATAGAGTACAGATGGCAAATATTGCTCAAATGATAAATGTTCTTCAAGCTATGATATTAACTGAGGGAGATAAGATAGTATTAACTCCAACTTATCATATATTTAAAATGTATAATGTGCACCAAGATGCTCAGCTTGTATCCACATCACTAGAATGTGAAGACTATGTTAATGGAGATAAAACTGTACCTCAATTAAATGTTTCAGCGTCTATTGATGATAAGGATATTCTTCATATATCACTATGCAATTTGGACCCTAATGAAACAGTTGAAGTAACAAGCGATTTAAGAGGAGTTATTTACAAAAAAGTATCAGGAACTATACTCGCCGCAGATAAAATGAATGCATATAATAGTTTTAATGCTCCTAATAGTGTTGTCCCAGCAGAGTTTAAAGATGTAACTATTCAGGATAATAAGCTTTCAATATTTATGCCTCCAATGTCAGTTATCGTACTTAATGTTGAGTAAATAATATGAGAAAATGTAAAGCTTGCTCTGCTAGTGTGATAGTATCTGAAAATGAGATTGACAATATGCTAAATATAATAGTAAATGGTAATCAATTTAAGCTTACTAGTGAGGATATGTATGAAAAACGTTTAGATAGATGCTTTGATTGTAAATCTCTCGAATATGGGACAACCTGCTTGCAGTGTGGATGTATTGTACAAATAAGGGCAAGGATACTAGAATCTACATGTCCTTATCCTCAAAAATCAAAGTGGGATTGAGTAAATTTAATAAGTTAGGAGGTTGACAACTATATGGAAAGTAAAAAAGCTAAAATAATTTTGGACAAAGACTTTAGAATAGGAAAAATAGATGAGAGAATATATGGTTCTTTTATAGAGCATCTCGGAAGGGCTGTATATGGAGGTATTTATGAGCCAGGGCACCCAGAAGCAGATGAAAATGGGTTTAGAAAAGATGTTATTGAAATGGTTAAGGAATTAAAAGTACCCATAGTAAGATATCCAGGTGGAAATTTTGTATCAGGGTATAACTGGGAAGATGGTGTAGGTCCACTAGAAAAAAGACCAAGAAAACTTGAGCTTGCTTGGAGAACTATTGAAACAAATAAAGTAGGTACTAATGAATTTATGAAATGGTGTAAGAGCACTGGTACTGATGTGATGATGGCTGTGAATTTGGGTACAAGAGGGGCAGATGATGCTCGTAACTTAGTTGAATACTGTAACCATCCAAGTGGTTCCTATTGGAGTGATCTTAGAATAGCTCATGGTTACAAAGAACCTCATAAAATTAAAACCTGGTGTCTTGGAAATGAAATGGATGGACCTTGGCAGATTGGACATAAAACCGCAGAGGAGTATGGACGCCTTGCCTGCGAAACTGCAAAAGTTATGAAATTAGTTGATCCATCAATAGAACTTGTAGCTTGTGGAAGCTCTAGTATTGGCATGGCAACGTTCCCAGAATGGGAAGCAACAGTGCTAGATCATACCTACGACTATATAGATTATATTTCGATGCATCAATATTTTGGAAACCCTGAGAAAGATACAGCTAATTTCCTTGCAAGTTCAATGGACATGGATGCATTTATAAAAACTGTTATATCTACATGTGATTATGTAAAAGCAAAACATAGATCAAATAAAACTATAAATCTTTCTTTTGATGAATGGAATGTCTGGTTCCATTCTCACAAGGCTGACAGTGAAAGAGAACCATGGTCAATTGCTCCACCTCAACTGGAGGATATATATACTTTTGAAGATGCACTTTTAGTTGGAAGTATGCTTATAACTATGTTAAAACATGCAGACAGAGTAAAAATGGCTTGCCTTGCTCAACTAGTAAATGTGATAGCACCAATAATGACATCTAATGGTGGTGGTTCATGGCGACAAACAATATTTTATCCATACATGCATACATCTATTTATGGAAGAGGTTATGCTTTAAACCCAATTATATCCTCTCCAGTGTACAGTAACGGCCATTACAATGATGTCCCTGTACTTGATGCTACTGCGGTTTACAATGGGGAAAAAGACGAAATAACAATCTTTGCTGTTAATAAAGATTTATTGGACAATATATCACTTCAATGTGATTTAAGAAGTTTTCAAGGATACAAAGTAATCGAGCATATTGTGCTTGAAAATGATGATATATACGCTGTAAACACTGAGGAAAATCCAAATAATGTTGTTCCACATAATAGAGGCAATGCTAAGTTAATAGGCGGAACATTAAATGCTGATTTATCAAAACTTTCATGGAATGTTATTAGGTTAGCAAAAAAATAAAACAGAGTAAAATGGGATTGAAGTAAGACTTCAATCCCATTTTACTCTGTATAATATAACCTAAAAATCAAATCTTGATCATAATTGCCAAAACCACTTCCAAAAATAGTTAAACCGCCTATATGCTTAGCATCTGCTGCAACTTCTAGTCTTAAAGTCCATTGTTTATTCTTAATATTAATATCCTTTAATCTTATGTCTGAGATTTTTTCACCATCAATAAAAGACCCTTTATCATTAATTTTAATGACCTTTAGCATGCCATACTGATTAATATCCCTCATCCACCAACTAGGAGTATACTTACCTATTTCATCTGCGAAATCGCCAGGACTGGTCCATTGTCCAACTTTTACTCCATTTATTATAAAAGATATATCAGATGGCCAATTTTTGTTTGCTCCAGGTGCTTCTGAACTAATTTCCATGGATATTTCAAGTTCATTTGGTTCTTGCGTTGCTAAGAGGTAATTGGGCAACTTATATTCAATAAACCCTTGAGTAAACCATAAAATCTTTGCATCGACTCTTTGAGGATCTAAAAAATATCTTGCATCATCTAAATAACCTATAACCTTTTCAGGAGTTGCAAGCCCACAGGTTGGTGTAACCTCAAAATCAGTATAATGGCCAATTGGAACAATATACTCATTATTTTTTAATCGCTCCTGGGTTTTCGTAGGAAAATCTATTAATATTCCATCTACTATTAAAGAGCATATTTTCTGAACACCACCCTTACTTCGGGTACGTTCTCCTTTTACAATTCCTGCTTTTTCTAACTTATTAATATGCATAGTAATAATTGCACTACTAAGTTCTATTTTACTAGCAATTTCTTTCACATTTAAAGGAGATTCAGATAAAAGATTAATAATCTTAATTCGTACAGTACTATCTAACGCCTCATATACTGGTAGCCATCTTTCGCTTATATCAATTTTCATAGTTAATCCTTTCGTAATTCAATAATTAACATAATTATAAACTTGTTAATTATATTTGTAAAGTAGAAAGTAACATCTAGAATTATAATCCTCCTATGTTAACCAAATATGTTTATATATTTATAATTATGTTTACATAAATGTTAACATCTTGTACAATTTAAGTAGACAGATCATAAGTTAATTGTGAGTTGACTATATTAATTAAAGGTGGCGAGTATTGACTATGAAATATCTGAGCGCTAATATTGATAATCCATTAATTTTATCTTTAACAGGAGATTTCACGGCAGATAATAAATGGATGCACATGGATAGGATCATCGGTGACTACGAAATTATTATAATTAATAAGGGCATAGTATATATTCAGCAGGGGGACGAAAAATATGAATTACATAAAGGAGATTTTTTACTTATAGAACCAGGGAGTAGGCATAAAGGATATGACTACTCTGAGAAGGGGACTAACTTTTATTGGGCACATTTTTATAGTAATGATAGCTGCATAATGAGAAATCATATTGATATTAAAGCTGAGATAGCAATGACAAAAAACAACCCCTATTTAAATGAATTAAAATCTAGTATATTAATACCTAGATATTTAAAAGACTTAAGGCTAGATAAAATAAGTGTACTTTTTCACCAATTGCTTCACTTATCACAAGCAAACTATTATACAAAACAGAGTGTTAATTATATTATTACCTCGCTTTTAATAGAAATAGCGGAGCAAACTATTTCAAACTTTAAATTAAGTGAAATAGAAGTAGATAAAGAGGATAAACTACCCAAAATACTGCAATGGATTAAAATTCATATAGAAAAAAACATATCTCTAAAGGATGTGGCTTATGAATTTAGTTTTTCTAAAGAATATCTAGCACGATATTTTAAGAAAAACATGGGTATGAGTATGCAACAATATATAAACTATTTAAGAATATCAAATGCTAAACAACTTCTATGTCAATCTGATTTAAATATAAAAGAAATTGCTCGAAAATTAGGTTTTATAGATGAAAAATACTTTCTTAAATTATTTAAAAAACACGAGAATTTAACACCAAAGCAGTTTAAAAATGCTTATAATAAGACGTCTTTGAATATAGTATGATGGTTCTTTTATACAAGATAATAACTAATGGGAGGTATCTTAATAATGGATAAAAAAAAGTATTTAGCTGAAATTGACAAGGTAGTTAAAGAGGGAAAATTCCAAGATAATTGGGACTCACTTTCGCATTACAAGTTAGCTGATTGGTATAGAAATGCTAAATTTGGTATATTTATTCATTGGGGTGTGTATTCAGTACCAGCATTTGGAAGCGAATGGTATTCCAGGAATATGTATATACAAGGATCTAAAGAGTATGAGCATCATATTAAAACCTACGGTAATCATGAGGATTTCGGTTATAAGGATTTTATTCCATTGTTTAGTGCTGATAAGTTTGATCCAGATGAATGGGCAAATCTTTTTGCTGATGCAGGAGCCCGTTATGTAGTTCCTGTTGCTGAGCATCATGATGGTTTTCAAATGTATAAAAGTGAACTTTCTCATTATAATGCTTATGAAATGGGTCCAAAGCAAGATATTTTAGGAGAACTGAAATCTGCTTTTGAGAGTCGTGGTATAGAATTTTGCGCTTCTTCCCACAGAATTGAGCATTGGTTTTTTATGAGTCGCGGCAAGGAATTCCCAAGCGACATTAAAGAGCCACTAGTATGCGGCGATTTTTACTGGCCATCTATGCCAGAGCCAAATCATCAAGATTTATTCAGTCCTGACCCATCTAAGGAATATCTAGAGGACTGGTTAATGCGTACCTGCGAAATCGTAGATAATTACCATCCGAAAGTTGTATATTTTGACTGGTGGATCCATCATAATGCAGTTAAACCATATCTAAAAAAATTCGCTGCATATTATTATAATAGGGCTATTGAGTGGGGCGTAGAAGTAGCGATTAATTATAAGCATGATGCATTTATGTTTGGTAGCGCTGTGGTAGACATTGAACGTGGACAGTTCTCAGAGCAAAAGCCATATTTTTGGCAAACAGATACATCTGTAGCTACAAATTCTTGGTGTTATACAAAGAATAATACCTATAAAACTGCCAAAGAAATTATTTGTGATTTAGTGGATATTGTTAGTAAAAATGGTAGTATGCTTTTAAATATAGGACCCAAAGCGGATGGAACAATTCCTATGGAAGATAAAGTGATTCTTTTGGAAATTGGCGAATGGTTAAAGGTAAACGGGGAAGCAATTTATGATAGCAAATTATGGCGTACAGCTGGAGAAGGCCCAACGCAGATTGAAGAAGGACAATTCACTGATAGCAATTCTAAGGTATTCACAGCTGAAGATATAAGGTTTACGCTTAATGGGACCTATTTATATGCTATTGTTTTAAATTTTCCAAGTAATGGGGTAATAAAAATAAAGTCACTTGCAGAGAAAAATGCTGCAAAACTTCCTCATTTCCATGGAATTATTAAAAATATTTCTGTGTTAGGTTTCGATGAAGAGACTATTTGGAAACGTACAGATGATTCACTAGAAATCATTACTAAAAATGTACAGAGTAATAAACCAGTTGTGTTTAAAATTCTTGTAGATTAATTGAAATAAACTTGGAAACCCATTTAGGTACATACTTAAATGGGTTGTTTTACATAAACCAAAAGTCTATTAAACAAGCAAAATGTTTTTGCTGTTTAACAGGCTTCTATTATTTGATTTATTTAGGTTTAAGCAACCGTTTTAAATATTGATTTTGACTAATATCGGATTGTCAAAATTATTTATTTAGTAACCATTTAAGAACCAAAACTGAATTATTCTTTTGTTTAGTTGTACTAATGATACCAATTACCTTATTAGTTGTATCATATCCTACATCTTTAAACACTTTTATATCTTTAGCATTTATTGCATACACAGCTTTAGTTTTATCAGTTGCGGTAGCTTCAATTTTTTCGCTTTTTATAGACGCTAAATCAAATCCACTTAAATTATCTAATCTTAAAAACATATCTTGTTTAGCGAAAGACTCAAACATATCTTTATCTAAAATTACAACATCAAGTTCTCCAACAGAGAGTTGCGCAACAAACTTTTGCATATATTGACTTTCCATTGTGGGGTCTGAGCTAGTAGAACCACCAAGGGACATATTACTTATAATAGCCTCTTTTTTTGTATCTCCATCTTTGACAACAAGACTTGTAAGTTTAGACTGCAGATCGGTAACTTTGTCAGTATTTACGGTGTTTCCAAGCATAGTTAGATTAAATACATAATCTACTTTTGTAATTTGGCTATGTACAAGCGAACCTATTATCGATATAACAACTAAAACTCCTATTATATGTAATTTATAGTATTCCCAAATATATTCAGCCTTTTTCTTCTTGCTCATTCCTTTTAAATCAACCATAATCCCCATCCCTTTAAAAGTATATTTGTAAACATATATATAAAATAATACTTTATCAATTTTAGCCCTAGGCAGGTGTTGTATATATTAAACCTTTTCAAAGCACATTAAAGCCATGATAGGTCGATTATATAAAAAACAACAGCGAGCAAAATACGTAAAAATTACGATATAATACTCCCTGCTTTTTTATTTGAAAGTTTCACTTAAAAAAGGTACTCCTTTATGTCACAATAAATTGGTCTGCCTTGGGGGAGTGTAAAAAGATATTTATTCACTCATACTAAATTTTTATATTTACTCTATATAGTCATATTTTACAATTAACTTACATGCTAGTCAACACAAAGTGAAAGTAAATTCTAAACAGACTTAATTCTCCATGTAACACTGCAATAATCTCCATTTAATTCTGGTATATTAAGCCCTGAATACATAAGTTCATCACCACCATAAAAACCGTCTTTGCCTTCAACATTATAATCCATATCAGGGTCTAGTCCTCTTAAATTTAATTTTTCTACGGGACCATTAACGGCAGCAAGAACTTTAAAGTAACTAATAAATGCCTCTGTTTTATCGCCTGATACAAACATCCACGCAGTTTCATTCCCAATGAACGGACTTAGCAAGCGATACATATCTCCATGTTGAATTAGTTCCCTTAGCTCCTTGTACAAAGAAATCTGAAGTTTTACTTGTTCTTTATCCTCGGCAGAAAATTTCGTAAGATCTAACTCGTACCCAAAATTTCCTGACATGGCTACATCTCCTCTCATTTTGAGAGAAGTATTCCTACCTACTTGGTGGTTAGGAATGTCAGAAACATGGCAGCCCATAGTGCTTGTTGGATAAACTAAACTTGTTCCGTACTGAATTTTAAGCCTTTCTACTGCATCAGTATCATCACTAGTCCAGGTTTGTGGCATATAGAACAATATTCCTGGGTCATAACGACCGCCACCACCAGAGCAACTCTCAAATAATACATTAGGGAAACTTGTTGTTATTGATTCCATTACACTATAAAGTCCTAACATATATCTATGGGCCGTTTCAAGCTGTCTTTCAGCTGGTAATAAGGATGACCCTATCTCAGTCATATTTCTATTCATGTCCCATTTAACATAGCTAATTGGAGCACTTTTTAAAACACTACTTACAGCCTCTATAATATAATCGCAAACATCAGTTCTTGATAAATCAAGAACTAACTGCGTTCTAGCCTGAGATCGAGTTCTATTTGGCACATGTAAACACCAATCGGGATGCAATCTATATAAATCACTATCAGGAGATACCATTTCAGGTTCGAACCACAATCCAAACTGTAGATCAAGTTTATTTACGCGACTAGCAAGGTCTCTAAGTCCTTTTGGTAATTTGTTTTTATCAACGACCCAATCACCTAAGGAAGTTTTGTCGTTATCCCTCTTGCCAAACCAACCATCATCTAATACAAAAAGTTCAATTCCTAGTTCTTTTCCAACCCTAGCAATATCTTCGATTTTATCAGCATTAAAATCGAAATACGTGGCCTCCCAGTTATTCACAAGTACTGGCCTCACCGTATCTCTAAATTTCCCCCTGCATAAACGTGTTCTATAGAGTTTGTGGTAAGTTCTAGACATCTTACCAATACCCTCACATGAATAAACCATAACAACTTCAGGTGCTTGAAAAGTTTGTCCAGGTTCTAATAACCATGAAAATCCAAAAGGATTAATTCCCATTGATACCCTAGTAGTATTATATTGGTCAATCTCAGCTTGTGCTAAAAAATTACCACTATAAACTAAGCTAAAACCATATACCTCGCCATGTTCTTCAGTTGCATCTTTACTAAGAAGCGCTATAAAAGGATTTTGCTGATGACCACTTGCACCGCGTCTACTCTCTATAGATTTGTTACCACTACTCAGCGCAATTCTTTCAACATGTCTCTCCCTTGCCCAAGAACCTGAAAGATGCATGAAGTCATATTCGCCCTTATTAAAATCTACACTCATGCTTAGAGCGCGGAGAAGTTTTAAATTGGTATGTCCTTCATTTATAAAACGAACACTTCTAATAATAGCATCATGATTATCAAAAATACTATAAGACAAAACTACCTTAAGATCAATTAAGGAGTCAAACATTACTATTTCTAAAGTCAAAGCTTCATCATCATTTTCCACATAAGTAGATGGGAGACCTTTGAGCGCTGGTTTTCCTTTTAAGATATTATAAGAATCAAACTTAAGGTCTGTTATTGTAGTTCCATTTTCAAGCTGTACTTCATAAGCTGGAACTCTAAAATCAGTATTGCCATATGCAGGAAACTCTTGTGGTAATGTGTCCAGTGAAAAAGAATCGTCTTCATTGTCAGGGTTAGCTGAAAAAGAACCTCTTGTTTTTAAAGCTAAAAGTTCACTACTGATTGATTTTCGTATTCGTCTTCCCCAGTAAAGGTGCGCTAGATAACCATCTTTATATAGCTGCATAATGTAGCTTGTATCTCCGGTTTGTAAGTGAAAAGTTTTAGTTGATTCTTCAAAAGTTATATTCATAAAGGATCATCCCTCCTATTTATATTTTGGTAACCAATCTCCATGAGCTTCGATAAGATCATCACACATAGATTTAATTTTATCTATTGAAAGCTCAGCGGATGTATGAGGATCTAACATTGCGGCCATATAAATCAATTCTCGTTTACCGCTAAGCGCAGCATCTATAGTCAAAAGTTGAGGATTTATATTTGTTCTATTTAATGCTGCAAGTTGCTGTGGAAGGTTGCCAACATAAGTAGGGATAATACCACTTCTGTCAACTAGGCAAGGAACTTCAACAATTGCTTCGCTGGGCAAATTTGTTATAAGGCCTGTATTTAGAACATTACCACCGATTTTATATGGGTTGCCAGTTTCCATAGCTTCCATTATATAAGAAGCATACTCATGGGTCCTTGTGTGCTGTAGTGTTTTGTTTTCCACCATGTCGATTCTCATCTTTTTCCACTTTTCAATCTGTTCTATACATCTTCTAGGATATTCATCCAATGGTATATTAAACGCTTCAATTAGTTCAGGGTATTTGCTTTTAATGAAATATGGGAGGTACTCAGAGGCATGTTCGCTGGATTCAGTAATGTAATATCCGAAGTTTAGCATCATTTCATATCTAACCATATCAGAATGTTTGCCTAACAACTGCTTTTCTAAGGCTTTTGCCTTTATGGCTGGGTAGAGGTCCTTACCGTTTTTGGTAACTTCTAGAAGCCAAGCCTGATGGTTAATGCCTGCAATTTTCCACTGAGCATCCTCAGCTTTTACGCCTATGTCAAGAGATTCTAAAAGGTTAGGTACACATCCTTGAACGCTATGACATAGTCCTACAGTTTTAATTGAAGATGCTTTCAACATTGCACCTGTTAACATTGCCATGGGATTAGAGTAATTTAAGAACCAAGCATTAGGGCAAACTTCTTCCATATCTCTTGCAAAATCAAGCATTACAGGAATTGTCCTAAGGGCTCTAAAAATGCCTCCAATACCTAAGGTATCGGCTATAGTTTGACGAAGACCATATTTTTTGGGGATTTCAAAATCAGTTATTGTACATGGATCATATCCTCCAACTTGAATTGCATTAACTACATAAGTTGCACCTCTAAGAGCATCTTTTCTATTTGTATATGATTTTATTTTAGCATGTCCATTATTATTGATATTTATATTTTTTAGCATATCCTCGGAGTCTTTTAGTCTCTGAATATCAATATCATATAAAGCAATTTCAGAACCCTGTAAAGATGGAGTTAATATACAATCTCCTAATACATTTTTAGCAAAAACTGTGCTACCAGCACCCATAAACGTAATTTTTGGCATAATATACACCTTCTATAATTTATTATCAGTATAATATATTACAAATATAAATTTAATACTAACACTATCTATTATAAAATATTTTCATATAAAAAGAATAGTTTTATATAAGATAAACATGGTATAATCTCAGATATACAATGTGAATTGCTGAAGGAGTGAAATCGTTTGTTTAATAAAGATGAATTTATAGGATTTAAGAATCCGTTAGATGAAGGAATGGATTTAATAGTATACCATTATGGCAAGGAAAATTGCGAACGGAGTCATTCGTATGGGCCTGCGCTTAGAGATCATTTCTTATTACACTATATAATTAGTGGTAGTGGCACGTTTGAGGTTGGAGGAAAATCATACACTTTACATGAAAATCAGGGGTTTCTAATATGTCCTGATATAATTACATATTATGAGGCTAGTGATAGCGATCCTTGGGTTTATACATGGATTGGATTTAGAGGTATAAAAGCTGAAACCTTTTTAAAGAATATTAAATTAGATAAAGATAATCCCATTTTCAACTGTAAAGGAGATGTTATAAAGAAATGTTTTGAAAATATAAGAGATTCTAGCACTTACAAATTTGGTTATGAACTTCGTTTGCAAGGATATTTAAGCATATTGCTTTCAGAGCTTACAGAGCAATCAGGACCTGTTGTAACAAAAGGTTATGGACACAAAGAAAATTATATAAAAAAATCAATTCAATTTATAGAAACTAATTATTCTCAAACTATATCTATAGAATCATTGGCGAGTTATATAGGTATTAATAAAAACTATTTCAGCACTATATTTAGTGAATTATTAGGCATCCCGCCCCAGGAATACCTAATAAAATATAGGGTTAATAAAGCCTGCAAACTATTAAGTAATAAAGATTTTACTATCAGTGAGATTTCACGTTCAGTTGGATATGATGATCCTCTTGGATTCTCAAAGATATTTAAACAAATAAAAGGGGTTTCACCAAAAACTTATAGACAGACTCTATTATAATAAATATTATTTTACCTTTTTACTGCCCTTGGATTATATTTAAAGCAATGATTTAAAAACTTTTCATCTGGTACAAATCTTAATTGCATTCTAGTGTTTCCTTCTGTAACCATTGCTACATATACTCGTTCCTTCGCGCTAGAAGGGTAACACTTTACTATAGAAGTAGGCTTGTTTACATAATCACGTGTATCATTACTATCTTCTGGTGCGAGAAGTCCCACCTCTTTTATATTAAAAGAAGTTACCTTGCTTCTCTTTTTCATTTCCAATATTTTTTCTATATCAATTTCTCCATTTGTAAATTGGTACTCAAATTCTACAAACAATTTTTGTTTGTAAAAAAAACATCCAACCCCTAGAGCAATTAACGCTACTCCAATAATTATATTTGCACTAAAGATAGCTACTCCAATTAGTGCAAGTACATATGTTGCTCCATTTACTAGTTTGTAAGAACTTGATTTGGATGTTGTTACTAGTTGTTCATAAAAATTATCCATTTTTTTATCCCCTTTGTTTTTTGCATAAGTTATTTTTGTGCCCGAGAAGGGGCACAACAATTAAGATTTTACTTAGCTAATTTTAATATGCTATATACATCACTTTTTCCTAGTTTTATAAAATTACCAACTGTAGAAAGATCTGAGTTTGTAGCTTTTGAAGCCATTTCATCCAATCTATCATCGATAATTCCAAGTTCTTTTAGATTAGTTGGAAGACCTAGTGATTTAAAGAAGTTTTCAAGTCTCTTAATACCCTCGATGGCTGTTTTTTCTGGTGACCAGAAGGAGTTTTCTACATTAAAAACCCTTACAGCGAATTGAGCAAATCTATTAATATCATGTTTATATACATATTTCATCCAAGCTGGGAATATAACAGCAAGACCTGCTCCATGAGCAACATCATATATACCACTTAATTCATGTTCAATATCATGGGAACCCCAATCGCCAACTCTTCCTGTATTAAGTAAATTGTTGTGAGCAACAGTTCCTGACCACATAATTTCAGCCCAAGCATCATAGTTATCAGGTTTATCTAAAACTTGAGTAACATTATTTATAACCGTTTTAAGAGTTGCTTCAATTAATCTGTCCATGAGTTCAACGTGCTCCGAATTAGTAAAGTAACGTTCCATTAAATGAGCCATTATATCTGCACTACCACACGCTACCTGATATTTTGGTAATGTAAAGGCAAGCTCAGGATTTAATATTGAAAATTTCGGATAGATTAATTCTGAATTAACGGCACGTTTATAAAATCCATCTTCATTAGTTATTACACTACCAGTACTTGATTCACTGCCAGCTGCGGGAATTGTTAAAATAGTACCAATTGGAAGGGCAGCAGTTATCTCTGATTTACCAAGGTAAAAGTCCCATACATCTCCGCTGTACAATGAGCCTATGGAAATAGCTTTGGATGAATCAATAACACTACCACCGCCAATTGCCAATATAAAACCTATACTGTTTTCTCGGCATATTTTTATTCCTTCTTGTACAAGGCTTAATCTTGGGTTAGGTTTAACGCCACCAAGTTCAATAAAATCAACACCAGCATCTTTTAATGAAGTAACTACCCTATCATAAAGTCCTGTCTTTTTTATAGTACCTCCACCATAATGAAGAAGTATTTTCTTGCTATATTTACTAACTTCTTGTCCTACATTATTTTCTGAACCTTTTCCAAATATGATCTTAGTTGTGTTTTGAAATGTAAAATTATCCATATAAAATTCCTCCTAATGATTTTCTTAAGTTGTAGTGGATTTTCAATATTTAAATTATTTGTTGAAAATTTTATTAAGTGATTCATCAATAACTTTGGCATTATTATATGAATCATCTAAACTAACAAGAGGCTCCTCAACACCGAGGATGCATCTCCCAAACTGCTCTACCTCAAGCATGTAATTATCTGGGCAATCAACGTTTATTTGAGTGGTATCGTCTTTTGTTTTCAAAGTTATTTTAACAGTACCTTTGCTATTGAATTTCACAGGAACGTCAATAATTCCAGTGGTTCCGACTATAGTATATCCACATCTGTCCATGCTATTTAGAGAGCAATATGAAACTGCTTTTAGATCATCTTTAAATTCCATCATGATGCAACTAGATTCATCTACAGAGGAATTTTCTCCTATCTCGCCAGAGGCAAATATTGATAAAGGCTCAGATCCTGCAATAAATCTTATAACATTGATATTGTAACATCCTATATCATAAGTAGCTCCTCCACCTAGGTTTTTAATCATTTTTATACTGCTTTTATTAGTTAGAATAAAACTGAAATTAGCTTCAATAAATTTAAGCTTACCAATTGCGCCAGTATCTATTAGATTCTTGACTTTAATAGTAAGAGGGCTGTGCCTGTAGGGAAAAGCTTCCATAAGAAGTACTCCGTTTTTATTGCAAGCATCTCGCATAACTTCTACTTCTTTAGCTGAAATACCTAGAGGTTTTTCACAAAGAATGTGTTTTTTATTCTCCGCAGCTTTGATAACCCACTCACAATGAAGTGAATTAGGGAGTGGTATATATACAGCGTCAATTTTCGGGTCTTTAAGTAAATCTATATAACTTTTATATGTTTTTTCAGGGTTATGATTTTTGTTGAATTCTTCTAACTTCTCTTTACTTCTACTTGCAATAGCGTAAAGGTTTGCGTTAGATGCTGATTTAATTCCAGGGATAACGGCGCTATTTGCAATTCGGGCGCAACCAAGGACTCCCCAGTTTACAATTTTATTGTCCATAATTTATCTCCTTTTTTATTAATAGGATAAGAATTATTCTATTAATAAACGTTTTCTTTTTAGTTATATTAAACATTTTTAATGTTGAGGAAATATGGGCTTAATTCCTTTAGCTAATAATTTCAATTGATTTTCCTCATCTGGAGTTACAGGTTTAAAATCTTTAGAAGCCTCAATAGCCAATCTAAAATACTCAATATATCCAGGTGGTAATGCTGCAGTCACACCTTGAGATAGTGTATAACGGTATGCGAGTTTTGCAAGGCTTTCATCGGAAATAGGCTCATACCAAGCTTTTGGGTACTTTCTTATAGCACCTTCTGCCCAATCAGTTTTAGCCATAGCCTTTAATGCCAAGATACCCATACCTTTTGATTTAGCTACTTGGAGTGCTTTTGGTGCAAAGTTTGCATTAAATATATTTACCCAGTTTATAGGAAATAACATTGAATCAAAATCGTACCTCTCCATTAATGCAATAGCAGCTTCCTCTGAATGTGCTGAAAATCCAATATGATTTATTAGTCCATCTTTTTTTGCTTTTAGGTAAGTTTCCATGGCTCCATCAGGGCTGAAAATTTGTTCTACATCTTCAAGTGTTGTAACGGCATGAAGTTGGTATAAATCAAAATGATCAGTTTTTAGCTTTTTAAGGGATTTGTGAAGAAGTTCTTCCGAACCTTTTTTAGTTCTATTTTCTGTTTTACAAGCTAAGAAAATATCATTTCTCTTTCCAATGAGAGCTGGTCCTAAATGGTCCTCAGCATCAAAATATGTTGGTGCAACGTCAAAATAATTTACTCCAGCATCAATAGCTTCAGCAACATAATTATTTGCATCACGTTGATCAACTTGTGCAACTATTATTCCGCCGAAACCTACAATGGATAGATATTCACCTGTTTTTCCTAAGACACGTTTTTCCATTATATTAACTCCCTTCATATAATTTTTTTCTAATATAATCATATAAAAATAATGTAGTCTTATAACTTAATAATTCACCTACAATTGTAACATAATCCATATATTATAAAAAGTTATTATAGTAAATTATATTGGTTATAATATTAAAATATATATTAATATTATTGAATTCAATATTATTAAATTAATAGTTGCAAAATATGTTAGATAGAATGATAATAATATAATTGAAGTAAATATAATTGAAGTAAATATAATTGAAGTTAATATAATTGAGGTGAATGTATTATTATGAAATCACTATATAAGATGTGCAAAACAAAAAAAGAAAATCATAAAAATAAAGAAATACTTATTAGAAGATTTAATGAAGGTGGTATAGCTTTATCTAATATCAAATGCTCATTCAATGCTAATATTTTAATAAACAATTCAGGCGTGTTATATAACACACCTATAGAATCAGAATATTTTTTTATACCAATTGAAAATATAAGAAGAATTCAGGTTAAAAACGACGTTGAACTATCTAAACAAGTAATTGCTAATAAAATACCAATAGTGGGTAGTTTAAATTTTAAAAGGCAAATACATTTTTTCCTCATAATAAAGTATATAGAGAATAATTTGGAGTTGGAAAAAAATATAGAGTCCGAAATGGCAGAGGTTGGGGCAGATGAAATTTTAAAAGCAAGAAAACATTACATAAAAAATAATTCGAATTCTTCGGTAGAGCAACTCTATTACAGTGTGGAACCTATATCACAAAATGAGGAATTTAAAACCTTGGATATACCAGATCAAATAAGTAAGCTGTTTGAATTAGTAGAAAAAGGAGTTATAACTTTAGAAGAATTTAATCAAAAGAAAAAAGAATTGTTGTCAAGGATGTAATTCGAAGTAATAAAGGATTTACATAAACTATGATAACTTTTAATAAATTATATGTGATACATTCTAGGGAGAGATGATATTTATGAACTTGAAAGGTAAAGTAGCTATAATTACAGGATCATCTAGAGGAATTGGCAAAGGTATTGCAATAGAACTCGCAAAAGTTGGATGTTGTATTGTAATAAATTATAAAAGTAATGATGAAGCTGCAGAAAAAACGATGCAGGAAATCAAAGAACTGGGAGCTTATGCAATAAAAATCAAAGGTGATGTAAGTAATTATGAATTTTCAAAAGAGCTTATAAAAACAACTGTTGAGAAATTAGGTAAAATAGATATTTTGATAAATAATGCTGGGATATCTAGGGTAGGATTATTTATGGATGAGCAGCCAGAGGAATGGGACAATGTGATAAACGTAAATCTTAAGGGAGCTATTAATTGTTCTCATAGCGCTGTGAAAGAAATGATAAAGCAAAAGAGCGGAAGTATAATAAATATTTCCTCGATGTGGGGAAATGTAGGTGCTTCTTGTGAAGTGATTTACTCAGCATCTAAGGGGGCAATTAACGCATTTACAAAGGCTCTAGCTAAGGAACTCGCACCTTCTAATATTAGAGTTAATGCCATTGCTCCAGGAGTTATAGATACTGAAATGAACAGTTTTCTAACTGGTGATGAGCGAGAATCATTAGTAAATGAAATACCTATGATGAAATTTGGAGAAGTACAAGATGTGGGTATGCTTGTAACATTTTTAGCAAGTGAAAATTCAAAATATATCACAGGTCAAGTGATAACAATTGATGGTGGAATGATATAGCACGAATTAATAATTTATTAATAGTTTATTAAAGTAGAATTAATATTTAATTCTGTTTATATGTTATAATTAGGTATCATATAGAAAAAATCGTATAAAATGAAAGAAGGCTAATATTATCATGGAATATACAAATGGCAAAAATATATTTTCAAAATTATTTAAATCAGCTTTATCAATTGCTACTTTTGTTGTTATTTCAATACTAGTAATTTACGCTGCTGCGTTTGTTATTAAAGCCCTATTTGCAATTGCGGTTTTCGGAGTTTTAATATGGTGTACTTTAAAATTAGTAAAAGGTGTTAAAAAATTATTTTATAAAATAAGTACAAAACAAGATTCGCAGGTGAAATCTAATATCTTTAGCAATGACGATAGTGAATCAGATTCTATTGATATTAATTATGAGGACAGTGTTATAGTTGATGTAGATTATGAAAAAGTAATATAAGTCGTAATGTGAAGTAAGTTAGATTAATTTAATGAAATGAAAATAAGTTTATAAACTATATTTAAAAACCAGTCTATATTCTAGATTGGTTTTTGTTTTTGAGTTTTATAAGACATATAAGGAGAGTAGTATGCAGATAGATATTATTAGGTTTATACAATCTATTACATCTCCATTTGGCGATGTAATCTTTCAATTAATTTCAATGACTGGAGAGGAGACTTTTTATATTCTTGTAATTTCTACAATATTTTGGTGCGTAAATAAAAAATTCGGATATAAGTTAGGGTTTGCACTGCTTACTGGTACTATTGTAAACAATGCATTAAAATCTATAGTAAATTCCGCTAGGCCAATAGGGATATCAGGTATAAGGTCTCTAAGACTCGAAACTGCAACAGGTCAATCTTTTCCAAGTGGTCATACTCAAGGGTCAACAATGTTTTGGGCTTCATTTATTATTCAAATAAAGAAAAAGTGGATTTATGTAGTTGGAATCTCAATGATTATCCTAGTTGGATTTTCTAGATTGTATTTGGGGGTACATTATCCTATAGATATAATCGGTGGAATAGTAATTGGAATTATATGGACGTTTATATCTAATTATATTTTTGATTGTGCTCAGAAAACGAGAAAACCACTTTTATTATTGATTATAATTTTACCAATGCTAATTGGACTAATATACTTAAGAGAAAAAACTTATTATGCAATTGCGGGAACAGTATTAGGATTTTATATTGGATATTTGTTAGAGACGAAATATGTGATCTATGAAGTTAAAAGTACTAAATTAAAGCAATTAATAAAATTAGTTTTGGGACTGGGGATTCTTATAACACTTAAAGGTGTATTAAAGGTAATACTACCAATTAGCATATACTCAGATTTTTTTAGATATTTTATAGTCGGATTGTGGATTACAGTGGGTGCACCTTATATATTTAAGCGATTTATAATTTAGATTATATTTAAACTTAAGGAATATTTTTTTAGAATTAGCAAAACATATAAATATCGATATATATAAAGGAGATGTTTATATGCCTAAAGATAGTCAGCCAGATAATAAATATGCAAGACTCGTAAAAAGTAACTATGATACTCCTATAACAAGAGAAACTGCAAAAAATAAAAATGCTACAAATAAAAAACAGTCTGCTGATAGAAAATAATAAAAAACAGGAGCATATAAACTTTTGTTTATATGCTCCTGTTTTTTATTATTTAGGAAATTATTTTATTATAATTTACGGTAAATTAAAAAATAAATAAAAATGTTATAAATTACTAACATTTAATAAATTATCACAATAATTTATTGCATTATCCTAATATTATGTTAAAATTTATATATGTCTATAGAATGAAATACGGTATAATTATATATTGTATTATTTATTAAAAGTCTGGAGTTGTTTATACTTTGAAGGTTAAAGCTGCAGCATGTCTGTAGCTTTTTATATTGCATCGACTATTGTGATGAACAGTTTTAAAAAGTTATATTATATTGTACTATTTTAAGAAGGAGTGAAAATATTGAGTTTTAATGTTTATAATACTATGACTAGAAATAAGGATGAGTTTGTCCCTTATAAAGCAGGTAAGGTGGGCATGTACACATGTGGTCCTACAGTGTACAATTATGCGCATATAGGAAATTTAAGGACATATATTTTTGAGGATGTACTTAAAAAGTCATTAGAATATTCAAATTATAAAGTTAAACATGTTATGAATATTACTGATGTAGGGCACCTTCAATCAGATGGAGATGAAGGTCAAGATAAAATGGCATTAGGTGCAAGTCGTGAACATAAAACTGTATGGGAAATTGCTAAGTTTTATGAAGATGCTTTTTTTGAAGATTGTAATAAACTTAATATAAAAAGGCCAACTATTGTATGCAAGGCTACAGACCATATTCCTGATATGATAAATCTTATAAAAAAACTTGAAGAAAAAGGATACACTTATGTTTCTAATGGAAATGTATATTTTGAAATTGATAAATTTGAAGATTACGCAAAGCTTGCCAATATTAGTATGGATGAGCTGGAAGCCGGGAGTAGAATCGAAATAGATCCTAATAAGAAAAATCCACTTGATTTTGTATTATGGTTTACTAATTCTAAGTTTTCAAATCAAATTATGCAGTGGGAGTCACCATGGGGAAGAGGGTTTCCAGGTTGGCATTTAGAGTGTTCTGCTATGTCCATTAAATATATTGGAGAATATTTAGATATTCATTGTGGTGGAATAGACCATATTGCTATTCATCACACTAACGAAGTAGCCCAATCAGAAGGAGTCCTTGGACATAAATGGGTAAAATATTGGATGCATGGAGAATTTTTAGTATTAGACAGTGGTAAGATGTCGAAATCTAGTGGAGATTTCTTAACAATATCAAGACTCGAAGAAGAAGGGTATAGTCCACTTGATTATAGATATTTTTGCCTTCAATCTAAGTACAGAAAACAGTTAGTTTTTAGTTTTGAAAGTTTAAATGATGCCAGGAGTGGTTACAAAAAGCTTAAAGAAAGAATTGCTATAGTTTTAAAATCTAAAAACGAAAGTGATGTAATTCGTGCTGATAAAATTGAGACATATAAAGAAAAATTCTCAGCATATATAAGTGATGATTTAAATATTGCTAATGCTTTCACTGTACTTTTTGATGTTCTAAAGGATACTGAACTTAATAGTACTGAAAAATCTATACTTATAGAAGATTTTGATAAAATACTCTCATTAGACCTTATGACAATAGAAAAGGCAGATATTAATATAGATGAAGAACTTATAAACAGCCTTATAATTGAAAGAGCAGAGGCAAGAGAAAGTAAAAATTGGGCAAGAGCAGATGAGATAAGAAATGAATTTATAGCAATGAATATCGAATTGCTTGATACTAAAGATGGAACCACTTGGAAAGCTAAGTAAAATCTATATAATTGTAACTGAACAATAAAATTCAATTAAACAACGACTTTGGAAGGCTAAAGAAGTAATAACTACTTAGCCTTTCAAAGTCGTTAAACAAGAGAAATCTTATTGATTGCCTTACTTTATTTTTTTAATGCACTATAACATAATTTGGGTTATAATGTTATGTATAGTTAAAGGTGAGACTAATATAACAATTTAAATTTGAGGTGATGAATATGGATAAAGAATCTTTGAAGGCATCAATAGTAATTGGAATTATTGGTATGATTTTAATATCGGTAATATATTTTAGACCTGTAAGTATTGAGAGAAACTACAGTGGATATATGTATGCACAGAATAATGAATTTGGAAAATCAACTGAAATTAAACTTGTGGGAGAATTAAAAAAGAAATTATCATTAAATTATGTATTTACTGGCAGTATAGAAGTAGATGGTGTTAAAGAAAATGTTATTTTGAAGAGAATATGGGCAAAAAACAATATTTTTAAAACGGTTGGTTATAGTGCTTTTATAGAAAGTAAAAATACTAAAACCGGGCAGTATGAGGTAAATGGTACTCTTAATACGTCAAAGAACTTTAATGATATAATTATAAAACTAGATAAAATAGATATTAAATATAATGGTGAGTATACGATTTGTGGGCCAAGCAGTAATAGCGAAGAGGCAAAATCTATTATATTAAAGATGAAAAAAACAATTAAGATATAGGAGGCGTTGTAATGTCTAAAGAATTAATTTTAAAATTAAAGCCATACTTAAGTGAGAAAATTTGGGGATGGGAAAAATGGGTGCTTGCGTGTCATGAAGAAGGAAATTGTACGGTTCAAGAGGGGATTTACGAAGGTCAAAAACTATCTGAAATATTAGGGTGTGGTAGTGATTTTCCTATACTAAATAAAATTATACGAGCAGAGGATACTTTATCAGTACAAGTACATCCAAATGATGAATATGCTAAAAGAGTTGAAAATGCTAATGGCAAGACAGAATGCTGGTATATATTAGAGGCAGAAGAAGGGGCTACTTTAGTATCGGGAATAAAGAAAGGCTTAAATAAAGAAAAACTAAGAAATATTATAAAAGAAGGAAAACTAGAAGACTATTTAGAACGAATTAAAATTAAAAGTGGAGATTTCATTTACATACCAGCGGGCACAGTACATGCTATAGAAGCTGGGGTAAAGCTTATTGAAGTACAGCAAAACAGTAATATTACATATAGACTTCATGATTGGGGACGTGGCCGCGAAATACATATAGAAAAGTCCTTGGATGTTATAGATTATGAAGGTGAAAATAAAGGTGGGAAAATAGATAACTTTAGTAAATTAGAGACTCCTTATTTTAATGTTGAAAAAATTATTGTCCACAATAATTATATGGACAAGGTTAATGAAGATTTTCATAGTTATACTGTAATATGTGGTGAAGGAATATTAAAAGCAAATAATGGGCAAATAGAGTTAAAGGAAGAAGAAACAATTTACATATCAAAAGGAATAGAGTACACCATTGAAGGTGATATGGAATTGATTAAAACAAGTATATAGTATTGATGAGCATTAATGCTAAGTGAGATGTAAAGGAGAGTTTATAAATGAAGAGGATGAAATTTTTAAAAAAAACAATACTTTTATTAACACTGATTTTCGTTGTTTTTGCAGGAGGATGCGCTACAAAGGATAAAGAGAAGGCTGATAGTACTCCTAAAGTAGAGCAGGAGGTAACACCGGCTCCAGTAGTTAAAAAACCAACAGAAAAAGGAGCTAATGATAAAAATCCAATAGTTACTATTCAAATGGAAGATGCCTCTATTATAAAAATAGAATTATATCCAGAAATTGCACCTAATACTGTTAGAAATTTTGTATCTTTAGTTCAGAGCAAATTTTATGATGGATTAATTTTTCATAGGGTAATTACAGACTTTATGATACAAGGTGGCGACCCAGAAGGAACAGGCACGGGCGGACCTGGTTATGAAATAAGTGGTGAGTTTAGTAATAATGGTTTTAAAAATGATTTATTACATGATAGAGGAGTTATCTCCATGGCTAGAAGTGCTGATTTAGATTCAGGTGGTTCACAATTTTTCATAATGGTGAAAAAAACTACTAGCTTAGATGGCGATTATGCTTCTTTTGGTAAGGTTACGCAGGGACTAGAAACGGTAGATAAAATAGTAGCTGTAGAAAAAGATGGTAGCGACAAACCTATAAAGGATCAAAAGATGAAAAAAGTTACTGTAGACACGTTTGGAGTAAAGTATGGTGAAGTAGAAAAGATGAAATAGAACAAGAGTGGGTATGTCTCAAAATGATCTTCCAATCATTTTGAGACATACCCTTCTGTTTATAACCTATATTAACATGTATTATTTTCTACTGAAGTAAGTTGCAATACGAAGTGAAGAAACATTAGAATTCCTTAATAAAATTTCACGTTTGGAACTCATATTGCAACTATCTCAGGAGAATATTTATGTTATGGCGTACATTTAAGAGTTTGATTATCAAATACTCTTACAAACTTAATTGAATATATATCGCACATTAGCATATCATTTGTACCAGTTTCTTTAAGGACAACATAACTAATTCCTACTTCTTGTAAAATGCCTTCGCGATCAATCCACATACCAGTACCAATTAAAAATTCTATTTTAATATATTTACCTATACGACCTTGTAACCAACCTTGAGTATAGAGCGGATTGTTTACTATGGGTGATCCAGGTGCGAGTACATAATCTTGGCTTCCGGTAGTTGTTCCAGCGGTACTAGTGGTTGAGCCGGACATAGGCGTTTGTCTTGTATCATCGTACATACCGAATTTTGGCATAGGCGTGGTTGAGGATTGATTGAAATTATTAGGTGGTGATATAAACATAAAAAGCCTCCCTTAAAAATTATATTAAATGATTTAAAGTATTTAGTTAAGTTGTAAAATATTTTGCTGTGGGATTGTAAAAACAATGCCTTGTTACTTCCACTTGAAAAGTACCGCTACCATTGAAAGGAAATTCAAATGGACATCCAGGAAGGAATGGATTAAAATACCATAGAGATTCGCCGGTTGTATATAACCTATTGCCAGCTAATGCCCAGTCAGCAATATCATAATGTATTTGCTCTGGTGGACTGGCATAAATTGTTTGTGGGTTGGGTAGACCACCAAGAGCTGAAGCTACACAATCAAATTGCCCTACCTGAAATATTACCTTTCTTAAATCACCTTCACCGGTCCTAAGATATTCACCAGCAGCTACGTTAACCCTATTCATAATTACAGAGGCAACTGCCTTCATTCCGTTTTCACCTTCCCCACCAGCTTCGCATTTAATTATTCTAGCTAATAATTCTCTAGCACTGTAGGCCATCATTAGTCATCTCCTCAATTTGCTTTACAGTATTAATATATTCAGGATAATAATAATGGTACTTAAAATATAAAAATAAAATTGTAATATCCTTCATAATATTAATATAAATTACTGGTAAATCCATTGAAAGTTTGTTACAATTAGCTTGTATACGCAGTTTTATTTGTTGAGAAATTATTTTGGAGTTAAACAAGAGCAGCAAAAATATTTTACTCGTAAATATATAGTATATTTAATATTACATATCTAATATATGTATATATTGTTATTTTAGAATGTATGACAATAAATGAAATTAATCCTTTAATTGGATATAGATAGATAAAAATATAAATTGTAAACAAAGAGATGTAGATATTTATTTTAATAAATACGTTATGAAACATTTATACAAGAGGTGAATTATGCTAAAAAGTGGAGATATATTAAATGAAAAATATGAGGTAATTAAAATTTTAGGTAGGGGTGGAATGGGCACAGTTTATTTATGCGAAAACACAATACTTGGAAATTTTTGGGCAATAAAAGAAGTTATAAAAGAAAGAAAAAATATAGATGTTTTAGCAGAAGCGAATATTCTAAAAGGCTTAAGTCACCCGGGTATTCGTAGAATAGTAGATGTATTTTATGTTAGTAATAATGTGTACATGGTCCAAGACTATGTAGATGGGCAAACACTAAAAGAGTATGTTGAAACAAACGGTAGAATGAAAACAGAAAAAATTTGTAGGATTACATCAGATTTATGTGATATAGTAGGTTATTTGCATAATCAAAATCCTGCTATCATATATAGAGACATTAAACCATCTAATATAATGATAACTACTAGTGGTAAGATTGTTTTGATTGATTTTGGTATTTCTAAAATTTATAAAAGTGATTCGGTGAAAGATACAGTATGTGCATGTTCTAATGGCTATGCGGCTCCGGAGCAATATGGTTCAGGAAAATCATGTGTACAAACTGATATTTATGGCATTGGGATGTTAGTATATTTTTTGATTAAAGGCAGACCGCCATTTACCGGTATAGAACCTCTCTTGGATGAGAATTATGAGAATTATATCAATAGCAAATTTAAAAAAATAATACAGAAATGTGTTAAAATAGACATCAAGGATAGATATGTTTCTGTTAGTGTTTTAAAAAAACAAATTTCAGAAGTGTTAAAAAAAGATAAATACGAAAAAATAGTGGATATATGTAATTCTAATAAGGTCAAAGATGTCATTATAGAAAAAGAAAAATCTGTAATTTCAAGTGAAAGTAAATATAAAAAGACTGTTAAAGGATTTTCATGTTTTATAGTTGCGGTTTTAGCTTGTATTTATATTTTGCGTTGGAATAAAAAAGAAAGCATAGCAATCCATAATTTAGATGGCACTGAAATAGCGAGGCCCAAAGCTGTTTCCTATTTATAGTAAAAGCTGTTGGGAGTTTTTTTCTTTATTTAAATAAAGAGAGAGTTTTGTGTTTTGTAATTATGTAATTATAGAAAAATTGAATAATAATTAATAAAACAGATTAAGTGGGACTATTATAAGAGTTAATTCAGACTAAAGCTTTATAATGGACATAATTGGAAAATTTATTTGTTAGGATTTGTCCTAATATAGTGATATAATATTGTAGTAAATAATATTATGGTAATTCATGATGATTTTACAATATTTGATGTGGGGGGAAGGACAATGAGAAAAAGAATATTACCTTTACTTATAGCTATTGGATTAGTTATGTCGGTAAGTAGACCAATTTTTGCAGAAACACTTACGCAAAAGCTGGATAATCAAAAGAAACAACTTCACCAGCAACAAGCTTCATATAATATTATACAGAAGAATTCTGAAAAATTGTCGATATCTATTGAAATGTTAGATTCTGATATTGAAAATATGTACTATAGTATTGATAATGCAAAAAAAGAGATAATTAGTACTCAAAAAAAGATAGATCAAACTACCAAAGACATAGTGGTTGCTCAGAACAAAATAAAGGGTGAGGAATCCTTATTTAATGAAAGAATGAGAGCAATGTATATGAACGGTGCAGACAGCTATGTAGAAATATTACTCAATTCAAAAGGAGTAGAAGACCTTATATCTAGAGTAGAAAATGTTAAAAGTATTGTAGAATACGATAACAAAATTATTAAGGAATTAAATGAAAAGAAAAAAGATATTGAGGATAGAAAAAAATTACTAAATGATAGTAAAACTAAAGTTTTGGCATTAAAAACTGATAATGAAAGTAAGCTGGACAAGCTTAGTGCTAAGAAAAATGAACAACATATTCTAATTGTAGAAGCTAATAAACAACAAGAATTGCATAAAAATGAAATAGCACAAACTCAAGCATTATTAGGAAGTACTACAAATGAGATAAATAATGAAGCAGAACAAGATAAAAAAGAAGCAGAACAAGAAAAAGTGGCGGCAGAACAAAATAGCAAAAATGATTTGGCTATAGCTACTAATAGAACTCAACAAGTTACTGCATCAAGAGGTAATTTAAGTAATAATGTGAAAAGTGAAGCACCGGCTAAATCAGAACCACAAGTAAGCCAACCAAAAGCTTCTTCATCAGCTAGTTCAAATGAATTAATAGCGTATGCCAAAACATTCCTGGGAACACCGTATCAGTGGGCTGCAAATGGACCTAATACATTTGATTGTTCAGGTTTTACAAAATACGTGTTTGCACATTTTGGTGTAAGTATGGGCAGGACCACTTATGTACAAATAACTCAGGGACAATATGTATCAAGACAGAATTTGCAACCAGGGGACTTAGTTTTCTTTGGGACAGGAACTCCACATCACGTTGGTATTTATGTAGGGAATAATGCATACATACATGCCCCAAAAACAGGGGATGTAGTTAAAATATCACAATTAACAAGAAGTGATTATATGTCAGCTAGAAGATTTAGATAATAAAGTAATTATTGTAAGTTATATAGTAATTGTATTGTAACGGTGATTTGCATAATAATTCCTTAAATACTGTGTTTGATTTAAACACAGTATTTAAGGAATTATTTTTTTCTGTAATTAGCAAGAAGTAAGTCTACCATTTCACCATAGCTTTTTGTCCCAGATTTTTGATTTTGAGATTTAAGATAGGTATCATTAATTTTATTTTCGATTTTGTCCACAGGACCTGAGTATTTTTGCCAAAAGGCTTTATTATAGTTCAAGTCATTAATTACGCCGGTGCTACAAGTTAAAATCAAATCTTTGTACTTTTGTATATTACTTTTACGTAATGCGCTCAACGAATAAGATAATGCAGAAAGTGTTCCGGAATATTGATAGTTAACATCTGGATGATTTATGCATGCTACATATGCAAGATAATTAGCTTCATCCTCCTTGGCAAACCCAATTTGATGTGCCATTTCATGTGTAATTGTAAATGGAAGGAATGAGTCTGGTTCTGACATATTGATGTTTGCTTCGTTAGTATATGGAAAATAAAAACCTGTAATTCCTGTATAGCACATCGGAGTGGATAGTAATATAGCTTTAGGATTTCCGTAGTTGCCATTTAATTTGCTGAATTGCAGCGCAGCTTTATCATATCCTAAGTGAGCAGTCTTTAGTAGATATTTCTTATTATAGGGTAGCTCCATTATCCCATACTTATTTTGATTTATATTTTTTCTTTTGATGTTTGAGGTATTTACAAGGCTTTTGCAAAGCGAAACAAGCTCAGTGGTTGAAGACTCGCGTACATTCAAATCAAGTATTTTATCTAGTGTAAGTCTCTGATAATTAAATCCCCATAGTAGCTGAAATGAAAAATATATTAATCCTGATGTAGCGAGTATATTCAAGATAAAGTTTTTTATGGTTTTTAATCTTTTATTTTTGCATTTGTACAATTCGAAAAGCGTTTTTAAAATATATAATAATATTAGTAATACAAAAAACACTACAATAAGTTCTGCAAGAGAGAAAGGTAAGAAACCGGTGAACGCACTTAGAATAGTAGCAATTATTTTATAAATAAAAGAGGAATAAAAATTTTCTGTAAATGATGAAAAATTTTTAGAGAGTTGTGTAAGTGTAATACCTAAAGGTATTAGTAAAATTAATAGCAATTGCTTATTAGATAAGAATTTCTTCAAAACAAACACCTTCTTTATTTATATTCTATATAAAATCCTATTTTAATCTGTAAAAACTCCAAGTAGAATACTTGGAGTTTTTATATTATTTAGTTTCTCGTAGCAAGTCTCTAATTTCAATTAACAATTTTTCTTCATTTGAGATTTTAGCGTTAATTGAATCTTCGAGTACAATAACTTTTTCAACTTCTTTCTTTTTAACAGATTGTATAGCTTTTATAAATATAAAGAGAGAAAATGCAATAATTAAAAAGTCGATTATGGCTTGAATAAATAGACCATATTTAATTGATATAGTTGCTCCGCTAGATATGTATGAAGGTATATTAAAGCTTAAATTCGATACATCAACTCCACCTACCAATATACCAATTATTGGTGTTAGAATGTCCTTTACTAAAGATGTTGTTATTTTAGAAAAGGCTGCACCTATAACAACAGCTATTGCTAAATCAAAAATACTTCCTTTAAGAGCAAACGCTTTAAAGTCTTTAAACATAAAGTACACATCCTTTCAAAATATGTTTTAGTAATTTACAGTTGCATTTTTAAAAGTATTTATATTATAACATAGTTTGCCTATAAAGAATAAGTTAATGCTATTATACGTAATCAGTAAAGTACCCAGTAAATTATCAATTAAATATAATATAAAGTATAAAAATGCTATCAAGTTGTATACTATTTCGTATAGGAGGTGTTTAGAATGGAAGTTGCAATTATGGGAGCCGGAATATCAGGTCTTACTTGTGCTATAACATTAGAAAAGAATGGAATAACGCCAACCATTTTTGAAAAAAGGAATATGGTGGGAGATAGATTTGTTAATGCTGAGGCAATGTTTAGTATTCTTAATCGACCTAATAAGGAGTCATTACCTTACATAGCAGAGAAATTTAATATAAATTTAAATCCTATAGATAAAATTGAAAAGTTATTTATACATTCTAAAAATGAGATAGGTACTATTAGCGGTAAAATAGGATACTCAAATGTAAGAGGTAGGCATAAGAATTCTTTTGAAAGCCAATTAGAGAAACAAGTAAAATCTTGCATTAATTTTAACTCAACTTATGAATATGAACAATTATGTAAAGATTTTGAGTATGTAGTATTAGCTACAGGAGAGGGAGAGTATGCATGTCACCTAGGCAATTATAGGTCTGATCTTACTTGCACTATGAAAGGAGCAATTGTTAAAGGGAAATTCATAACAAGTAATCCTCATGTATGGTTTAATTATGGAATACTTCCTAAAGGAGTAACTTGGTTAATACCATTTTCTGAGACAGAGGCAAATTTAGTTATTGGTTATCCTGATTATCCTGATAATATAAAATTAGATATAAATGATTTGTGGCGAAAATTGTATAGTTTAGTATGTAAGAATTTAGATCAAAATTTAAAGGTAATTGATGAGTTTGAAATTACAAGATACATGATGGGAATATGTGATAAACCTAAAATTGATAATACATATTTCATTGGTAATTGTTTTGGAACTGTTTCTCCAGCTTTTGGTTTTGGACAATATACATCAATTTTAACAGGGATATATTCGGCATATGATATTTGTGGATTAGGAACTTATGATGAGCTTGCTAAACCTCTATTTGAAAATTACAATCATTCTCTCCAGTTTAGAAGATTTTTAGAAAATTTAACAGATGATCAAATAGATTTTCAAGTAAAAAGTTTAGATAATAAAATCATAAATAAATTAATTGATAATGTATGTAGTAATAGCAGTATTGATATACTTCAATTAGGAACACCATTTATGAGATTATGGAATAATTATAAGGGTACTAATAGTTAAAAATAATTTTATTTGAATTTAAGTTAAAAAATCTTAAAAACTATCACTTTGAAATTAAAAAAGGAATATACTATCTATAATATATTCCTTTTTTGTATCTACATCTCCTCGTAGATTTTTGATTTTCTATTCTTAAGTTCCGCCATAATAAAAATAGATAAAGGTATTATAACTTCAAAAACAAAAGAATAATACGGGTATATATTAAAAGCCCAAAATGACATTTCCATTGTGCTTCTATAAATAATAAAGGAGAAGCTTAACATCAAAAGAGCTACAGGTGTTGCAATAAATTTATAATCATCAAATTCAAAAATTTTCGAAATACCGTTGCAAACTGCAAAAGTACATATTGATACTTTAACAAAAACACAAATTAGAAATGCAACAACTACTAAAACTTCAAGTCTTTGAATCGTGGGACCTATGTGAATAAGGCTTACTACCATTGAAGTAGGAAAATATATTCTAGATAGGGTTTCAGGTCCTAATACTAAAATATTTCTAAATGTAGCCAAAAATATAATCCCTCCACCCATTAATAATCCTAATATAAATGTTTTCTTATAATTTTTGATTTTAGATATATTTGAAAATACCATAGTGAAAATTACGGTCTCACCAAATGGAAAACAAAAACTTGAAAAAGCACCTCTTATAAGGGGATGTAGGCCATTGTTTAGTATGGGTTTTAATCTAGTTATATCTGAGACTGGTATTAAAAAAATAGTTACAGATACAGATATTAAGAACACAATCCAAATGAAAAACTCTGACCACCTTCCCAAAACTTCAATACCCGCTTTTATACACCATATAATTAGAAAAGTTAAAAATAACATAGGTAGTATCACTGGTGTATCTGCGAATACTAAGATATTAGTGAATTCTGATAGGTTTCTAATAACTAAGGTTCCAAGATGAAACGAAAACCATATCATTAATAGACTTATAATTTTACCAAAAGATTTTCCCATAACAATTTGGATTATATCAAATAGATCTTTTCCAGGGTATAAAGATAAAATTCTAGAAAACATAAGTAATAATATAATAGAGCATGAGATTGCAATAATTACTGAAATCCAAGCATCTTGTTTTGCCTCACCCCCAGATCCTATTAAAAAAGTGCTCCCAATTATGAAAAGTATTATAAGTACAATGCCTTGTCTCTCAGAGATAATTTCATTTCTCATGTAAGCCTCCTACACCATGTGCTAAATTGTTAAATAGTAAAAAATTAATTAGTTTCTCCAAATATTGAAACAACAATGTTCTTTATTGGAGTTGATGGACTTGGTAGATGTACCCCTAAAGATAGCAAAATGCTAATTATCATTGAAAAAGTAATTAGAGTAAAATAAAACGTTATTTTACCAAGTTTTTTATCTTTTAAAAGTACATTACCCTCAAATAACATAATTATGATATATGAAATTATTACAAGAAAAAACATTAATAAATTCTCCTTTGTTATTTGCCTATAATGATAGGTTTCATTGTTTTATTACTAGCTTTTATTTGGACATGTACGTTAATTTTAGTTTTAATCTCAGTGAAAATATGTTTTTTATTTTTCATATAACTTTCATTTGCTTTAGGTTCCTCTTCGTTGAAAATTTCTCCAAAACCTAAAACATCGCTGTCATAAACTTTTTGCAATTTACTAATTAGAGTCTGCATCTCAGAGGTGATTTTTTTTCGGTTTCACTCTGAAGTATCTTCAAGTTTTCGTCTTTCATAAAATCTTTAGTACCTTGGATTTCATGAATACTTACAATTGGGTATACATCTACTATCATGGATACTGATTTATCGTTAAAAAGGGGGGTTAATTTAGTTCTAGAATCATTTATTTCTAAGGTAACATTGTTGCCTGAACCTGAGACATTTATTAGCGAAATTAATCCTTGTTTTATTTTATTTTTAATCATAAGCATATAAAGTGTTTCGTTTCCATTTAAGTATCCTACGAGCTTATCGGAATTGAAAATAGCCGATCCTTCTACAAGGGGCGAAATAGTGCCATTATTAAGCTTGTTTTTAACGGTAGCTACAGCTTCAGACTTTCCGGTGGATGATAATCCATCTACAAATGACCATATCATTGAATTGTTAAATTTAGAAAGTAATTTCCATGAATTCATTGTTTCATCAAGATGAAAGGATGTTACTTCATTAAGTTTAACTTTATTTTTTAAAATTTCTGCAGCACTATTCCCCTTTGATATTAATAGCCATATATCTGGTCTAACAAAGTTGGATCTATTAGTCCAATCAACTGCAGAAATTATACCTTCTCGTGCTAAGGACTCACTTATTATTACAACCTTAGCATCACTCCAAAAAAGCCTTAAACCAGTCTTTTCTATAATATACCTCACTGCACTAAATACTGTGTCACCTTCTGAGCTAAAAAGCTGCGAACTAATTATTGAGGAGACACCTTGGGCTTGCGTAGTTATAATTTCTGTTGTGATTATATATTTATTACTTAACACATCTTTATCTATTGCTACACCTGCTACTATTGCCAATGTATCTATTTCTCTGTAATTCCAACAGCCGCATAATATAATAGGACACAAAAATATAATAAAAATTATGCTCATTATTTTTATTTTCATATGAATCCCTCTTTCATCTTTTTTTCATACGTCTTTTATTTTTTGTGTATAGTTTAGGTCTTAAATACATATTCCACCATGGAGCTCTAATTATCGTATCTTTTACATCTTCAGTTGAGAAAGAAGGGACGTTACTCATATAAGGTATACCAAAGGAACGTATAGACATCATATGGAGTACTATACCCATTACACCAAAAATGTAACCATATAAACCAATAAAGGAGGATAATAACAAGAAAATTATACGTATCTCGACTATTCCCAAAACTTGAGGTAACATAAGACTTGCAATTCCAGTTATAGCAGTAATTATTACTACAGGAGCACTCACAAGTCGTGCGTTAACAGCAGCATCACCAAGAACTAACGTGCCTACGATAGTAATTGCCCCACCGATATATTTAGGCATTCTAAGTCCTGCTTCTTTAAGTATCTCAAAGGTTATCATCATAATCATAGTTTCTACAATTGAAGGGAAGGGCACCCCTTTTCTCGCAGAATAGATACTTATAAGCAGTGAAGTTGGAATAAGTTCTTGATGGAAGGAGACAAGTGCCACATATATGGCTGAAACACTAGTCCCAATAAAAAAGCATAACCATCGTAGTAATCTGACAAATGATGAAAATATAAAATTGTCATAATAATCTTCGTTACTCTGAAATACCTCAATAAAGATAGTGGGAAGAGTCAAAACTACAGGACTTCCATCGCAGATAACAGCAAACCTTCCTTCAAGAAGTTTACCCGCTACCACATCGGGCCTTTCTGTATTAATAATAGTCCTAAAGGGTGAATATTGGGCATCTTTAATAAGTTCTTCTATATAACCAGAATCTAGAATGCCATCAATATCAATTTTATTAAGGCGTTTAATTAGCTCTTCATGAATAGTTTCTTCTGCTATCCCATCAATATAACACACACATATTTGAGTTTTAGTTTGTTTTCCAATTCTCATGAATTCAAATTTTAATTTTGGGTTAATAATTCGCCGCCTAAGAAGTGTGAGGTTTAAATTCATTGATTCTGTGAAGCCTTCTCGAGGTCCCCTAACTATAGTTTCTGATTGAGGTTCTGAAATTGCTCTTGTCTCCCAGCCTATAGTATTAATAGAAAGTACTTCAATAAAACCATCTATAATAAGCATGGTTTTTCCGTATATAATTCCATTGATAATATCATCAACAAGAGACGTTTGTTTGTTGTCTCCGGTTAAAAGTACCTTTTTCATTAAAATATTCATAAGTTCATTATTATTAATATTAGATATATCGCATAATAAAATTGGCTTAATAACATTCTCATTAAGTGTATGCTTATTTACCATTCCGTCAATATAGATAATCGTACACTTAGTGCTAGTAGGTTTTCCAAGTAATAGTTCTCTATATACGACTGTTGTATCATTATTAAAAATATTTTTTATCATTTTTATATTTTCATCTAATGATTTAGTTAGTTTTATATTTGAAAAGTTATTTGTATTCATAAATTAAACATCCTCTGTATTATATTAATTAGCCTTATGTAGATATTTTATCCAAATTATTGATATTTTAATCACATGTCTTATAGCATCTAACATAGTTGAAATATTATATTGTTTTTTACCGATTAATATGGTAGTATAAATGTATATTGACTGCTGATTTAGTAGTTATAATAGAGACTAAACTAGATAACAACATATCCTCTTTTTAGAATATAATTGTTAATCGATTCTTAGATCTTAGTATTTGAAAAAGGAGGAATGTTTAAAATGGCAGATAAAACTTTAGTTTGTAAAGACTGTGGTAAAGATTTCGTGTTCACTGAAGGCGAACAAGAATTCTACAAAGAAAAAGGATTCGACAACGAACCTCAAAGATGTGTTGATTGCAGAAGAGCAAGAAAACAACAGAACGACAGAGGATTCAGAGGATAATTAAAAAGCATTATAAACCCTATAGGATTAATCCTATAGGGTTTATTTTTTTAGTGCGCCCAGCATGGGCGCAATCTAATGGGTGAAAGTCCCTAGCACGGGTTAATAGTGCCAAGTGCATAGCTTAAGACAAGGGTGTCCATGGTGACGTGGAATCTGAAGGA
>NZ_JAHLEB010000051.1 GCF_018861735.1 Clostridium lacusfryxellense | reverse complement strand
TTCAAGCTTTATAATATCCTTTTTGGTAAATAATATTTTACTCATTTGCCACCATCCTATCTATATATAAATTATACAAAAAAAGCACCTATAATCCAAACACTTTTTTTTTAGTGTCCTTCCTATAGGTACCAGTTTAAATTGGCATCTTTTTTTTATTAACAGAAAACATAATTAGATGGGTAATTAGAGAAAAAAAGCGTTGATATAACTCATAATTTTTATAAATCCTTTACATTAAAATATAAAACCCTTTACATTAAAAATAACATATGTTAAACTAACATTAATGAACTTGCATGCAAGAATTCAAGAATTCAAGAACTGGAAAGTTAGTTTTATAACATAAAGATAAATTTCATGGCATTTAAAAGTTTCATGAACAAATAAATCAAATTATAATTTGCTAAGGAGGTTAAGTATGAGCAATCAACAATTTAAAAGTATGAACAGCGATGAGATTTATCTTGCATTAAAAGAAGATATTATTAATCTAAAGCTTTACCCCGGTCAACTTATTAGTGAAAATGAAATTGCCACGTTGTACAACGTTTCAAGAACACCAGTGAAGACAGCTTTTATAAGGCTAAGTAGTGAGAAATTTATAGAAATTGTTCCTCAAAAGGGTACATATGTGACGTTACTTGACATGGAATATATAAAGGAAACTATATATATGCGTAAGGTGATTGAGTGCACAGTAATAAAAGATGTTTTCGAAAATGTTAATGATGAATTACTTAATAAACTTTCACAAAATCTTAGACAGCAGAAAGCAATAGTTGAAAGTCCAGTTGAAGATCCAAGTGAATATTATAAAGTTGATAATTTGTTTCACTCCACTATTTTTGATTTTGCAGGAAAAACAAGATTATGGGCGATATTACAGGAATTTCAGGTTTATTATACAAGATTCAGAATGCTTGATATAGTTGCTGTTGGACATTTTGATGGGGTATATGAAGAACATATAGCATTGTTTGAAGCCATCAAAAATCGTGATAAAGAAAAGGTAGATGAAATTATGAATATTCATCTTCAAGGAAATATTGATAGACTTGAAGATAAAATTCACAATGAATTAAGTCATTATTTTATATAAAAAGCGACTCACACTAGATTTAAATTAGTGTGAATACAACAGGGGGTTAAGAGAACATGAAAAAAAGAATTTTATCAGTGTTATTAGTAATAATATTAATGCTTGGGTTAAGTGCTTGCGGAGCAAAGACAGATACAAACAACTCGGGAAATAAGGGAAAGACAACTGTAATTAAAGTAGCATTTAATCAACAAGTTACAAATCCTCAGTATAAAGCCCTACAAGAGTTTAGTGACAAGATATATAAGCGAACTAATGGAGCATATAAACTTGATGTTTACGCAAATGAACTTTTAGGACCACAACGTGAATCAGTTGAGCTTGTTCAAACAGGAGCAATTGGAATGGCTGTAGTTTCAAACAGTCTTATAGAGAATTTCAATAAGGAATTTTCAGTATTAGGACTTCCATACTTATATGATAGTAAGGAACATCAAAATGCTGTATTTAAAGATAAATCTATAGTAGGTGACTTATTTAAATCAACAAGGGATGAGGGGTTTGAGGTTTTAACTTCTTTTCATGCAGGCGTAAGAAGTGTTTATTCAGATAAACCAGTAACTAAGCCAGCTGATTTAAAAGGGTTAAAGATTAGAATAATGGAAAGTGATACTAATGTTCAAATGATGAAATACATGGGTGGTGTTGGTACTCCTATGGCTCAAAGTGAGGTTTACACAGGAGTTCAATCACATATTATTGATGGTGGAGAAAACAATGAGATTATTTATTCAAACATGAAACACTTCGAGGTTGCAAAATATTACTCATATACTCTACATCTTATGATTCCAGATTATTTAATAATTAATAGGGATCTTTATGATAGTATGTCTACTGAGAATAAAACTATATTTGATGAAGAAATTCAAAATGCTACAGATAGAGAACTTAAAATTTGGGCAGTTGATGTAAAGGATGCAATTAAGACAGCTAAAGATGCAGGTGTAATATTTTCATATCCTGATATAAATTTATTTAAAGCAGAGGTTAAACCATTTCATGAGAAAGTTACACAGAATCCAGAATATAAGGAACTTTATGATAAGGTAAAGGCAAAGGGTGAAACTATAAAGAAATAGTTAGTTAAAGAAAATTAAGTATGATGGGAGTGGATAGAATGCAAACTATAAGAAAATATACGGACAAGGTTATAGAATATATATGCATCAGTTTTATTGCAATAATGACGACACTTGTAACATGGCAAGTTATCACTAGGTATTTTTTCAAAAGTCCAAATGCATATACTGAGCAAATATGCAAATATATGTTTATATGGCTAGTGCTTTTAGCTTCAGCTTATGTATTTGGCAAGAAGGAACATATGTCTATAGTATTTCTAAGAGAAAAATTCACTGGGCGCGCAGCTGTAAAAGTTAATATAATAATAGAACTAATTGTAATTATATTTGCAATAGGCGTACTTGTTGTTGGAGGGTTCAATAATACTCTACTTACAATGGGTCAAAGTGACTCAGTGCTTCCAATTACAATCGGCATGATATATATGATGTTGCCCATTAGTGGATTACTTACTGTAATGTATTCAATATGTAACATTATGGATATTCTTAATGGCAAATTAGAAGAAGAAGATATTAAGTCTGAATAATTCAATAAAGGTGGGGATGATTAAATGGATATAGCATCAATTTCGGGTATTGTTATGTTGGTAGTAGTTCCGCTACTTCTCTTGTTTGGAGTGCCAATAAGTATAAGTATAGGACTTGGGTCGACTCTTGCAGTGATGTCTCTTTTACCATTACAAACTGCATTAATAACAGCATCACAGAGAATTATTACAGGGACTAACTCATTTTCGCTTCTTGCAATTCCATTTTTTATACTTGCTGGTATAATAATGAATAATGGCGGTATTGCAAGAAGACTAGTAGATTGCGCAAAGGTTATAAGTGGAAGATTACCTGGAGCACTAGCGCAGTCAAATGTTGTTGCAAATATGCTTTTTGGAGCAATAAGTGGATCTGGAGTTGCTGCAGCTGCAGCTGTTGGTGGAACAATGGGTCCACTTCAAGAAAAGGAAGGTTATAGCAAAGTGTATAGTGCGGCTGTAAATATAGCTTCAGCGCCTACAGGAATGCTAATTCCTCCAAGTAATACACTGATAATTTATTCAACAGTTGCCGGTGGAGTGTCAATTTCAGCTCTATTTATGGCAGGATATCTACCAGGTATACTTTGGGGTCTCGGTGTTATGGTTATTGCTGGTATCTATGCTAAGAAACTTGGATATAAAGGTTCTGAAAGACCAACACTTAAACAGGGAATTAAGGTATTTATTGATGCAATTCCAAGTTTACTTCTTATAGTTATTGTAATTGGAGGTATTCTTAAAGGTGTATTTACAGCAACTGAAGGGTCAGCAATCGCAGTTGTGTACGCACTAGCATTATCATTTTTGTATAAAAATTTAAAGGTTGCGGATCTTCCAGAAATATGTCTTGAGACAGCTAAAATGACTGCAATTGTTATATTTATGATTAGTGTATCATCTGTAATGTCATGGGTTATGGCATATACAAAGATACCAACATTAATTGCAAATGGGCTTCTTGGACTTACCGATAATAGTATAATAATACTACTTATAATGAATGTTTTATTACTTATAATTGGAACATTTATGGATCCAACTCCTGCAGTACTTATTTTTACTCCGATATTCTTACCAATAGTGAGAAGCTTTGGTATGCATCCTGTACATTTCGGTATAATGCTTGTCTTTAATCTTTGTATAGGAACTATTACACCACCTGTGGGACCAATACTTTTTACTGGGTGTAGAGTTGCAAAATTAAAAATTGAAGACGTAGTAAAACAACTGATGCCATATTTTGGAGTTACAATTATTATATTGCTCTTTGTAACATTTGTTCCAGCATTATCACTTACAATACCTAAATTTCTTAATTTAATAAAGTAAAATAATAAAATAAAATAAAATAAATAAACAAACTAATAAATATAAAAAAGGAGCTAATAATATGAGTACAAATGTAAATGATTTTTCAATGGACTTTTTCTCGCTAAAGGGTAAAGTAGCTATAGTAACAGGAGGTAATACAGGACTTGGACAGGGATATGCAGTAGCACTTGCAAAGGCAGGCGCTGATATATTTGTTCCAACATATGATACAAATTGGGATGAAACTAGATCGCTTATAGAAGCTGAAGGTCGCAAGGTTGCTTTCTTGCAAGCTGATTTATCAAAAAGAGAACAAATAACAGCAACCGTTGAAGCTTGCGTAAAAGCATTTGGAACAGTTGATATATTAGTTAACAACGCCGGTACAATAAGACGTGCGCCTCTTCTAGAAACAAAAGATGAAGACTGGAAAGCAGTACTAGATATAAATTTAAATGCAGTTTATTTCTTAAGCCAAGATGTTGCAAAAATTATGGTTAAACAAGGATCAGGAAAAATCATAAACATAGCATCTATGCTTTCATTCCAAGGTGGAAAGTTTGTTCCAGCGTACACTGCAAGTAAACATGCTGTAGCCGGAGTAACTAAAGCTTTTGCAAATGAGCTTGGAGACAAAAACATTCAAATAAATGCTATAGCACCAGGATATATAGCAACAGATAACACTGCGCCAATAAGAGCAGATGCAGCAAGAAACGCAAGTATATTAGATAGAATACCTGCAGGTAGATGGGGACATCCTTTTGATGTAATGGGAACAGTAGTTTTCTTATCAAGTAGAGCTTCAGATTATCTTAATGGACACATTATAGCTGTAGATGGCGGATGGTTAGTAAGATAATTAAAAAATAAATAAAAAAATTAATATTAGGAGGAATTGTAATGGAAATTAGATATTCAAGTCATAATGAAGATGCAAAAAGCTACGATACTACTCAGCTTAGAAAACACTTTTTAATAGAGGATTTATTTGTACCAGGTGAAATAAAGATGGTTTATAGCCATATAGATAGAATAATAGTAGCAGGCATAGTACCAACTACTAAGGCGCTTTCTTTAGAGGGAAGTAAAGCTTTAGGTTGTGATTATTTTCTTCAAAGACGTGAACTTGGAGTTATTAATATAGGTGGAGCAGGTACAGTTACTTTAGATGGTGAAATACATGAATTAGGAGCTAGAGACGGACTTTACGTTGGACAAGGAATTAAAGAAATTAGTTTTACAAGTAAGGATGCTAAAAATCCTGCTAAATTTTATGCAAATAGTGCTACTGCACATAAAAATTATCCTACAGTAGAAATTAGTTTAGAACAAGCTAATAAGGTTCTAGCTGGTAGTGATGAAGAATGTAATAAAAGAGTAATAAACCAATATGTACATCCAGCAGTCTGCCAAAGTTGCCAATTAGTTATGGGAATGACTATACTACAACCAGGTAGTGTATGGAATACTATGCCTTGTCACACTCATGATAGACGCATGGAAGTATATTTATACTTTGATATGGATGAAAATAATGTTGTGTTCCATCTTATGGGAACACCAGATGAGACAAGACATATTGTTATGAAAAATGAACAAGCAGTTATCTCACCAAGCTGGTCTATACACTCAGGAGTAGGAACTAAAAACTATACATTCATATGGGGTATGGTTGGAGAAAATCAAGAATTTACAGATATGGATGCAGTACTAACTAAAGATATGAAATAAGTTTTAAATGTAAATATATAAATATGATAAATAATCACTATAGTAACTTAGAGTATAAGTTACTATAGTGATTATTGTTTAATTAAAATATTTACTTTATCTATTGTTAGTTTTAATGACATTTGGTAATGGGTATAAAAACCTTTACATGAATTTAGGTGTGCTAGACTAAAATTATTAAATTGCATAATTCTATTAATAAATTTTAATGGTTACAACCAGCTATAGGTGGTGGCATGGTCGACAACATAAAAAAATAGTAGGAGATGATCATATGAATGGTTTAACCACAGATATGAAAGGCATATTTGCAGCATCGGTAACCCCATTTGATAAGGAAAACAGAATTAATGATAAGGCACTTCTTACCCTAATGGAAAGAAATATAAATGAAGGCGTCACAGGATTTTTTATAGGTGGTAGTTCTGCGGAATGTTTCCTTTTATCAAGTGAAGAAAGAATGAGACTATTTGAAATAGCAGCAGAAAATAAAAATAAAACAAAGTTAATTGCACATGTTGGTGCAATTAGTACAGCTGAGGCAATAAAGTATGGTCAAAAATCAAAATCACTTGGATATAATGCAATTGCAGCGACAGCTCCATTTTACTATAAATTTTCTCCAAAAGAAATAGCACGTTATTATTATGATATATATGAAAGTATAGGAATGCCTATTATACTTTATAACTTCCCAGGGAATACTGGAGTAGAATTTGATCTTAAGAACGAGGATATTAAGGAATTATTCAAAAGTCCCGCAATAGCTGGAGTAAAACATACCACCCTTAATTTGTATCAGCTTGAAAGGATAAAGAATTTGAAAAATTCTCTTTATATGTACAATGGTTTTGATGAGATTTTGGTGGCAGGTCTTGCTATGGGAGCAGATGGGGCAATAGGAAGTACATTTAACTTCATGTACACACATTACAAAAGGATAAGAGAAGCATTTGAATCATTAAAACTTGAAGAGGCTAGAAATCTTCAAATTAAAGCAAATAATATTATGGAAGCGTTATGTAGTGTAGGTCTTATACCTGCAATAAAATATGTTCTTACAATGCAAGGAAGTGATGTTGGTGTTGCAAGAAAGCCATTCTCTGAGCTTGATAATACTCAAAAGAAATACATTGAAGAAATACTTATGATTAACCTTGTTAATTAATTAAAATACTATTAATAGTTTATGAGCTTTATTTAGCCAGAAAACATCTTAATCTTCAGAAAATATTTATAATGAAGATTGAGGTGTTTTTTTTGCGCCTTAAAACATTGAAACATAAACCTAAAAATATCAAATTGATTTAAATTGTAAACTTGAATAGTATTTAAGGTTTACAATTTAAAGTTATTGCTTTATTATATAGGATATACCAATCGTATTTAAGAGGAGTATTTGTTAATAAGATGCGAAACTTAATTTTAGGATCAAGATTAGGTGCATTGTCAAAAATAGTTTATGTGGCTATTGGACTTTCTGGGGTGCCTGTAATAAGAAAAAGTGGATATATTGAATAAGAAAACAACAAGGGAGGGGTACGACATGAGAAAACTTATTAAGAGTATTGAGGAAAAGGTTTTACGAGGCCGAGATGTAAGTTATGAAGAGGTAATGAAATTAGTAGACATACAAGAAATTGAATATATAGAACTACTATGTAAGAGTGCAAATAAAGTGCGAGAGTATTTTTGTGGCACTGAAGTGGACCTGTGCACCATTATGAATGCGAAATCAGGACGATGCACTGAGGATTGCAAATTCTGCGCACAATCCGCTTTTTATAAAACCGATGTGGAAGAGTATGAATTAGTTTCAAAGAAAGCTGCGTTAACTCTCGCAAGAGAAAATGAGAAGGAGGGAGTAAACAGATTTTCTTTAGTTACAAGTGGAAGAGGATCAACTGGCAATGAGTTTGAAAAGATTCTAGATATATATGAGGAGCTAAATAAAGAAATGAAAATAGATCTATGTGCATCACTTGGAATACTTGGATACGAGCAGCTACTTAAGCTAAGAAAGCGGGGAATAACAATGTATCATCATAACTTAGAAACTAGTAGAGAATACTATGAAAATATATGTACAACTCATAGCTACGATGAGCGAATAGATACTATAAATGCAGCTAAAAAGGCTGGAATGCTTATTTGCTCAGGAGGAATTATCGGTCTTGGGGAAAGCATGAGAGATAGAATTAATCTAGCTTTTCAGCTAAGAGATTTAGGTGTTAAATCTATTCCTGTTAATGTATTAAATCCAATAGTGGGAACACCACTAGAAAATGCAGAAAGCTTAAGTCAGGAGGAAATATTAAAGACTATTTCCATCATAAGATTTGTGAATCCTAAAGCACTTATAAGACTTGCTGGGGGAAGAAATAAAATTGATAAATTTGGGAAAAATTGTTTCAATGCAGGGGCTAATGCTACAATTACGGGAAACTATCTAACAACATCAGGTAATAAAATAAAAGATGATAAGAAAATGGTAAGTGATTTAAATTTGGAAGTTAGAAAAAATGGCTAAAGGAGTATTTATAATTGGAACAGATACTGATGTTGGTGAAGTAAGAAGTATAGGTATGATAACAGCTATAGATAAGGATATACTGTATATCATTATAGTTTTAATAATAAAGTTTAATGAGCATTGAAAGTTAATCTTGAATTAAATGCTATAAGGGTAGATAATTAGATATAAATTGCTTTTATAATGACAGCGAGCGGACAAAGGAGAATGTAAATGATTAAATATAAATGGTGTGTATGTGATATGGATGGTACATTATTAAATTCAAATAATGCAATATCAAAAGAGAATGAGGTTGCATTAAAGAAACTTCAGGAAATGGGTGTAGAAGTAATTATAGCCACAGGAAGAGTAGATTTAATGGTGAAGGTTTATATAAAGCAATTAGGTCTCAAGGGACCTGTTATTTCTTGTAATGGTGGGTTAATTAGAAACATTGCAACAGGGGAAATACTTTATTCAAAAGTAATGGATAAAATAGTTGTAAAAGAAATAATAGATTATTGCATGACCAGCAATGTTGATTTTATAATATATACTGATGAAATAATATATTCTAATAAAAATAATCGATTAGGAAAAAGATATGAAGATCGTAATAAATTATTATCAAAAGAGATGCAAGTACCTATTAAATATGTAGATAAAAATATAATTGAAAATCTTGATGATATAGATGCTTTGAAAGTTTTATTAGTATGTGAAAAACATGAAGAGGTTCTAGTTCTTGAAAAATATTTTTCAAAGTATGATGACCTTACGGTGGTAAGTTCATCAATATGTCTTTTGGATATTATGGCACCTAATATTTCTAAAGGAAATGCTTTGGAAATTTTATCGAAAAAATTAGGAGTAGACTTAAGTGAAATTATTGTTTTCGGAGATAATTATAATGATATGGAAATGTTTAAATGCGCTGGAATGCCAATAGCTATGGGGAATTCTGTGGAAGAAATTAAGTCGCAAGCTAAATATATAACAAAGTCTAACGATGAGTCTGGTATTGCTTATGCAATAAATAATTACATATTAAAAGAGTAAAATAAAATAGCAAGGGTGAAGTAATATCTTCACCCTTGCTATTTTTTAAACATCTTATTCAGTTGTGAGTTTTTGTTTTTTTAAATAAAAGGTTTTCTAGCTTTTAAATCAAATTTATCCTCAGATTTTAATACATGCATAGTTACATTATAAATCGACAAAATATTATCTTGATGTTGCTCAGATACATTTGTATCACTTATATTACTCCCATCTATAATATAAACCGCTCCAGAACCTAATACCCTTAGAACATTTTCTCGATTTATAATAATTGAAGTATCCTCATCAATACCAATTCCTAGCACTTCTGGATTTTCAGCAACACCTACTAATAGCCTTCCAATTCTTCCTCTTTGAGCAAAATGCATATCTATTAAAACCCCAGTAATTAATCCTAGACCTGGAGCCATTTTGAGTGTGCATTTTTTTGCTGATTCATCATCGGGTCCGGTTACTATCATAATATCGCTCATTACTGAGGCTCCAGCTGAAGTACCTACAAACACACAATCTTCTGAGTGTCTTCGCTTCATTGTTTTGTACAAAGGAGTTCCTCCAAGAATACTTGTTATTCTTAGTTGGTCACCTCCAGTAAAGAATACCAAAGATGCCTTTTCAATTAAGTCTACATTTTCAGATTTTAAAGCATCTGCTCTTTTTCTTACATCAAGTACACTTATATTTTTAATACCCATATTATAAAATAGGTTGCTATATTCATTACCCACTTCTACAGGTAATTGTGTTGCAACTGTTACTATAACTAATAGTTGACTCTCTTTATCAATATGTGCACACACTTCTTGAAGTATCTTTTTCTCGCCTTTTTTGTCTTCTGCTCCACCTATTATTATTAAACCTTCTAATATATTAATCACAATCACCGTCCTATATAAATTTATTAGTTAATATTAGATCTAGTATAAAATTACATATTCATTCTAGTATTAGGATTATTAATTAAAATATTCAATAAAGATGTAATATGAGTCAAAACTAGAAATCAGGGTACAATATATATAAAATTAATTCACATAATTTCATATCATCTTGGAAAAATACTATGTTCGGAGAGTGATTACATGGAAGAAATATTATTAAAAAATGGATTACATATGGATATGAGTAATGGAAATATATCTAAAAAAGATATATTAATAAAAAACGGTAAAATTACAAATATAGAAAATAAAATAAACTATGATACCCAGAGGCTAGATATAATTGATCTTAAAGAATGTTATGTTTATCCAGGGTTTATAGATTGTCATACTCATATGGGAATTATAGAGGAAGGTATAGGCAAGAACGGAATGGATAACAACGAGGACTCATCTCCAGTTACTCCAGAGCTAAGAGCTATAGATGGTATAAATCCTAGAGACATTGCCTTTAGTGATGCCCTTCGTTATGGAGTTACAAGTGTAATGAGCGGACCGGGAAGCCATAATGCAGTTGGAGGGCAAAATGTTGCCATAAAAACTGCTGGAAATATAATTGATAAGATGATATTAAAAAACCCTCTAGGCTTAAAAATATCTCTTGGAGAGGAACCCATAAATACCTATGGTACTAAGGGTAAATGTCCAGTAACTAGAATGGCAACCGCATCACTTATAAGAGATTTATTCCTTCGTACGCAAGACTATATCAATATTAAGGAGAGCGGAAAACTAAAGGAGAGAGATATAAAACTTGAGGCAGTAATACCTTTATTAAAAGGTGAAATGTATCTTCGTGCACATGCTCATAGAGCAGATGATATTGTTACGGCGATAAGAATTGCAGAAGAATTCCATATAGAGAAGCTTGTAATTGAACATGGAACAGAAGCAAATTTAGTTATGGATTATCTATTAGAGAAAAACGTTCCAGTTGCCTTTGGACCCATGTTTTCACCTAGACTTAAAATGGAATTAAACAATAGAAATTATGATAATCCACGCAAATTAGTTGAAGCGGGAATTAAAGTAGCGCTAATAACTGACCACCCATACAATTCTATTGAGCAACTAAGATCTAGTGCAATAATTGCTGTATCAGAAGGATTAAGCCCACTCGAGAGCATTAAGTGTATTACTAGAAATCCAGCTGAGATGATGGGGTGCGGCGATAGAATTGGTAAACTAGAGATAGGGTATGACGCAGATATAGTAGTACTTGATAAACATGCACTAGATATGATGGCTAAAGTAATTTTAACTATTGTAGATGGTAAGGTTGTTTTTAGGGCTATTATTTAAAAGGATTGTAAGAATTGAAAATATTAATGAAAATTAGCCTGCAACTTATATTCTTAATATAGGTTACAGGCTATAAAACTAATATAAACTATTTGTAAGTAAATTTGAATTCGGTATAGTTTGATCTATTTTGCTTTTTAGTATTTCTATAAAAGGCTCAGGATGTTCAACGAATGCAACAATAATATCTTCAGGTAATGCAAAATCTAAAGCTGCTTTAAAAGCCTCTGTTTCAACAAAAATTTTCTCTATGTTTATAATGTTGAATTTTGAACTTAATATACCTTTTTCCAAAATATCGGCTACTTCGCCTACAGCCCTGCCCCTTCTATCTTCATTTTCCTTTATAAAAATATAGTCCAAATTCTCTCCAGCACATTTTCCTACCTGTAGCATATAACTTTCTTGCCTATCCCCAGGCGCCCCAATAATTCCTATAAGCTTATTATGTTTAATATTTTTAACGCCATCAAGTACACACTTATAGCTTTGCAAGTTATGACCATAGTCTAAAATAACCTTTATATTATTTACAGTGTACATATTAAATCTGCCAGGATTTTGATTTGCATTACAGTGAAATGAAATTAAGCTTTTCTTTATAGTATCATTATTGATACCTAAGGCGATTGAAGCAGCGCAAGCTGCCATGGCATTTTCTATATTGTATTTTAAGGCACCATTAAGTGTTATACCTATATCATTTACATCTATTAACTTCTCGGCGTTATTGTTCTTTTGGATTACTATACTATTGTTATCAACAAAGATTCCATAGCCACCATTTTTAATGTTACTTCTCATAACAACATTATCCTTATTCCTTGAAAAAATTATAATATTACTTTTAAACCTATGAAGGATACTTAGACTCATGTTATCATCTCCATTAATAACAACATAACCATCTCTCTTAACGGCTTCTCCAACCAAAGATTTAACTTTTGCAAGCTCATCCATAGTTTCTACTTCATCCATTCCAAGGTGATCTTCAGTTATATTTGTTATAACCCCAACATCTGCGAGGTCATAAGCAAGTCCTCGCCTTATTATTCCACCCCTTGCAGTTTCAAGTACAGCCGCATCTACATCCTTATTTGCAAGTACAACTAAAGCACTGTTAGGGCCTGTTGTATCTCCTTTGAATATACATTTATCATCAATATAAATTCCACCTGTTGTGGTCATTCCAACAGTATATCCTGCAGCTTTAAGTATATGTCCAATAAGTCTTGTGGTAGTTGTTTTTCCATTTGTACCGGTAATTGAAACAATTGGAATGCTTTTTTGTGTGTTTTCGAATAGTTTGTCGACTATATGCCCTGCAACATTACGTTTTACACCAATATATGGATTGTGGTGCATTCTAATACCTGGGGCAGCATTTATTTCTATTATTACACCTCCATTAAGAGGTTTACTTATATCCCCACATATTAAATCTATTCCGCAAATATCTAGTCCGATAGCGATTGCCGCTCTTTTGCATATCTCTATATTCTCATTACAAATTAAGTCAGTGCAGTCTATTGCAAAACCACCTGTAGACAAATTTGCATTATCTCTTAAATTTAACTTCTCATTGTTTATAAGTACAGAGGTTAATGAATATTTTTTCTGATTTAAGTATGTTAAAAGAGATTCATCTATTTTAATTTTTGTTAATTCCTTTTCATGTCCCTCGCCTCGTCTTAAGTCCATATTTGCAATAGTTATAAGAGTTTCGATAGAACTTACGCCATCACCCAAAATATAGGGGGGGTTTCTTTCTGATACAGCAACGATATCACCATAAACATAACATACTCTATAGTCGCGTCCATTTATACATTTTTCAATTAATATATCTTCATAATCTTTAATTAAAAGGTCGTATGCATTTGTTAACTCTATTTCATCTGTAATATTAGCAATAACTCCTTTGCCTTGATTACCAAACTGAGGTTTAAGTACCACAGGATAACCAATATCTGTTGCACCCATTATGCAATGCGTTTTACTTTTTACCTTTAGGCCATTTGCAACAGGTAAAAAATGCATGCTCAGAATTTCTTTGGTCAGTAACTTATCTTGTGCAATATTTACTGCAATGGCACTTGTATTACAACCTAAGGTTGCTTGTATAGTTTTAGAATATTTTCCATATCCTAATTGGAGCATACTATTTTCACCCATTCGCAGAATTGGAATTCCTCTTTTTTTCGCTTCATTATAAATACTAAGGGTGCTTAGTCCTAGCTGCTCCTTCATTAATAATTCTTTAAGAGTCGTAAGTCTTAAGTTTAAATCAAAAGGCTCTTTATTAATTAATGAATTTACAAGGTCAACGGCTATGTGAGAGGCTTCTATACCTGTATTGCTATATTCATATTGATAAATAACATAATAATTATCACCAGATATTTCTCTTGATTTACCATAACTTATATTTAAACCTATCATATTGTGAAGTACTATGATTATATGCTCAGTTATATGTGCCAAATAAGTTCCCTCGGTTAATCTTTTAATAAAGCCACCATTCTCATCTATACCACATCTATGTCTATTAAGATCTGGTAACATTCTAACTAAATTTTCATTGAAACCAGAAATTTCTTTACTAGGAATTTCACTGTAGCCTTCCAGATCTAGGTTAAGTCTTATACATTTCTTGTGGGAATATATATTTCTTCCCTTAAAGATTTTAAAACTAACAACTTTCATTTAATTCTCCCTTTCTACGATGTATTTAGTATTAAGGATCTAAACTATAAATTAGCTTTAATATATAAACTATAATTTAACTTTATCTAATAGATTGCTCTCACATTTCACTTCATTAATCTTGTTTTTAATAATATCTATGAGGGGCTCAAATTTCTCGAAAAATACTATAACAATATCCCCAGGCCGTGCAAAGTTTAAAGCTTCTTTAAAGGCATCAGTCTCCTCTAAAACTTTAGTAATGTTATAACGCTTAAAACCAGAACTGAGAACACCAATTTCTAAAAGCGTAGCTACGCTGCCAAGAGCTCTGCCTCTTCTATCTATATCTTCTTTTATAAATATATAATCAAAATTCTTTCCCGAACAGTTACCAACCTCAACTATGTCACTATCTAATCTATCTCCGGGCACACCAATAACTCCTATAAGATTATTATGCTTTATTTGCTTAACACCATCTAGTACACACTTGTATCCCTCGATATTATGTCCATAATCTAATATTACCATTACATTATTTACTAAATACATATTAAACCTTCCTGGATTTTGATCTTGATTAGAGTAAAACGACATTAAACCCTGCTTAATAATATCGTGATTAATTCCGATACCTATTGCTGCGGCGCAAGAGGCCATGGCATTTTCTATGTTGTATTTTAGAATGCCTTTAATTGTTATTCCAATATCATTTACATTTATTAATGTTTCACAAGTAGTACCTTTTTGAATTATTATATTACCGTTATCAACATATACTCCATATCCACCGCGTTTAATGTTAGTTCTCATTACTTCATTATTCTTATATTTTGAAAATATTATAAGATTGCTCTTTAACCTATGAATGATACTTAAACTCATTTTATCATCACCATTAATAACAACATAACCATCGTCTTTAACGGCCTCACCAACTAAAGCCTTAACTTTTGCTAAGTCTTCAATGGTTTCAATACCATCTATTCCAAGATGATCCTCCGTTATATTTGTAATAACCCCTACATCTGCAAGATCATAAGCTAATCCGCCTCGAATAATGCCTCCTCTTGCAGTTTCAAGTACTGCTGCATCAATAAGCTTATTTGAAAGTACAACTAAAGCACTACTAGGACCAGTTGTATCACCTTTAAAGACACAATTGCCATCAATATAAATTCCACTAGTTGTTGTCATTCCAACTGTATAACCAGCAATTGAAAGAATATATGTTATTAGTCTTGTGGTAGTTGTTTTTCCATTGGTTCCTGTAATTGCGACTATTGGAATGCTTGTTTGAGAATTTTCAAATAATTTATCGACTATATGACCTGCTACATTACGTTTTGATCCAATATAGGGATTATGGTGCATTCTAATACCAGGAGCAGCATTTATTTCTATTATTACTCCACCATTAAGTGGTTTACTTATGTCTTCACATATTATATCTATTCCACATATATCAAGACCGATAGCACTGGCAGCTCTTTTGCATAAATCTATGTTTTCAGTGCAAATTGACTCCGTACAGTCCATTGCAAATCCTCCAGTAGATAAATTAGCATTATCCTTTAGATTTAGTTTTTCTTTTTTTATAAGAATAGAATCTAAATTATATTCTTTGTGTTTTAAGTATGTTATAAGTACATTGTCTATTTTAATTTTAGTTAACTCTTTTTCATGTCCCTCACCACGCCTTGAGTCAGCATTAGTATTATTTATAAGGGTTTTAATAGAACTTATCCCATCCCCAAGAATATATGGAGGCATTCTTTCAGATACAGCAACGATATCTCCATAAACACAACATATTCTATAGTCACGTCCAATAATGTACTTCTCAATTATTATATCTTCATAATCTGTAATTAAAAGTTCATAGGCACACAATAGTTCTCCTTCATTTTTTATATTAGAAATAACACCCTTGCCTTGATTGCCAAATTGGGGTTTCAGTACTACTGGGTAACCAATATCATTTGCATTTAATATACAATCTATTTTATTTTTAACTTTCATGCCATCTGCTACAGGCAAAAAATGCATGCTTAGTAATTCCTTGGTTAGTAGTTTATCTTGTGCAATATTTACAGCTATTGCACTTGTATCATTACCCAAAGTTGCTTGAATCATCTTTGCATATTTGCCGTAACCAAGTTGGAACATACTATTTTCACCAATTCTTAAAATAGGAATTCCTCTTTTCTTTGCCTCGTTACAAATGCTTAAGGTACTTACCCCAAGCTCTTCATTCATTAAGACTTCCTTTAATTTATTTAATCTTAAATCTAAATCAAAGGATTCTTTTTTAATCAATGAATTAACAAGGTCAACTGCTATATTTGCAGCTTCTATGCCAGTATTCATGTATTCATATTGATATATAATATAATAATTATCACCAGATATCTCTCTTGATTTTCCATAACTTATATCTAGGCCTACCAGGTTGTGGAGTACTAGAATTATGTGTTCAGTTATATGTGCCAAATAAGTTCCTTCGTTAAGTCTTTTAATAAACCCCATATCCTCATCTATTCCACATCTATGTGTTGTAAGTTCTGGTAACAGATTAACTAAGTTCTCATTAAAGTTACAAATATCTTTACTTGGAATTTCACAATACCCATTAAGGTCTAGGTTAAGTCTTATACATTTCTTGTGAGAATATATGTTTCTACCCTTGAATACTTTTAAACTAACAATTTTCATGTTGTTGTCCTCCCTGTTGGTAGATTAATTCATACCAATTTGTTACTAGAACATTTTTATCCATTATGTTTTATAGGCGTTAATACGAAATAATACTATCGAATTTATATTTTTACCTTTAACTAATTATTTATTCATAAATATACATGATTTTTTATAAGTACTTATTGTGTAAATATTTTCTTAATATAAATAATTTATATATTTTCAAGTATAGTTGAGTTTTTATAGAATTAGAGTATAATATAAAAGAGAACGGAGGTTTTCTAATGCAATATTTAAAAGAGGAAGTTAGAAAAAATATAGTAGAAGAAGCTCTAAAAGAATTTAAACAAGGGGGATACAAGGATACATCAATAAGGAGTATAGCAAAAAACTCCAAAACATCAGTTGGTAACTTTTATAAATATTATAGTGGTAAAGATAATTTATATGAGGAGTTAATTAGGCCTGTATATGATAGATTAATGGATTACATAAATCAATTTAATAATGTGATTGTAAACGGGAAAACAGATGAGATTTTCTATGATTTAATGGAAAAGATATTGGAGATATTTAAAGAAAGCAGCACGGAACTTGCCATATTACTTAATAAAAGTGAAGGATCAAAGTACGAGAACTGTAAAAAAGACTTTGAGGATTTTGTAACTAGAATAGTTACTCAGATAATGAAATATGAGTTATCATTGCAAGGGAAAAGGCTTAAAAATAATTTTATTATTTACCTTATGGCATATAACCTTGTCGAGAGTATCTCCATAATTTTGAGAGAAAAAGAAGACGGGATAGAAGTGAGAAAACTTATCCTTGATATAATAGATATATTTTTCAATAATATTATTAACAAATTAGATACCGAGACTATAACATAGTAGAATATAGCGAAGAAGATAGGAGATTATAATGAAAAAATTTATTGAACTAAAAAATGTAAAGAAAACTTACACAACAGGAGAAGTAATAATTAAAGCGGTAGATGACGTTTCATTTACTATAGAAAAAGGTGAATTTGTTGTAGTTATTGGGGCAAGTGGCGCAGGGAAAACAACAATACTTAATCTTTTAGGAGGAATGGACCAAGCTACTACAGGAAATATTATTGTAGATGGCAATGATATAAGCGAATATAATAAAAAAATGCTTACTAAATATAGAAGAGATGATATAGGATTTGTATTTCAGTTCTATAATTTAGTGCAAAATTTAAATGCAATTGAAAATGTGGAACTGGCAGTTGAAATATGTAAAAACCCAATGAATCCAGTAGAAGTACTTAAAAATGTTGGACTTGAAAATAGAATGCAAAATTTCCCGTCCCAACTATCAGGGGGAGAACAGCAGAGAGTTTCGATAGCGAGAGCACTTGCAAAAAATCCCAAGTTGCTCCTTTGTGATGAACCTACGGGAGCACTAGATTATAACACTGGTAAGTCAATACTTAAGTTGTTATCTGATACATCTAAAAAAGCAGGAATGACAGTAGTTGTCATTACACATAATTCAGCTATAACACCTATTGCTGATAAGATAATAACGGTTAAAAGTGGGAAAGTTGAAAGTGTAGTTAAAAACGATAATCCAACAGCCATTGAAAGCTTGGAGTGGTAGAAATGAAAAAAACATTTTTCAAGAATTTATTTCGCGATATAAAAAAGACTTTTTCACGGTTTTTATCTATAGTAATAATTATTGCAATTGGAGTAGCTTTTTATGCTGGCGTTAGGGCCACAAGTCCAGATATGAAAATATCAGCAGATACTTATTTTAATGAAACAAATTTTATGGACTTTAAGTTGATATCAACATTTGGGATTACAAAAGATGATTTAGATGAAGTTAAGAAATTAAAAGGTGTTAAAAATGTAGAGGGTTCATATTCAATAGATGTTTTAGTTGAAAAAGATAAACATTCATTGGTCCTTAACGTAAATTCAGTTCCACCTGAAAATGGAATGAATAAAATGAAAATTGTTCTAGGAAGAATAGCGAAAGCTAATGATGAAGTTGTAGTTGAAAAGGGATTTTTAAAAGCAAATAAATTCAAATTAGGTGATGTTATAGAACTTAAGTCAGGGGAAGATACTTCAATTGCAGATGACCTTAAAGTTAGTAAGTTCAAAATAGTTGGGGAAGCACTATCTCCACTGTATTTGTCTGGGCAAAGACAGCTAAGTTCTGTTGGAAATGGAAATACTGCCGGATTTATTTATATAATGCCCGATGTATTTAAAAGCGAGTATTATACAGAAATGTATTTGAAAATGGAAACTAGTTTGTCTAGTGACAGTCTAATATCAAATGACGAGTATAAAAAAGTCTCAGATAATATGGAGCAAAGTCTTAAGGATATTTCAGTTATAAGGAGCAAGGCACGGTATACACAAATAACCACAGATGCAAACAAGGAAATAAATACAGCAGAAGAAAAACTTATCAAGTCAAAAAAAGAAGCAGCTGATAAGTTTAAAGATGCTTACACAAAATTAAATGATGCAAAAATTAAAGTTGATAATGGTAAAATAGAACTTGCCAAAAACAAAGCTATTTTCAACCAAAAAAGTTCACAAGGGAAAATACAAATTGCAGCAGGTAGAAAACAACTCATTGATAGTCAGCAAAAACTTAATTTAGGAAAACAGCAAGCTGCAAATAATATTTCAACATCAATGGCTGGAAAAGTGGATGAGGCGAAAAAACAATTAGAAACAGATCCTACTAACCAAACATTTTTAGCTCAATATAATGGTATAAATAAGATCTATACTGAAAATATTAAGGGGAAAGATTTTGGATCTATGTATAGTTCATTAAAGGGTAGTGGTGCATTACCTCAAATCAAACCTTATTTTGACATAGAACTTCTCAAAAATAAATTTGATAGTTCAAAAGCACAAATTAATTCAGGTAACAAGAAAATAAATCAGCAAGAGAAATTAATTGCGAAAGGTTCGGTTGACCTAGAATCAGCTAGAGTTAAACTTGAATCTGGAGAAAAAGAAATAAAGGAAAATACTATAAAGATAAAATCAGAGGAAACAAAGGCAAATGCAAAAATAAAAGATGGAGAATTAAAAATTAAAGAAAACAAAGACAAAATTGATGATATCAAAGCCCCAGAGTGGTATGTCTTAGGGCGAAATGTTAATTTGGGATATGAAACATATAGACAAGATAGTGATAGAATAGACAACATAGGCAAGGCTTTCCCGCTAATATTTTTCCTTGTGGCAGCTTTAGTTAGCCTTACAACCATGACAAGAATGGTACAAGAGAATAGAATCGAGATAGGAACTCTAAAGGCCTTAGGGTATTCAGGCACATCGATTACTATGCACTATTTGATATATGCGCTTTTAGCCAGCATAACAGGAACTCTAATAGGTATATCATTTGGTTTTAGACTTTTTCCACCACTCATTATGAATGCCTATGGATCACTTTATGCTATTCCAAGTTCATTAACACCTTTTAACATGGAATTAGCACTCCAGGCTTCATTAATCGCTATAATATTTACAACTCTTGCAGCGGTTGCGGCAACACTTGAAGAATTAAGGGAGGCAGCATCATCACTAATGAGACCAAAGCCACCAAAGGCTGGGAAAACTATATTGCTCGAGAGAATAACATTTATATGGAAGAGATTAAGTTTTACAAGTAAAGTTACTGCAAGAAATATATTTAGGTATAAACAGAGATTTTTCATGACAGTTATAGGAATAGCTGTGTGCACGGGGCTTATGATAACTGGGTTTGGACTTAAGTCAGGGATAATAGGCGCTGCAGAGGGTCAATTTACAAAAATATATAGATATGATATGTTATCAACACTTAAAAAAGACATTAATGATAATGAGAAAAATACTACAAAGGATAAGATATTAAAAGATTCTAATGTAAAATCAGTTTTATTTTCATATAGCAAAAATGGAACAGTTAATCTTGATAAATCAGGAGTAGAGGATGCCTTTATTTTAGTTACAGAAAATAAAAATGAGATTAATAAGTATATTAACCTTACTATGAAAGGTGAGGACTTAAAACTTAATGATAGTGGAGTAATTATTACACAAAAGATAGCAAAACTTATGAATAAAAAGATTGGAGACACCTTTGATATAACAATTGATGACAAAGTGGTGAAAGCCAAAATTAGTGGAATAACAGAGCATTATGTGCAACATTATATTTATATGAGTCCTGATTATTACACAAAAATAACTGGAGAAACTGTTAAATATAATGGCTTTTATGGACTTTTGAAAAGTATATCTAATATTTCAGAAGATAATACAACAAAGGTGCTTACAAAAGACTCAAATATAGCATCTGTAAATTACAAAAACAAATCACAATTTGATTTTAACAAAACTACAAAGAGTATAGATTCAGTTGTACTAGTGTTAATTGTATCTGCAGGAGTTCTAGCATTTGTTGTAATATACAATCTTACAAATATAAATATAAATGAAAGAAAAAGAGAACTGTCTACAATAAAACTATTAGGGTTTTACAACAATGAGCTTGCTTTATATATATATAGGGAAAATATAATACTCACGATAATTGGGAGTTTAACAGGAATTGGTGTAGGAATATTACTTAATACCTACGTAATCAATACTGATGAAACAAATGTAATGATGTTTATGAGAATAATTGATCCTATATATTTTCTTTATTCAGTTTTACTTACAATTTCCTTTTCTATAATTGTAAACATAGCTATGTATAGAGAATTTGGTAATATAGATATGATAGAATCGCTTAAAAGTGCAGAGTAATAATAATTTTAAAAACGCCATTGTACCTAAAAGGGTGCAATGGCGTTTTTTTTAATTGTTAAATTGAATATTATGGTTTATTCTATAGTATAATATAAACTATAATTGAACTAAAGTAAGCTTTGTTAAAAGGAGGATTATATATATGGAAAAACAGCAATTTGGAGTTTTAGGAATTGGCGTCATGGGTAAAAACCTGGCTTTTAATATTGAGAGCAGAGGGACGTCTATTTCGGTATATTCAAGAAATAAAGTTGTAGTAGATGATTTACTAATAGAGGCTAAAGGAAAAGATATTAAGGGAACATATACTATAGAGGAATTTGTAAATTCTATCCAAATACCTAGGAAAATATTAATTATGATTAAAGCAGGTGTACCTGTTGATGAAACTATAGAAAAATTAATACCATTTCTTTCAAAGGGGGACATATTAATTGATGGCGGAAATTCATTTTTTATGGATACAATACGTAGAAGTAAAAAACTAGAAGAGTTGGGTTTTAAATTCATTGGAACTGGTGTTTCTGGAGGAGAGGAAGGTGCCTTAAAAGGACCAGCCATTATGCCAGGAGGAGAAATTGAGGCTTATAAGCTAGTTGAATCTATTCTTATAGCTATATCCGCAAAAGTAGATGGTGAGCCATGTTGTACTTATATTGGACCAAATGGCGCAGGGCATTATGTGAAAATGGTTCATAATGGTATAGAGTATGGAGATATGCAGCTAATATGTGAGGCTTATGCACTATTAAAGGGAGTGGCAGGTCTAACTAACGATGAAATCCACGATGTTTTTGAAAAATGGAATGAAGGTGAACTTGATAGCTATCTAATGGAGATAACTAGTAAAATATTTGCACAAAAAGATACGGAGTCTGGTGAATATATGGTTGATATTATTCTTGATAAAGCAGGTCAAAAGGGAACAGGAAAATGGACCAGTCAAAGCGCCTTAGATTTAGCAATTCCAATTCCAACTATAACAGAAGCTGTTTTTGCACGATGCTTGTCTGCGATGAAAGATGAGAGAGTATTCGCAAGTAATGTTCTTAAGGGTCCCGACGTAAAGTTTGAAGGTAATATAGATGAGTTCATAGAATCTGTAAGAAGAGCTCTTTATACTAGTAAGATATGCTCTTATGCTCAAGGATTTGCACTTATGAGGGCATCATCAATAGAGTATAATTGGGATCTTAAGTATGGAGAAATTGCTAAAATATTTAGAGGTGGATGTATTATTCGTGCTCAATTCCTTAACAAGATAAATGATGCTTATGTAAAAGATGCTAATCTTAAAAATCTAATGCTTGATTCTTATTTTAGAGATATTCTTAATGATTACCAAAAGGACTGGAGAAAAGTAATAAGTGAAGCTGTAAATTTAGGGGTTCCGGTGCCTGGATTTTCTAGTGCACTAACTTATTATGACAGCTACAGAAGCGCTAAACTTCCAGCAAACTTACTCCAAGCGCAAAGAGATTATTTTGGAGCGCATACATTTGAAAGAACAGATAAAGAAGGTATATTCCATCATAATTGGGTAAATGATAATATAGAAAAATAATAAATATAAAAGAAAAAATTAGGAGAATAATATAGATGTTGACATACTATAGTTTATATGATAGTTTTATTATAGATCTCTTTGCACTGCATACAAATCTACAGTACAAACTGAGCAGGCGATGAACTCTAAAAAAGTTCGTGGGGCTGGGCCGAAATGGCAACAGGATAGAATTATACACCTGTGGGACAGTTTATTGTTCTACGGGTTTTTTATACCCATTTCTAGAACACATCTGAAGATTGTTATGTCGTAGAGCTATCGTAAATATGCTTGAAATAAGCATTAGGGGGTAACTAATTATGACTAAACAACAAATCGAAAAACTACAAGGACTTACTAGTATTAATGCAAAAAAACTTCAAGAAAAATTCGGAAAAAATGAGTTGGTGGCTAAAAAAAAGGAAAGTTTTGTTCGCAAAATTTTAAAAGTTATAGGTGAGCCAATGTTTTTACTCTTAATTATTGCAGCTGTAATTTACTTTATTTTAGGAGAACCAAAAGATGGATCTATAATGCTGATTTTTGTTGTTGGTATTATTAGCATTGAGGTAATTCAAGAATGGAAAACGGACAAGACATTAAATGCACTAAAAGATTTATCAGCTCCTCATGTCACAGTACTTAGAGACGGGATTGAAAAAGTAATTAATAGTTTCGATTTAGTACCTGGTGATATAATGTATATCGCTGAAGGAGTTAAAGTACCTGCTGATGGTATTGTGTTAAAAGCGAGCACTCTTTGCATTGATGAATCATCTCTTACAGGAGAGGCTGAGGGCGTATGGAAAGTTACAACAGAAAATAGGGATGCATTTAGTACTGATTATTGGAGGCAAGATTATTGTTATACAGGTACTCTTGTAACGCAAGGTACTGGTACAGTATTAGTAGACAAAATAGGGTCAATAACTGAATATGGTAAAATAGGAGAAAATATTGCAGCGGCTCCCGATAATCCAACTCCACTTGAAAAACAAACTGGAAAGCTGGTAAAGCTATGCGCAGGAATTGCGGCAGTTTTATTCATATTTGTTGGAGTTATAACTTACTTTAATATACCAGATCACACCTTTGGAGCTAGAGTTATAGAAAGTATTTTATCAGGCGTGACTTTGGCTATGGCAATGATACCAGAAGAATTTCCAGTTATACTAACTGTGTTTTTATCAATGGGTGCCTGGAGACTTGCTAAAAAGAAATCACTTGTTAGAAAATTGCCATCAGTTGAAACTTTAGGGGCTGTGTCTGTTCTATGCGTTGATAAAACAGGTACAATAACAATGAATAAAATGACAGTTTCAAGCATCTGGAACCTAACAGGCGACGCAAAAGAATTAACGAAGTTAATGGGGATGGGTTGTAAATGTGACGCCTATGACCCAATGGAAAAGGCAATGATATCCTATTGTGAAAAGCAAGGAATCACAAGGGACGTAATATTTGGAGGTCAACTTATTAAGGAATATGCGTTCACTGATGAAGCGAAAATGATGGGCCATGTTTGGAAAAATGGAGAAAATATTGTAGTGGCAGCTAAAGGATCACCTGAACACATTTTAAAAATATGCGATTTAACAGATGCTGAAAGAGCAATAGCACAAGCAAAAATAATGGAAATGTCGATGAAAGGGCTTCGAGTTATTGCTGTAGGGCAAATGATAGTTAATAGTGAAACTGATGTTCCAGGAAGTCTAATCGAATGTAGTTTACAGCTTTTAGGTATGGTTGGACTTGTTGATCCTCCAAGGGAATCTGTAAAACAAGATATAGAAACTTGTACTAAAGCGGGTGTTCGAGTTGTTATGATAACAGGAGATAATGGAATAACTGCTAGTTCCATCGCAAAGCAAATTAATATGCCAAATAGTGATAAGATTATTACTGGTGACGAGCTTAGTAAAATGAGTGATGAAGAGCTTTGCGAGCGGGTTAAAGATGTTAGTGTTTTCTCAAGAGTTATACCTGAACACAAAATGAGAATAGTTAAGGCTTTTAAGGCTAATGGCGAAATCGTTGCAATGACAGGTGATGGTGTAAATGATGCTCCTGCTCTTAAATACGCAGATATTGGAATAGCCATGGGGAAACGTGGTTCAGAAGTTTCTAGAGAAGCAGCTGATATAATCCTACTTGACGATAATTTTTCAACTATTGTTGAAACTATAAAGGATGGTAGAAGAATTTATGATAACATTAGAAAGGCAGTTGGATATGTATTCACTATCCATATTCCTATTGCATTTGCAGCATTACTTGCTCCACTAATTGGAATAAGTCCTGCTAGTCTTTTGTTACTTCCAATACATGTTGTTTTACTTGAACTGGTAATTGATCCTACCTGCTCAATTGTTTTAGAACGTCAGCCAGCAGAAGAAGATATTATGCTACGGTCACCTCGCAATCCATTGGAAAAACTGTTAACATCAAAAATTCTTATTAAAAGTGTAATGCAAGGTCTTGTTATATTTGAAGCATCATTTGGAACGTATTTTGCATTTTTAAATCAGTCGCCAGATAATGCACCTATTGCAAGGGCAATGGGAATCTCTATTATATTACTAGCGAATGTGTTATTGGTTCAAGTTAATAGTTCAGATTCAGATTTTGCAATTAAATCATTTGTTAGGCTTACAAATGATAAAGTAATGTGGGGAGTTAGTATAGGGACAATAATAGGATTAACTGTAATATTATATACTCCGCTATGTAATTTTTTGAAACTTGCACCTTTGTCTTTAAGTCAATTTATGTTAGCAGTTGCAATAGCAATAGCATCAGTTATTTGGTATGAATTTGTAAAGATAGTTAAGAGTATTAGAAGAAATAAAAATAATGACAGAAAAAGTACACTACAAAACTAAATCTCACATACATGGGAATAGTATAAGTAATTGTATTATTCCCTAATAAATATATTTAATGATTAAGTTATTGCTAAAACAGACGAAATATTAAAGATAATCAAAAAAAGGGGGAAGTATATTATGCAAGCAAGAGATCTAATAGGTTTTTTGGGTACAATATCAGCTATATGCTTTGGTATAGCAATTGCAAATTTTTTCGTGAAATATATTAATAAAAGGTATATTAGTAAATTAGGAAAAGAAAAAAAACAAATAGTTGATCTCTATAGAAAAGTAATGAAGTTAGTTATTAAAAATCACAAAATAGTGGGAACAATAGCTATATTTTCTGTATTAACTCATTTTTTAATTGCTTTTTCATCAAACCGTATAAGTATAACCGGAATAATAGCAGCATTATTTATGGTTATAATATTTGCTTTAGGTTTCTATGGAGCATTTATAAATAAAAATTATAAAGGTATGTGGCTAAAAATACATCGCGTAATGGCATTTGGTTTATTAATAGCTATAATCATTCATGTCATATAAAATACTAGTTTGATAAATGTAAGATAAAAAGATATAATTACTTATAGAAATAAAGCCACCCACTATATGGAGTGGGTGGAAAACAACTAATAAATAGTAGAGAGGCTAGAAGAATGAAAAATAGATTAAATAAAGAGTATTTTAATTATGTATTATATGTTGTACTGGCATTAACATTAATTTTTATAAGTTATAATATAGTTTTTAATTTTAGTGAATTTTTAAGTAATATAATTGGAATAATATCAGCAGCATTCTCAATGATTTCTCCACTTATAATTGGATGCATTCTTGCATATTTATTATATCCGTTATCAAAGATTATTAATACTTTTCTTGACAAGTATTTAAAACTTAAATTTAAGACACATTTGATTAGCGTAATACTTACATACCTAGTAGTAATTTTATCAGTTATTATACTTATTTATAGTATTTATGCAATGATTGGAGGACAAATTAGTAATAATGAAACTCTATCAGTTATGTTTGGGACTATTAGTGATTATATAAAACGCTATAATGAGTTATTTGATTATATAAATAATAAAATCACTCAAAGTGGTCTCTCTCTTGATATAAAGGGATATTTATCACAAGCTATAGAGCAAGTGTATTCGTATTTATCAGTTTCTATAAATGGTATAGTTACAATATTTGCAGGTATTGGCAATAGCATTTTAAATACCTTTATTGGAGTATTCATTTCATTTTATTTATTAAAGGACCATGAGTTTTTTAAACATCTGTATTTAAATTACTTTAGTTTAACAATGAAAGAAAGTAAATTTAAAAGCCTTAATAAAACTATATTTGAAATCAATCATATTATTTCCATGTTCTTGCGAGGACAATTACTCGATGGTTTAATAGTTGGAATAATTAGCAGTATTGGATTGTCTATAATAGGAATTGATTTTGCTATTCTTATTGGATTTACAGCAGGTATTGCAAATATTATACCTTATGTTGGTCCAATAATAGGATGTATTCCAGCAATTATTGTTGGTATTCTTAGCCCAAATCCTATTATTGCTTTATGGGCAGTACTTTTGCTTCTTGCCGTTCAACAACTTGATAGTGCGGTTATATCGCCGAAAGTTGTCGGTGATAGTATGGGGCTTCATCCGATATTTGTAATTATGGCAATAACTATTGGTGGCAGCCTAGCAGGTATACTTGGGATGCTTTTATCGGTACCTATTGCAGGTATAATAAAACTTTTTTTAATGAAGATTATAACAAAACATCAGCAAGAAGATCGTGGTGATGTCTAGATTTAAAAATTTTAATACACTTAGTAATTAAACTAGCACCCACCTAAAATCTAAACACTGAAGAAGTGATTGGATTTTAGGTGCTTTTTGCGTTATTTAGTAGAGAAGTATAATAATAAATAATACAAATTTGACAAATAGGCTGAAAACATCTAGTATATACGTGTGAATGAATATAATTAAAGGTGTATATAATTTATGGTGTATATAATGGATAGTGAATGTAACTAGATAATGAGACTGTATACTTACAGCGGGGAGATAATATGAAAGACTTATTTGATAAAACAAAAATTATGAATTTAGAGGTTAAGAATAGATTTATTAGAGCTGCAACTTGGGATGAGATGGCAGAAGACAATGGCCATATTAATGATTCTGTTATGGAGAGATATGAAGAAATAGCAAAAGGAGGAGTAGGATTAATACTAACGGGGTATGCATTTATATCAAAGGATGAGCAACCTAATCCTAAAATGTTTGGAATATATGATGATTCTTTTATAGAAGAATATAAAAGGTTAGCAGACAAAGTTCACAAATATGACAGTAAGATTGCAATGCAAATAGTTTATGGTGGTTCCCAATGCGATCATATGGGCGCTAGTAAAATGACTATTTACGGACCGTCAGCTGTAAAAAACATTGTAACTGGAATTACGCCAAAGTTTGCTACAAAAGATGACATAATAAAGAAATGGACAAATTAGGAATAGATATGATTGAACCTAGCGCAGTAAACTTATCATCGGGGGAAGGGAAAACTGCATCCATTAAAAGAATTAATTCATTAGAAAAACAATCATATTTTAGAGAAGCAGTAACCAATATTGCTAGCGAAATAAAGGCAAAGGTAATTTTGGTCGGAGGAAATAGAAATATTAAACTAATGGATGAAATATTAAATTCAACAGATATTGAATATTTTTCTTTATCTAGGACGATACTTTGTGAAGCGGATTTAATTAACAAATGGGTAGAGAACAAAGATTACAATCCAAAATGTATTTCGTGTAACAAATGCTGGGACGTAGTACCGAATTCATGTATTTTCAATAGATAAGGGGTGTTCAAATTTATGATTTTAGATATTATGAAATGCTTATATGATAGAACTAGACTAAGAATATTAAGCATTCTTTATTATAAAAATGAACCAATGTGTGTTGGTATGGTGGAAGAGTCACTCCTATTGTCACAACCAAATGCTTCAAGGCATTTGAAAAGACTTTTAAATGATGGATTCGTAATTATGTCAAAGAAAACACAATTTGTTTATTATGAATTAAATCCAGAAATTCTAAAGGAATATGATTTTCTGAATTGTCTTCTTAGAAAGAACATTGAGGAAATGTTGGAGTGCACCGAAGACATAAAAAGATTAAAAGATATAAAAAGATTGAAAGATATAAAAAGGTAAAATAGAAAATCTACAGACATTTCACAAAGAAAGAAGGATTATCTAGAAATTTGTAGAATATAAACTGTAGTATTTTAAAGATATTACAATGAGAAGGAGAATATAATGGAAAAAGATATGAGGATTGCAGTTCTAATTGATGCTGACAATGTATCTGATAAGTATATAAAGTATATAATTGATGAAATTTCAAATCATGGGACACCTACATATAAAAGAATTTATGGAGATTGGACCAAACCTCAACTAGCTTCATGGAAAAATGTACTGCTTAATTATTCTATTAGTCCAATACAACAATATAATTATACAACAGGTAAAAATTCTACCGATGCTGCACTTATAATAGATGCAATGGATATACTTTATTCAAATAATGTTGATGGATTTTGTATTGTGTCTAGTGATAGTGATTTTACTAAATTAGCAGCACGCCTACGAGAAGCTGGCATGTATGTTATTGGTATGGGGGAAAAGAAAACACCATCACCATTCATAGCAGCTTGTGAGAAGTTTAAATATCTTGAAGTATTAGCTTCAATGGCTCCCAAACTTACTGAAACAACTACTATTAAAGGAGCACAAATACAAGATGAATTAAAAGGTGGTATGCTAAGTTCAGGTAAATTAGTCGAGGCTATTAAAACAATTATAACTGAGATTTCAGATGAAGATGGATGGGCTTTTTTAGGCGAATTAGGCAGTACACTTAATAAAAGGTATCCAGATTTTGATACTAGAAACTATGGGTATACGAAACTTACACCTTTCGTAGCGTCTTTAAATCAATTTGAGATTAGATCAACAAAAACAAGAAATCCAAGTATAACTCTTAAATATATTAGAAATAAAGTGTAATTCAATATTATGTGCTCATAAAATACAAAGGGACCATGGAAAAGCTATTTAGCTTATATTCGTGGTTTTTTGTCTATAGATAAGGTTTGATGGGAAAGTATAAATTTATTCAAGAAAGTGGTGTTTGTGATTATATAAAGCAAGTTGGATGTTACTTATAGTTAAGAATATTTGGTATGAAGATGATATTGATAATCCAGATAGTTTTAATGAAAATATTTATGAATGTCTTAAGAGATTTTCTATATTTAATAAATGTGAAAGTATTAAAATGGAGTGCTAAGGTTTATAATAGGTTATTAGGATAAATACGTAATTAACATAAATATGATTTTAATATGTTTAGGAGGAATTATAAATGAATGAAAAAATGCCAGTATTATTTATTGGACACGGAAGTCCAATGAATGCAGTGCTCAGTAATGAATATACAGAGGCTATTAGTAAATCAACCGAAAATATACCTAGGCCAGAAGCAATTTTAGTGATTTCGGCTCACTGGGAGACTGATGGTACATTTATTACGAGTTCAGATTCACCTGAGCAAATATATGATTTTTATGGTTTTCCAAAGGAGCTTTATGATATCAAATATAAACCAACTGGTTCTAAGAAATACGCTCAAATTGTAGCGGATGAACTAAAGGAGTTAGGTGTTAAACTCACTGAAAAATGGGGAATTGACCATGGTGCATGGTCAGTGCTTAGACATATGTATCCGAAGGCTGATATACCTGTATTTCAAATGAGTTTAAATAGATTAAAGGATGAACAATATCATTACAACTTAGGAAAAAAATTATCTAAGCTTCGAGATAAAGGAATTTTGATAATAGGAAGTGGAGATATAGTTCATAACTTGAGAATAATGGATTATGATACTTTTGCTCTCCCGTTCGACTTTGCAACAGAATTTGATAACTATATTTCAGGTTCAATAGAACATAGGGAACATGAAAATATAATAGCTTATCAAAAACTCGGCGAAAGTGCAAAGCTGTCAGTACCAACAAAAGAACATTATTTACCTTTGCTTTATATAGCAGGGCTACAAGAAGAATCAGATGAGGTTAATTTTATATATAAGGGTATACAAAATGGTTCAATTTCCATGACAAGCATTAAAATAGGTTAGAACTCTTAATTCTTTTTCTATATTCATTAGGAGAAATATCAACATACTTCTTGAAGGTGCTGCAAAAATGACTTTGGCTATTGAAACCAGATTTAGAAGAAACCATATCTAAAGAATAAGAAGAGTTATCTAAAAAATTCTTTGCAACATTTGTTCTACATTTGTTTATATATTCACAAAATCTAAAGCCAGTATTTTCTTTAAAAAGATAACATAGATAGTTGCTACTTATATGAATATGAGTTGCAACTTTTTTTAATGTTATCTTTTTTTCTATATTTGAGTGAATATATGTTAGAGCATTTTTTATAATCTCATTTTCTGATAGTTGATTGTTATTACTATTGTTTATGGACTTTATGTAGCTTTTAATAATATCTTTTCCTAAAGATATTAAATCCTCATTCATATGGAAAGCATCTATAAGATTAAGGTTAGAGTAACATAAGTCGTCTAAAGTTATAGAATCGTTAATACATAAATAAGTGTATATAAAAGTATTCATTGAAGCAAGTAGTTTTTTTAATTCATTTGGATTAGTAGATATTAATAAAAAAGCATCTATTTTTTTTGTATATAGAGTAACTGCATCCTTTAAGTTGTTGTTTCCAATATTTACGGCAAGGTCTGTGTGATTAAGTAAGTTTTTCATAGCATCTCCTTAATATTTCGAAAAAAGATAGTAATATTGTTAAATAAATCTAACTTAAAACTATTATAGTATAAATAAGAACGATAATCAATATCAATAAAGAAAATAGGAATACAAATATACATAATAAATTATATTAGGAGGATAAGAATATGAAAAACGTAGCAATTATATATTGGACTGGAACAGGTAATACGCAGGCGATGGCAGAAGGGATTTTGGAAGGTGCAAAAAATGGAGATGCAAATGTTAGGCTTATTAATGTTTTCGATGCAAAAATAGAAGACGTAGAAAATGCAGATGCGGTAGCTTTCGGTTGTCCGTCTATGGGAGCAGAGCAACTTGAGGAAGCAGAAATGGAACCATTTATTGAGTCCATTGCAGGTGTTATGGGTGGCAAAAAAACTATATTGTTTGGTTCTTATGGATGGGGCGATGGTGAGTGGATGACTGAGTGGCAAGATAGAATGGAAGGATATGGCGCAAATATGTTAGCAGATGGATTTATAATTAATAACGATGCTGATAAAGAAGGAATAAAAAGATGCAATGAAATAGGTGCTTTATTATTAAAAGAGTAAGAATATAAATAAGATTAATGGAGGATGTTTTATGATAATAGAAGATTTAAAAGGATTATTAAAAGTTGTAAATGAGTATGATGACTTGCAATATTTATTTTCAGTAATAATACGTAATGCAGGGCCAACTATAGAAAAGCATAAGACATCCTCTTTAATTAATTTTAGCAGTAGTAATAGAAATTTAAATAATTTATGGTCAATGTATAAAGATCAAGTAAAAGATAAATTAGATATCAATTATATTGAATTAAAAAAAGATAAAACAAATACATTTGTGCTATTTTACAATGAACAAAAAATTGAGCAAAGAATTAGAAATAATAATAATATGGAATTCTTAAAACGATTTGGGTACAACGAATTGATGGATATAAATCAATGTTTATTACTTTTGGGCAAAAGATTTCAAAATATATGCCCTCATGAGATAGGAATTTTTTTAGGATACCCATTAGAAGATGTAGTATCATTTGTTGATTGTCCCGGTGCAAAATGCAAAATGGTTGGTTATTGGAAGGTATATCATGATATGGAGAAAGCCCAAATGATTTTCAATAAATATGATGAGATAAAATACTCGATTATGCAACTAATGATCAAAGGTATGAAACCATCAGAACTATTAAATAAAAACAAATTAGATTTAGTAAGTGTTTAATTTAATAAAAAAAATACGAAAAGGCTGTGAATACTTAAATTCACAGCCTTTTATTATTAAAGTAAAGGGGGACTTCGCTTTAATCTACTAATCTATAAATAAAGAATAACATAAAGTTGTGTCAAAACAATGAAGAAGATGTGTAGTATTTGTTAAATATTAAACAAAAGGGTTTTATTTAGTAAATAATATGCAATTTTAATTATTTTTTATTATTTTAATAAGAAGTTTTGATAATTCGGAATATTTATACTATAATATATGAAACTAGTTAAAAGTAAAGAATATTATTAATGGGATTTACGATGAATTCGCGGCGAAAGAGATAGGTTTATATTTCAAAGATGGATATAAGTTAATAGACCATTGCAAAAGGTAATATATAGGAGGATAATATTATGGAAGTTATTGTTGCGAAATTTGGTGGAAGTTCATTATGTAATAGCAGTCAATTTAAGAAAGTAAAGGATATTGTTTTGTCTGATGATCGAAGATGTTATATTGTACCATCAGCTCCAGGGAAGAGGGCAAGTGGTGATTATAAAATAACAGATCTACTATATTTATGTCATCAACATGTAAAAAAATCATTACCTTTTGATGAATTATTAAATTTAATTGAAGATAGATATACTATTTTATGTGGGGAATTAAATCTAACCCTTGATATATCAAAATACCTAATAGAACTTAAAGAAAAGATGCTTACGGGAGTTTCAGAAGATTTCGTAGCAAGTAGGGGAGAGTATTTAAATGGATTAATTCTCGCTGAATATTTAGGGTATGAATTTATAGATGCGGCTGACATCATCGTTTTTAAGAAAAGTGGAAGTTTGGATGAAGTTGCAACTTATGATGCTATTAGGAATAGACTATCAAAGGTTCCAAAGGCAGTAATACCTGGATTTTATGGTGCGTCTAAAGATGGCATGATAAAAACATTTTCAAGAGGTGGCTCAGATATAACAGGGGCAATAATTGCTAGAGGCGTTGGTGCTACGGTTTATGAGAATTGGACAGATGTGTCAGGTTTCTTAATGGCGGACCCTAGAATTGTAAATGATCCTAAACCTATTGATGAGGTAACATATAAAGAACTCAGGGAACTTTCATATATGGGTGCAAATGTTTTTCATGAAGAGGCAATCTTCCCTGTTAAAAATGAAGGAATCCCAATAAATATAAAAAATACTAATGACCCACAATGTAAAGGAACCTTTATTTTAAATGAAAAACATAAGGTTAAACCTGGAAGCATTACTGGAATAGCAGGAAAAAAGGATTTTACTGTTATTGCAATTGAAAAGACTCTTATGAACAAAGAGATAGGATATTGTAGAAGAATTCTCTCTATTCTTGAAAATAATAATGTTCCTTTTGAACATATTCCATCTGGAATAGACTCTATATCACTAGTAATAGATGACTCAGAATTGGACAATAAGATTGATAAAATATTAGAAGAGATTGAGGTTCAATGCAAACCGGATTCATTAGAAACTTATCCTAATATGGCATTAATAGCAGTTGTTGGAGAAGGTATTATAAAAACAAAGGGAATATCTGCTAAAGTATTTCAAGCATTATCAAAAAAAGATATAAATATTAGGATGATTAATCAAGGATCAAGTGAACTGAGCATTATTGTTGGAGTAGAAAACGAAGATTTTGAAGATGCAATTAGAGTAGTGTATAAGGCATTTGAAGACTAATTACCACAATTGGTGAATTTATATTAAGTATAGAAGTTAGAAAGGAGAAATAAATATGGAAAAGGTAAAAATAGCGATTTTAGGATTTGGTAACGTTGGTACAGGGGTGTGGAAGATATTACAAGAAAATAAAAAAGAAATAATGAAACGATCAAATTATGATATTGAGGTTGCTAAAATACTTGTTAATGATATAAATAAGAAAAGAGATTTTGAATTGCCAGCGGGAATATTAACAGACAATATCGATGATATAATAAATGACGATAACATAAAAATTGTTGTTGAACTTATTGGTGGACGAGATCAAGCTAAGGAGTATATGATACGCGCAATGAAAGCAAAAAAACATATTGTAACTGCTAATAAACTGGTTATTGCAAATTGGAGCGAAGAGTTATTTAGAATTGCAGAAGATGAAAATGTATTATTTTATTATGAAGCAAGTGTTGCTGGTGGAATCCCAATAATACGAGAAATTAATGAAAGTCTTACAGCAAATAGAATAGAGGGTATAATTGGAATTATAAATGGAACAACCAATTATATATTAAGTAAAATGACAATAGAGGGAATTAGCTTTGAGGAGGCATTAAAAGAGGCTCAGGATAAGGGGTTTGCTGAAGCTGATCCAACATCCGACGTAGATGCCTTTGATGCTGTATATAAGCTTGCTATAATGTCATCATTAGCTTTTGGTACTAAGGTTGATCATGATTGCATTTACAGGGAAGGTATAAGGAATATTAGTGATGTCGATATAGAATATGCTAAACAATTTGGTTATACAATAAAATTACTAGCAATAGCTAAAGAGGAAAACAATAAATTGGAGTTAAGAGTACATCCAACTCTAATACCATCTACTCACCCAATGGCCAATGTTAATGACGCATTTAATGCTATTTTAATCAAAGGAAATGCAGTTGGTGAACTAATGCTATACGGACAAGGTGCGGGTGATTTGCCAACCGGAAGTGCAGTAGTTGGGGACATAATATCTATATTAAGAAATAACGTAAAACCATCTGAATTAAAAGAACTTAATGACAAAGTAGATTTTAAAGAAGTTAAGAAATCAGAGGATAACGAATCAGAATTTTATATAAGACTTAATGTCAAAGATAGAGCAGGAGTTTTAGGAGATACAGCTGCGATATTTGGCAGCAATAATGTCAGTATTACATCTCTTACTCAAGATGTAGTGCATAAAGAATATGTACTATTAGCATTTATTACACATAAAAGCGCAGAAAAGAATATAAGAAATTCAATTAAGCAAATAAAAGAACTAGCAAATGTTAATGAGGTAGAAAGTATAATAAGAATAGAATCTTTTAAATAATAATATTAATATACAAAATTATTTTAGACGCAAAAAAAGTATATATTACGTATAATGCATTGGAACAAGCTTAGAACTTCTTATTTTATTTTTAATTAAGATGCGTTAATAAAACATATGTTTGAGCGATAGTAAAATGTACCCTATAGAGTAGACGTTTTAAAAAAAACTACCCTATGGGGTTTTTCTATGTATAATGGAATAAAAGATTAGAGGTGGAT
>NZ_JAHLEB010000050.1 GCF_018861735.1 Clostridium lacusfryxellense | reverse complement strand
GCCTTAATTTTTTGTTGATCTGAGATAATTGATTTTCTTCCCATAAAAAATAGCCCTCCTTATAGCAAACAGTTTTATTATTTAACTGTCTACCATAAGGGGAGCATATCAGGATGGATTATATCTTGTGCTTATGTTGGGCTAATAAGAGAAGAACCAAAGTCTCTTCAATATGGTGAAGACGCCATTGAAGTGAAATGGGTTGCCATATCAGAGACTGTTCAGATGGAACTTGCCTTTGATCATGCCGAAATCATTAAGGCTGCTCTTAATGAAATTAAAAAATAAAATATATAAAGTTGGGGTGATAGAATGGCAAACAATATATTAAATAGTGTTATGGGCTCATGTGTTGCTGATGCTTTAGGGGTACCAGTAGAGTTTATAAACAGAGAAACCCTTAGTGAAGATCCTGTAATTAATATGCGATCGTATGGTACTTATAATCAGAAAGCTGGGACATGGTCAGATGATACAAGTATGACATTATGTCTTGTTGATAGCCTTTCTAATGGGCTTAATTATGACGATATAATGAAAAATTTTATAAAGTGGATTAATACAGGAGACTATACTCCATATGGAGAAGTATTTGACGTAGGAAATGCAACAAGAAAAGCATTGGAGAAGTTTTCACATGGAGCATCTCCATTAGATTGTGGTGGCATTGGCGGTAATGATAACGGCAATGGGTCGCTTATGAGAATTCTACCTATTGTATTTTATCTTCAATCTATTTATGGAACAGAGATAACTAAGAATGATGAAGCAATGAATATAATTCATAATCTTTCATCACTAACTCACGCACATAAACGTAGCTTAATTGCCTGTGGGATATACATATCTGTTGCATGCAGTATAACAAGAGATATGAATCTTTCGATAGCTATTGAGAAGGGCATCTATAATGCACTCGAGTATTATAAAAATCATGATAGGTTTGAAGAGGAACTACATTACTATAAACGTCTCAGTAATAAGGCTTTTTCCAAAACACCCGTTGAAGATATTAAAAGTAGTGGATATGTGGTTGATACACTTGAAGCTGCTCTTTGGTGTTTACTGAATTCGAAGAACTACAAAGAATGTGTTCTACTAGCTGTTAATCTTGGAGAGGATACAGATACAGTTGCTGCAGTTGCGGGAGGACTAGCAGGTCTATATTACGGTTATGAAAGCATTCCAAAAGAATGGCTCGCAGTTATAGGAAGGCGTGATTACATTGAAAGTCTATCCAATCAACTTTATGTAGCCATAGGGTAATTTCAAAGGGAGAAGTTAAAGCAGATATAGGAGATTCTAAGCTCGCAAAAGAATATAGTGACATTCAACAAATTATTGAAGATGAGAATTTACATGGTGAATTAATGAGAAAAATGTTATAAGAAAGGGGGATTTTATTTCGGTAAGAATCAAAATGCTTGACTTATTAGCTGAATGAAAGTAATATTGAGTATAAATATACAAATATAAATGAATAATTACGACAAATTTATTAATTAAGCAATTCATTTTATGGGGTAAAGGGGCTAATAATTGGGTAGGAAAAGTCAGTTGATATTTATAATATAGCTATAAATACCAACGTTTTATGAAGAATATTCATATTTTGAACAACTTAAAACAAAGCAAATTTATATTTTAAATGAATTATTCAATACAATAAAAATCATTTCAACTAAATAAGAATTATAAATAAATCAAATATTATTTATATAATAAATGAATTGATTATATTATTTTATTCCATTTTATATATTTGATAACTGAACCACGCACACTCGTTACTTCAGTGGTGAGTTAGTGGTTCTTTTACGGGAGTAAAAACATGGTTACGATTTAAAAATAGAATATAAGTTCGCATTTTTGTTATAATTGCTGTATATGTAGGACATAATAATAGTATTAAAAAGGAGGCGTTTATCCTGTCTATGAGATTAACTGTAAAGGATAAGAATAAGTTATTATTGGATGAAGGTAAACAACTCTTAAACTATGGTTTAGTACTCAGAATTTATCCCAGTGAGGAACAGGAAACTCTTATAAATAAGACATTTGGGTGTTCACGGTTTATATATAACAAATATTTATCTGATAGAAAAGATTGTTTCTCAAATACAAAAACAACACTAAGGATCAGTAATTACAAGGCGGAGGTTATGAATCCCCTTAAGCAGGAGAAAGACTTTGAATTTCTTAAAGAAGTAGATAAGTTTGCACTAGAAGCTGCCCTTGAAAATGTAGAGGATGCTTATTCTCGATTTTTTAAACATCAAACCAATTTTCCAAGGTTTAAATCTAAGAAACACGCTAAAAAATCTTATACTACTAAATACACGAATGATAATATTAGGGTAGATTTAGATAAAGTAGTTATTAGACTTCCAAAGTTAAAAGAAGTCTTGTTTGCCTTACCTAAACAAAATAAGACTAATAATAAAATTTTAAATATTGGGAAAGCAACTACTAAGATAACCAAGGCTATAATTTCTCAAAAAGGAACTCGGTATTATGTTTCATTAACTATAGAAGAGGTTATTCCACTTATTAAAAAGTTGGAACTAAATAATATAGATAATTCTAAGATTATAGGATTGGATATGGGGTTAAAGGATTTTCTTATTGCCTCAAATGGAAGGGATAATTTTAAAACTTCAAATCCTAAATTTTTAAGGAACAGTGAAAAGAAGTTAATTAAACTACAAAAGCGACTACCTAAAAAGATAGAGGGTTCAAAAAACTACTTAAAAGCTAAAGAAAGATTAAATTTAATTCATGCACAAGTCGCTAATCAAAGAAAGGATTTCATGCATAAACTAAGTCGCAAACTCGTTAATGAAAATCAAGTTATAGTAGTTGAAGACTTAAATATTAAAGGTATGATAAAAAATCATAAATTAGCGAAATCAATTAGTGATGCAGGTTGGTATAAATTTGTAACATTTTTAAAGTACAAATTAGATTGGCAAGGAAAACAATTAGTGAAAATAAAAAGGTTCTTTGCTTCTTCAAAATTGTGTAACTATTGTGGTACTAAGAATATTATGTTGACATTAAGCGATAGGGAATGGACCTGCAGCAAATGTAACCAAAAACATGATAGGGATATAAACGCCTCACTAAATATACGTAGTGAAGGAATGAGACTCATAGGTCTAGTGTAATATATACGTAAGGCACCGCTTGGGACAGTGGTAAGAGCCTGTCTTCTAGTTATAGAAGAGCAAAAGTATTTCTTTTGTAGGAGAACATGTTAGACCATTATCTCGCAAGAGTTAAGGCTGTGTTTGATGAATCAGGAATCCTGTGACTTTTAGTCATGGGTAGTTCAATACAGTTCTACATAGTAAGTAATAAAGAATAAAATTATCAATTAGAGAAAAGTAGTAATTACTTATTTTATTAGTATAATAGTTGAGCTAATTCAATAGAGGTAATATTAATAAAATGGAGGTTAATAATATGATAACTTGTGATAAAGACAGAATACAAAATAAAATTGAGACATTTGCAACTTTTGGTGATGCGGGGCATGGTGGAATTACAAGATTTTCATTGTCAGAAGAAGCACTTAAGGCAAGAGCAGAATTCGTAAAGAGAATGAAAGCAGTTGGTGTTGAAACCGTAACTGATGATATGGCTAACATGTATGCAACTCTTCCTGGGACTGAGGCTAACCTTCCTAGAATAGTAATGGCTTCACATTGTGATTCTGTTAGAAATGGTGGTAATTATGATGGTATTCTTGGTGTTATAGCAGCAATGGAAGTAGTTGAGACAATTGCAACCCAAAAGATACCACATAGGCATCCAATTACAGCTATGATTTGGACTAATGAAGAGGGTTCACTTTATGCACCTGCAATGATGTCCTCGGGGGTTATTTGTGGTAAGTTTGACAAAGATACGATGCTAGATTCTAAGAGTCCTAAAGGAAAGACATTTGGAGAAGCTTTGAAGAAGAGTGGATATGCGGGGGACAAAGCAAACAGACTGAGTTCTAAAGACTACATGGCTATGTTAGAACTACATATTGAACAAGGTCCTGTACTTGAGGCTGAAAAGATGCAAATTGGAGTTGTAGAGGGCGTTGTAGGAATGGTTAACTACAGAATTAAGACTTATGGACAGGCTGATCATGCAGGAACTACTCCAATGCCATACAGAAGAGATGCTCTTTTGGCTGCAACTTCTGCTCTTAAGTATTTGCATTCAGAACTTGACAAGCTTGATAGTGACCTTGTTTACACTACAGGTGAAATTATTTGTCATCCGTGTGTCCATACTGTTATTCCTGACTTTGTTGACTTCTCTCTAGATGCAAGACACCAGAATGCAGAAGTCATTAAAAAGGTTGTTGAAATAATCAAGAATATGCCTAAGGAATTTGATAAGTGTGAAGTGAAATATCAAGAAGCATGGGCACGTAATACAATCAATTTTAATGAAGAATTAGTAGATTTTGTTCAAAAAAGTGCTGATGAATACGGATATACTAGTAAAAGAATGTACAGTGGTGCAGGTCATGATGCACAGTATGTCGCTGAAATGATGAATACTACAATGATATTTGTACCTAGTAAGGATGGACACAGCCATTGCGAACCTGAATTTACATCTGTTGAAGAATGCTGGAGAGGTATAAACGTAGCTCTTCAAACAGTGTTGGAAATTGATAAGAAATAATCATCACTTGAGATCATTTAACTAAATTAAATAATATTAGAGGCCAGTCAGGAGCTACTAACTCCTAACTGGCCCTTTTAAGTATATTTTTTTGTAATTTAAAAGTTTGACAAAAAATATTTTGTTAAAACACTTGACAAAATATTTTTTGTCAGGTATTATTGTAAATATAAGGAATATACGGAGGTGTCAATTATGAAGATTACAACTGGGCAAGCTGCTCGAGGAGAAAACTTTTTTAAAAGGCCGATTTTAATAAATAAATTATGGAGAAAAATAGATTCAGATAGTAGCATTATAATTTCAGCTCCAAGAAGAGTTGGGAAAACATCTTTAATGAGGTATATAGAAGATAATCCAAAGGATAAATACTATGTAATCTATGTAATTACAGAATCAGTATATGACGAAAATAAGTACTATAAGGAAATTGTAAAAGCTATTTTAAATAGTGATTCTGTAAAGAAAAAAGATAAAGTAATAAATTCAATTAAAGACTTGGCTAAAAATATTTTTAAAAGCATTGATGAAGTAGGTATAGACTCTGTAAAGTTTACTAAAAGTGCAGAATTAGATTATTATGAAAAATTTATAGAAATTATGAGATCTATTGATTTAGAAGGACACAAATTAATTATAATGATAGATGAATTTGCTCAAACAATAGAAAATATTCAACAAAAGGAAGGTACTACATATGCGGTTCATCTTCTTCAAAGTAATAGAGCATTAAGACAAAACGGTGATATAAATAATAAATTTCAATTTATATATACAGGATCTATAAGCTTAGAAGGCATTGCAAGACGAATGGACTCTTCAAAGTTTATAAATGACCTTGATATATTAAAAGTAACCCCGCTAAGCGAACTAGAGGGTAAAAGTCTTATTAATGAATTACTTAAAGGACTTAGTTTTACAATGAATGATGATACTATAAATTATATGCTACAGAAAATTAAGTGGTTGATCCCTTTTTATATTCAACTTGCTATGGATAAAATTCAGGACATTTATGATGAAAAACGATTATACGTTATATATAACGATTCAGTTGATATTGCAATTAAAAGTATGGTAGAGGAAAATAATAAATTTAGCAGTTGGCATGAGAGACTTAAGGTGTACAAAAATACTGACTATAAGTTTATTTTAGAAGTACTAAACACAATAGCAGTAGCTGAAGATAAGATGATAACTTATAATAAAATACATGATTTAGCTGTGCAATATAATCTAAGCGAAACATATAAGGATCTATTAAATACTCTTATTGATGATGGATATATAAGTAATGATGAGGAGCAAAAATTATATACATTTACTTCTCCTATATTAAGAATGTGGTGGTGTAAAAAAAATGCAAACTATTAGTTTAAGTCTTTATAATCCCAACAATTTAATACAGGAAGAATTAGTGAGTAGGTTTGTGATAAGAAAAAAGGAATTTGAGAAGATTTTTAAAGATATAAAAAATTCTAGTATGAAATATCCTGAGCAGCACTATATGATAGATGCTCAAATAGGTTATGGTAAAACAACATTGCTCAAAAGATTGTACTTTGAAATAAAGGAGGACAAAGAGTTAAAAGTAAGACTTATTCCTGTTATATTACCCGAGGAACAATACAATATACGAAGATTAAATAAACTATGGGAGGTGACAGCAGGGCATCTTGAATTGGAAAATAAGGAGTTTATAGGACTTTGTGATGAAATGGATAAATACTGCGAGGAAGCAGATTATGATGAAACATGTTTTAAAATTATTGAGCAAAAACTTAAAGAAAACAATAAAAAAGTAATACTTTTAATAGACAATATAGAAGGTATTGTAAAGAAGTTCAAAATATCTGAGCAGCAAAAGCTAAGAGAAATTCTATTAACGTCTGCTGAAATTAGAATCATAGGTGCATCTTCACAGGTGTCAGAATTTACTTTTGATTATAGTAAGCCATTCTATGATTTTTTTAAGTTCGTAAAATTGGAAGGGTTAAGCTCAGAGGAAAATAAGGTTTTTTTTGAGAAGTTAGGTGAATTATCTAATAAAGAGAATATAAAGTTGACATTTGAAGGTACTGAGGGGGAGATAGAAGCATTTAGGCGATTAACTAATGGCAATCCAAGAATCATGACATTGCTTTTTGATGTCTTTAATGATGACAATAGAGTCTCCATTAAAAAACTTGATACATTATTAGATAGATTAACACCAGTTTATAAAAACAAAATGGATAGTTTATCTCCAGTGCAGCAGGAAATCATTGATGTTATAGCATTAAGATTGGACGCTATAACTACAAAAGAAATATCAGACAAAATAAGAATGCAGAGTAAAGAAGTATCAGCTCAGCTAAATCAATTAGAAAAAAACGGAGTAATAAATAAAATACCTGTAAACAAGAAAAATTACATGTACCAAATCAAAGAACGATTTTTCAACATTTGGTACCTAATGAGATTTGGAGGAGAAAAAGAAAAAAATCAGGTAAAGTGGCTTGTAGATTTTATTGCAAGCTGGTGTTGCAAAGAACCTGTAGTTAAAAAAATTGAAATAATACAACAAAATTTAAATAATCTTAAGAAAAGTTTTGATAAACATCCTAACGAGTTTAACTCTATCTATAGATTATCAGAAACATTACTTTACAATGATAAAATTGAAGAATCATTGCAAAAGGCTAATTTGTTTTTACAAGTAGCTTATGATACCGATCAATATAATAAGTATATTAATGAATATTTATTATTGATTATGGTTAAAAAACAATACAACTCCTTATTTAAACTATTTAATGAGAATCAATATAATTTAAAGGATACATTTAAGCCTACTTATTATGCATTAATGTACTTTATGAAAAATCAAAGTGAAAAATTTGAAATTGAGTATAGAAAAGTTGGTGAAGAATTAGAAGAAACTGTTGAGGAGATTATTAAAGAAGTTAAGTTAAAGGAGTAATGGGTGGGATATTAGGTTAAGAAAAATAACGATTTAAATATTTTTAAAATAAGAGTAATAATAAGGAGATTATATATGGAAAGAAAAAGTGCTTTGGTAGTTGGAGCTACAGGACTAGTTGGGGCTAGTTTGGTTAATCTTTTATTAGAGGCTCCTGAGTATGAAAAGGTAATCGTTTGGGTTAGGAAATCTACAGGATTAAAAAATAAAAAACTTGAGGAAAAAATAATTGATTTTGAAAATGTAGATACTTATAATTTTGATGGTAAGGTTAATCATATATTTTGCTGTTTGGGAACAACTATAAAAAAGGCAAAGACTAAAGAAGCTTTTAAAAAAGTTGATTTAGAATATATAGTTTCTTTAGCAATGAAAGCGAAAGAAAATGATGTATCTCAATTTCTTGTAATTTCAGCAATGGGAGCTAATATAAATTCTGGTGTTTTCTACAATAAAGTTAAAGGTCAAATGGAATATGAACTTAATAGCTTAGAGCTCATTGGTCTTAAAATTTTCAGACCATCATTATTGTTAGGAGATAGAACAGAATTTAGATTTGGAGAAAAGGCAGCAGAAGTTGTTTCAAAATGTATTCCGTTTATATTTAAGGGAGGTTTTAAAAAATATAAACCTGTATACGGTAGTACTGTCGCAAAAGCTATGTACAAAGTTGCAATAGAGGATAAAGCAGGAATTGAAACTTTTAGTAGCGAGGTAATTCAGATAAAGTGTGCGATATAACACACTCATTACATAATTGCTATATAAAACTATTCTACATAGGTATTATGTATGTTATTATTAATGAGGTAATTAAAATACATAAGACAAAGGAGATCTAAAAGCATGTTAGATATAACAAAAGAATACCTTCAAAAAAAGTATAAGATAAGTCCCAAAACGTTGGGACTCTATGATATAGCAATAAAAGATGTTCAAGGAGAGTTTGAAATACTTGATGAGGTACGTGAGTTCAACCAGCTTAAGGTTTTAACTGCACTTCAAGATGAAAGAATTAGTGAATCGCATTTTACAAATTCGTCTGGTTACGGGTACGGAGATATTGGTAGAGATTCACTAGATAAAGTGTACGCAAGGATTTTTAATTGTGAAAGTGCACTAGTTAGGCCGCATTTCGTAAATGGAACACACGCAATCGGGGCAGCACTGTTTGGCAATTTAAGACCTGATGATACTATGCTTTCTGTATGTGGAACGCCTTATGACACACTTCATAACATAATAGGTATTACTAATAAGAAAGATATAGGTTCATTGAAAGATTTTGGCGTAAAATATAAACAGTTAGAACTAAATGATTCTAAAGTTGATATAGAGCTAATGAAAAAAACAATGATTGAAGATAAGTCAATAAAGCTAGTTCATATTCAAAGATCTACTGGTTACGGATGGAGAAAGGCTTTATTAGTTTGTGAGATAGAAGAAATTATAAAAGCAGCAAAGGCTATAAATCCGAACGTAATTTGTTTTGTAGATAATTGTTATGGAGAATTTATTGAAACTACAGAGCCTACAGATGTTGGTGCAGACTTAGTTGCAGGTTCTTTAATAAAAAATATTGGTGGTGGAATAGCACCAACTGGTGGATACATTGCAGGTAAAGAAGAATATGTGGTGCAAGCGTCGTATAGACTAACAATCCCAGGTATAGGTGGAGAATGTGGTTCAACATTTGGAGTAATGCGTTCACTATATCAAGGATTATTTCTTGCCCCACATGTAACTATGGAAGCATTGAAGGGTGCTATTTTCTGTGCAAGGATTATGGAACTTGCAGGGTTCGAAGTTCTTCCTAAATACACTGATAAAAGAAGTGATATAATTCAGGCTATTAAATTTGGAAATAAAGAAATGCTAGTTAATTTCATAAAGGGGATACAGGCAGGGTCTCCAATAGATTCATTTGTAGAGTGCGAACCTTGGGATATGCCAGGATATGAAGATAAGGTAATAATGGCAGCAGGTGCATTTATTCAAGGTTCTTCTATAGAACTATCTGCGGATGCTCCAATTAGAGAGCCTTATATTGCATATTTACAGGGAGGGTTAACATTTGATCATGCTAAAATTGGAATACTAATTGCGCTTTCAAGAGTTATCTAGAACAAATTATATTATTACAATAATATATTATGATATATATTAAGAATTATAATTTAAAAAGAGAACACAAAAGCCTGCAATGATTACCATTGCAGGCTTTTGTGTATTAAATATTGTAAAAACGTTTATTTAATATTTTCTGTATATACCAACAAGTATACCTAAAATTGAGCAGTCATCTAATATAATAGGGGACATAGTGGAATTTTCAGGTTGAAGACGTATATGCCCTTTTTCCTTGAAAAATCTTTTAATGGTTGCTTCATTATCAATAAGAGCTACAACTATGTCGCCATTCTTAGCGGAATTGACTTTCTCAATTATAGCAAGGTCTCCATTTAATATTCCAGCTTCAATCATGCTGCTACCAGAAACTTTAAGCATAAATAGTTCGTTATTAGTTTTAGTGAAATTTAAAGGAATAGTAAAAGTATCTTCAACATTTTCAACCGCAAGTATCGGTATCCCAGCTGTAATTTTTCCTATAATAGGTATATCTATTAGTTCTTTTCTTATAACAGAATCCTTTAATAATTCAATTGCGCGAGGCTTAGTAGGGTCTCTACGAATATATCCTTTTTTCTCTAATCTTTCTAAATGACCGTGAACAGTAGATGTGGACTTTAATCCTACGGCTTCACAAATTTCTCTAACTGAGGGTGGATATCCTTTAGATTGAACTTGATCCTTTATAAAGTTATATATTTCACTTTGCTTATCTTTCTTTTGAGTTAACATAAAAACACCTCTCATTCGTAGTAGAATTATACCATATAAATGCAAAAACATCAAACTTATGTTCTACTTTTGTACCATATAGAAGTAGGTGAGTAGGCAAAAAATCAATTATCCTTTAGCTTACATGTTTTAATATATGCAACAAGCGACATTCTTTCATTTATAGGTATTAATTCACCGAATTTTACATAACCCATTTTTTCGTATAAATGACAATTACCTTTTTCCTGGAATATTGTATCCAAAGACCATTTTCGTGCATTTGGATAATAACTTTCTATTTGTTTTAATGCTTCTTGAGCAATTCCTCTGTTATGGTATTCGGGAAGAACACATAGAGCTGAAATTTTGTATGTTTTTTCTTCAAGTTCCATTACCCTAACCCAACCGACATTAGTATCATTCAATTTAAACATATATGATGTTGTATTTGCTTTATCAATTTTCATTTTAGTTCGCTCAAGACTTTCCATGGCAGGACTTATATCATAATCTTGATATTTCTCAAGCAAAGGAATGAATGCTTTCATCTGTATACCATGAACTATTTCTACAATATCGCTTGAAATTTGAAATATCTTTAACATTTTTAACGCCACCTTTTATTTTCTTGAGTTTGAAGTATGACCTTATTCATTTATATAGAATATTAACATAGATTTCAAATATTTAACATAAAATTATCAAATTCTACTCAGCAAACCGATTATTGCAGCATATCTAAAAACATTATATACGGTAGATGACGGTTGATGATGGGAAGTAGCATACACAATAAAGCCCATGATATAACATATATTTTAACAAAAGAAATAGCAGGAGTTATAATAACTTCTGCTACTTATTTTTTTATTAATTCATTCGGTTTATTCGAAAACTACGTATTATTTAATTTCTGCGAAAATTTCATGTATATTTCCATCTGGGTCTGCAAATAGTGCTGTTCTTTGATTCCAAGGCATATCTTGTGGTTCATGAATAGAAGTTGCTCCTTTAGAGATTAACTCCTTAAATGATTCATCAACATCTTTAGAATTTTCACATGGGAAAGCAAGTTCAAAGCCTTGTCCATATGACTCTTTCCTATATTCAGTACTATACACATACATAACATCTCTCATACAAATAGCAAATCTTGCTCCATCGTTTTCAAATTCAACATAATTACCAAGGTCATTTTCAATTTTAAATCCGATAACTTGATTATAGAAATTTTTCATTTTATCTATATCATTTGTCCAAATCGTAATAAGATTAATTTGTGCTTTCATCATATATTTTCTCCTTTCCTAATTTAACATATAATTCGCTTTAAATACAAGTATGTCCTTATTTAATTATATAGAATATTAATATAAATTTCAAATTTTTAACATAAAAATATCTATTCTAAACACAGCCTACTTTCCAATGAGACAATGCACTATTTACTATAAATAAATTTAAACAACACTGTATCTTCATGGTGTATGACCATCAACCGATTATTAACGTATATAAAAAAATACTAATATTTGATTAATGATACCCTATTTGTTATAATAGTCTATTATGAATGTATTTGAAATAAATGTAGTGGGGTGCTGTATGGCTAAGAATTGTATATTTAATGAAAAAAGAATTTGTAGTAATTGTGGAGAATGCGAGGTCTGCGAATTAAATTCAAATAAAAAATGTAATAATTGTGGAAAATGTTTAGAGCTTGAAGGTTATGATGTTAAAGCTATAAAGATTGATGAGGTCTTTGAGAATGAAGTAAATGATGTAGAAGCAATAGAGTTACAAGAAACAGAAGATAATTCTTATGAAGAAGATAAAATTGAGCTACATAAAGAAAGTACTGATAATTTGAATGAAGTTGATGAAACGTCAAAGATTGAAGACTATGAATCATTGTTGGCACAAGAAGCATTGTCAAAGGTTGATAAGGATGGGTTCATACCTGAAAATAATGAAGTTTGGGAATTAATAGAAGACATAGAAGGGGTGAGTGAACTCCTTGAAAATGAAGAAGAAAACTCTGAGTTACTTCAAGAAGAATTCCCTGGACTTATAACTCTTAAAAAGATATAATCGAAAAAAATTCGTTGTGCAATTCTGTAGGATAATAGGTAACAACAAAGAGGAGTGTTAATCAACATGAAAGCAGTTATGATTTATTATTCACTTGAAGGAAATACAGATTTTATTGCAACAAAAATAGCAGAGATGACGGGTGCAGATAGTGTTAGATTAATTCCAAAAAAGGAATTTTCAAAGGGGAATTTTAAAAAGTTTATTTGGGGCGGTAAGAGTGCTGTGTTTAACGAAAAGCCAAAGCTTATAAATGAAAAGATAAACTTGGATCTCTATGACACTATAATAATAGGTACACCTATCTGGGCTGGTACATTTTCTCCTCCGATTATGACATTTTTAAATGATTACACATTTAAAGACAAAAATATATTTTTATTTGCCTGCCATGCTGGAGGCGGAGCGCAGAAGTGTTTTGATAAAATTAAAAAAATGGTGACAGGTAATACAGTTATTAATTCAGTTGATTTCCTTGATCCACTAAAAAAAGCAAAAGAGGATACTACTGAAAAAATTCAAAGTTTTTGCAGCTCTGTTATGAAATCGTAAAAATTATAAAATCATATAATTAAAAATTTCAATAAAAAAGGTACTATTTCTTATATATATATAAGAAATAGTACCCTTTTTAGTCATCAGAAAGGGGATTCGACTTGACCGCATTTCTTAGCTTTTCATTGTCTACATGTGTGTATATTTGAGTGGTAGATATATTTTCATGACCTAAAATCTCTTGCAAGCTTCTTATATCTACGTTGCCATACTTATACATAAGGGTAGCTGAGGTATGCCTTAATTTATGAGGTGTATATTTGTTTTTATTAAGTCCTGCATTGCCTATATGCTTTTTAACAATTCTTTCTACAGTTCTTTTATTAATTCTACCAAATTTGCCGCTTATAAAGAGGGCATCTTTATCTTCATCATGTATTTTATCAATTTCTGCATTTCTGATAGGTAAATACTTATGTATTGCTTTAAGAGATGCTCTGTTTAAATATATTGTACGCTCTTTATTTCCTTTCCCAATAATAGATAGGGTATCGTTTTTCATAGCTGATATGTTTATACTACAAAGCTCTGATAGTCTGAGTCCGCAATTTAAAAATAAGGTTATTATACTATGATCCCGGATTGAGTGTTTATCTCTAGAGTTACTAGCCTCAAGAAGGGTTTTACTTTCATCTAAGGTTAGAAAAACGGGACTTCGCTTACCAAGTTTTGGAGACTCCAAATCTATAGTTGGATCTAGGGTTAGCACTTTGGCCTTAGTTGTCAAATACTTAAAGAGGGACTTTATAGCTGCAATTTTCCTTGCTTTAGCATAGTTCCCATTAGCTCTTTGTTTTCCGAGATAGGTGACAAAGGCGTATAAATCCTGCAATGTAAGAGTTTTTAACGTGTCTAAGGTAAGGCCACTAATAATAACTTTCTCAATAGGAAGGGACTTATCTGATGGATCTAAGCCTTTATATACTTTTATAAATTTTAATAGTAATGATAAATCAGCAGTATAAGCAACAATAGTATTAATAGAAGAACCTTTAATAGTAGCTAGATAATTAAAATAATCATTTAGAAAGTTTGGTATATCATTGTTATAAATATTCTCTATGTCAGATTTCATTAGTACCTCCAAAATACGTAATAATGTCGTGAAACTTACATTTCACGACATTATTATACTACAAAAGAGGGGGTAAAATCATGCTTTTTTCAAAAATAATTTAATTTATTTTAAAAATTATTTATTTTTGAAAAATTTATTATATATTATAATAAAATTTGTTTAATATCTTAATAAATTAGTTATTTGATTCTTTTAAAAACTGATATTATTTCTCTGCTTTGTCTATATGCTTGAGCTGTTGCAAAACAAGAAACTAATTCCCAGCCTAGTTCTCCAAGTTCATTAAGCCTATTATCAAAATTGTCAATTTCTAATATTCCACTCATCATGCCTTTTACAAATAAAAATATCCTACATTATAAAAATGCAGGATATTTTTATTACATTAAGTATTATACATTTATAGCGGTCTCTACACCTATTGCTTCTTTATTATTGGCAAGTATTGGTTTTACATACTCATCTATAAAGTCTACTACTTGACTTGGAGCTCTGCCAACAAACTTAATTGGGTCAATTACGGCTAGAATCTCTTCTTTCGACATTAAAAAACTCTTATCATTTATAATTCTCTCTATAAGGTCATTACTTAAACCTTCTTCTTTAATTCGTTTTGCAGCTTCCATAGAATGAACTCTAACGTTCTCGTGAAGCACTTGTCTGTCCCCACCCCTTTTAACGGCTTCCATAAGTATATTTTCTGTAGCCATAAATGGAAGTTCGTTATTAACATGAGCAGTAATTACTTTTTCATATACTACCATGTTTCCTGCTATGTTCATGTAAAGATTTAATACTCCATCAAGTGCTAAAAAAGCTTCAGCTACGGATATTCTCTTATTAGCTGAGTCATCCAAAGTTCTTTCAAACCATTGTGTTGCAGCTGTTATAGCTGGGTTTAATGAATTTACAATAATGTATCTTGATAAAGAACTAATTCTCTCTGATCGCATTGGATTTCTTTTATATGCCATTGCAGATGATCCGATTTGGCTTTTTTCAAAAGGCTCTTCTACTTCTTTCATGCTTTGAAGTATTCTTAAATCATTACTGAATTTATAAGCACTTTGAGCTATTTCGGATAATGTGTTTAATACTATGGAGTCAACTTTTCTAGAATATGTTTGACCAGTAACAGGATAAGTATCTTCAAATCCCATTTTATTTGCTACATATTTATCTAAGTCTTTTACTTTTTTCTCATCATCTTCGAATAAATTCATAAAACTTGCTTGAGTTCCTGTTGTTCCTTTAACTCCTAGTAGTTTTATTTTTTCAATTACGAATTCTAAATTGTCAAGATCCAATATCAACTCTTGAATCCAGAGAGTAGCCCTTTTACCTACAGTAGTTAATTGAGCTGGCTGTAAATGGGTATACCCTAAAGTAGGAACATCTTTATATTTTAATGCAAATTCTGAGGATTTACTAATTACATTAATTAATTTGTTTTTAATTAATAAAAGTGCTTTTTTCATAACAATTAGGTCTGTGTTATCACCTACATAACAACTAGTAGCTCCTAAATGGATGATTCCCTTTGCTTTAGGGCACTGTACCCCATAGGCATATACATGGCTCATTACATCGTGACGTATTTCTTTCTCTTTTTTTTCAGCCACTTCATAATTTACATTATCTACATAAAATTTAAGTTCATCAATTTGATCTTGCGTAATATTAAGTCCTAATAACTTTTCACCTTCAGCTAAAGCAACCCAAAGCTTTCTCCAAGTTTTAAATTTCATATCATCTGAAAATAAATAACTCATCTCTTTTGATGCGTATCTACTATTTAACGGTGTATTATAAGTGTTTCTCATATTTTGCCTCCATACGTACGTATTATAATATAAAACAAATTTCATTCACATTATAGCATACAATAGCATTAAAATAAACGTAAATGTTCGTATATAATAATTGTACTTTTCTAAATGTTTTTTTGTTTATATAGATTTGTATATAACTTTAAAGAATGTTGTTAAATAGTTCTAATTTCTAATATATTTAATATATTTTATACAACAGAGTAATTATATTAGTTTGGGGGGAAATATGTATAAGCTTAATATGATAGACAAACTTTCATTCATATTTGTATTAATTGGAGCGCTGAATTGGGGTCTTTTAGGGTTACTAAACTTTAATCTTGTTAGCGCTATATTTGGTTCAGTTCCATTACTTGCTAGAATTATATATATTTTAGTAGGAGTATCAGCTGTTAATATTATTATATTCATATTTAGAAGTAAAAAAGATTAAATTATGCTTCTCATTGTATTATATTAAATAACATAATATTGATAGAAAAATACTTCATAGATTATTATGGAGTATTTTTTATAGTTTATTATTATGATTACAATATTCAAACAATTTATATATGATATTGAAAGTCATTTAGATTTAAAGTGTTGTTCCCTGTGAATATAATACCTTCACTCTCAAGAAACATCTTCTGTAAGTTAAACGATTCATAATCAGTTACGCTAATCTCCCCTTTTATGTTTATGACCCTATGCCAAGGAAGATTATTTTTCTTACTTAAGGTATGAAGAATTCTAGCTACTTGCCTTGCACCTCTATTGTTTCCAGAGAGTGTTGCAATTTGTCCATATGTCATCACTTTGCCTTCTGGTATACCTTTAATAAGTTCTACAACTCTTTGAGTAAAAGGTTCCATTTTAACACCTTCCTATTAATAAAATAACTTTGTAATATGAGAATGGAGAATATACCTTATAGATTATAGTCCCCTGTTTGTTTTAAGATTATTAATAAAGTTAATTACATATGGTAGTTCCTGATAATTAAAGAAATTCTGATTTTTAACCATATGTTCTAATTTATTGAGTGACACCCATTGTAAACCGCTAACTTCTTCTATCTGCAGGACGGCTGTTGAAGTATTAAATTCTTGTATAACTATATAACTATCCATAATTAATTTATTACTTGTAATTCTAGTTAATGATTTTATGTATTTAGGGTTAATAACAATTCCAATTTCCTCATAGGCCTCTCTTACACATGCGTATAAACTAGTTTCGCCTGAGGATACACATCCACCATGGGTTGCCCATATATCTGGAGATATTATTTTAGCTTTAGACCTTTTTTGAATTAATATTTGCAAATTTTCATTGAGAATCCAAATGCTTGTGACTAACTGGAACTCTCCTTCTTTTAAATTCTCGCCTCTCATAAAGACATCACCAGATCTATCACCTTTAATATTATAAATATCGCATAATTCTGCCATTCTATCCCCTACTTTCCGAAAAGCACTAATCGTTAAAATTAAAATCTACTCTTTTAGGATAATCTTTATGTATAACATTATACAATAGTTTTAATAAAGAACTGTTGTTATAAATTATTTTATTAATTTATATTCATCTAATAATTTATAAAATGTATTCCTTTTCAGTTTTAATAATCCCATTGCAGCGGTGCCTGTTATTTCTCTATCCTTATATTTGCTATATACTTCTCCCCAATTCGAAGGGTAGCCTATTTTTTTACGTCCTTTATACACTCCATTTGATTTTGCAATTTCAATGCCATCCTTTTGTCTTTCTAATACATTCAATCTTTGAAATTCTTTAATAGAACTAATCATTGTGAACATTAGTTTACCGGTGGAATTACTCGTATCTAGGTTATCATTTATACTTCTTAAATTAATTTCTTTACTGTTTAATCTTTCACCTATACTTATTAATTCATTTGTTGATAGTGCAAGTCTGTTGAAATCCAACACATAGATTGTATCTCCACTTCTTATAAAATCCATCATTGCATTGAATTGAGGTCTAACATCTTTTAAGCATACTTTTTCATTAAACCACTTTTCTATGTTGTATTTTTTAAGCTCTTCAAATTGTTTTTCATAGCTTAGTTGACTTGAATTAAATCGAGTATAAGCAATGTTCATCTAAACAACCCCTTCAAGAACGTTTACTATATATTAACATATTTTCCGTTTAAAGTATACTAATAAAACATTTGTTTGCTGACTTTACAAGTAACCCTAAACAAACAGTTCCCAGTAATTTCGCATGTGTTGCTTTGATATATACTCCAAACAAACAACCATAAAGTATATAAGACTATTTTTCAAAAAAACAAAAGCAGTTATATCGAATATATTTCTATTTCGACATAACTGCATTTGGATAGAATCTTATAAATTAATTTTATTTATTTCGCAGATTATTTATTAGTGAATTAAAATAAGTTCCTATTTTAACTACTTCGCCCATTACAATCTCTGTTTTATAATTGTCTAGAAACCAATTACTTTTAATTAGGTCTATTGAACCTGGTATAGATACAACGAAAAATTCTATACCTTTTGGAAAGACTGATTGATATGTTAATAGCGAACGTCTAGAATGATAGGCCTTACAAACTAATAGTGCTCTTCTTACTGTTAGATTATTTTCTTTTATTACTCCCCATGAAAATTCTGCATTTTCAAAAGTATTTCTTGCTTGGTATTCTTTTAATATTTTATCTTCTGGTACGCCTAATTTAACACCTATTGATTTTAGAAATTCCCACTCTGAGCTAAATTCGGGTATTCTAGGATTGTATGAACCACTTGGCAATATAAATGGAGCAAGCCCCTGGTTATACAATTCTGCAGCCATCTCCATTAAATTAGGATCACTACTGCCAGGTACTAAAATTATATCTGCGCACTGTACTTCAGTTTTGACAAAAACCAAATCGCTAATAGAATCAAAAGGGTAGCTCATTTTTATAACCTCACTTTGGATTAGTAATAATAATATTTTTGAAGTTCTATTTTTATATTCATCAATTGTATTAGCTAATAGTGTTTCCAAGAACTGAACCATGTTGGGATAACTGATTCGAAATCATTAAAATATGTCATCATATTAATAGAATTAGTAAGCATTACATTAACTTCTTTCTCACCATAATTTATCGCCCAAGGAATTGAAGCAAGAGCATTTGTACCCATATATAATGCTAATAATTTGAAAAAGCAAACTGGAACATTATTATTAAAGTAACCATTTATTTGTCCTACGCTAAATGGCACACTTACACTATGTGAAAATGAAATTCTATTAAATTCTTCCCAAGGGTCGCCAAAATCATATCTATTAAAATCTATAACACCTATTTTATTATTCTTATTAACTAACAAATTTCCAACATGATAATCCCCGTGCTGAATGGATTGTTTTCTTGAAATCAATAAATCTCTGTTGCTATATAGGTATTTTATTATTTTTTCGCCGTTTGGAATCTTGATAGAGCAATTATTGTAACTATTAATATTTCTGTCTATCTTATTGTTAAACTTTTCATACCAGTTAGGTAACCCTTCTGGTGCTGGGATGGTATGTATTTTAGATAGAATTACCCCACTCTCTATTCCTAACTCGTATTGAGTTTCTTTAGTGAGAGTGGGTAATACCTTTTCAGAATCTTCACCATTAACCCATGAAAGTAAAGAAAAAACTTTGGTGTTATTTCCGCACTCGCCAAAGTTTAATGGCATACTCATATTTATGTTCAATTTTGAAATTTTACTCAAAATCTCGTTTTCTTTACGTTTCTTCTCTAATTCAGATATGTCTGATAATCTTAGCAAAAATTCTTGTCCATCTTTATTTTGAATATAATATTTTTTATCTGATGACCATCCTTTTTTTATTTCAGAGACTGAACTCCATTCTGAATAACCATAAATGTCTTCAAAGATATTCATAATTGCCCCCAATTAGTAAATTACTTTATTTCAATGCTACCCCATGTAATAATGATAAAGATTTTTCTTCTGAAGCTTTTTATATCTTAACTTTCTATTGGGTTTTTAGGACCATTAAGCTCTAGTTGATAAAAAACAAGATTAAGCCACTTTCCAAATTTAAATCCAGCTTTACTTATCGTACCTGAATACTTGAAACCTAGCTTTTCATGCATTCTAATACTTTTTTCATTAGAACCATCAATGCCAGCTACCATTGTTGCAAAGCCGCTTTCATTAGAAATTTGTATTATTTCTTTAAGAAGTAGAGTTCCTGTGCCCCTGTTGCCAAAGTTTTCATGAACATAAATAGAATGTTCAATAGAATATTTAAATGCCGGCCATGGTCTAAATGATCCAAATGTGGCAAAGCCAATAACAGTATTATTTTCTTCTGCCACGATTATTGGATACCCATCTTGTATTTTGTTTTCATACCATCTTATTCGGTCTTCAATCGTGTGAGCTTTATAATCATAGATTGCTGTTGTGTGTAATATAGCATCATTATAAATTTTTAAAATATATGGTAAGTCTTTTTTGGTTGCGGTCCTTATCATTTTAATGCCCCTTCCCTTTTCTTATTTTCTTGCTTTCATTAAAAATAGTGAATACTTGATTTTCTCACCATCTATTGTTTTTTCATCATAATAAAAAGTATTTGATTCTATATCTTTAAAACCAGTATTAATTAATATTTGTTTTAAGGCGACTTGATTAAAACCATTGTGACCGTCAAATTGATGTTCGTTTTTATGAAAGCTACCATCTTCTTCATCCAAATCAACTATACACAAATAACCGTCTTTATTAAGTAAGTTGTTAAATTCTTTTGTTATAGATATAATATCATGAATATGATGTAATACCATAGAATTATAGATTACATCATATTTTTTATCAAATGAATTATTAATACATAGATCTAAATTATAAACAAGCATATTAGTTACTTCATATTTATTGATTTTAGAATTAAGTATATCAATCATTCCTTTTGATGAATCTACAAGTGCAATACTTTTAAATCTATCATAAAGGTTAAAACTTACAAGACCCGTACCGCATCCAAATTCCATAGCTGAAAGATCTTCATTAATACAAATCGAATTACTTATTTCATTTGCAATCGCTGCTGCTCTATTAATTCTTTTGTCAGTATCCCAAGTTTTAGCATAATCATTAAAATTCATTATTACATAACCCCCTTGAATTATTTGTGGTACATGCTAATAATAGTATAAATAGTATTGTTGCTAAGGGTTATATGTTTTCGATGGAAATAGCCCTTACAGGTGAACCATCAGCATCTTTATTTTTAAGTGGTAATATACTCAAAATAAAAAACTCATTAGTTATAGAATCTAAATTAGTTAGGTTCTCAATAATTATTATGTTCCTTGGCATTAATATTTTATGAACTGCAAATGTTGTTGACTCCATAGCATCTATTGAAATTGCATCAATACCAATACCCTTTAAATTAAATTGTGACAACCATCTTGCTGATTCTAAGTCTAAGGATGGAAAGTCTTCATAATACTTAGAATCACTCCAGTACTTGCTCCACCCAGTTTTTATTATAACAAAGTCAACATTTTTTACCTTTTCCTCATAAGGTTTTAACATATCAAGATCTATTAATTTTATGGTACTATTAGAAAAATCTAGAATAGTAGCATTTCCAATAAAATGTTCTATATCTAAATTATCTAAATAAGGTCCATTACTGAGCATATGAGCGGGAGCGTCTATATGTGTTCCGGTATGTGAGTACATAGTGATTTTTGCCTCTTGGAAACCATCCTTTTCAAGTGTATTTGCCTTTTCTAAAGTTGGTTGTTCAGTTCCTGGGAAGACTGGCATGCCAGAATAAATAACATGTGTTAAATCGGTTATTTTCATAATATTCCTCCATTTCGTATTAAAAAGAGATGTTTATTTAAATCTATTATTTTGTATCCATTTCGTTGCAAAATCAACGCCTAATTTCATATTGAATAACTTACACTCTGCATTACCAACTTTACCAAATACTACGTTATTAGTTGATTCAAAAGCTTTACCCAATTTCTCAAAATCCTCATCGGAATTATATTGGAAGTCGTCGAACCACTTCCATGTTCTTTTATTATTCTCAATTATTGCAGCACCCATTGTTTCCCTTGGCATTTTATCATTTAATGCCTCTGCAAGATGAAAGCTTGTACAAGAATCGTATCCAACTCCTAATAATAGTACTTTGCAATTTAGATTGTACATTTTACCTAAAGGAGATTCCATTCCAAATTGTGGTGTTAATGTATGATCGTTTATAATATTATGTGAATACTTGCCCTGCGCAACAAATGATACTTGTGGGTGGTTCGATCTATAAACATCAGGTAAGGTTCTAAATAATTCTGCAATGCATCCCATACCTCTGGTTTGTGTAAGATTTACATCAAATGCTGGCATGTTTTCATATATAAGATGTATCCATTCTTTGGGAACAGGTGGATTTTCCCATTCTGCCGGATCAGAAACTGCGCCACTATGAGCTGGCATTATAAGTGTGCCCTTGTTGCTAATAATCTTTTGAAGAGCCATTATGACTGCCTGAGCAGCTCCACAAACCCAGCCAATACTTGACATGGAAGAATGCACTAATAGAATATCTCCATTCCTAATTCCAAGATTCAATAAATCATTATATATGGTATCTACTGTATTCATCTTTTTAGTAAGTTCTATTACTATTGCTTCGTTCAATATTATCATCTCTTTATCAATTTATTTTGGTAGATTTAATTAATAGAAAATTTGGTTTATGGATATCTCTCTTCATTTTAGGAATTAACATCAATGATTTTTCGTCTGGTACTGGTTCAAGTATTTTATCAATTCTAAAACCACTCTCAATAATCGTATTTATTATCTCTGAAAATGGTCGATGATATTTTATTAATCCGTCTACAAACCATTTTACACAACGCTCACCGCTCTCCATGTAGTTCGAAAGATTATAATGTAAAGGATTTTTGTTTTCATCTGTTGTCCAGGTTGGACCTTGTTTTGGTCCTGTGGTAAGCGGGTGTTCTTGGGAATAAATAAGTAGCCCATTATCGTTGAGTAAATTGTTTATGTTGCCAAGTAGGTTACTAAAAGACTTTATATAATGAAAGGCTAGGGAGCTATAAATTATATCAAACTTCTCATCTATAGTATTTATATCATTCATATCAAGTCTTATGTATTCGATATTTTGAGAAGAATTTTCACCTTTTGCAACTGCTAGCATTTTTTCTGATATGTCGACACCTACAACTCTTGCAGCACCTCTGCCTATGAAATCAACACAGTTTTCACCAAAGCCACAGCCTAAATCAAGTATAGTCTTTCCAGTCAAATCTGGAAGTAAGCTTTGCATTGCCGGTTTTTCCTGAAGGTTATTGTAGTTATTTTTATTGCCTCGAAGTTGCTTATATCCCTCAAAAAAAATTTCGTTGTCGTATATGTTTTGATTATTAGACATAAAATTCACCCCTCTTTAAAGTATTAAAGATAATTATAAGATTAGTAAATACTAGGTTTTTCCTTAGAGCATAGATAACATGTCTTGAATTCCATGGATAAATGAAGGTAATAAAATATTACAATTACGAGTGTAAATAAATATAAACAATAAAGTAACTGCAATTCCTCCACGAATATCTAAATTTGAAGTATTTCCAAGTGTAAACGTTTCAAAGACAGTTTTATTGTTGAAAACAATATCAATTGGCAAGTGTGCCATGCCAAAGAATATCCCGCTTAAAATAGTTCCCCCTATTTTGCCAAATCCAACTACGAGCCTTGGCCATAAAAATCCTCTGAAAATTAATTCTTCATATAAACCAGTAAAAATAATATAAAAAATCGAATCACAAATAAGTTTTATATTAAAGCCTTTACTCTTTATGTAATAAACCCAAAACGTAGAAATAAGAACATCGCCAATGTATATAGAAGACTTAAGTCCTTGTCGTCTCAAACCAATTGAATTTATTTTTTGTTTCCTAAATTTCAAAACAACTATTACAGCTATAAATCCAGGTATATCCATTAGTAATATAAATATCAATTTGTAAATAGAGTTTGTATCGTTTTTCATTATCAAAAACAATGGAGATATTTTAACTAAATATAGATTTAAGAACATATCTATGAAAATCAATAAAAAAAGTATTAAAGCAATTATCCCGTCTTTCTTCATTATATCAGAGAAAATTTCATTAGGAAACATGGTTTTCTTTACTTGGTACCTGATATGCATAGTTATATCTTTCTATATATCGAGTCTTCATTCCTGGAAAATGCTCATCCAGCTTTTTATAGAAATATTCTCTATTTCCTTCCCTTAGGGTTAACCCCATACCAAAACAAATTATGCCATGTACTTTCGCCTCTATACAATAATCCAGAATTCCACGAATATTTTCCTCTGTATCATTTATAAATGGTAAAATAGGACTTAACCAAACTACCGTAGGAATTCCGTTATCACGCATTACCCCAGTACCTATCATACATTTCTTCCTTTTCCTTCTCAGGGCATCCTCTAAAACTTTCGGTGCATTAAGCTTTACCTCGATATCTTCAAAATCATGATGCATTTGATAGCAGTTGCTTCTTGAATCGCAATAAATGCAGCCATGAGTACAGCCTCGGTATATATTTATTCCATTTCGAGCTGATAAGATCCCTTTTACCTCTCTTTCGTGCATAATGGTCTCCTTGTTATTAAAATGATTTATTTTATGCAATATCATTACATTGAGAAGAGTAAGTCGTTATATTCTGGAAACTACAGCATATATTGAATATCCTTCTAGTAGTCATAAGCTAAAGCGTTCTTTTATTATTGTCGCAACAAGTTCTGCCGATACATTTGAGTTGTCAATTTTGATATAATTCTCAAATGGTATTTCGCCATCATTACTAACGCAACGATAATTTTTATCTTCACTTATAAGTCTTTGGTTAGAGTTTTCAATATCTTGTTTTGATGCCTTATGCTTTAAACGATTTTCAGTAATATTTCTTTGTAATCTAATTTCTTGAGGAGCAACAAGTTCTATATAGTAAATATCAGCACCGTTTTTTCTAAAGATATTCGTTACATGCTCAACATAATCCCAATCAGATTTCTGGTCAAAAGCCCACATATATGTAAATATTAGCCCGTAATTTTCTGATGCAACAAATTCTTCAAAGATAATCTCTCTCATCCTACTTACTGCCTTTCCATAATAATAGCCGAATACTTTAATAACTGGTTCAATCGTCATATGATTATGGAATAATCGTAAATCGGTAATTTTCATAAGTTCTTGTCCCACAGTCATTTTACCAACAGATGAATCTCCTATTAAAAATACCAACTTCAATAAAATCACCTCCTATGTATGATTCCATGTTAAAACTCTATCTCAGAGTTCTCGGGTTTAACAATGTATCTTTTATAGGTGCCCTTGAATTTTAGCTTTAGAATTTCTTCTAAGGAATCTAATGATTTTATAAGCGGGCTTTCCGGAGCATCATCAAAGCCTACCAATTGAAAAAATACATCATGAGTATTAAGTGTCAATTTTCCCAATTCACTTTGACGCCAAACCCATTTTCTTGTTTGTACAACTTTACCACTGGTAAAAACAAGTTCGCCTGCCTCTACTGGTTCATATTCCTCTGCTCCAAAGGGCAGAAATTTCTCGGTTCCGTTAGTAAAACCTACGGAAAGGTCATCATCAATATCAGCTAAATCATGCCCTCCTAATGAAACCTGGTTCTCTATTGATATTGCATTGCACAGGTCTACTAAGGAATTTATAGTAGGAAGCTGGCTGCCCTTAAGTACCCTTTTCATCATGGCTTCCATAGAATTTACAAATTTATTTGGATTTATGCCTGCATTTTCAAGTACAAGCCTATACCCCTTAATTATCGGTTGAACTTTAAGGTCTTCTGGCTTTATTATCATCCTCACATTTTTTTCGGCATTTCTAAGCCTTTCTGTTTCCTGGGGTGAGGTTTCGGTATTTGTGAGGTCCTTTGCAATAATTATCCCAAAACGAAGATTAGGATTTAGTTCAAACACCTCTGGTGTTATAGTGTATTTCATTTTACGTCCTCCTTATAAAGTCTATTTAACGTATTATATATTGTAATATTATCATAATTTACCACATTTTAAAACGGTTTTCACATAAGAAACCCTTTACGTGTAATTCATTTTAACATAAAAAGTTTGAAAAAATGGTGTTTAATGGTATAATTTCTTTAGTGGTTAAGTCGATACTTATTTGTTTAATCAGGATTACAAGGTTTTAGAAATAGGTGCTGGTTCTGGGCGATACACAAAATATATTGTGAAGATGAGCAATTAACTAACTGTAGGAGATATATCTGCACATCAGATTGAATTTAATAAATCGAAAATGAAAGAACTTTCATTGTTTGATAAAATTAAGATGTTTTGTCTATTAGATGTTCTGGATATGGGGATTTTTGAAGATTCCTGTTTTGATTGTATTGTTTGTATTGGCGGAGTAATAAACTATCTTTTAGATAAGGAAAAAGATGGCATAAATGAAATGTTAAGAGTTCTAAAGCCAGGCGGAACATTGATTGTAGATGCTATGAGTAGGCGCACTAACAAGGTGATACGCCTTTTTCTTTTTTTAATTCTTCATAAAAAAACACCGTTCACACAAAGTGAACGGCAAATTCAACAGTTTATTCGGTTACAACTATTTCTTTTCAATAACAATATTTTCAGTTTCAATCTTTTTTCTATCCATTTCAAAAATCACATTTTTGAATTTCTCCGTTGCTTCCTCTTTTTCACTTAATAATTTATTGATTCTATCATTAAAGCTTTCTTGCAACTGCTGAATTTTAATTTGTTGTTGCTCTCTTAATCTTAAAACCTCTTTTCCTACTTCAAAGCCTGTTCTTTCTTTTTGAAGTTCAATATCTTGTTTGGATTTAATTTCTAGTGTTTCTATTTTGTTTTTATTTATTTGGTCAAGCTCCCATATCTGTTTTACTAAACTTTCTTTTTTATCCTTAGTATTTAGCAATTCAATTGTAAGCTGCCTATTCTCATTTGCTAAAAGGTCATGGTCTGTTTTAATGTTTACAATTTCATCTTTATATTTAATATACTTCTCATTAACCTGAGATAGATTTATTATCTTTTCATTTTGCATATTATTAAATGTTTTCAGGCTGTTAATACTGTCTTCTAATTCTTTTTGTGTTTGCTTAAAATTAGACAGTTCTTTTCCAAGTGAAATTATTTTTTTGTTTTCCTCTTTAATTAAAGTAATTTCATCTTTTAATTTTTGAAGCTCTGTATTCTTATCTACTAACTCATTTCTATGTACGTTTTTAACCTCTAAAGTTTTAACATTATTTCTTTCTACTATGTTTATGTATATATCAGCCATTCTACTGGTTATAGTTTGTAATTCTTTTATATCTTCGGACATATTACTGTCCTCTTCTCTTGCTCTATTTAATTCATAGTATTTAACTACTTGCTCCATCAGTTCCTTATTGTTTATTCCTTCACTTTGAGCTAATTCATTAAATTTTTGTTTTAACTCATCACTTATTCTTACGCTTAATATTGCATCCATTTAGTAAATCCCCTTTTGGCCTCGTATTTTCTCGATTGTACACCATAAATTTTCTTTTTTCCATAAATCAACGCCAATTATACCACTAGGCATTGATATCTAGTGAAATTAACTCTCTATACAGTATAATTCCTAGAATAACTATGTTCAATAATATTTTCTTAATTTATTTCTTTTTCTAAAATGATAATATTTTATAATTTTATAAATAAAATTGTATTGTAAACATAGGTATACGTTTGTATACAATAAAGTTATGCATGTATACATAATGTATACAATTAAAGTATACCATAAAAATTACGAAAAGCTATATAAACTGAGAGAAAAAGCATGAATTTAAGCAAAAACAAAACCATTCAATATAACTTTTATTATATTGAATGGTTTTTTAAACGATAATATGTTAAATTTTAAGACTTGTTAATTAAATAATATAATATAGAATAATCGGATGATTAAAATGCTAGGGTTAGCGTAGCTCTAATTACAAGTACAAAAAGAGGTGGCAAGACATAATTGTCTATTAGTTCATTGACAGTTAGTAATCATCAATCTAAGAAAAAGAAAAGAAAAAAGGCATTGCTGCCTTTTGGGTTGATGAACAATATATGAATATTAAGTCCAACTCTCACTTGTATTCTATTTTCAAGTTTACAATATAAAGTATAAAGTATATTAAGCCTAATATAGTCAAAACGCTTGGTATTACAAGCATATCATAACTACCCTCAATAACACCTTTAACTCTACCATACCATTCTCCAAATCCCCAGGACAGACAAACTGTAAATGTCTTCATTAAAGCTACGCCTGCTAATATATTTCCATAAGGCTTTCTTCGAATTAGCAGTGTAGCTGCAATTGCAATTGCAGGAAAAACAATGCCTAAATCCAGAACAAAAACCCCGTAGGTATCCTGTGGAATGTGCCTGGCAATGTCAGGTGAAATTCTTATTAACCAAATGAGAGCTAACATAAATACAATACTATAAAGAAATATACTTATGGATCTACGTAAGCCTTTAGAAAGCGAGGTTTTTACTACAAACTCAGTTGGGAAACTAAGAAGTCCTAAAACAATACTATATATCGATAAACTAAATATAGCGAGATAAACAAGATAAATTGTTGTATACTGACCTTGCATTACATAAAGTGCGTAACCATAAAAAAAGTTACCGCAGAGCCCGATTATAGTAATTAACAACTTATAACCTGGACGCCTTAGGAATAAAATCGATAAAAAAGCTAGAAGTACAGCTAGCGGAATAAATATTATATCCTGTGCCCTAGAGCCTACCAGTAAAAACTTTGTTATTAATCCTGATGATAACACATCATTGTAAATACTTTCATTTAAAGTACCTTCGAGACACGCAAATATAATAAACACTGACATAATAAGTGTCATGATTGCAGTAATCCTACTTCTTTGAATTATAATACCACTACCATCGCTACTTAATGGTTTTTTTAATTCCATAAACCTTTCCCCCTTATTCTTACTTACTACATAACCCTTTAATAATAAAATATAGGATACTCAATATGATTATGCCTTTGCAGGAACAATCTGAAGGCATTCTAGACATAAACTATTTGTATATTAATGAAAAATTTTGAAACATCGGTTTTGAAGTTGCTTGTGGATAAAAGCAAACCATGGCAATAATATGTGAAGGTGATTTTATAGCTGTGAAATTAATAAATCTTCTTGTTAAACATTGAGTATTATAGCAAAATAGCAGTTGAGTTAATACTAAAAAGGATTAACAATCATGATAAACCGTATGAGAGTATAGAATTGTTAATGGAATATTCCTTTTATTTGTTCCCTTCGGCAGTAAAACTCTCTAGGTCATAACCGAGATTTTCAAATTTTAGAGCTGGTAAATATCCAACTTCAGAAAGTGAGAATTGCACTTATTTAACAAATGGCATAGTGTCCAATTTATTTTAATACTTGCATAGCAAAGTCTTAATCGTTTTTACAAGTCAGTTAAACAATGAACTTAGAGGGTATCTTTATAATACACCTAAAGATACAAAACATGCGCCAAAGAGTAATAGCAGTAGTGCCAAAGGTGTAACTGTTGCAAGAAGTATTTTACCTGCTATTGGGTGTGATCTTCTAATAAATCTAACTGACAAAAATGTTGCAGAGCCGATTAGAATAAACATAATAATAGAAGTTATCCCTGCTTTACCTATAAAAAGTGTTGCAACCATTAATATGAGAAGCAAGAGAGATAATCCTAAACCTAAAAATATATCACGCCAAGGACTTTTTTTAACATGGGAATTAAAATTAGGATCTTGATTGCTCATATAATATTGTTCACCTAAGTTATTGTTAGGTTTTTGATTTTTGGGATTATCATTACTCATCTTTCTACACTTCCCTTTTAATAAATTTAGAAAATAAATATTTTCTATTGATAAACAGCAAACCTACAATACAAAGTATCTGAAAGTCTGTCAGAATAATAAAAGAAACTTTCTCAACTCTTATAAATTCTAATAAAAATCTGAAACTAAAATAAGCATTTAAAAAAATGGAGTAAAGTTGTCCTGGTTTCACACCTTTCTTCTTCCTTAATGATAAATAAATTATCATAACAATATCAAATAGTATCTCATATATTTGAGTTGGATGCCTTAATATATGATCACCAAAATCAATACCCCATGCTAAATGTGTTTCTTTTCCATAACAACACCCTCTTAATAAACATCCTATTCTTCCAATTGCCATAGCAACCAGAATTGGAACTGCTAATTGATTACCCATTCTCTCTTTTATTCCAAATATTCGTTTAGCTATTAATACACTTACGCCGCCACCGATTAAGCCACCTATTATAGTTCTACCTTGCATAACAGCACTAAAAGAATTTGTATTAGAGTTAATTTCATTCCAGTACATGAATATAAGAGGTAACTTTGCGCCAATAGTGCCTCCTACTATGCCAAACAAGGCGATATAAAAAGCATTTGAATTTTTAATGCCAGCTTTTTTAAGTTGCAATATATATATTCCAATACCTACTAATAATGCTAAAAATAACATCACCGGATATGATTCAATTGGGAAGTCACCTATTTTAAAAAGAACAGGCTTTAATCCCCATGACTCATTAGTAGGTACTTTTATTTGGAAAGGTATAGGTTTTAAAAAGCCATTTTGATTAAACATTCTTTCACACCCTATCTTATTTTACCTTATACTGCTTTACTTTTTTGCCTACCCTGCAGCATTGTCCATTAGTATTATTAAGACAACTATAAAGCTTCATAGCACCACAAAATCCTAATGATGCAGATGTCTTTAAAACGGCTAATGCCCCAGTTAATATCCAGCCAATTATAGGGTTAAGAAAATAAAGAAATAAAAGCGCTATTCCTGATATTATTGTTCCAACCATATGAGCGAAACAAACTGCCTTTTCATCTAAAATTTCACTCTTAGAAGGAAATATCTTGTCAATTGTATAAGTGTAAAGGAGAACTAGAGGGGCCATTTTAACTTTTAATAGAGCTGATAATAAGAGAAGTAAAAACCCCACTAGAACTAGTAATTTATTTTGAAATATTAAAGATAACCAAAAGATAGAGGCTACAGAATATTTACAAAAATTAAAGGCTGCATGGGGTACTACAACAGGTCTTTGCTCCTTCATGTAATCAACACTTCCTTCTTATTATTTTCGGAAAAAACATTCCAGTTCCTTTTTTATAGTCTTCGTATTCAGGAAAAGTTTGAATTAATAAGCTTTCTTCTTGTTTTGCTCTATAATACATAAATGGTATAAATACAAATGTAACCGCAAGGAAACATAATATATTTCTATATACTACACATGCTCCATAAAACATTAACATAATAGAAGCATATAGTGGATGTCTAACAATTTTATACATTCCTTTTTGAACTAATATATGTTCATCGTATATTTTTATATGATTAGCCCAATTACTACCCAAATTAAATCTACCAATTATATTCATGCCACAACCACTAACAATGGCCATTGCCCCTATAATAATAGTAATATGTTTTAAGTTGCTATTATATATTGGAATAATACCTATTTTAGGAATGAGTAATAGATAAAAAACAAATAAAAATAATGTCATTGTGCCTGTTTCAACTATAGACTTCTTTTCTTTTTCTATATGGTCATTTCTTGTATATAGTGTAAAGTCTATAAGTATTGAAACAAATAATCCTAAAACACTTGTACATATAATAAGTTGGATTATAAAGGAGAACATATCTGGAATTTTAAACTGGAACATTATAGGTTGCCATTTCTATGAATAATATTATAAGCTGAAAATGGTATTTTACGTAGATCTTTGGTTACAACATGAACACATTCCTTTTGCATTGCTCTAGTATCAAAATTGTAAGCATCAATAAAAGAAGTTATACTAACTCTAAACGTGTTCTCGTCTACATATCTAATCTTCTTTTCCTTTGATTTTATAAAAAAGTTAAGTGGAACAATTTCTTTAAAGTCTTTTAAAAATTTAAAACAGTCACAACTAGTTTTTATATCAGTTATGCTTCCACCTGCATTTTTTAATGCATCTTCAATTGTGAATACAAAGGTATTATTAATAAGGTGAAGATATTCGTGTATTTTTGTATTTCTTGTTATTGGAATAAATCCACCTTCTGACGTTTTGTACATATAGGTGAGGGCTACTCTTTCAGAATTACATGGGAGAGGAATAAAATCATCCATTTTAAGCATTCCAGCAGATTGTTTTTCCATTCTTTTTAGTATTCCTGAAAGAGTAATTCTATTATTTGTATCAATTTCATGGACTCTACCAAAAAAAGCAGCGGGTTGAAAATTAATACCGCGAACACAAGTTGTATTAATACCAAAAGCAAATATTTCACCTATTTCATCATCATTTACGCCAGCGGATATAGTAGAAACTAATGTTGTAGGTATATTATATTTAGATAAATTAGCTATTGCTATTTTTTTAAGTGGTAATAGATTTTTTCCTCTTAAGGTATTGTAAGTTGTTTCTTTAAATCCATCAAATTGAAGATATACTTCAAATCCGCCAACAAATTGTTGTAACTCACGAGCAAAAGTTTCATCTTCAGCAATCCTTATACCATTAGTATTTAACATTACATATTTAAAGTTCTTAGATTTAGCTATTCTTATAATTTCAATAATATCCGGATGAATAGTTGGTTCACCACCACTTATTTGTAATATCTCTCCTTGGCCGTATTCAGAGTCAATAAAAAAGTCCATCATTTTTTCTATTTGAGATATAGGTAAAAATTCTCCTTCTCCTGCATCAGCGAAACATAATGGACATTTTAAATTACATTTCGTAGTGACTTCTATTAATGCTATACATCCATGCTGATCATGTTGTGGGCAGGTACCACTTGTACCACAATCTTAGGGGCATCCCTTTTTAACTTTTGAATAAACTTTAATAGGTGTTCCGGGCTTATCATATAGTTTTTTCTTTAGATGATAAGTAGCCACTTCCTCGAGTAACTCTATTTGTTCTCCATGAGTAGGGCAATACTTTAGTAAATAAACCTTTTCATCTTTCAATATAACTTTAGCAGGAACTATCTGAAGGCATTCTGGACACAAACTATTTGTAAATTCATGAAAAATATAGTCTCTGTTCATTTCATCCCCTCCTCTGTGTCATAGTATACTTATTATTTGAATATTCTATCTTTTATTACAATTATACACAAAATTAATTTGCATATCAAACATTAAATAAAATACATTTGAATTGGTTTAATAGTTATTTATTGACTAAATAAAATTAACGTTATAAATTTGAAATATAACGTTAAAGATAAATAAAACAAACGTTGTATTTGCGTTAAGTATTACTTATAATAGTATTAGAGCATAAATTTGGAGGTGAGTTATTTGAGTAACAAAATTACAATATCAGATATAGCCTCTGCGTTAGATATCTCAGCTATATCTGTAAGCAGAGCACTATCCGGCAAAATCGGAGTTGGGGAAGAATTAAGAAAAAAAATCTTATCCAAATCGAAAGAAATGGGATATATAAAGGCTACAAGCAAAAATAGTTATAAGATTTTAGTGCTTCATCAAAGGCCACTTGTTCAAGAGAATAGCAATTTTGCTTATATGATACAGGGAATAGAGCGGGCACTACAAAAGTTAGATATACATTACCATACTGAATTTGTTGATAAGAATAACCAGGATGAAAAACAACTCCCTTATAAAGTATTAAAAGAAAATAATTTCGATGGAGTAATACTTATCGGGAAATTTACAGACTCTTATATAGGTTTACTAAAACAAAAGATCAAGAATTATATTTTTTATACAGGATATTCCCCTTCTTGTGATTTCGACAGCGTCTGGTTTAACTTTAATAATGGCGGATATAAACAATGTGAGTACTTAATAAAAAAAGGTCATAAGGATATTGGATTTTTAGGCAGACGTAGTATTTTGTTCAGAAATAAAGAAAAGGTTTTAGGAATAACTTCTGCACTTGATGACTATAAAGTACCTATTATTAAAGATTTTTTTATTTACATTGAAGATAATTTTGAAGAAAATTTTGAAACATCGGTTTTGAAGCTACTTATGGATAAACGCAAACCATCTGCAATAATATGTCAAGGAGATTTTATAGCCGTGAAATTAATTAATCTTCTTGTTAAAAATGGTATTAGAGTTCCAGAAGATATGTCTATAATTAGCAGTGGAAATACCGAAATGGCATCTTTAACCCAACCTGCACTTACAACGTTAGATTTAAACATTGAGTATTCTTGTGAAATAGCAGTTGAGTTAATCTTAAAGAGAATTAATAATCCTGATAAACCATATGAGAGTATAACTATAAACAGCACCTTGATTTCTAGGGAATCAGTGAAATCTTTAATTTAATTTATAAAGGAGGAATTAAGTGGGAAAAAACATAATAATAGAATTTATTAAGGCACATAAAATATCGTATTTTATTGGAATCATATTTATGCTGCTAACATCTTATATTCAGTCTTTTTTTCCTAGGGTTCTAGGTAGTACTATTGATATATTAGGAACTGATAATTTTTCTTTTAATCTTGTTAAAATAAAAATAGTATATATACTTTTGATAGCAATAGGAACTTTTATATGTACTTATGCTTGGAGAAATCAAATTGTAGTTAACGCAAGGAATCTTGAATGTCATCTACGCGAGAAATTATTTAATCATTTTCAAATATTATCTCCGCAATTTTATAATCAAAAGAAAACGGGCGATTTAATTGCTTATGCTATAAATGATATTTCTGCTGTAAGAATGACTTTGGGACCAGCAACTGCAATGATAATAAATGTCGTTGTTATTTGCAGCATTTCTATATATTCGATGGCAAGGATTATTAATTTCAAACTTACTTTAATGATATTAATTCCTATTCCATTTATAATACTTTTTATGCTCAGAATAGGATTGTTAGTTCAAAAGCGTTTTAAGAAGGTTCAAGAGAATTTTTCGTCAATCTCCGGAAGAGTTCAAGAAAATATATATGGAATTAGAGTTATAAAATCATACGTTCAAGAAGAATCTGAAACCCGAAAATTTGAGATACTTAATAATCAAATGATGGAATCTAACCTTAAAATGGTTAAGATATCTTCTATTATCTCTCCCGTAATTGAAATATTTTTCAGTATAAGTTTTGTTTTTAATCTTATTATTGGTGGAAATATGGTATTAAATAAGGTTATAACCCTTGGAGATTTTATAGCTTTTAATGGGTATTTGACTATGATAATGAGACCTATAATTTCAATTGGACGTGTTATAAACATATTTCAAAGAGGCATTGCCTCTATGAAAAGATTGAATGATATATTTAATGTAAACCCTAAGATTGAGGATGGCATAAAAATGATAAGTACGCCTATTAAGGGTGAAATAGAATTTAATAATCTAAGTTTTTCTTATGGAGATTCAAATGAAAAAGCTCTAGAGAATATTATGCTTAAGATACCTAAGGGGTATACAATTGGAATTTTAGGTAAAACTGCTTCAGGAAAGACAACCATTTCAAACTTATTATTAAAGCTCTATATGTCACCACGTCAAGAAATATTTATCGACAAGGTGGACATAAATGACTATTCTCTAGAAACACTTAGGGGTAGCATTGGGTATGTACCTCAAGATAACTTCTTATTTTCTGCATCAATCAAAGATAATATAAAGTTTTTCAAGGATGAATACTCTGATGAAGAGGTTGAAAAGGCATCACAAATAAGCGCTATATATGAAAGTATTATTAATTTCCCTGAAGGATTTGATACTATACTAGGAGAGCGTGGAGTTAATCTATCAGGTGGTGAAAAGCAACGTATTTCTATTGCTAGAGCAATTATTATAAATCCACCAATACTTATCTTAGATGATTCACTTTCGGCGGTTGATACTATTACTGAAAGTAAGGTTCTTGAAAATATACAAAACGTGAGAGATGGTAAAACTACAATAATTATTGCTCATAGGATATCTACTATAAAACATTCTAATTTTATTATAGTTTTAGACAAAGGCAAGATATGTGAACAAGGAACTCATGATGAGCTAATTAAAAAAGGAGGGCTATATTATGAAACCTATAAGTCGCAATCGGAAGCTTCATAAAATCAATAGCTTTAAAAGACTCTTATATCTGACTAAACCTCATCTTAAAAAGATAATTCTAGCGGCGTTATGTGTAATGATTGTAAATTCTGCAGAACTTCTAAAACCATATATCCTAAAGCTAGTTATTGATGATTTTTTAATAAAGAAAGTATCACAAAATGGCATATACTCCATAACATCTATGGGGATAGCATATTTTGCACTTGCCTTCATTGGTGGACTATCGTCTTTTACCCAAGTAAATTTAATAAACAAAGCCGGTCAAGAAATTATGAGAGATCTAAGAAAACGTGTATTTAGAACAATTCAATTTTTACCTATACCATATCTTGACAAAAATTCATCGGGAAGGCTTATTACAAGAGCCACTAATGATGTTGAAGCACTTAGTGAAATGTATACCGATGTTATTATAAGTCTTTTTAAAGATGTATTCTTACTTATAGGTATAGTATATGCTATGCTTACACTTGATATAAAATTAGCTATTATTTCATTTTCTGTTGTACCCATAATGTTTTTTATAATTTTCATGTTGAAAAATAAGATAAAGCAAAATTTTTCAAAAATGAAAGCTCTAATAGGTAAAATTAATGGATTTATGGCTGAAAATATATCTGGAATGAAAATCATACAAATCTTTACTGGTGAAAAAGAGAAAAATGATGAATTTTTAAAACTAAACCAGGAGTATTTAAAAAGTACATTATTCCAAGTTAGGATAAATAGTATATTAAGACCTGCCGCTGATGTTTTCCAAAGTCTTGCAGTAGCCATTATATTATGGTATTCCATGGGCAAAATCGCAAATCATACTATAGAAATTGGTGTGCTTTTCGCTTTTACAACATATATAAAGCAATTTTTTAATCCAATATCTGATCTTGCAGACAACTATACCACAATTCAATCTGCGTTGGTCTCTGCAGAACGTATTTTTGAACTTTTGGATGAGAAAAATACATTAGAAGATTTAGACGAAGGAGTAAGTCTTAAAAATTTACATGGAGATATAGAATTTAAGAATGTATGGTTTTCCTATAATAATTCAGAATGGATTCTAAAAAATGTAAGTTTTAAAGTTAATAAGGGGCAGACATTTGCGTTTATAGGGGAAACGGGTGCAGGGAAAACTACAATAATAAGTCTTATAAGTGGATTTTATAAAATTCAAAAAGGTGAGATACTAATAGATGGCATTAATATCAATGATATAAAAAAGAGGGACCTACGAAAAGGCATATCAGTTGTCCTTCAAGATGTATTTTTATTTTCAGGTGATGTAAAATCTAATGTTATTTTAAATGATAATATAAGTGAAAATATATTAAATGAGTCATTAAAAACTACTTGTGCATTAGACTTTGTAAATGGGCTGCCGGGTGGGATACATGCAAAGGTTATGGAAAGAGGAGCTACATTTTCTGCAGGACAAAAACAACTTCTATCATTTGCAAGAGCTCTTGCACATTCACCATCCATATTTATATTAGATGAGGCTACTTCAAATATAGATACACATACTGAAAAGTTGATACAAAAAGTTATTGAAGAAATGGCACAAAATCGAACTACACTTATTATTGCCCACAGATTATCTACAATAAGAAATGCTGATAAAATAGTTGTTTTAAAACATGGTGAAATTATAGAATCTGGAAATCATGATGAGCTTATATGTTTGGAAGGATACTATAAAGATATGATCCAAGGGGATATGAAGGTCGCAAACTAATATAAGATTGTAAAATATAAAGAGCATATGTAAAATTAAAATTTGGGCCTGTAAATAATTTTGTGTAAACAGAATATAATATACTCTTTCTTGGCAATAATTGAGATAAGTGATTATCAAAGATTGTAAGGAGGAGTATTTTTATGTCAAACATATCAAAAGAAATTTTAAGAGATTATATCAACGAGCAAAAGTTTACAA
>NZ_JAHLEB010000049.1 GCF_018861735.1 Clostridium lacusfryxellense | reverse complement strand
TTTTTTTACCATCATTCGTGTTTCGAAATGGTCTATTTGCTGAGCCTAAAATTAATGTAAATAACTAAAATAAATTTAAATTAAATAGTTGACTTTAACTAGCTGGTCTTTTTATATATAAACTAAAATATTATTTATAATGTTTCATTAATTATTGTATATCTCCATATTCAATTAAATTAAATTTAACATGGACATTTATTGTTGATCCCTTATATGCTTTATGCCAATCTACTTTTTAAAAGTAGCTGTTATTCTTTGCCCTTATCATATCGCCTATACCTATAGGATCACTTTTTATTTTTTGCATATAATCAATCAATTTTTGACAGTCTTGTTGTATTTGCTGCTGTACATGATCATTTAATTTTTTTACTTCTTTTTCATCATTTAAATTATCCCATTTATATTCATCTGCATATCCAGAAAAATCTAAATAAATATCTACTATAGGTTTATTATTTTTAATGGAAATGCTTATTTTTTTACTATTTTGACTAAGTTGAATAGCTGCGCTTTGTTTTTCAGAATAAGTTTCATCAATTCCAGAGGGTATACCAGCATTGTAAGTAAAGTTTTTATTTTTTAGAGTTTTCATCATTGCCATTAAAAGTCCATTTTCTTGTGCATTTATTGTACCAACCATATTTTTATCCGAAAATAAGGCTGACCCTTCAACCTCAACAGATTTGTCAACAACCTTTATTAGTGGAGCTATGTTATCAATGCCTGGAGCCACACTTATTAAGTCATAACTAAAAATTCTTGATTCATTGGTACTTCCAGTTTTAACCGCACGTTCAAGAAGATCACTTATATAAAAGGCTTGTCTAGGCTTATCAATAAAATTATCTTTTGCTTGGTGCATTAAACTTCTAGGGCTCCCATCAACAACCACAACCCAGGCAAGGATTGCATCTGAAGGATCCCTCTCAAATATTGAATTAACATCATGTATACGACCTTGACCAGCAAATTCTTTAGAGAATAAAACAAGCTGAATTTTGCCTGCAAGCATATTTTTTGCTGACCTTCTATTTACATTGTCCCTAGCTATCCTTGTTAAATTAGACTGAATATCAAATAACTCTGTTTTAGCTGCAGCAATATCTTCGTCAACTACCGGCATAGCATAGGTAAGGTTTAAATTTCCTTGGGCAGCCGGTTCTATGCCTACAATGGTCATAAACCCTGTTTTTTCTACAAGTACTTGATCCCAGCAACCACAAAATGTAAAGGGAATGATAATTAATAATATAGTTAATTTAATTAACTTTTTATACAAATGGCTTCACTCCCCTTTTTCTTATGAAGGAAAACAAGTAACATACAACTAAAAATATTGAAAATGCGGTACCTGATACCAACATAACCTTACTGTACTTATCAATTTGCGAGAGACTTTTGGGTATATTACTTAGAAATATTGTTATTGCTGTAAACATAAATAAATATATACCTTTTTTCTTTAGATTTAGTAATTTATTTATACTATAATATGTTACACAAAAGTATCCTCTAGTAGTCATAGCCATTACTGGTATCCACATAGCTATAAATAGTATATCCATTCTCTCAATTATGGGTGCTCTATATGATCTTGCCAGTGTAAATGTTGGATACAAACTTTTTTTTAGAAATTCCTCGCCAAAGAAAGACGTGACAACAAGAACAAGAAGGATACAAAATATAGTGGTAATTAAATTTGCACTTATAGCATATTTCATAGCCTTTTTTTTGTTTGTTATCTCTGGATATATAATTGAAATTACTTCATACCCTAGGAATGCAAACACGCAGGGACTAAAACTATCTTTTATACATTTTATACCTCCTTGACCAATGGGCATTAAAAAGCTAAATCTTAAATCTTTAAATACAAGGAAAAATAAAATACAGGCAAAACTTATAGAAAGATATATCGAAAGTGAAAATCTGGCTACATATTTTATTCCGTACCAGGATAAGTAGTAGGTAGGTATTATAATAAAAATACATAATACTAATGACGGAGTTGATCTTAATAGATGTACATGTACTACATTTGTATAACTTCTTAAAATTAAGCATGTGCTGTACCATAAATATAAAACTATAAGTAAATTTAAAAATCCAGCTAAGTACTTCCCATATAGCAACTTATTTATTTCGTATATTGATTTATTGTTATATCTATTCATAAGCTTTATAATTATTGAAATCACAGCAGTTATTGTTGTGCCATATATAAGTATTGAAATCCAACCATCATGGCCACAAGTTCTGGCTAAATCAGCAGGCATGGTTAGAGCTCCTACACCTATTTGAATCGATACAATAAATTCAATTAATTGACCAGGTGTAATCTGATTTTGCTTACTATCCATTTTTGTTACCTCTTTCTTTATCCTTAGGTTTGGCTATATCAGGCCTTTTCTTTAAATATTTGATTGGCGCCCTAATATATGTATCTTTTAAATCACCAACCTTAAAAGGTGCTATAGGCTGAAAATAAGGTTCTCCCAGAGAATCTAATACTAATAAGTGCGCTACTAATGTCACCATTGGAATTACTACTCCCAAAATACCAAATATTGCTGCGCATATCATAACTATATATTTAACGAGTCTAATAGAAATCCCCAAATCATAAGTAGGCATAGTAAACCCGGCGATGGCAGAAGCTGCAATTATTATTACCATTAGATCACTTGCAACGCCTGCTTGTATAGCGGTTTGCCCTATTACAAGGCCTCCAACTATACTTACAGAGGCTGTGATAAAAGATGGAAGTCTAATCGAAGCTTCCCTTACAGTCTCTATCATAAATTCTATCAAAAATGCTTCTATAACAGGAGGGAATGGTACCTTTGTTCTGGATTGTGCAAGTGAGACTAGTAAAGGTAATGGTATCATGTAATAATGATAACTAAGTAACGCAATATATATTCCTGGAAGAAATAATGCTATTAATAATCCTACCGTTCGAAGCAAACGTAGGTAACTTGCTCCTACCCAATGAGTTGAATAATCTTCTGGCGCTTGAGTAAATGCGTGAAAAGTTACCGGTGCTATCATTACAAATGAAGTTTCTTGAAGCATTATTACAAATTTTCCTTCAAGTAATCCCGCTATGGCTTTGTCCGGTCTTTCTGTTGCTAGGAATTGAGGAAAAATAGAATTTGGATGGTCTGCAATAATTTGTTCTAAATATCCAATTGCTATTAAACTGTCGGTATCAATTTGATTGATTTTGTCAGAAATAATTTGTAGCAAGTTAGGGTTAGCAAGATTTTCAAGGTACGCTACAGAAATTGTTTGATGTGACATGCTGCCAATAGTAAAATCCTTAAATTTTAGATTGGGAGTTTTTAATTTTCGTCGTATAGTAGCTATATTAGTTGCCATGTCCTCAATAAAACCATCATGGTCTCCTCTTATACTTTTTTCTCCATCTGGCTCTTTTATGTCTCTTTTTTCATATTTTTTTAATGTACATGAAATTCCACAATTTAAGCCCTCACCTATAAATACTGTATTTCCAGCCATTATATCTAGTATTAAGCTGTCAATTACTAAAGGAAATGTTAATCCTGCTACAGGAAGTTTATATGGTATAGCTTTAATGTCATCAGGATCTAATTTTTCTAAATCAAGTAAAGGCATCATAAAATCCCTTTGAAAAAGGTCGATATCACACAATCCTTGAATAAAAAAGAAGCAACCTTTTTTTCCTGTCTTTAAAATAACCTTTCGTCTTATAATATCAGGACAATCTTTTAATGTTCCATCAATTATAGAAAAATTCTTTTCATAATCATTATATAGTTTAACATTTTCATTATTGTCTTTAATCAATTTACATCACCAATATATTTTATAATTACTAATATAGTTTATTATATAAACTATATATTTAACATTCAACAAAGGAGCTTTTGTAAAAAAATATACCAATTTTCTATAAGTTCTTATGATTTATATTAAATGGAAGATATTAAATGTATTATAAATATGCTATTGAATTATCTTTTGATAATAAATATCATTAAGTAACCATTAAACTGATTCTACAGTTTCACCTTATTCAGAAAAGCTAATGATGTTTAAGATTGTTGCATTAGGTACCATTTCAATAGCGAATGATGGTATGGCAGTGGCAGAGGCATTAAGAACTGATATTCAAACGAAGTTCCTGCGAATTACACCTGAAGTTATGAAATTTATAAAAGACGGTGCGGATATTATGATTGAAAATGAATGGTTCGAACAGCCACCACAAGCTATAGAACATAAGAATTTGGCGGTAATTTAAGTACCCACCAAACATTTATGAAGTAAATATTTTTTTAAATACACTCATTAAATTTTCTTTCTCGATACTCCAATTCATTAGTAACCTGCATTATTATTCTTATAGTGAATAACTGTGGAACATGTTTAATGAGTATTGCATAAAATATATTATAGCGTACATAAAAGTAAGCGATAGTTAATAGCCATTCTCCTAAAGAGGGTGGCTATTTTTTTAAATTTTTATAGTATAGCATCAATTTTTTTATGATATTGTACTTACAATCTTTGTATACGGCGGTTTTTCTACATCACACATGCATTGCCTTATTCTATTCATAAAGGTTACCAGCTCAAAAGGCTTTACAATATAATAATCTGCTCCTAGTAATAGCGCTCTTTGAATTATTTTTTCTAAACCAATTGATGATAGAACTATTACATGAGGAATTGGATTTAGGTTCATTTTATTTAGCCGCTCTAAAACTCCCAACCCATCAAGAAGAGGCATAATTATATCAAGTATTATTAAATCAGGTTTCTTTTCTTTAACCAAGTTTAATGCTTCTACTCCATTTTCTGCAATGCCAGTAACAATCATATCCTTTTGATTCGATATATACTCATTAAGAATATTACAAAATTCTTTGTTGTTATCAACTATTAGTATGTTTATTTTAGACTTATCCATAGCTGTAATCTCCTCTACATATTTTTAACCATTATATGTAAATTATACAAAGCATTATAAAATCCTCTTATTCAAAAAATATAGTTAAAAATGTTGCTGAAACAAATTTTTTACTCAATATAACTAACTAACTAACCCTATTTTCTAATCTTAACTTGTCAGTAACCATTGCTATAAATTCTGAATTACTAGGCTTGCCATTTTTATTTTTACTAGAATAACCAAAAATTTTATCAATAGTATCTACTTGACCTCTACTCCATGCAACCTCGATTGCATGTCTTATTCCTCTTTCTACTTTACTAGCAGTAGTATTGAATTTTTCACCTATTAATGGATATAATTCTTTTGTTACTGCTGATAATAGTTCATTATCATTTAGCACCTCATTTATTGATTCCCTTAAATACATATAACCTTTTATATGAGCAGGCACTCCAATCTCATGCATAATATTCGTTATTTGAGCAATCATATCAACTGATTTACTATTATTTATTTTGACTTCATGATTATCGAAACTAGTAATTGGTTTCTTCTCATCACCACTACATATAGTACAATTTAACATCTGTCTTATTCTTCTAATAAATACTTCCATGTTAAAAGGTTTTAGAACATAATAATCTGCTCCTAGCGATATAGCTCTTCGAGTTATCTTTTCATGACCAACTGCTGATAAAACTATTATACGTGGCCTAGAATCTAGCTCCATTTCATTTAGCCTTTCTAGAACCTCCAAACCATCAAGAATAGGCATAATTATATCAAGTACTATTAGATCAGGTTTTTCTTTTTCAATTAACTTTAGTGCTTCTACTCCATTCTCTGCGATACCAGTTACAACAATATCCGTTTGCATTAATAGATAATCCTTAAGAATATTACAAAAATCTTTATTGTCATCAGCAATGATTACTTTTGCTTTTGATTCTTCCATACTGTTTTTGATAAAAAATTACTTATATACGTTTAACATAATACTTCTTTTTTATTTTATTATATTAAAATATCCATAAACTACTACGAATACTGTTTATAACTATGTACATAATAATATCAAATGAAATTATATTAAAATATTAATTAAAAAGGAGGCAATTTATATGACAAGAAGTAGAGTATTAGTTCCAGAGGCTAAGGCTGGATTAAACAAATTTAAAATGGAAGCTGCTAAAGAAGTAGGCGTAAATTTAAAAGAAGGTTACAATGGAGATTTAACTTCAAGAGAGAATGGCTCTGTAGGCGGACAAATGGTAAAAAAAGTGGTTGAGGCTTACGAAAAGAATTTATAATAAAAAATAAGAGTGAAAGAATAGACCCTAGCAAATTTGCTAGGGTCTATTCTTTCACTCTTATTTTTTATTTTGTCATAGATAGAAAGCGAAAACGATTGCTATATTCCAAGATATGTAATATAATAAATTTAATTCTATATTTCCTATAGAATTTTGAGAAGAAGAGGTAGGTGTTTATATATCTCAATAAAACATAAAATTAACAAAAAATCTCCTACTAATATTAAAAATTTAGTTGAAATGGCAGGAGATAAAACTAGATTGAGAGAAAGATTTAAAGTAGCTCCTGTAATAAAAAAATGGGATTGGGAAAAATCACCGGGTATAGTAACAAAGTCAGATCTACAGGATTTATTGTTTAATAAGGGTAACCCTAAGGGCAACTTAATTAAAGTCCCCCTTTAATTAAATATAAATATATAAAATGAAAAAGAATTAGTGTTAATTTATTTAACTAGTTCTTTTTCATTTTTTTAGGTGCATGCCAAATTAAAAGGACCTAAAAAACAAAATATAGCTAACACGATTTATTATGTGAAAAATAAATTGCAGAAATAAAGGTATAAAACCACAAGAAATAATAGAAACTAATAAAGATATAAGTTTGTCTGATAAATTAATATATTGAATGTGTAAGATAGAGGAGGAACTATTTATTATGAATACAATTTATGAAATTAAACTTGAAATATATAAAAATAATCTATTATCTGAATTAGGAGTTGAATTATACAAATTAAATAATAATGATATTGAATGTTTAGATGATGCAATATTATATAGCAATGAAGGAAATCGACTTGAAAATTTATTAAAAGAAGAACATGGGATTGAATGTTAATGCGATATATCGCTTAACATGCTTTTCACTTCAAGACCGTGTGTAACCATTTGAATCCGTAATCCATTATCAGTATAATATATTACACATTCATTTCCAATGTATGTTATTCTATCATAATAGTAACATTTATCGAATTGACGTTAAGAACTTTAAGAGCACTAGATAAAAACAAAATAATAAAGCAAACGCAATTAATATATGAACAAAGCCATTTAAAAAATTTAAAACATAAAGAGGTTTTAGATAATATTAATTGTAAGATTTAGAAAGACATCCGAAAGGGTGTTTTTTACTGTCAAAGGTTAGTAATGAAGTTAGAAGGTTTAAAAAAATAGCAATTACTAGCGAATTGATGATATTATATAGATTAATATTAAAAACAGAACAAGATTTACTAGCAATAAAACAAAAAACATAGCTCTCTCTCGTCAAAAAGAATATGTTTTTTATTTTGTAATAATATTATATAATTTTACGCTAGTATAGTATAATAATTCTATTATGTTCTTATTGGGGAAATTTATACTGTATAAAGTTACAAATAATGCATAAAAGTAGTCTACGCGGAAATTATACGCTAAGGATTAAAACTAATCAAAATAGCGATTTAAATATACTCTAACCTTGTAACTAGCATGTGCAGAAACATGTCACCAAGTAAGTTTATTAGTAGTAAATAAAACGTTAAGCAGACTCATACAATTACTTTGAGTTATTTACTTTATATGTTTACTCATTAAATGGCTTTAAACTGTATCGCAAGCGGTTAAACTAATAAAGGTTATATTGTAGGGGTAATATATTTGAGGCTCTTTCAATGATTTTAATTCTTCTTTAATGGTACTTAACTATTGGGCATGAAGTTTAATACCTTTTATAAATTATCATTGTTTTAAAACACTCACACTCCCTATGGCATGTATATTTAATTTTCTATTTCTTTTATATATAGCAACATAAATTATATATTTTATTGTGACAATCACCAAGAGTAATAAATGGGGCTGTATGTTATGATAAATATATAGTAATTGATAATTGATTTTTTTAATTAGAGCCCCCTTTAATTAAATATAAATCTAATGTAGCCTATAAAATAGACACTTTTGAAAAGTCTACTTTATAGGCTATATTATTTTTACAGGACTTAGTATCACATCGGAGATCACATCTTTACGCTAGTACATTCAAGATAACGTTTATTATGTTGTATGCCCCTTCTACACATGCTATTATTATTTAAATAAATTAAAAGGTGTCTAATTGAGAATATATACACCTTTTATGCATGATTTTACAATTTGTTTGAATCTTATTGTGGTGGTATAGAGTATATAAGGACTCTAATTGACTTAGGGAGAATTTTGTACAAATGTCTAGCTACAATTAAATTTAAGTAATATTCCATTTTATTTGCGAATTTAATTATATTAGTATAAATACTAAACCCAGAACACATTTAATGACTATTAATGAATAAATTCGACATATTTCTCGCAAGTGTGTTATGCTAACTCATAAGGAATCTTTTAACGGATATGAAACCGCTTAATACTTACAAATTTTAATTTTTGTCCCTTTTAAATTAAAATTTGTAAATAGTAGGAGTCGTTGGCTTAAGAAAAAGAAAGAGTTATTAATAAAAATAAACACTTGTGTAGCAATCAATTGATACACAAATGTTCCCTAGTTACGGTTTTATCATTGGGAAGAACATTGTTACAAAAGGTATCACTGATTGGAAGTAAAGTACATGATATAGATTATAATTCAAAGATAAAAAGGAGTGTGAAATATATGCTAGCATTAATTGGCGGCGTGGTTGTCATAATTGTAATACTTAAAATCCTCCATATTTTTTAGTTTCTATTTTATCCATCAACAAAAAATGGAAGGTATGATCTAATTAAATTACTACCTATGGAAATTATAATTTCACGACATTAACTTTAATATATAAAAATAATAAAATAAATATAAAAGTAACATTATTGATGAGAAATCAGAAGATTCGATAGATATGAAAAATAAATAGTAAAAAAATAAAGGAATTAGCATTTTATAGCTAATTCCTTTATTTTTTTTATGATTCTATTTAATTTAAGTGGTAGTAAATTAAAAGAAAATATAGAAATTGATATCATTAACGACGATAATAAAAAAAATTAAAGCATGCTTCTAAATATTTATCAGAGGAGTGCTTACAAAATATTTTGTAGGAAATGTGTTTTTTCACGATACAGATCAGCAAACAATAGCTATTATATTAAATTCAGAAATAAATGATACAGAAGTTTTTTATAGTGAAATAGAAAATATAGTATCGGAAGTAAAAAGGGAACTTGTAGAAACTATTAATTTAAAAGTTGATGCTTCTGGAGGAGAGCCATATTCAAATCCTTTGGAGCTTTGGCATTCTTTTGAACAAGCTGGACATGCTTTAGACAATATAGATAATAAATATTCGATTGTTTGGTCTCATAATGTTGAAGTAGAAAGTGAAAATTATTATTATCCACTAGATCTTGAGCAAAAGTTATTGAATCATACAAAAGTAGGAGATAAAGTTCAAGTACAAAAACTTTTAGACTTCATCTATCATGAAAATTTTGAGGCCAGAAGCTTAAATTCATGCAGAAACTATGATGTTGTAAAAGAACTAAAAAGTACACTTAGGAAAACATTGCCTGATTTCCAAGATGTTGAAAATATAAACGATAATAAGTTATAAAAAGTACTAACGATATTAATGATATTTTAAGAGCAGTAAATTCTGACAACTCTTATGATGTTAATTTTAAATTAGTGACGAATGCCTATTATTGTTTATGCGATTTAATATTAATACAAAAAGGTAATTCTAATTTAATTTTAATGAATAGAATAAAAAGATATATTGAATCAAATTATATGGATAGTAATTTATGCCTTTATAAAGTATCTTCAGAATTTAATTTAAGTGAAGGCTATTTTTCTCACCTTTTTAAAGAGCAAACAGATATAAATTTTACAGATTACCTAGAAAAGATAAGACTTAATAACGCAAATATTCTTTTAAAAGGTCAAAGGTTAAGCATCAATGAAATCGCGCAAAAGGTTGGGTATAATAGTGCACAGTCATTTAGGAGGGCGTTTAAAAGATTATATGGTGTGAGTCCAACTGATGTGAGAAAGAATTAAATCCTTAGATTTTAATCTAGGGATTTAATTTTATAAGTTGGCTACTATTTGATTTATGTTTTAACTTAGACGGAGGACAACCATAATATTTTTTGAAAAGTTTGCTAAAGTGATATACATCAGGATAACCAACAGATAAAGCAATTTTTTTTATTGATTGATCTCCACTCTCTAATGATTCTTTAGCTTTTGATAATCTAAGTTTTATTAAGTAGTTTATAGGTGAATTACCTGTGCTTTCTTTAAAAAGTTTAGAAATATAAGCAGGGCTAAGATACATATTTTGCGATATTACATCTAAAGAAAGATTGTGCATAAAATTTTCGTTTATAAATTCTATAACCGTATTAACTATTGTAGTATTATCATAACTTTCGAGATTTAATATCCCTTTACGTTTTAGAGTAGTACTTTCAAAAGTTGCGTTAAAGAGAAGTGATAGAAGTTTAAGACCTAGAGCTTTTAGAGACAACTTTAGGGCAGGTTGGTTTTTGCTCTGCTCCGAGATAACGTCTGAGCAAAATCTAAGAAGTTCATTTTCATAATTTATTACATTAATAATTGGTGATACATGATCTTCAAGAAAATGATTAGGCAAAAGCCCTTTTATGTGAAGGTTTTCATAGCCAACGTGGAATTCATGGATTTCACTACCATTAGGGAGAACTTTTCCATGGTACAAGTGAGGGTTTAAAACAAGTAAATCTCCTTTTTTAACAATATGTGGAACACCACTGATATTGTAGGTACATGTGCCTGATAGAACATATATAATGGACAGAAAATCGTGGCAATGATAGGTTACGTCACTTCCATCATTGAATTTTTTTATGAAGGTATATAACATTTTTGGGTTGAAATCATCTAAATCGATTTTTAAATTACACATAATCTACCCCTGTAAAATTATTCTATAATACAAACTAATTATAAGTCTTTACTTATAATTAATCAAACTATTATAAATGCCTATTTTATCTAAATAAGAAACTTTTTTATTCATAAATATAAGAATAAACATTGTATTAGAGTGAAAACTACATTTTATTATTTAGGTATATACATGATAATAGTATAGAGAAAAAAATTATGGGGTGGTAATTATGGCATTTAGATGGGTATGGAAGTATGCAACAAAATACAAGGGTAAGATAATAGTAGGGTTTATATTAGTAATTATATGTTCGGCTATGAACATGGTAGCACCATATTTGTCTGGAACAATTGTAGATAAAGTTATTATGGGAAAACAGAGGAATATATTGTTTCCAATGTTGGCGTTTATCTCAGCAGTAATATTGCTTAGGTCTATATTGAGATATACTTTTTTAATATTATTAGAAAAGATGTCCCAGAATTCTATATTCGATATTAGAAACGATATTTATAGTAATCTTCAGAAATTAGATTTTGATTTTTTCGATAAAACTAGTACTGGAGATATAATGAATAAAATGACAGGGGATATTGATGCAGTTAGACACTTTCTTGCATGGGTAGGGTATAACGTTATAGAGAACTCATTTATATTTTTATTTGGTATAGGAATTATGTTTTCAATAAATTATAAGCTTACATTGATTTTACTTTTGTTTACACCGCCAATAGCATATTTTGCAAGAAAGCTGGCAATAGAAGTAAAACCAACATTTTTCAATGTAAGGCAGCAGTTTTCAAGGCTTAACTCTGTAGCACAGGAAAACATAAGTGGTAATAGGGTAGTAAAAGCTTTTGCTAAGGAAGAATTCGAAATTAAAAAATTCGGGAAAGAAAATGCTGAATTTAGAAAAAGAAACATCGATTCTGCAAAAGTATGGGGAAAGTACCTTCCAATTATAGATTCTTTGTCTATAAGTCTTAATATAGTACTTATTCTAGTAGGTGGCATTATGGTAATTAACAAAAGTATTACAATAGGTGATTTAGTTACCTTTAATGCCTTAATATTTACAATTAATAATCCAATGAGAATGGCTGGTTGGTTAATTAATGATATACAAAGATTTTCGGCATCTGGTGAAAAGATAATGGAACTTATGAATACTCAGCCTAAAATTAAAAATTCAAAACATCAAGTTCAAGAAGACAGGATAAAGGGTAATATAGAGTTTAAAAATGTAAACTTTAATTATGGGGATGAAGCAGTACTTGAGGATATAAATCTGAAAGTAAGTCCAGGTCAAACTATTGCAATTATAGGACATACGGGTTCAGGTAAATCTACTTTTGTAAGTTTACTTTGTAGGTTTTATGAATGTACAGAAGGAGAAATATTTGTTGATGGTTATGATATAAAAGATTTTAATTTGAGAAGATTACGCAAAAACATAGCAGTAGCTATGCAAGATATATTCCTATTCTCTGATACTATCGAAGGAAACATAGCCTATGGGTTACCCACAGCATCTATGGATGAAGTAAGATGGGCAGCAAGTATTGCAGGTGCAGATGATTTCATAAACAAAATGGAAGAGGGTTATGATACCATTGTTGGAGAACGAGGAGTGGGATTATCTGGTGGACAAAAGCAAAGAATTTCGCTTGCTAGAGCTCTACTAAAAAACCCATCCATAATTATACTTGATGACACTACTTCAAGCCTTGATATACAAACTGAGAATAATATAAGGCATTCACTGGACAAATATTTTAAAGATAAAACTACATTCATTATTGCACATAGAATATCTTCAGTAAAAAATGCAGATATGATATTAGTACTTAATAATGGAAGAATTGTAGAAAGAGGAACTCATAGCGAATTGCTCACCAAGAGAGGCGAGTATTATAATGTGTATATAAATCAGTTTGGAAATTTTGATGATCGAAAAGGAAAAGGAAAGGAGGTAGTTTAAAAATGGCTAGAAATAAATATGATGTAGACGAAAAATTAGAATCAGAATTTAATATGCAGCACGTTAAAAGACTTATGAAATATGTTACTCCATATAAGAAGAAAATGGGTATAACTATAGTGATTATGCTAATAGCATCAGTTGCAAACCTTATTGGACCGTATCTTATTAAGGTAGCACTGGATAGTAAGATACCTAATAAAGATATAACAGGACTTGTAATATTAAGTTTAATATATTTTGTAACGGTTATTATAAATGGACTTTGTTTAAATATTAAAATAAAATTTATGACGGATATGGGACAGAGTGCAATTCTAAATATAAGAAAAGATTTATTTAATCATTTGCAAGAACTTCCATTTAGTTATTATGACAGTAGGCCACATGGTAAGATATTAGTAAGGGTAGTTAATTATGTGAATTCTTTAAGTGATCTTTTATCAAATGGTATCATTAATTTAATTACTGACAGTTTTACTTTGTTTGTTATTATTGGTTTTATGTTTTTAATAGATGTTAGACTTACACTTATTGGTCTTATTGGACTTCCAGTGCTTGCAGGAGCTGCTTTTGCAATTAAAACAATGCAAAGAAAAGCATTTCAAGTTCTAAGTAGTAAATCGTCAAATTTAAATGCATATATTCATGAAAGTATATGTGGTATGAAGGTTACTCAATCTTTTTCTAGAGAAAAAGAAAACTTAAAAATATTTGATGAACTCAGTGATAATTATAGGAAATCTTGGATGCATGCCATTAAGATTCAATTTTTAATGGGACCTTTTGTTGATAATATTGGTAATTTAGTAGTGGTAGCAGTATATATTTTGGGAGTGGCTTGGATTGCAAGTGGCGATATTACAATAGGTGTACTTATTGCTTTCATAGCATATGTGGGAAGGTTCTGGGGACCAATAAATAATATTGCAAACACTTATAATTCAATTATAAATAATATGGCTTATTTGGAAAGAATATTTGAGACTATGGATGAAAAGCCTAACGTTAAAGATTTACCAGAAGCTATTGAAATGCCTGAAATAAAAGGCAAGGTTGAATTTGAGAATGTTAATTTCTGTTATGATGATGGGCATAGAATATTAAGTAATGTAAGTTTTATTGCGAGGCAAGGAGAGTCTATTGCACTAGTGGGCCCAACTGGCGCGGGGAAAACAACTATAATTAATCTTATAAGTAGGTTTTATGACCTGGAAAGTGGAGCGGTGCTTGTAGATGGAATTAGCGTTCGTGATGTGAAACTTAACTCATTAAGAAGGCAGATGGGTGTAATGCTTCAGGATTCATTTATATTCTCAGGAACTATAATGGACAATATAAGGTATGGCAAGCTTGATGCAACGGATGAACAGGTTATGACTGCTTCAAAGGCAGTTAGAGCCCATGATTTTATAGTTACATTAAGTGAAGGATACAATACTCAGGTACATGAAAGAGGTTCAAGACTTTCAGCTGGCCAAAGGCAGTTAATATCTTTTGCAAGAGCTTTACTAGCAGATCCAAAGATTTTAATATTAGATGAAGCAACTTCAAGTATAGATACAAAAACAGAAATGCTTTTACAAAAGGGGCTTGAAGAACTTTTAAAAGGAAGAACTTCTTTTATAATAGCCCATAGGCTTTCTACCATAAAAAATTCAGATAGAATAATGTATATTAATCATGGGTCAATAGTTGAATCTGGAAGTCATGATAAACTCATGGAAGTCAAAGGTGAATATTATGAGCTTTATATGAGTCAATACAGGATGCTTGAAGCTATATAAAAATAGTGTTTGTTTTTTAAATTGGAGATCAAAACCCACAACGTAACTTTTTATAGTTAACTGTGGGTTTTAATTTTTTCCTACTTATGTATTAATTATTTAATGGTTCAATAAAATTTATTAAGATAAGCAAATGAATAATAATCTCTAGTTCCTTCATGTTAGTTTAAAACAGGCTATGTTTCGGTTATAGACACAATTATGGAACTCTCATACAATAAAGGTTAAGAAGAGTTTATTTAAAAAATAAGGATTTAGTCCTCTTTAATATTTAAAAGGAAAAGGATATTATAATAAAGGAGTTTAAACATATGCATACAAAAATAAAATCTACCAAAAGTTTTATAATGTTATGGATATTAATGCTAATGTTGTTTACTGGTTCAGTTTCAATGGGTGCAATTCAAGAAAAAAGAATTATTAAAGAGTATGATAAATTTATGGAACAAGGTGCAAAACTGTCGCGTTTAACTATTTTATTTCAAAATATTTCTCAACAACTTGAAAATTATTACATTTTCAATAATGATGATGGATTAAAACGATATGAGGAGTATGCAAGTGAAGTTTCACAGATGATGGCAAAAATTGATAATGAAAACGATATTGATAGTAGAGATTACCTCTTCTATCTTCGAACCACAAAAAACATGATTGATAATATTAATCATTTAATAAAAGAGGATGTTGACAGTAATGTTTTTGATACCTTTTATAATTCGCAGATAGGTATTAAAAGTCAATGTGTAGCTATTATTTTTCAGTCGGAGAAACTATCTCTTGCTTATCTTACATATAGTGGATTACATTATAAAGAAGTCCTTGAGAATTTTAAAAATATTATTCGAGTGCGCAATTATTCTTTGTTTACTGCCTTCATTGTAATTAGCATTTGGATTTTTCGCCGTGGTGGTGATATGCTTAAAAATATGAATAAGGTCTCAAAGAATGCACTTGTATTAGCAAAGGGAGACTGGTATGCACCTGATATAGAAGAAAGCAACTACTATGAAATCAATAATGTAATTGTAGCTTTTAACACAATGAAACTTAATATTAAAAATGATATTAAGGTACTCGCAGAAAAATCAGAAATCGAACGTAATTATATATTAGAAAAACTCCATAATGCAGAAAAAGATAAAATTATTAAAGAAACGAAGCTATTAGCACTTCAAATGGAGATAAATCCACATTTTTTATTTAATACGTTAAATACAATTAGTCGTACAGCACTGCTTCAAGATTCCCAGGCGACAATAACACTAGTAGAAGCTATTTCTAACATTATGAGATATAGTTTGCGAAGTGAAGCAGCATCGGCAAACCTTGGAGACGAAATAGGAGCCCTTGAATCGTATATTCAAATACAACGATTACGCTTTAGAACGAAACTAAGTTTTAAACTTGAAGTAGACCCGTTACTTAAATTAGAACAAATTTTCATACCGCCATTAATTTTGCAGCCTATAGTTGAAAACTCTATAATGCATGGTATGGCAAGCGTAACAAGTGGAGGACGAATTAAAATAAGGGTATACGGTAATAATAAAGGATCAGTATTTATATGTATTGAAGATAATGGTCGCGGAATTGATGAAGTTATCTTAAAATACATACGTGAAGGCAAACCAATTCCTAAAAGTCGACAATCAAAGTCTATAGGAATTGAAAATGTGTTACAGCGCATGGAGTATTTCTTCGGACGAAAGGGATTAATTTCTTTTGAAAGACTTTTAAGCCAAGGAACAATGGTAATTATTGAAATTCCACTGAAAGGAAGTGAAATGTGATTAAAATAGCAATTGTAGAAGATGAATTTTTTGAACGGGAGGCAATTAAATTACTGATCAGCAGAGCTGATATACCTATTAAATTGGTCTATGAGACAGATAACGGTGCTGACGCAGTTTTGCTATATAAAACTCATAAACCGGATCTCATATTTATGGACATTGAAATGCCGATTCTTTCAGGACTAGAGGCAGCTAAAAAAATTCGAGAAATAGACAAAAATGTTGATATAGTTATGCTAACTGCATACAATGAATTTACTTATGCTCAACAAGCAATAAAAGCAGGTGTACTAGACTATTTATTAAAGCCTTATAATACACAAAAACTATATGAAGTAATACAACGTTCTTATGATAAGCTTGCCACAAAGCAAATCGAGATGGAAAAGAACGATGAGAATAATAAAATGTTATTTGATGTAAATAAGTATTTTAAAAAAGAAATATTATGTTATATGGTAGTTGGTCTATTTCTTGATGATTGGTCCTATGATTTTTATAATGAATATTTTTGTGTGAATGATAATGTTTTGCGATGTATTTTGTTTAGAATAAGTAAGGAGCTAATAATTACTGAAAAGAAGCGGATAGAAATCCAATGTAAAATGGAGAGTGAATTTCCTGGAGTCATGTGTAATGTATTAGAGCATGATATTGTATGTATTAAGGTAGAAGGTCGATCTAAGCGATATAAAGAATATAAAATACCAGAAAGTGTGCTTGACATGTTACCAAATATTAAAGCTAAAAATATTCAGAGTTACTGTGAAAGTACTAATGATATTAGAGAACTGCCGATGGTATATCAAAGGCTAAAAGAAAAAATGAACTCTGCTGAACTTAAGCTAGGGCTTCAAAGTAAAAATGTTATGGATATTTATATATTAGAAAGTGAGCTTAATGAATGCGTTCTAAAAAACCAACGTGAACAACTACATCAGATTCTAATAAATTTAACTGATACGGTAGATAAAATGAATAAAGAATATGTTGTGCGCAATAGAGCATATTTCAGTTATCTTTGGAGGGGGATTGATCGTTACATATTCCAGTTGACAGGTCGTCGTAAAAGCATACAAGAAAAAAACGCCATTGATTTTAAAATAGAAAAAGCTAAAACAGCTCTTGAAATGGCTAATATTATTGAACAGTTTATATTTATATATATAAATGAACTAGAAATTGATAAAATAGATAGTACCTCAAGAGTAATTGAACATGTGAAGGAATATGTGAAAGCTAATTTAGCAAATGATATTTCATTAGAAAGTGTTGCTGAAGAGGTGGGATACTCTAGCTTTCACTTAAGCAAGATTTTTAAAAAAACAGAAGGCATAAATTTTAAAGACTTTGTTATAAAAAATAAAATGGAAAAGGCTAAGTTGCTGTTTAGGCAAGGTAACCTAAATGTATCTGAAGTTTGCAAAGAAGTAGGATACCCAAATGCCAGTTATTTTAGCAAAGTATTTCGTGAATACTATGGAGTTTTACCTAAGGAGTATAGTAGAAGAGGTTAAATACAAAAAGATATTTGTGTAACTTTACAAATATCTTTTTGTATTTATATCTAGAAATAATAACAATTAAATTGTATAAATGACAAGTTTTAATCGTTTACATGAAAAAACAAGCATGATAAAATAATATCATAAGTTAGCACAAATAATTTTTAGGGGGAAAAAAGTATGAAATCTAGATTTAAAAAAATTTCTCATCTTTTATTAATTACAATGGTTTCAGTCCTACTACTAACAGCATGTGGTCAAAAGGAAAATGTCACAAGTAAAACAAAAGAAAGTGCTACGTCAACTGAATTTAAAAAAACAACCTTACGTTTTGGTTCAACAAGTGCAGAAGGAAGTGTAGTTGTAGAAACCATGAAGGACTTTGCAGATAGAGTATCAAAAAAAACAGATGGTAAGGTAGTTATTCAAATTTTTCCATCATCGCAACTTGGTGGCGTTAAAGAAATGACACAATCACTTCAATTAGGAGCACTTGATATGAGTATGACTCAACCTGCAAGTCTAGTCGATATGGGAGTAAAAGAAATGAGTGCTTTAGTATTACCTTATATTTTTAGAGATTTTGATCATCGTTGGAATGTACTAGCTGGTGAAGTTGGTAATTCTATGCTAGAAAAACTTAATAATAGTAAACTTAAGTTAAAAGGTATAGGATATTTTAAAGATGGTGCTAGAAGCTTCTTTACAAACGCAAAGAAACCAATTAGCAAGTTCGAAGATGTCAAAGGATTAAAAATCCGAGTTCAGCCTTATCAGATGGACAGTGACATGGTAAGTGCTCTTGGCGGTAACCCAACGCCTACAGCGAGTTCTGAGCTTTATTCAGCATTGCAATCAGGGGTTGTTGATGGTGCAGATCAACCGATTGCTGGTTATTATAGTGGTAAGTATTATGAAGTAGCTAAATCTCTTACATTAGACGAACATACTTATAATACATTAGTGGTACTTTTTTCACAGATTAGTTGGGATAAACTTGAACCACAAGCACAAAAAGTAATTATGGATAGCTGGAATGAAGCGGAAGAAAAAAGTAAAGCTAAAATCCTAAGTAATGAAGTAGAGGTACTTAAAAAAATAGAATCTGAAGGTGTAAAGATTATTAAACTTACTGACCGTGATAAATGGGTAGCAGCAATGAAGCCAGTTTATGACAAACATGGTGTTGGCTTTGAAGATTTAATCTCAAAAATTAAAGCAGTGAAATAAAGTAAAAAATGAAATCATGGAGTACCACTAATGCTAGGTTACAATAAGTGTAGGTACTCTTTGGTTAAAATTTTTATAAGGGGGTTAAGCTTGTGCAAGAGAATAATAAAAAAGCACTAATAATTAAATTAATGGATCATATAGATTCAATCGTCAATTTTTCATGTGTTGTATTTTTAACATTGCAAGTGATTTCAATTATCAGCATGGTTGTAGGGAGATATTTCTTTAATCATGTGCCAAAGGGAACAGAAGAATTCGCTTTATTTTGTATGGTGTGGTTTTCACTGCTGAGCATTTCGCTTTCCATTAGAGATGATTCACATATTAAGATGGAAATTATGGATGCGTTAGTTTCTCCAGATAAAATTAAATATTTTCAGTACTTTGCAGCAGTAGCAAATATTATCTTTTCCGTTTATATGATTTTCTATGGCATTGAACTAGTACAACTTACAGCTGCAACTAGTATGCCAACATTTAGAATATCAGAGGGATTTCTATATCTAGCAATTCCAGTTGCAGGTGTGTTTATGGCAATAGCGAGCGTAGGGTTAATAATTGAGAAGATGGGGGTGGAGCATAATGTCAGCTGAAGTAATTGGAATTATCATACTTATTGCAGCATTTTTGATACTTATGATTTTAAGAGTGGGTATCGGAATAGCTATGGGTGGGGCAACTATTATTACTATGCTATATTTAAATCTTCCTATTTCGGTTGTTTTCCAAGGTATGATTTCGGGAACTAATGTATTTACGTTTATGGCTGTTCCCTTTTTCATCCTAGCAGGTGAAATTATGAGTGGAGGTGGAATTTCTGCTCGTTTAATAGATTTTGCTTCAGCCTTAGTTGGTTGGGTTCATGGTGGGGCTGGAATGGTCAATGTTTTGGCATCTATGTTCTTTGGTGGTATTTCAGGATCAGCAGCTGCGGATACCGCATCACTTGGACCAATTGAGATTAAAATGATGACAGACCAAGGTTATGACAAAGACTTTTCAACGTGTCTTACAATGGCTAGCTCAATACAAGGTATGTTAATACCGCCAAGTCACAATATGGTTATTTATGCGGTTACAGCGGGGGGGGTATCAATAGGCGCATTGTTTCTTGCTGGACTCGTGCCTGGTGTCTTTCTTGGACTGGCACTGATGGTCTATAGCTATATAATTGCTCGCACCCGAAAATATCCCAAAAGTGATAAGTTTAGTATTAAGAGAGCTTTAAAAACTGGTTGGACAGCCATGTTTGGACTTATGACAATTGTTATAATTGTAGTTGGTGTAAGTGGTGGCGTTATGACAGCTACAGAATCAGCGGCAATTGCTGTGCTTTGGTCATTTATTGTATCAGTTTGGATTTATAAAGATATAACCATAAAAGAATACTATAAAATAGCAACAAGAACGGTTAAGACCCTATCCATTATTATGATTTTAATTTCGGTTGCTTATTCATTTGGTTGGGTTGTTACATTTTTAGGAATACCAAAAATGATTGCAAGTGGATTATTGGCCCTAACAAGCAATAAATTTGTTCTTCTATTTTTGTTAAACATTGTACTTCTATTACTTGGTATGTTTATGAGTATGAGTTCCATTATACTTATTTTAACACCTATTTTAGTTCCAGTGCTTACAACAATGAATATTAGTTTAGTTCACTTTGGAGTAGTACTTATATTAAATCTTGGTATGGGACTTTTGACACCTCCAGTAGGTGGCGTATTATATATTGGGTCGGCTATATCAGGTATTAAGGTTGGAAGACTAACAAAAGCGATGATTCCTTTTTATATAGTCATGTTTTCAGTTCTCTTAGTTATAACGTATGTTCCAGAGATATCAACTTTTTTACCAAATCTTTTAGCAGTTGGTAAATAAAGAAGTTAAAAAAGTTCTACATTAAGAAAGTTAATTTATGTGAAATTTAGTAATTTAGACGAATTACAATGAACGTTGTTAATACTTAGAAGGGGGAGGGTGCTTAATGAAAAAGTTAGCAAAAGGACTGTTTTTTAAAGAAGAAGAAATTGAAAATATACGTGATAGAGTCATAAATCCTAAGTTTACTCGCGTATATAAGGCGATGAAATTAACAGCAGATAAAATTCTTGAACACAAAAGTTTAGTTTTTGAAGATGATACCTTTGGGTATTGGTATTTTGCAAGAAACCGTGCTATGGATTTAGCAATGATAGCTTTACTTACTGGAGAAGAAAAGTATATTAATGGGGTTAAAGACTATATTGACTTCTTAGATAAACAAGATAGAAATTTTTGGCAAGGTCCAGAATACCCCAATAGGCCAAGAACCCTTAACTATCATGGACAAACATTATTTGCAGGAGAACTTGAAACTGCACAACTAACCATGGGTCTTGTAGCAGTTTATGATTGGACATATGGATTATTAGACGAGACTTATAGGCAACGAATTAAGAACTTACTTAAGCATATGGCACTTCCACTGCTTAAAAACTCAACAATGTTTCAATCGGAGAAATGGGTAATGAACCATTTGTGCGTTATAAGTACGGCAATGTTAATGAGTTTATTAGTCCTAGAAGATGATATGGATGTTGAGGAAGATCTTCAATTAGCCAAACATGGACTTAATCTTTGGATGCTTAAAATAGAATCAGATGGAAGTTATGGCGAAGCTTACCATTACTGGGCTTACCCCGTAAATTGCCTATTCTTAGCTATATGGTCATTAAAGCAAGTACGTAATGAAGCACTTGAACATGCACCTTGGCTTTCAAGAACTTTTGAGTGGGCACTATATCATCAAGTGGGTCAGTATAAGGAACCTGATTATGACAAAAAAGTTGCAATAGCAGTCAATACCTATGATTGTCCAATGCAGTTTCAAATGGAAGCACCAGAAACATTGCTGTTTGCAAATTATTATAAAAATCCATTAGCACAATGGTATATGGATCACTATTTACTTACTGATTTAGCGAAACCTAAAGATTCCCTTCATTATGTTTGGCATGAATGTAACAGTTTATTATTTGCATTATATGACGAGAGTAACTTGAAAATGAGTCCTGAATCTTTTGGACTTCCTAAGTGTCGAGTTTTCCATGATACAGGATCTGTATTTTTCCGTGACAATTGGAGTGGATTAAGTGGTGGAGACCAAGACATCGTTTTACAACTTCAAAGTGGTGGAGGCGGTAGGTCAAGGTCCCATGAACATTTTGATAAAAATAGCTTTAGTATTTTTGCAAAAGGTGAATATTTTATAGTAGATCCAGGTCATTCTTGCTATAGAGGTGAAATTCATGATAATTATGATCGTGAAACCACTAGTCATAATACTATAACTATTGACAATAAAAACCAGAACTTAACCTTTGCAGAAAAAGGTATGCTTCATGATGAAGTGGTTCAACATATATCCTATAACAATCAAGCTCAAATTGTTGGTAAAAACATGAATGAGGATATTAGCTATATATCAAGTGATGCACACCGCTCGTACGCACCATATTTAAAGGAATTTACTCGTCAAATCTGGTTTGTTGATAATCGATATTTTGTAGTTAGAGATCGGGTTCGTAAGGCTGATGATGAGGGGACAATAATAAGCGGATTCAATTTTAATAATCGAGATGGAATGCTTGATTTAGAAATTAACAAAAATGAAGTTATTGCTAGAAGACCTAAGGCAGACCTTTACATGAATTTCTTTGTAAATGAGTCTATTAATTTTGAAGAAGAAGATGGGAGATTGCATACAGCATACCATATTTATCCTAATCAAAAAGTCGAAGGTAAGCTGGGTACAGTTAAGAGGCTTAATCTTATACCTAAGGATAAAGACATCTTATTTATGGAATATATTTATGTTATCTATCCTTTAGATAAAGGAGAAGAAAAACCTAAAATTCACTTTGAAGATTCAAAGTTAGTTATTTGTGAAGGCAATGCTATAGAAACCTTTACATTTGGAGACGATAAAGTTCTGTATTGTAATAACAAAAATGTTAACTATATATTCTAAACTAAAAAAAATTAAATGGAGGTTATTGGTATGAATACTTTAAAAATTTCTCAAAAGATTTATGAACATTATGAATCTAAAGAAACAATTATGAATTATTATGGACTACTAGCAATATATGGACTAGTACAAACGGCAGAGGTATCAGAGGATAGTGAATTAACTGAAAAGTTTAAAAAAATTCTATCTAATTTTCCAGATAAAATGGAGCATCCACGATATAATTTTCCTAACTATAAAATCGGTGGAATAGCAAAAGCATATGCATTTATGAAAGGTTTTATCCCTGAGGCTAAGGAGCAGGTTAGGGAATATGCAGATGAAATGATGAAAGCAACAAGGGACAGTAAGGGTATAATGTGCAATCCATATAAACCAAAAGAAGAACTCATATGGGTTGATATAGCTATGGCCGTAACACCATATTTACTATTTGCAGGTACAGCCTTAAAGGAGCAATCCTATATTGATGAAGCTGCAAAACAAACATTTTTAATCTATGAAGAATTTTTGGATACTGATAATGGTTTGCTCCACCAATGTAAAAACTTTGTAGGCCCTGGTAAATACTCAGAAGATCATTGGTCACGTGGAAATGGATGGGGATTTTTGGGACTAGCTGAATTGGTTCAGTATCTTCCAAAGGATTCTATTCATAGAGAAAAAGCAGAAAGATATTTCAAAGATTTATCTAAGGCTATGTTACCATATCAATCTAGTAGAGGACTTTGGCGCCAGGAAATACCCTTTGAATACTCCTACGAGGAGGCCTCTGGTTCTGGACTTATTCTATATGGTTACGGAGTAGGTATCCGAATGGGCATTTTAGACAAGGAAACTTACATGCCATCTTTCATAAAAGGAATTAATGGACTTAATGATTTAACTATTAATGAAGACTTTAGTACAGAACTAGGTTGCCCTGAGTGCCTTTGCCCAGGTGAAGATGAGGAAAAAGGTACTATAAAAGCGTATGTTACGTTAAAACTTCCATATACAGATGAACACCACAGTTTTGGATTGATCATGTTGCCACTGGTTGAGGCTTATAAAAATGGTATAGTAGATTTAAAAAGAAACTAAGAATATAGGTTATATTGTCTAAAGGGACAGGGTTTATGGTAGTCGCTATAAGACATTAAAATAATGAGTTTATTAAAATAAATAATCGGAGGTAATAAAAATGGATTTAGATAAATTAAAGGAACAAAGGGACAAGCTAACTATATGTGAGCTACCAATATCAGAAAAAGAATTATGTGATAGATACGAGAAGGTGTTTACTGCAGCAGTAAACGACGTCCTAAGAGAATTTTGTTATTTACAACAAGCATTACCACCAAGTATTATGGCATTAAGGGAAGATATGAGAGTAGCAGGCATTGCTTTCACAATAAAAGGTTCTAAAAACCTTACGTTAGAAAATGAAATGCAACAAAGAGCGAAAATGCTAGAAGCAATCCGTGAAGATTCAGTTTGCGTCTGGGATACTAGTGGAGATGAGGAAACTACTCAATGGGGTGGAATCATGACCATGGCATCAAAGAGAAGAGGGTGTAGAGGAGCTGTAGTTGATGGTGGAGCTCGTGATGTTAAAGAAATTTTAGATCAAGATTTTCCTGTGTTTTGCAAATTTAAATCATCTAATGGTATGCTTGGAAGATTTAGAATGATAGGTTATCAGATGCCAATAATGATAGGGAATGTATTTATATATCCTGGAGATATTATATTTGGGGATATGGATGGAGTTATAGTTGTACCAAGAAAAATCGCTTATGATGTTTTAATAAAGGCAGAATATATAAAAGAAAATGAAAAGGAAATTAGGGATATGATTCTTGAAGGGCTCACACCAACTCAAGTAGTTGAAAAAGGTGGATACTTCTAATATAAAATTGGTGTAGGTATAATCAAATGATTATACCTATGTTTTTTTAAAATGGATTCTAGTGGAATAATAGGGAGTGATTATTATGCAAAAAGTTAATAATATTAATCCTGATAATTTTAAAAGATATGGTAAATTAATTGGATTTGATAAGGAGAATCCGAATAATTTTCAAGTTGTATTAAGCGAACTCAATCTTGTTGGTTTTAGAATTGCGGTGAGCAAAGTAATTGAAAAGAATATAAAAAGACTCGCCTGTCACCCAAACTCTATGGAGTGTTTTCAACCCATTTCTGGCGTGACGCTGCTATGTGTTGCAGCTTATGAAGAACCAGAAATATGGGAAATATTTTTGATTGATCGGGCAGTATGTATTAATAAAAAAGTTTGGCATGCAACACTTTGCCTTACTGAATGTTCATTTGTAACTATTTATGAAAATGCAGTTATGGAATCAGAATTTTATGATGTAGCTACAGAGATAAACATTTAAGAATAATTTATGCCACTGATATTAAAGGTTAAAAGAAAATGGAGGAATAATAAATGATAATTGATAAATTAAGTAATGCTAAACAATATTATGGTCTATCAAAAAGGATAGAAAAAGCTCTGAAATATCTTGAGAATACAGATTTATCAAAACTCGAAGTAGGTAAATATGAAATCGATGGAAAAAATATTTATGTAAGCGTGGCAGAGTATGAAACAAAAAATAATGAACAAGGTAAATGGGAAGCACACAGAAAATATTTAGATATTCAATTCATAATTTTGGGGAAAGAGAAGCTAGGATACGCGCCTATTAATGAAATGAAAATGAAGAGTGAATATAACCAAGAAAAAGATATTCTGTTCTTAGAGGGTGAGGGGAATTATTTAATAGCTAATGAAGGCACATTTCTTTTATTTGCTCCAGAGGATGCTCATATGCCTGGAATTAAAGTCTCTCAACAACAATTTGTTAAAAAGGCAGTTGTGAAAATTTTATTATAAGAAGAGTTATTAAATGCTTTATATGGGTTTGCATATTCCAGATAGGAAACGTGTGGAGGGAAAAGAGGACAAGATTAGCATTAAAATATAATGCTCACCTTTCCTCTTTTGTTTTTATCTTTTGTCAGTATAACGTAACCTATACTCCTGAGCAGTAACTCCGTTATTATGTTTGAAAACCCTGCAAAAATTTCCAACATCATGAAACCCTGATTTTAAGGTTATTTCCTTAACGGATAGCCTTGTAGAAGCTAAAAGTATTTTTGCTTCCTGAAGCCGCCTTGCCTGAATAAAGTGATAAGGGGTATTTCCTGTGAATTTTTTAAAAAGTGAATGAAAGTGAGGTACACTTATATCTGCAACCTGGGATAAATTATCAATATTAATATTTTGAGCAAAATGCTTTTCAATAAAATTTATAACTCTTTGAATTTCTATACTTCTTTTTTCGTGAAGAGGCATCTTATTATCAGGTGCTTTACTCTGCCAGTATAATTGACCATAGACATAGCATGCAAGTTTTGTCATATCAGGGCAATCCTTATGATATTCATTTAAGATATCACTAATAAATTGTTGCAATAGTGATTTATCTGTCCAATGACTAACGCGTGGCATATTACGAATATTCTCATACTTAAAGGCTACAACTATGCATTCATAGGGATGTTCCAAATCATTCATATATATTGTTTTATCTCCAGGAGTATGCCATAAAATAGTTCCAGAAACTACTTCGAGTAAACTATCTTCATACTCGAAAAATCCTTTACCGGAAAAAAAAATTTCTACCTCTTGTTGTCCCTCGGGAATTATTCTTGGCGTATGGTTTTTGATTTTTGGTGCTTTGTAATACCAGATATAAAGTAACTCAGGAATATTAATCATATAATCACCTAACTAATCATATTTTTCAACAATTTACTTTTCTAATTATAAATATTATTATATATATATTAGTACTTTTAAACAAGAGGAGGAAATATTTTGAATTATATTAACGAGGCAAAAAAAATACTAGCAAAAATGACTCTGACTGAAAAAATAGGCCAAATGAACCTAGTTGATTCATCAATTGAAAAAGAAGAGGAATTACTTAAACTGGCATCAGAAGGAAAAATTGGAGCCTATTTAACATATGAACGTGATACAAGTTCCACACAGGCGCATAAAAAGCTTATAGAAGCCAGTCTAAACAGTGGTGTAGGTGTACCTATTCTTTTTGGCCGGGATGTTATTCACGGACATTGGACTATGTTTCCTATAGGACTAGGAATGGCAGCAAGCTTTAATGCCGAAATGGTTGAAAAGGCTTACAAAATAGTTGCTAAGGAAGCAAGCGATAACGGTATATATTGGACATTCACTCCTATGATGGATATTGCAAGAGATCCAAGGTGGGGACGTATTGCTGAAGGCTTTGGTGAGGATACTTATCTTTCATCAAGGCTGGCTGAAGCATCTGTTTGGGGACTACAGGGGAGAAATCGTGAAGATCTTGGAAACTCTGACCGCATTTTGTCATGTCCAAAACACTTTATTGGTTATGGAGCTTGTGAAGGTGGACGCGATGCAAATACAGTGGAAATATCTCGTAATACTTTACTTAACATTTACTTCCCTCCTTTTGTTGCTGCAATAAAAGCTGGAGCAGGAAGCATTATGTCAGGATATCATGATTTAAATGGAGAACCTGTATCTGCCAGCAAATATTTATTAGAAACACTAATTAAAAAAGTATGTGGTCTTGATGGTTTCATTGTAAGTGATGCCGGGACTACAAACCACTTGACCAATTATAGGTTTGCAGCAGATAGAAAAGATGCTTCTGGCATTGCTGCAAATTCAGGAATAGATATGGATATGATGTCCAGTTGTTTTGTTGAAAACTTGGAAGCTTTGGTTAAAGAAGGAAAGGTAAGTGAGGAAAGAATTGATGATGCTGTACTTCGTATATTAGCCATTAAATTACGTCTTAACCTTTGGAACAGACCTATTTCATCATTAACTAGTGCATCTTATAAAATATCACCAGAGGTTTACGAAACAGCTGTAGATGCTGCAAGACAAGCTGCTGTACTTTTGGTAAATAAGGATTCTGTACTTCCACTTTCAAAGGACATAAGAAAGCTTTATGTTACAGGACCTTTTACTGATGCTGTTAAAGAACTTTTTGGAACATGGGTAATAGATGGTATAGTAGACGGTGTAGATTCTATATCGGATGCTTTGAAAAAGAAGTTACCTGATACGGATATAAAATTTAATACAAGTAGGTTTACAGATGAAGTATTAAATAATTCAGAGCACTCAGATTATGTGCTTTTCCTTGGTGGGGAGAGCCCATTAAGATCTGGAGAGAGAAATAGTATTGCTCACTTAAACCTACCTGATGGACAGGAAGAACAAATAATTTCATTTAGCAACCTTGGTAAGAAAGTAATTCTTGTAATTGTAGCAGGTAGACCTTTAAATCTTACAAGAGTTTTACCATATGTATCCTCAATCCTTTATGTATTCCACCCAGGAACTGGAGGAGGAGAAGCTATAGCTAGAATTCTTACAGGAGAGGTTGAGCCTGGAGGCCGACTTCCAGTGACTTTTCCTCGCTCAGAAGGTCAAATACCACTTTACTATAATAGTATACAACAAAGAAAAGCTAGAGCTTGTCAATTAAAATATATTGATATTACAGAAAAACCTTTATTTAATTTTGGATATGGACTGACATACACTAGTTTTAAACTTTCCAATATAAGAATACAAAGTAATTCTATTAAAATTGGTGAATCAGCTAAAGCTTCAATTCTTGTAACAAATACAGGTGAAAAATCTGGTGAAGCTGTGTTGCAATGTTATATTCAGGATTGTGTAGCATCTCTTTTAAGGCCTGCTATTGAATTAAAAGGATTCAAAAGAGTGCAAATACCTTATGGAGAATCAGTTACAGTAGAATTTGTATTAGGCAATGCTGAATTAGGTTTCTACAATCAAGAAATAGACTGGATTATTGAACCAGGGAAGTTCAAGGTCTTTATTGGTCTTGATTGTGAAAATACTATTGAAACAGAATTTAACTTAGTTATTAATTAGTAGAGTATAAGCATATTGTACAAAAAAAAGTCGTTTTATATATGGGTTTAAGTAATCTTTTTCAGTAAAATAAAATGAGATAAAGGTTACTTATAAAAAGTAATTGAAATAGAGTTAGGAGGTTATTAAGTATGAATCCTTTAAAGATTTCTCAAAAACTTTATGAACATTATGAATCTAAGGAAATAGTTAAACATTATTATGGACTACTAGCAATATACGGACTCGTAAAAACAGCAGAAACATCAGAAGAAGGTGAACTAATTGATAAAGTTAAGAATATTTTATCTGATTTTCCAGGGGCAATAGACCACCCACAATATAATTTTCCTAGTTATAAAATTGGTGGAATAGCAAAAGCATATGCATTCATGCTAGGTTTTATGCCAGAGGTAAAGGAAGAGATTAGAGAATATGCAGATGAAATCATGAAAGCACCAAGGGATAGCAAAGGTATAATGTGCCTTCCAAGTAATCCAAAAGCAGGACTTATCTGGATTGATGTAGCAGCGGCCATAACTCCATACTTACTATTTGCAGGTATTGCATTAAAGGAGCAAACATATATTGATGAAGCAGCAAAACAAGCATTTCTAATGTATGAAGAATTTTTAGATCAATCTAATGGTTTATTACATCAATGTAAAAACTTTATGGGTCCTGGCATATACTCACAGGATCATTGGTCGCGTGGAAATGGGTGGGGTTATATAGGTCTTATTGAACTTGTACAGTATCTTCCAAAGGATTCTGTTCATAGGGGAAAAGCAGAAAGATATTTTAAAGCTTTATCTACAGCTTTTTTACCATATCAATCAAAAAGGGGACTTTGGCGACAAGAGATACCTTTTGAATATTCTTATGAAGAAACTTCGGGTAGTGCAATTATTATTTATGGTTATGGCGTAGGTGTTCGAACTGGTATTTTAGATAAGGAAACTTACATGCCGTATTTTATAAAAGGTCTTAATGGTCTTAATAATATAAGCATTAACGAGGATTTCAGTACGGAACTTAGTTGCCCAGGTTGTCTATGCCCAGGTGAAGGTGAAGAACGAGGTTCTGTAAAATCATATGTAACATTACCACTTCCTTGTAGAGATGAACATCATAGTTTTGGACCGCTAATGCTAGCAATGGTTGAGGCTTATAAAAATGGCATTGTAGATTTGGAGAAAAAATAATCAGATTACACAAATAATCGTCAATTCGTTAATGGTTTTAATATACGTGCTGAGGTAGAATTATAACTATATTAGAGATACAAGTAAAAATAAATAAACGGAGGTAAATAAAAATGGATTTGGATAAATTAAAAGAGCAAAGGGATAAACTAACTATATGTGAGCTACCTATATCAGAAAAGGAATTGTGTGATAGATATGAGAAGGTATTTACTGCTGCAGTAAACGATGTCCTAAGAGAATTTTGTTATTTACATCAAGCATTACCATCTAGTATTATGCCTTTAAGGGATGATATGAAAGTAGCAGGTATTGCTTTTACAATAAAAGGTTCTAAAAACCTCACTTTAGAAAGTGAAATGCAACAAAGAGCAAAAATGCTAGAAGCTATACGAGAAGATTCAATCTGTGTTTGGGATACTAGTGGCGATGATGAATCTACCCAGTGGGGTGGAATTATGACTTTGGCATCAAAGAGAAAAGGCTGCAGAGGAGCTGTAGTTGATGGTGGAGCTCGAGATATTAAGGAGATTTTAGATCAGGATTTCCCAGTATTTTGTAAATACAAATCATCTAATGGTATGCTTGGAAGATTCAGAATGATAGGTTATCAAATGCCAATAATGATAGGTAATGTGTTTATATATCCTGGAGATCTTCTTTTTGGTGATATGGATGGAGTTATAGTTGTTCCAAGAAAAATCGCTTATGATGTTTTATTAAAGGCAGAATATATAAAAGAGAATGAAAAGGAAATTAGGGATATGATTCTTGAAGGACTCACTCCAACTCAAGTAGTTGAAAAAGGTGGATATTTCTAAGATAAACAATAATTATAAAGAATTAAAAGGGATGATTTGAGAGTTTAACCCCTTCTCTCACATGAAAAATGGGCTTGCATTTACTACCTTAAGGGAATAGTAGATGTAGGCCTAATATTATAAAATGGAGGCAAAAAAATGGAATCTCAATTTAATAAAGCTGATAAAGATTTATCAGCTTTGAATACTAAGGAAATATCAATAGAAGTTAAAGATGAAATTAATACCACGATAAGTAAAATTTCAGGTATTGAGGAAATTTCACTTGTGCATTTAGAAGAATATAAATTAGGTGATAAAATTTGTTTTACTAATTTATCTGAAAATAAATATTTTGTAATTAATATAGATGATGAAATGTCTAAATCCTTAATATATTTGCCTACAAGATCTTTAGAATACAAGATACTTTTTGATGATGATGCTGTACCATATTCTTCAGAAACTTTTAAGGGAAGCAAGCATACAATTAAAATGCGTATTGCTAGTGAAGAGGAAATTTACGGTTATAGAAACCTTGCAAATAATGTTATGGATCAACGTGGAGAAACCACATATTACCCTCATGCAACAGCAAATATTGAAACCCATAATAGGGGAGTTTTTGCTGCTAGAAATACAATTGATGGACAAACAGCTACTAATGGTCATGGCTACTTCCCATATGAATCTTGGGGGATTGGGAAGAAAGAAGATGCAGAGATTATGGTTGATTTTGGGAGAGAGGTAGAAGTGGACAAAATCGCTTTATACTTAAGGGCAGATTATCCACATGATACTTATTGGAAAGCTTTAACAATAGTATTTTCAGACGGAACGAGAAAGGACGCACAAACGATAAAGACAGGGGACGCCCAATATATTGAGTTTGATAAGAAAAGAATTACCTGGATTAAATTAATGGATTTTAAGATAGCGGACGAACCAGGGATTTTTGCGGCATTAATAGAACTTGAAGTTTATGGCACTGATATTAAGAATATATAACCTATTAAAACAGATAATAATATTTTAGGTGGAGGTTTAATGTGAGTTTTATAATTAAAGATGAAGATATTAAAAGGGTTAAAAAATCTATATCACAAGGGAATAATAAGGTATCTGATTTATGGGAGTCAATGCAAAGTCGTACTATGAGTAACACTAAATATCCTGGAATAGTGCAACCAGAAGATACAAATGAATGGTGGCATATAGTATGGGAGCGACTTAGTGATGCAGCATTTGTTCAGCTTATAAATCCATCAGAATCTTTAGGGAAATGGATTAGGAATGCTGTACTTGAGATATGCGATAAGCCAGTTGCAGAGTGGAGAGGTCCATGGTTTCGAGGCGAGTCCAATCCTCCAGTAGGAATGCTTGAAACTACTCATGTGGGAGTAGGAGTGATAATGGCAATTGATTTATGTCCTCATTTATTCACAGCAGAGGAATTAATTAATTTTAAAGAGATATTAAAGGTAAAATGTCAAGAGCCATGTCGTAGATTTGTTGACAGCGTAGTTGCCAATAAAGATGAAATAAATAACTGGTTTATGGTTTTATTAAATGGGTTTGGAACAGCATCAGTTTATCTTAATGATAATGAAGCAATAGATAAAGCAATTGAGTATAGTCATATTGCAGCTTCACTATATAATGAAGACAGCTATGGTGAATCCATTCAGTATTCAAACTATGCTACCTTAAATCTAAGTTTTTTAAATGAAATGCTAATTAGATATAATCCGAAACTTGAGGATAGATTAAATTTAAGCTGTTACACAAAGTGTATACCATGGCAGGCCACAAGTTTTATGTATATGAAACCTCTAGCCGGGTGGGGAGAAAAAAGTTATCCAAGAACAATCAACTTTGGAGACAGTGCATCTATATACAGGCCATCAGGAGATGTACTTTTACAGATAGCAGCTCGGATGAAGAATAGGTACCCTAAGGAAGCGGGACTTGCAAGATGGCTATTTGATGTAACTTATAAAGATGCTATACTTGGACCAAATGACCGTAGTACATTTGGATTCTTTAATGATTTCCAATTTTTAAGTATATTATTATATGATAAGGCTTGTGAAGGCCTATCTCCTGAAAATGCAAAACTTCCATTAACAAGTTCATTTGAGACAGGAAGTATTATTTCAAGAGATAGATGGGAAGAACCTAAGACGGTTCTCGGAGTACAAGGCGGATATGTAACTAATAATATAGCTGGTCATAGGCACAATGATCAAAACAGCTTTATGTTATCACATTTAAAAGAACGCTTTTTTGTAGATCCTGGTCACTGTTGCTATAGACTTAAGAGTCAAGCATTTGCTGCTTCAACGGTTTGCCACAATACTTGGAGCTTTGAGATGACTAAAAATGATGAAAATATAACCTTAAATCAAAAGTCTGTAATAAGTAATATTTTCAGACTTGTAAAGCCGATGAATAAAAAACTGTTGGTTAAAGAGCTTGATGGAATTTCAGTTATTATATCAGATGCAGCAGAGGTTTATGGTGAACCAATTAAAAAAGCGGAAAGAACCTGGATCACGGCATTTCCAAATATATTGTTTATAATTGATAGAATTGAGGCTAGTGAACCAGTAAAAGTTAAAACACATTTCGTTTTAAATAATAGAGACGGAAAATTAAAGACAAATAGAATTACTAATGATAAACATGAATTTTCAAGAAACAATGTAGCAATGAAATTATTTCTGGCTATGTCTAAAAGTGATGGAAAAAAGAATGAGTGTGATTTATCATTTGATTGGGGATATGTACATGATTGTTATCATCCACAACCGCACCAACTAGGACAAGGAGCGGAAGGAAGTGCTATCATTTATAATTATACAAGTAGAGAGTATAAGACTAATCACCTATTGGTTCATGCTATAGCTATAGATGATACTGAAAACATTAAAGATTTTAGCATGAAAATATCAGAAAATAACACTTTTGCTTTAGAATCATCAGAGAAACAATGCGGATATTCAATACAGATTAATAATGATGACAATATTATAGTTAAGGATACAATTAATGGTGTTGATTATAAGATAGAGAATAATGATTTTTCTAGGATTGCTGATTAAAATAACAATAAGTCTAAAATGCTTATAAGAGGAGGTTTATATGAAACCAGAATTTTTATTTATGTGTAAAATTACAGATGAAAAATCAAAACAGAGAATGCAAAAATATATTAATATTATTGAAATTGAGAAAACTGATATAAAATCAGTTATGGATAATGCGGTTGGTAAAGAAGGCATTATAGTTCCATATACACCACATAAGCTTATAACCAAACAAGTTATGGATAGTTCAAAAGAATTAAAAATTGTTGGAACAACTTATGGTGGAACAAGGCAGAATATTGATGATGAATATGCAATAAAAAAAGGATTAACTGTCATACATACTGGAGCATCAAGGCCTAGGCCTATGGCAGAGTATGCGCTTGGGCTTATATTAAGCTCACTTATGTATATTCATAATTATAGCCATTACATGAAAAGTGGAGAAGATTGGCCTAGATTCAAATATGGAAGAAGTAGAAACTTAAGTGATCGCAAAGTTGGGGTTATTGGTTTAGGGCTTATAGGAAAAGAGATAGTAAATTTGTTGAAATGTTTTACAAACGATATTTTTGTACATTCAAATCATCTTTCAAAAGATGATGAACTAAATTTATGCGTTAAAAATATAAGCCTAAATCGAATTTTTGCTGAATGTGAAATAATAGTTCTCTCGGGAGGCTATAATTCAAGCACTTATCATATGATTGGCAAAGAGCAATTTGAAATTATGAATAAGGACGCTCTTTTTGTAAATATTGCTAGGGGTAAGATGGTTAATCAAAAAGAAATGATTGATGCGCTAAATGAAAAAGAAATCTATCTTGCTCTTGACGTATTTGAGGAAGAACCACTTGAAGCGGATAGTCCTTTGCGTAATAGTGATAGGGTTTTACTTACTCCACATAGAGCAAATAATTCTATAGAATTTGAGCAAAGGTGGGATTGCCTAGCAGATGAGATTGAACTTTTTTATACTGGAAAGATTCCTAAGTCTAAACTGAGTATAGAAAGAGCAAGGGCAATGAGTGATTCATAACAAAACAATAAAATTTGAGCGTTAAAATATACAAGCATTCAGAGTGATATTTTATGGAATCATGTACTACCCGTTGGTTATGAACCAAATGAAACAAGTTGGACAGAATTTCAATCTTTGAAATCTGATGAAGCAGGATATTTATTACTGATTAAGGAACATAATAGTTATATGAATCATATTTATAAATTGTTGAATAGATACTATAAAAAAATACAAGCTAAGCATTAACTAGTAATGCTTAGCTTGTATTTTTTTGCATATTACTTTTCCTTCGAATGTAACTCTTGATATTGTCCAGGTGTCATGCCTTCAAGTTTCTTAAATGTTCTCACAAAATATCCAGGTTGATAGCCAACCTTCTCAGCAATATCGCTAACTTTAAGATTGTTTTTCGAAAGAAGGTCCTTTGCATGTTTCATTCGTACTTGTGTAAGATAATCAATGAAATTAACACCAGTGAATTTCTTAAACATCTTGCTTAAAGTGTATGATGTTACGCCTTGTGAATTTGCACAGAAATCCAAAGAAATAGGCTGCCTATATTCACAATTTATTGTCTCTAACACATTTTCAATTAAATGTTCAATATGGTTTTCTTTAGTTTTGTCAATTTCCTGGGAATAGGGGGATATAAGCGTTTTATCAAACCAGTTTAGTATTTCATCTGAATTATTTAAATTAGATAGTTGCTCATATAGGTTGGAGCCTTTGTATATAGATTTCATATTTAACCCTGATTTTAAAAAGGTCTCTAATATCCTTCCTAGAAGTTGTAACATTCCTTGGCGAAACAAAAATTCTTCATCCATATTGGATTTTAGTTTTATCATAAAATCCTTAATAAATTCAAGAGTTTCATTTTTCATACCCATTCCAATGGATTGTAATATGCTATTTTCGATAGAGAATGGATAGTTGGATTGATAATTACCCTGTGGTATCAAATTATCCATAATTATTACTTGGTCTTGTTTATCAAGATTAGGGTAACGTAGCCCTTTCAATGTTTCATCTAATGATGTACTAATCTCTTTTAGGGTAGATACTGTTTTTCCAATTCCTACAAATACATTAACTTGTAGGAATTTAGTGAGTGAGGTCACTATAATGTTAGATAAATTTATGGATTTACTTTTTACAATAGAGACATCATCAGTTGAAGTAGAGGGCAAAATCACAGCAACTGTAAGGTTATGAAAATTTACAATTACTGACTGTCCCCACTTGTCACGGCACAAATCTTTCAAAATGTTAGCTACTGCAAAGGTTAGTAGGTGTTCATCACCAAACGCAAATTTACTTTTAGGTTGCTTATTAATTTCCACGCTAACTAGAAGAAGAGAAAAATATTTACCCTCTACATCCCAGAAGTACTGTGACATTTGGTCTTTCAATTCTTTTTCAGAGATAAAATAAAGGTGGCCTTGCACAAGTTGTAACATAAAACCTTCCCTTAAGGAATCGCTGCTTTTCTCTACTTTATCTACCAACGCTAGCCTTTCATCACTTAAATTTATCCAACTGTTTTCTAAAAAGTTAATTTCATTCATATTTGCATTAAAAGTATCCATTTCATTTTTTCCTGCAAACATTGATACAAGTCTTTTAATAGGTTTGTACAAGCGGTTAGAAGCAAACCAGGATAATAGAAGAGCCAATGTTAATACAAATAAACTTATATAAATAATAGTTCGAGATAACAGTGTAGCAGGTGCTGTAAGTTTAGACAGAGGAGTGGCAACAACAAATTTCCACCCAGTTCTATCAAAAGTTCCATATGTTACGGCATATTTCTTGTTTTTAAAGCTGAAGGCAAAAGAACCAGAGCCATCATCAATTTTTATAACTTCTGACCTAAGGGATTCATCCAAACTATTCGTGAGCTTATTAATATCATTTTCATTAGTTAGCCATTTACCAGTTGAATTTAAAATAAAAGCTGCACCTTGCTTATCAGGATTTAATTCTTCAACCATGGTTTTTATATGGTCTTGGTTTAACGTCACATAAAAAAAACCATATGGCTGTGAGGTACCACCTGGTATCTTTTGAACAAGTGACATAGCAATCTCATTATTATCTTTAATGGCTGAAAGGTTATTAGTCCAGAAAATAGTTGAGGTATTCTTAAGAAGATCATTATAATATTTTTGGTTTGAATTTCCATCAAGATAATATATTCCTTTGTTACTTAATAATGCTTGTTGATTATCTAAATATAATGTCACATTTTCTATTAGAGGTGAAAAACTTTTTAAAAGATCAAACAGATTGTACAGTGATTGTGTAACAGGGAAATTCAAACTTAAGTTTGTTTTTTTAAATTCATCATTAAAAGCATCATAAAAGGACCAGCGGTTGAAATTACTTTCTAACTGATTTAGCTGCTTATCCATGTTTTGAAAAACATGATCGAGCTGAAGTTTGTGGGTTTTGTTTACCTCCTTTTCAATTTGAGCAATTCCTATATAATAGGTGCTAGTAGATACTATAAATAGAGGAAATATAGAAACCACTATAAATAATATTAAATAATTACGAAAAAATTTGCTCGTAATTGTATGTTTTAATTTGTTGTTAAATTTAGCAATAGTATGTTTCACCAGAAGATCCTCCTCACAATAAATGGACTTAATTGTGTGTTTTATATTTTTAGTATACATCAGTTTACAAAGTGCTTCAATATATATCTGTTATTCGATTACAGATATATATTGAAAAATTAAAAGTCACTAATATTAAGATGATTTTGTGATATTAGATATGTAATTTTTATCTTGTTATAAGATGAAACTCTTTTGCACCAATTTAAAAAGTGGATGTAAACCGTTACTATGATTGGGTTCCTTGAGCAAAAGAGTGTTATATACAGAATGTTATTTTAAAAAGTATAATAAGGATGTTAGAAAGAATTTAATAAAAGGGGGATAAGTATGAAGACTAAACAACTCACTTCATCAAATAAGATTATTAATAGTAAACAGCCACGAAAGAGCAAAATGAAAATGAAAAAAGTATTATCTGCTATTAGAAGAGATAGATTTTTATACCTTTTAGCTTTACCAGGAATTCTATTCTTTATAGTTTTTAAATATTACCCTATGTATGGATTAGTAATTGCTTTTCAAGATTATTCACCGTTTTTGGGAATACTAAAAAGTCCATGGGTAGGCTTTGAGCATTTTATAAGGCTATTTACTCATGCAGAGTTTGGTTTGTTGCTAAGAAATACCTTGGCTATTAGTTTTTTA